>CACEKG010000001.1 GCA_902560065.1 uncultured Bacteroidota bacterium
TTTAAAATCTAATAATATTTTGTTGTCTGGAGAGTTTACTGATGTTAAAAAACCTTCCTTATTACAAGAAATAAGAAAGAAAAATAAAATAAAAAACTTAAGAATTTTCATGATTTAAATTTAGAATACAAATAAACAAAAAAATGACTTAAGAAATTTCTTCTATATGATTGTGAAAATATTATATCATTTTCTAGGTCCTCTTGCTAAAGGACTATTTGGTTCTTTTTTCGGAACTCTCCCAAAAATTTCTGGCAAATGAATATTTTTAAATTTTGGTAAAACGTATTTAGCAAATAATTTACATTCTTTTTCATGTGGATAACCAGATAAAATAAATGAGCTGATACCCATATCCATATATCTTTTCATTTTATTATAAACCTGATCAGGATCACCAACAATAGCAGCTCCACAACCCGAGCGAGCTAGACCTATACCCGTCCATAAATGAGGTTCAGCAAAATAATCTTTATTTGATTTATCCCTCAAATTTGACTGTCTAGATACTCCAAGAGATTTAGAATCTTGAGCTCTGTTTTTTATTTCTTTTCCTAATTCTAAATCTAATTTAGATATTAATTTTTCAGCATCTTCTATAGCCTGCTTTTCAGTTTCTCGAACAATAACATGAACTCTTAATCCAAATTGAACTGTTCTTTCAAATAAAGATGCTTTTTGTTTCATATTATTTATTAATTCAATTATGTTTTCTTCAGTATCAGGCCACATTAAATAAACATCACAATACTCTGCACATAAATCTACTCCATCTGGAGAATAGCCTCCAAAATAAAGTAGAGGTCCTCCGTTTTGTTGATATGGTTTAACTGGAGCAGATGGTAAATTAATATTATAAAATTTTCCTTTAAAATTAATATTGTCTTGGGTCCAAGATTGTTTTAATATATGAATAACTTCTCTAGATCTTAAATATCTCTCTGAAGATTCTAATTTCATTCCTGGTAAATCTGAAGAAATAATATTTATCGTTAACCTCCCCTTTAAGATATGATCTAAAGTAGCTATAGTTCTTGCAAGCATCGGAGGATGAATTTCTCCACATCTTATAGCAGCTAAAAAGTTTATTTGTTTAGTTAAAGGAGCCATTGCCGAAACAAAAGACAATGTATCTTGACCCACCTGATAGGATGAAGGGCACAAAACATTTGAATACCCAAGTCTGTCAGCAGTCTTGATTATAGAAGAAGTATTTTCCCAAGAACTTTTATATATAGGGTTTCTCTCACCCAAAAAAGCATCGTCTCCATCACATATAGGAGCAAACCATGAAATTTCAGCTCCTTGAATTTCTGATTTCATTATTTTTTAATCTAATAAATTAAATATATGTTAAAAATAAAAGTATTATATATATTTGACCTTATTATAACCATAAATTAAATCATGATGAAAAAAATAATTTATTTCTGGCAAATTATATTATAATATGATATGCCAAAAGTTCTTATTTAAAAAAAGTGTTTTTTTTAAATTTTTGTTTTTAACAATTTTATTCTTTTCAAATACATTTTCAAAATCTTTTTCTCAAGGAAAGAAAATAGTTTTAAAAGAAGTTGAAGTTGAAGAAAAAGCTATTCCAGTTATAAATATATTGAACAAAGCTTATTCTTTTAAGGAGAGAGATAAGTTTATAAAGCTCCTTTTAAGTAACAAATTTTGGAAAAACAATTTTTTTATAAAAATTAATTTAAGCAGCTTTGATAATAAATCTTTATATGAATTTGACTTAAAAGGAGAAACTATTGTTAAAATAAATAGTAAAATTTTATCTAAAAAACATAAATATAAAACTTACAGAAAAATTAAAAATTTAATTTCAAAAATAGAAAATATAAGAATTTATTATTATAAAAAAACTGACACTTTAAATAGATTTATTGTTGAAATTAAAACTAAAAAAATACATCAATAAATCTATTTTTAATTCGATAATCTAAAAACGACTCTTCTATTATTAGATCTTCCTAAGGAGGTATTATTTGAGTCAATCTGTACTTATTTTTGTTTCTTAATTTTCTTTAAAAGAAAATTGAGTAACAACCCATAAGCAGGTAAAAAGAATAATAAACCAATAACAATTTTTAAAACTGTTTGATTCCCTGCAATTTCAAACCAGTTAGAAGCCATATATATATCTTCGGAACCAGAAAATGCAGTAAAAAAGAAAACATATGTGTCAATTATATTAGAAATTACTGTAGATAAAGCAGGAGCTATCCACCAAGCAGAATATCTATCTCTAATGGACTGAAACGCATATATATCTATTAATATTCCTAAAGCATAAGCTGTAGCGCTTGCAAAGCCAATTCTAAATGCTACTGATTGAGGGTTGCCCTCTAAATAAACAATTAAAATTGATGAAATAATTGCTAAAGGATAAGTATAAATTATTGTTTTCTGTGCTATTGATTTACCTAAAAGTCTAACTGTTAAATCAGTAGCTACCACAACAAGGGGAAACACAAAAGCCGCCCATGTAATTTTATAACCCAAAAGTTCAATAGGAATTGCAACTAAGGCATTTGACAAAGTTGTGATACTTATATGCAATAAAACTAAGCCTAATAGAATGTTTGATATATTTTTAAACATTAATTATTTTAAATTATTACTACCACTTTTCCCATGGAAATATATACCAAACTGGATTTTTAGATTTGTCAATTAGTTGCCCCTGATAATCTATTTTTATTTTGCTTTTAATATTATTAATTAAAGCAGCAAAACGTATTTCAGGTTCATTTTTTAAAGAATGGTCTTTAATTAATTTGAGAGTGTTTCCCGAATCATTAATATCATCAACTATTAATAACTTTTGATATTTTGTCAAACAATCATTCAAAACAGAAAAATTTGGACTAACTGAGCTATCTCTTAATTGAATATCAATTACTTTGTGAGGTATTTCAATTTTATGAGATAAATATATTCCAGGAATACAACCACCTCTGTTTATGCTTAAAATAATTTCAGGCATCCAATTTGAATCATTCATCTGCTCAATTATCCTAATAATTGCAACATGCATTTCATCAATAGAATAATTAACTTTTAGTTCAGACATATTTTAATAAATTTTATAATATTTAATTTAAAGCAAAAGCTAGATAAGAGTCTCCAGATTTAGTACCCATCTTACCTCCTCCACATGCAATAACAACATATTGTTTTCCATCTATTTGATATGTAATTGGTGTGGCATATCCGCCGGCTGGTAATTTGGCTTTCCATATTTCTTCTCCAGTTTTTTTGTCAAAAGCTCTGAAATATTCATCATTAGTAGCTCCTATAAATATTAATCCTCCGTCTGTTAATATAGGACCTCCGTAATTTTCTGTACCTGTTTTAGAAAAGCCTTGTTTAGTTAATTCTTCATATTCTCCCAAAGGTACTTGCCAAACAATTTCACCTTTATTTAGATCTATAGCATTTAAAGTTCCCCAAGGCGGTTTAACAGCTGGATAACCATTTTCATCCATAAATCTTCCAAAATAATTTATAGAATATGGTACGATATTAGGATCAAGTTCTCTAAAAGAATTCAGGTCCAAATCAATGTTATCATCATCTAATAAAAATGCTGTCATAGCTTTAACTTGACTTTCTGAAACTTGTGGCATTGGCATCATACTTCCTTTTCCATTTTTTATTATTAATGACAATTCATTTTTTTTAAATTTATTCTTTAGGTTTTTTAAACCAGGAATATTGGAAATTCCATCTAAATCCGCTCCATGACATCTTGAACATTGTTGAGAATAAATTGATTTACCGTAACTTTTTACTGGATCTTTTTTTAACTGCCATTCCCATTCCTTAGGTGTATCATACTTATTTGCAATTGAAACCCAAGGCATTTCATTTGAATTCACATACAACCATCCAGAGTTAGGATCAAATGCTGCTCCTCCCCATTCTGCTCCACCATCTAAACCAGGAAAAGTAATTGATCTTTTTTCCTCGCTATGTGGATGAAATTGCCCTTGTGAATTTAAAGTTTCAAACACTTCTTTAATTGTTTTATCTGAAACCTTTTCCTTTTGATTTGGAGTCCATGCAAGTAGAGCTTTTGAGTTTGGAAACATATCGTTAATCATATCTTTAGTAAATTCCTGTCTTGCAAAAGGAGGGATTTTTGTTGGTAGTGGTTGAGTAGGCCAAGATTCTTCATCCTCTAGTTCAGATTTTGGAAATGGAAATTCTTTTACTGGAAAAATATGGTTTCCAGTTTTTCTATCAAAGACAAAAACATGACCCGATTTAGTTACCTGTGCAACAGCCTTAATTAATTTTCCCTCTATATTTATATTAACTAAATTTGGAGGTGCTGGCAAATCTCTATCCCAAAGATCATGATGAACAAATTGAAAATGCCATAAACGATTCCCGTTATTTGCATCTAATGCAATTAAAGAATTTGCAAATAAATTTTCGCCCTTTCTATTCCCCCCCCAAAAATCATAAGATGCAGAGCCAGTTGGAATATATACTATACCTGTTTCTTCATCTAGTGTCATTCCTGCCCATGAGTTTGCTCCTCCAACATACTTGTAAGCATCTTTAGGCCAGGTTTCATATCCATATTCACCTGGTTGAGGAATTGTGTTGAATCTCCAAACTAAGTCACCTGTATCTAAATCATAAGCTCGAATATGTCCAGGTGAAGCTCCAGGCCCTTCATGCACTCTAGTTCCCTGAATTAATATATTTTTATAAACAACCCCTGGAGTATTAGCAACAACAGATAAGGTTTCAAATGGTCTACCTAGGTTTTTTCTTAAATCAATTTTGCCTTTATCTCCGAAAGTATTTTCAATTTTACCAGTTAAAGCATCAACTGAATATATATAGCTTCCTGAGGTATAAATTATTCTTCCATCAGCTTTGTCATCCCAATAAATTATACCTCTATTAACACCCCACCATCCAGGACCTACATCTTGACCATGATCAAATTTCCAAATTTCTTTACCTGTCTTAGCATTAATAGCAAATAATTTTGTGACAGGATTCGTTCCATATAAAATAGAGTCTATTACAATTGGACTACACTGAATTTGAGTTGTATTTTTTCCATTAAGATCACCAGACTTGTATTCCCAAACTTTCTTTAAGGTTTTTACATTAGATTTATTTATTTGATTTAATGATGAATAATGAGTTCTTGCCTTATCTCCCAAATATTCATTCCATTGCTTAAAGTTTTGATTTAAAAAATTTAATTCTTTTCTATCAAGGTCTTTAGAACAAGAAAATAAAAGAATAAATACTAAAGATAAGTTTATTTGTTTCATTAACATTTTTAAGATTTTTAAATTTAGGAAAAAATTATTTTTTATAATTGAAACAAAAAGATGTAATTAAAAAAATTTTATTTTTAATCTATATTTGAAAGTTTTATAACACTAAACCATAAACCAAAAAAATGAAAAAATTATTATTATTAATATTTTCTTTACTATTAACAACATCGATATATGCTCAATCAATAACAGTAAATGAAAATAAATTGACTAAAAAGGAGCAAAGGGAACTTAAAAATCAACTTAAAAAAGAACGTAGAGAACAAAAAAAGCAAGAAAAGTTCAAGCGAATGGGGCTTAATGAATATGGCATTGATATAAATGCTAAAGACTGGGTTCAAGCACTTAGATACCACTTAGGTGGAAAAGTAACTCAAAATGTAAATGGTATACCAATTCTAGTTCCTGTATCTACACTTGGCGCTGGTGCCAGTTCAGTTGGAGGTTCTTTCAAAAGTGTAAACGTTAAACAACCTTTATGGGTTATTGATGGTGTACCTGTAGGAAATGCTCCTGGTGGAGTTCAATCTCTATCAAGAATGATTAAAGATGTTAAAGTATTAAAACATTCTGATGCAACTAAATATGGTACAAGGGGTGCTTTTGGAGTTATTGAAATAATAACTACTCCATGAAAGTTTAGTAAAAAAAATTATTTTTTATCTATTGAATATTTTCCTGGACCTATCATTGCAATTACTAAAAAACCAAACATAAATAATAACGCTTTCTCTTTTCGAGGAAATGGATCATCCCAATGAGAAACAAAAGCAGCAACTGCCATTCCAATTACTGGGAATATTGAAAACCATCGAGTTTTAAAACCAATTAATATAAAAACAGGTGCAACAAACTCTGCAAAAGTTATTAAAATTAGAGACCAAAAAGATCCCAAGCCAATTGGATCACTAAATTTAATTTCATCTGCAAATAATTTTTCAACTTTACTTATACCATGTGTTAACATTAAAACAGAGAATGAAATTCTTAAAATAAGTCTCCCTAAATCAGAAAAGAGTTTCATTTTAATTATCAATTTAAGTTATTATTCATTTTTTAAATTTAATTGAAAGATATATTTGAATAATTAAAAATCAAAAACATTTCAAACTTTATTAGTCATTATTCTACTATATTTAAAAAAAGTTTGTAATGATCCAGTCCTATAAAAAAAACCCCCAGTTAGATAAATCTTATGATGCCATTTTAATTGGTACAGGTATTGGATGTCTATGTGCAGGTGCATTGCTAGCAAAATCTGGAAACAAAGTTTTATTGCTTGAACGCCACTATACTGCTGGAGGTTTTACACATGTATTTAAAAGAAAAGGGTTTGAATGGGATGTTGGGATTCATTACATTGGAGAAGTTCAAAGACCCAATAGCATATTAAGAAAATTGTTTGATTATGTTTCAGATAACAAACTGAAATGGGATGATATGGGTGATGTTTATGATAGTATTATAATAGGAAAAGAAAGATTTGATTTCATAAAAGGGGTAGAAAATTTTAAAAGTAAAATGGGTGAATATTTTCCAAATGAAATTAAAGCAATTGAAAAATACATTAATCTCATTTTTTCAGTTAATAAAGTTTCAGCAAAATTTTATATGGAAAAAGCTTTATCTCCAATCATGAGCTTTTTTTTTAGTAATTATTTTAGGAAAAAATTTCTAAATTATTCAGATCGAACTACATATGATGTGCTTCGTGAAATTACAAGTAATGAAAAACTGATCAAAGTTCTTTGCGGACAATATGGAGACTATGGTCTTCCTCCCAAACAAAGTAGTTTTGCAATGCATGCATCTTTGGCTAAGCATTATATGAATGGTGGAAGCGTACCAAATGGAGGTTCTTCAAAAATTTTAGAGACTATTGGAAAAGTTATAACAAAAAATGGAGGGACTATTCTAGTTAGAGCTGAGGTAAATGAAATTATAATAGAAAATAATAAAACTAAAGGAGTTCGATTAATGGATGATAACTGTATTTATGCTAATAAAGTTATAAGTGGTACTGGAGTCTTTAATACGTTTAAAAAATTAGTGCCCGCGTCAATTAGTATTAAACATAAATATCTCGAAAAATTAAAAAACGTTAAACCATCTGTTGGTTATATTTGTTTGTATGTTGGCCTTAAGGGATCATCAGATGATTTAAACCTTCCTAAAAATAATTTGTGGATCTATCCAGATGATCTTGACCATGATAGTTGTGTCGATCGTTTTACAAAAGATAACGATGAAGAGTTTCCTCTAGTTTACATATCTTTTCCATCTTCTAAATTTTCTGATTGGAATGATAGATATCCCGGTAAAAGTACTATTGATATTATTACTATGATGCCTTATGAATCTTTTTCCAAATGGAATAAAACAACATGGAAAAAACGTGGCTTAGATTATGAATCAAAAAAAGAAAAGTTTTCTCAACGTTTATTAACTCACCTATATAATCAATTACCCCATTTAAAAGGAGCTGTTGAACACTATGAACTTTCCACTCCTCTATCAACTGAACATTTCTCAAATTATAAAAAAGGTGCACTTTATGGAATAGATCATAATCCTGAACGTTTTAGACAAAAATTTTTAAAACCAAAAACAAAAATAAAAGGATTGTATATAACAGGACAAGATATTGTTACAGCGGGAGTTGGTGGTGGTTTATTTTCTGGTTTAATTACTTCAGCAACAATAACTGGTGTAAATTATTTAAAAAAAATTTTTTGATTCCTTAAATTGTAAATGTTTTTAAATTATAGTTATGGATCTTTACGATATTACTTTTATTTTATCTACTTTATGGATTGGCCCTTTCTGGTTTGCTATGCTTATAAATCCTGAAAAAGAAAAAACAAAAAATCTTTTAAAGGGACCTTGGTTTTTTTTAGGTCCAATATTAATCTGGTTTATTTTAATAGGATTTGACCCACAAGGCTTGATCGATTTTGCAACAAGCACATCAAATCCAGATGGATTTATAGAAGGTTTAGCTGCAGGTTTAGGGACAAAAGCTGGTTTAACTGCAACTTGGGCTCATATGGTCGCTGGAGATATTTTTGTTACAAGATGGATATGGTTAAAATCTCTTGAAATAAATGCTAATAAATGGGTAATGAGATTATCTATATTTTTTGGCATTATGCTTATGCCTGTTGGTTTAGCAATTCATCTATTTTTTAGTTATTTAAATAAAAAATAGATATTAATTATCCCAAGACGATTTTCTAACTTTATTGATAATTATTCTATACCTAAATAAAAGTTCTGTATTATTTGCCTTTAAAGCACTTGTAAGGTTCTGAGAATTTATGCCATTTCTAGATTCATAACCAAAACCAAATTCAAAATTTTTAAAACCCTTAAATAAAACTTGATAATTTGTGTAATAATTATTTGATACACCCAGACCTATTGAAATTTTATCAATAATCTCTAGATTCGTAATCGCCGTTAACTGGTTATCCAAATTTTTTACAAAACTATAAATCAAAGATGGTCTTAAGGTTAAACTATTATTAATTTTAATATCTATACCAGAAGAAACAAATAGCTGACCCTTATCAATAGCTTGAGAAACTATACCATTCTCTTCTTGGTAACGGTTAGAGTTCAATAAATTATTAATAGATACACCTAGGAAATAATTATTTCCTTTTAAAAATACTCCCATACCTAAAATTGGATTCCAATAGTTATTAACTAAATTAAGCGAAGGATTGCTTTCTTGAGTTACCCTTTCAATTGAATTAATATCAATACTATTAAAAAAAACTCCACCCTTAAGCCCAAAGTTAATTTCTGTATTACTAGTAATTTGCAATTTATAACGATAATCAAAAGAGGCTATTCCATAAGATTCAATATTGACTTTTTCATTTTGTAGACTAATTCCCCATGAGGCATTTCTATTTTCATTTGAATGATAAATCAATGACTGGACTTTTGGCCCATTTTCTACTCCCATCATCGAGGTTTTGTAATTAATCCCTATCATTTGTCCTTCAATTCCAGTTGAGGCAGGATTAATTAAACTCATGTTTTGTTTAAAAAATAAAAAATATGGCTGTTGTTGAGAAAAAACTATTTGACCTATAGTAAAGAATAAAACTATAAGAATTGTTTTTAATATGTTATTTATTTTTTTCGTTTTTATTTCTTTTAATAGGTTAAGAAAATCCATCCTGACATAAGGTCCTCTCCAGGTTTTTTTACAATGTAATAATAGCTTCCCACTGATAATAGTTGTCCTTTTTTATTTAATCCACTCCACTGATTATTATAATTTTCACTTGTAAAAACAATATTTCCATTTTTATCAAAAACTGTAACCATGGTTCCTGGATAACTATTAATTCCAGTAATTATCCATTTAGACTCAATACTATTTGATTTTGGTGTGAGTAATTTCGAAACTATAAAATCATCTGAATTGGTTATTAAATCAATTGAGCTATCAATCAAATCATCACATATTCCCCATGAAGGTTTATTCTGTGAAGTAAGTGGAGAATTAGTTGAAAAATCTGATGGTTCAGTTAATATGCCCGTAACACACCAGGATGATAGGTCCTGATTAAAAGAAGAAGCATTTTGAAACATTGAATCCATTTTTGTTACACTAGAAATATCCCAATTACTTATATCTATATTAAAAACACTAGCTCCGTTAAACATTGAAAACATAGTTGTAACATTTGAAGTATCCCAACTTCCTATGTCCTGATTAAAAGCATTAGCCATTTCAAACATCCAAGCCATATTTATAACTTTTGAAGTATTCCAACTTCCTATATCTTGATTAAATGAAGTAGCCTTTTGAAACATACTTCTCATACCAAATACCTGAGAAGTATCCCATTGTCCAATATCCTTATTAAATATAGAAGCCCCAGTAAACATATACTCCATGCTCGTAACATTAGAAGTGTTCCAATATCCTATGTCTTGATTAAATGAATTAGCTCCATAAAACATATATTGCATATCTTCAACTTTTGAAGTGTTCCAATTTCCTATGTCTTGATTAAACAAAGAAACTTCTCCTGGAAGAGTGCCAAATAACCCTTTCATATCAAAAACACTTGAGGTATCCCAATTCCCAATATCTTGATTAAAAGACCAAGCATCGGAAAACATAAAACTCATATCTGTTACTTTTGAAATATCCCAATTTCCTATGTTCTGGTTAAATGAAGTGGCTGAATTAAACATTGAATCCATATTAATAACAGTTGATGTATTCCAATTTCCTATATCTTGATTAAAAGCCTGAGCATTTTGAAACATTGCATTCATATCATTGACATTAGAGGTGTCCCAACTTCCTATATCTTGATTAAAATCAAGGTATTCTTTAAACATTTCTGACATATTAATTACCTTGGAAGTACAAACACAAGTGACATCCTCTCTATTGTCTACCATATTCTGAAGAATTGTTTGGTCAACAACAATGTATTCTTTACCATTAACTAAACCTTTGTCTCCTATATTTGCCCCTTCACACTTAATAGTAACCCCATTACTATCTAAAAATATATTAGAAGATCCAGGGCAAGTTGCCCATTTAGGTTTGTTATCAGAAATTAAAGGAGAGTTAACTGAAAAATCTGGTGGTTCAGTTAATATATTTTTAACACACCAATTGGAGATGTCTTGATTAAAAACAATTGCATCTTTAAACATACTTGACATATTATTTACATTTGATGTATTCCAGTTTCCTATATCTTGATTAAAAGCTGAAGCTCCAGAAAACATTTCAGCCATGTCTTCAACATTAAAAGTATTCCAGTCTCCAATATCTTGATTAAAAGAAGTTGCTCCATCAAACATTTGTCTCATCTTATTTAAATTTGAAATATTCCAATTTCCTATGTCCTGATTAAAACTAATTGCATCCCAAAAAATTCCCCACATATCTAAAACATTAGAAATATCCCAACCACCTATATATTGATTAAAATTAGATGCTCCATAAAACATAAAGCTCATATTTATAACAGATGATGTATTCCAACCTCCTATATCTTGATTAAATGAAGAAGCTCCTGAAAACATTTGTGACATATTAGACACATTTGAAGAATTCCAACTTCCTATATCTTGATTAAAGGCTGAAGCTCCCTTAAACATAGTTTGCATTTCCATTACCTTAGAAGTATCCCATCCTCCAATATCTTGATTAAATGAAGAAGCCTGAGTAAACATACCCTTCATATTAACAACTTTTGTAGTATCCCAATTTCCTATATCTTGATTAAATTTATCAGCCCCCCAAAACACAGATTCCATATTAGTAACTTTAGAAGTATTCCAACTTCCTATATCTTGATTAAATGAAGACTCACCAAACATGCCACTAATCACAGTTACATTAGAAATATTCCAACTTGAAATATCTTGATTAAATGCAGAAGCACCCCGAAACATATCCATCATTTCAGTTACATTAGAAGTATCCCAATTACTTATATCTTTATTAAAAACATTAGCTCTATTAAACATTCCATTCATGTCAATGACATTTGAAGTGTCCCAACTTCCTATATCTTGATTAAATAAAATAGCTCCAGCAAACATATCTCTCATATTAGTTACATTAACAGTATTCCAACCTCCAATATCTTGATTGAATATTTGATTATTATAAAACATTTCACTCATATCCTCAACATTAGAAGTGTCCCAACTTCCTATATCTTGGTTAAATAATTGCGCATTTTTTAATATAGATTTCATTGTTGTAACACTTGAAGTATCCCAACTTATTATATCCTGATTAAATGAAGGCTTAGACATAAATAACTCACTCATATCTGTAATATTTGAAGTACAAACACAAGTGACATCTTCATCATTATTAACCATATTTCGAAGAAGTGCTTCGTCGACAACAGTATAAATTTTTCCTGCAATATTCTTGGTAAATCCTGTTTCTGAATCCTTGCACTTAATAGTAACTCCATTACTATCTAGTACTATTTCATTTGTAAAGGATTGAGAATATAAATTATATGAAAACAAAAAAACAAATAGAAGTAGCTTAATTTTCATTAAATATTTGAATTAATAATTTCTGAAAAAACCTCTTCATCAGTATCTCCCTCAGAGTTTATAAATAAAATATTTGTGAAATTATTTATTCTAAGATCTTCTTTTATTGATTTGATTTTACTCTCTTTCAAAATAGCAAGTAATCCTCCTAATCCTGCGGCACCTGATTCTCCTGATATTATTCTATTATCAGAACCCTGAGGATAGTAAAGTTCTCGCATAGCCTTTTTTGAATAATCATCTGAAATTCTCAACACATAATTCGTTCCGTTTTTCAATAAATCCCAAGCTCCTAATGAAGGAGTTTCACAATTTAACCCAGCCATAATTGTTTTAAGACTTCCTTTTGAGCTTGAAATTTTATTTTCCTTAAATGAACATAAAATACCATCAGCTTCTTCAGGTTGTATAATAACTATTTTAGGTTTATTTCTTCCATACCTATTTAGGTAATAATAAATACCTGCTGCTGCCATGCTACCTACACCAGCTTGGAAAAAAATAAGATCTATTTTTGGTTTTAAAGGATCGTGTATAGAATCTTCCATTTCCTTAAATAACGTTAAATACCCTGAAAGTATTAAGGCAGGTATTTCTATATATTCCTCCCAAGCTTTATCTTGAATTAAACACCATTTTTTAGAAAAACTTATTTTTTTTGCTTCTTCGCATGCCTGATCATAATGTCCATTAATTTGAATTACTTTAGCTCCATATTTTTCTATTGCCTGAATGCGTTTTAAAGTGGTTTCTTTAGGGACATAAATAATAGCTTTTCTGCCATTAATTTTTGCTGCCCATGCTACCGCTCTGCCATGATTTCCATCTGTAGCTGTACAAAATGTTTTGATTTCTGGGTTTTTTATTAAGGATTGTGAAATTGCATAAGAAGCTCCTAATCCTTTAAATGCATTTAATTTAAACCTTTTTGATTCATCTTTAACATAGATATTTTTAACTCCTAACCTTTTTGACAAGTTAGGTAACTCAATTAAAGGAGTAGGTTTATATTCAGATAATGTTTTATGAAACTCTAAAGCATTATGATTTTTTAAAATCTTAGTTGTTTCATTTAAAGGAACTTTATCTGATGGCAAATTCTTAAAAAACATACAATTAATTAGTTTATTTTCTTTTTTTGTGAATGCTTTTAATCACTCTACAAATTTATATTTATTACATTTAAATAATCAAGAAAATATTTTCATTTATTATATGAAAAGAAGAGAATTTATTGGAAATACATTTGCCATTGGAGGTTTAACTTCAGTCATTCCGATTTCTCAACTCTATTCAAACGTTCAAAAAAAACTCTCCATTCAAAACAAAAAGACTAACTATGATGTTATCGTTATTGGAGTTGGTAGTATGGGCTCCTCAGCTTGTTATCATATTGCAAAACAAGGGCTTAGTGTTTTAGGTCTTGAACAATTTGACATACCTCATGAAATGGGATCTCATACAGGACAAAGTAGAATTATACGTAAAGCATATTTTGAACACCCGAATTATGTTCCCCTTCTTGAAAGAGCTTATCAAAATTGGCGGTCTCTTGAACAAGAAATTAGTAATCAAATTTATTTCAAAACGGGACTATTATACTTCGGTCCTAGCAAACATCTTCTTATTAAAGGAACTCAAAAGTCAGCTATAAAATATGGTATTAAGGTCAATGAATTAAATCGAAAAGAACAATTAGATAAATTTCCTCAGTTTAAAGTACCTGAAAATTATACTAACTTAATAGAAGTTGATGCTGGCTTTGTTACTCCAGAAAGAGCCATATTATCATATACTGAACAAGCTCTAAAATATAAAGCCGTAATACATACAAAAGAAAAAACTCTGGAATGGTCAAAAAAAGGTGGAATAATACAAGTAAAAACTAATAAACAAATATATAAGTGTAAAAAACTAGTATTAACAACTGGTGCTTGGACATCAAAATTTTCTGATGTTAAAAATTTAGATGTAACCAGACAAATTTTGGCTTGGGCAAAACCAAAAAAACCAGATATGTTTGAATTGAATAACTTTCCTTGTTGGACATTTGCTGACCCCTCAGTGAATGGTATTTATTATGGTTTCCCCTCCTTACCAAGGTCCTCTTTTGAAGAACCAAGTGGAATTAAGTTTGCGCATCATACAAAAGGAAAATTAACAGATCCTGATATAGTAAATAAAAATGTTTCAAAAGAAGAAGAAAACACACTTGTTGAGGCGATCAAAAAATTTATTCCAAAAGGTATTGAAACTATCACTAGTTCAAAAACTTGCTTATACACCTATAGCCCTGACGAAGATTTTATTATAGATTTTTATAACAATAATGATGATATTTTAATAGCCTCGGGGTTTAGTGGCCATGGATTTAAATTTGCAAGTGTTATTGGAGAAATTCTTTCAGAATTAGCGATTAATGGAAAAAGTATTCATCCAATTAATTTTTTAAAATCTAATCGTTTTAATTAATATAAAATATTGAGAAGAGCCAATGCCGAGATTTGAACTCGGGACCTCTTCCTTACCAAGGAAACGCTCTACCCCTGAGCTACATCGGCAAAAAAAAGAGCGAGAGACCGGGTTCGAACCGGCGACATTCAGCTTGGAAGGCTGACGCTCTACCAACTGAGCTACTCTCGCTTTTTCTTATGTTGGTAATATTTTTCAAATATATGTAATTATATATATTTTGAAGTGGGGAGAGCAGGATTTTATTTAGCTTTTTGTAATATTATATAAATTAATAGAAACGCTTGTAAAGAGCTGATTTTATTAACATTTTCACAACTTATCCAAAACTTTCCCTAATTTTTCTTTTTATTCTTTACTTTTATACTGACAGTAAAAGTGACAGTATGGGGTTTTTTTAAACGGAAAAATTTAGAAAGGAGTTAAATGAATTTTAATCTATAAAAATTTTTCTGCAATCTTTCTTAACCTCATATATAAGGATTCATCGAGTAAATAATCTAAATCGTTACATGATTTAATTGAATCAATAAGTTTAATGTGATTTTTAATATAATTAGAATAGTGGGTATTAAAAACACTTTCTGGATCAGCTTGGTTTTTATATATTAATCTATTTAACTCAGATTGAATATCTGACAAAAGTATCTCCTTTTCAACATGACTAAAGTTATCAAATATATTTTTTTTCATATTTTGAATTAAATATTAGAAATATCTATTTTTGAAGTAACTTTTCCAATTCCTTTTTGAAAATCAAAAAATTCTATAACCTCGGAGTCGTTATTCTTTCCAATTTATATTGAAAATCATAATGTGAGTTCAATTCATTTCTAATTTCTTCCTTCGACAAACCTGTAAAAAAGTGATTTTTGTAGTGGTTTAACATAATTGGAGACATTAGTTTTGAAAATTCGGTGTTAATGTCTGGCTTAATTTTTAATAGATCAAATAATAAATCAATATAAGCTTGAAAAAACATTTTATTTTTTAAAAAATCAAACCTTTCCATAAGATCAAATGTTAGCTGGCTACTTGAATATATTTTTTCAGTGTATTCATATGGGTTTTTTAAATTCGGATCGTATGTTTTTTTTGCAGTCCAATACAATCCTGAAATGTAATTCCTCGTAAAAGAAAGATGTGTAGCAGTTCCATCAATAAAAAATCTTTTTAAATATGTTAATAATTTTTTATCTCTTGAAGATGAATTAAACTTATTTATGCAGTAATCTCTATAAAAATACAAAGACAAATAACACCATAGCCTTTCATCATGTGCTTCCTCGTAAGTCAATTGTTTTAATTCTTCGAATAAAGTTTTTGAAGCTTCAAAATCATCTGTAACAGTATTTAACTTTTTTGTAATCTCAATATTACCTTTCTCAATTTTACTATTATCAAAGAAAATCTTATCTAGTTCGCCTTTTTTTAAATGAATTAAAAAATCACTCAAATTACCCTCTCTATCATACTCTCTTAATTTATCTTTAATATCTTTTATGGTTTGATAATCTTTAATCTTAGAAATATAATTTTTTTCCATGTAATTAATTTAATTTTCGTTATTTCATTATTTTTATTAAACTATCTAGGCAATTAATCTTAATATCACCAGCGCCAAAAGTTTGATTGTAGATTTTTGTTGCATAATTATATTTATTATCCTCTTCAAAAGACTCAGAAAAATCGACACCCCTATCATTTAAATGCTCTTTTAAATCTCTATACCATTTTCTTGAAATGTGATCGGAGGATCCTTCATCCTTCATTAGTTCTAAAATTCCTAATATGATTGCTTGTGATGTTATTACATCACCCAAAAGAATATTTATGTTATTATCGTTCATTCTTTGAACAAAGAAATCAAAGAATTTCTTCTCTAGTGAAATCACTATTTGATCACCGCTATGTAAATCAATATCGAAATTCATGTCAGGATTTTCTACTCTTTTAAGAGAAACAAATTCCAGTTCATTTCCTTTAATAAAATTGTCCTCTAGATTTACAATTAAAGAAAACTCCTCGCTAATTTTTTGATTATTCTTGTAGTAGATGTTTTCATTAAACCAAAAGGGTGAGAGTAAAACTTTATTTAATCTAAAATTATCTGAAGAAATAGCGTAAGAATTTATCTCTATCCTATCACTAAATTCATTTTTTTCTATAGCTAATGGATTAAAATTTTCAGTTATGTAGCAAAGAAAAGTAGGTTTACATATTATCTCAGTTATTAATTTTATTTTATTTTTTGAAATTAAATTTTGTATCTCAGGGTCAATAATACTATTAGACTTATCTAATCCAAAAATGAAATACTTATCATCATTTTTATTTATTCTACAATAAGGGTTTAATTTAAACTCATCCTTAAAGTCTTGTCTTTCGTTTACTATTCCAAGTTTAGGTATACTCATGATAAATTAATTTTGAATTGATATTTCAAAACTTGAAAAAGTAGAATTTAACTCCTCTATTTCAAGATTTAAATCTATGTTTGATTTATTTGATTTGTGAGTTTGATCAATTCTCAAATCATAAGCAAAAACAATCATCGGTTGCAACCTATCTTTCTTTATTGGTAATATTGTAACTATTCTATGTCCATTTAGAAAAGCTTTTTTGATTTTGAATGAGGAAGCTTTTGTAGCTCCTAATGATTGTTGTTTTATTCGTAATGTATTAATATTACTTAAGTCCAATTCATCAAAATTTATAGTATAGTTTGAAATTTCTTTTTCTTTTTTTATCAATTTTGAACGGAAATATTTTGGATGAACAAGTCCAGTTCTTGCTATTGCAGGCTGATCAGGTTTCTTCTTATTAACCTTTCTTTTTTCAACAGGAGGATCTGGATTTGGAGGACCTGGTGGGTCGTAAATTATTTTTATTGGTTTTCTTCTAACATATTCAACATAATCCCCTTTAGGATCAAGCTTATGTGTGGTTTTGTCACCATTTTTATCTAATAAAAGAATTTCACCTTCTGTGAGAAGTGAAATCGAATTTGGGCTAATCCTTTTAAAATCATTTTCTTTAAGCTTATAATTTCTTGTGTAGGAAGGTGATTCAGTTTCATTACTTTGACCAAGATTATTTTGCCCTTGAAAAATCCATGTAGTTTTTTTACTTAGATTACTTTCTCCAAAACAGTTTTCATTTACTATTTTATGTACCCAATCTTTTATTTTATTAATAAAAGAAGCTAGCTCTCTACCTTTAGGAAGTCCCAAAGGAAGATTTTCCCCATGCCCATGAATAGTAGTAATAAATTCATCATGACTTGGTGGTTCAAATTGTGATAAAATTCCATTTAAAATCTTATTATCGCTATAAACATATCCATAAAATTTAGAATTATTTGTATACATTAAATTTTTCATTAGCATATTTTGTTTTCTTAAAAGCATTCCATCACGGACAAAACTGAAATAATCTTTTTTTATTCCGTCTTTAGTTTCACCAGCCTGAAAAAGTTTTAACTTAATATTATATTTTCTTTTCTCATCATCTACTTTGAGAGCGAATTCTTCTTCATAAATTTCAGGGTTATCATTTTTAACAAAGTGCTCTATCTTATGAAATTCATCTTGGACTTTATCCTTATTTTCATTTTTTGAATAGAAATTTGATTTTTTAATTTTATTAATTGTATCTACTATTTCTTGATGATTAGAAATTTTATAGAAAAGAGGTTTAGATTGAGTTCTGTCTTCAATTTGAATATCAACCCTTTCATCTTCAATAATTGTGAAAAAAGAAGAAATTATACTATAGGCACATTCATTCATCCAATCAATATTCCTTTGATTTGTTGTAATAATTGTAGATAAACCGTCAGCATTTATAAATCTTAAATCTTTTATGCTTTTATTATTTTCATCTAACTCAATCCAGTCACATTGATCTTCTGAGTCTATTAACTTTCCCCAATAGAATTGTTTTCCTTTATATTTTTTTAATTTTTCTTCTCCCTCAACTTTAAACGAATAGGAGTTAATTTCTGAAGATCCAACAAAATATTTTTTATCTCCCCTTTGATTTATATAGAATACAGTCCTAATTGGAGAGTGCAAAATTGAAGTGTACTTTCCCTTTCCATAAGTTCCCAATTTAGAATTACTGTTGTTCCCTTTTACACTCATATCTTGTTGAAGTAAGGCTTTTGAGCCATGTTTCTCATCAGTATACATTGTTGTTCCTTCTAGACCACCTGAGTTATCTTCAATATTTAAATAATACATTTGGTCATCAATTATTTTTAGAAAAGTGTCATTAATTTCTTTACAGTGTTTGTCTTTATCATCATTATCTCTTTTAATTAGCATTGAATAGTAATCGTTGCTTTGTTTTAGATAATTAGCATAGTCATTAAATGGTAACAAATCCTTATTAAACTTATTTAGGGTAATTTTGAATTTGAACTTATCAATATTACCTATTTTGTTATTACCAATAAATGCATCCCATGAATTTTGTAATAATTCTCTAACACAATCTATTAAACTATTAGTTGTATCAGAAGGTGTAAAAATAAGACTCCTAGTGTCTATAAATGATTTATCTCTTTGAATATAAGGTCTAATTTTTATCTTCATTATAGTTTAAATTTTGTTTTTTCTTTATTTTCAATTTTGAATTTTGATTTACATAAATTCACTTCATCATTTATTGCTTTAAATATTTTATCGACATCCTGTTTTGTATATTCGTAGTTATATTTATTAGAACAATTTGATAATAACGAGATGGATTTAAGTATTGATTCAACGCGCTTTGGAACAATTTTTTTAAAACGTTCTTGTTTTTCAATTTTTTTAGTCATGACTATAAGTTTAAATATTGGAGCCCTGTAAAGACTTTAATAAAAATTAAGTTCAAATAATATGTATAAAACTACACACATAAAAAATGTATTTAACAAATATATAATATATTTATGAAAAAGCAAATTATATTAAATATATTTACTGTGTGTAATATAGATAATATTTTAAATTTTAAATGAAATTTATAGATTTATTTGCTGGTGCAGGCGGGATGTCATGTGGAATTAAAAATGCAGGTGGTGTTCTTGTATTTGCAAATGAGTTTGATCCAAATGCATCAAAAACTTACAAGTCAAATTTAGATCATTGGAAAAACTCTCAAGGTCTTCTCATACAGGCCCCAATTGAAAACCTTCATAAGTCTTTAATTAAAAAAGATATTCAAAATAATTTTCAAGGTGATTTGGTTGTTGAGCATTCTACATACAAAGAAAATAAAGCCAAACATGAAAATGTTCAAATAGATAAAGACCATTTAAAATATTTGAAATCAATTAAAAAAATTGATCTAATTGTTGGTGGTCCGCCATGTCAAGGATTTTCTAATTTAGGAAGAGGAAAAAAGAAAGAGATATTACAAAATGTCCAGAAAAAATTTATTGAGGACCCAAGAAATCAGTTATTTAAATATTTTTTAGATTTTGTAGAATTTTACTCTCCAAAGATTGTGTTGATTGAAAATGTAATGGGACTAAAATCAGCTGGTGATTATTATGAATTAATACATAAATCTCTTGAAAAGACAAAACCAGGTTATATTGTAACGGGTCTTGAACTTAACGCATCTGAATTTGGTATAGCTCAATCAAGAAAAAGATTATTTTTTGTAGGTGTTAGAAATGATATAAAGAATGCTGGGCAATTTATTTTTAATCTTCCAACAGTTTTAAACTTCTGTAAATCTAAATCTTTTTCAGTAAGAGATGCTATTGATGATTTACCCAATATTAGATCTAATCCTCAATCACTTAATCTTAGGGTGGAAAATGAAATTCCTATTGGAAACGTTGATTCTTTTGGAGAGCAAGAAAGTACATTAGATTATGTAGACCTTTTATCTGAGAATACTATATATGCTAATATGATAAATAAGATTGGTGAAAATGGAGAGGACAAAAAACCAACGAAACTTTATAACCATAAAGCTAGATTTAATAATGCTTCTGATCTAGAAATATATAAACAGATTTCTGCTGGCAAATACTTAACTAATATTGAAAATGAAGAAGTCCTTCAAAAGGTTAAATATGGTACTGGTATAGATGAAAATGGAAGAAGGTATGTTAATCAGGGTTTTGCAGACAAATATTTTAAGCTTGATCCTAATAAGCCATCCAGAACAATCGTAGCTCATCTCCAAACAGATAATAATGGTTTTATTCATTATGGAGAGACTCCTAGAGGAATTACTCCAAGGGAGGCTGCAAGGCTTCAATCTTTTCCCGACTGGTATAAGTTTGAAGGTCCTTTTACGAATCAATTCAAACAAATTGGAAATGCTGTGCCACCGTTATTAGCGAAAATATTTGGAAAAATTTTTAAATCATTTTTAACCGATCACTCAATTGAAAATCTATATGATTTATAAAAATTATGATAGAGTTATCATAATAGGTGGTCATACTCCTATAAATTGCCTTATGGACTTGTAAAGTTTTTAACAAAAGTGACAGTATAACTGACAGTAAAAAAACAAACCCCTAATATTTATAGGGGCTTACAGTTGTATTTGTGGGGAGAGCAGGATTCGAACCTGCGAAGGTAAAACCAACAGATTTACAGTCTGTCCTCGTTGGCCGCTTGAGTATCTCCCCCTCTAATAAATCATATTCTTTATTAGACTGAGCCGATGGAGGGACTCGAACCCACGACCTGCTGATTACAAATCAGCTGCTCTAGCCAGCTGAGCTACATCGGCTAAAATTTGAATGCAAATTAAGTGTTAATTTTAGTGGTTTCAAAAAAAAACATAAAAAATATAATTTAAAAACTATATAATTTTTCTTTTTTTTTCTTAATAATTCTTTGAGCAGAAATTACTGCAGTTTTAATTGCTTTTTCAAATGAACTAGATCTTTTTTTAACTATAATACTCTTTCCAGGAATTCCAATTTTTATCTCAGCATATTTGTTTATTCTATTTGATGAATTTTCAATTTTAGTAGAAATAAAAACGTTAATAATCTTTTTATAAAACAAGTTCATTTTATAAATCTTTTTTTTAGCAAAATTTTTAAGCTTTATATCTGCTTTATAATTAATTGATTGAAAGACAATATTCATAAATAATTTTTTAGTTTATATTAATTTTTTTCTCTCGGATGTGATTTAAAATAAATATCTTTTATTTTACTCATACTAGTATGTGTATATAATTGAGTAGCTGCTATACTTGAATGACCCAATAAATCTTTAATTGAATTTAAGTCAGCTCCTTTATCAAGTAGATGAGTTGCGAAGCTATGACGAAGCATATGAGGACTTTTTTTTGTTTTTGATGATACTATACTAAAGTAACGGTTTACAGTTTTGTAAACAAAAGATTCTGTTAACATTTTACCTTTTTTATTTACAAAAAATGTTGATGAATTATTTTTAATTATTATTTCATTTTTCTTCTTAAGATAAGTTTTAATTATTTGAATCAATTCATCTAAAATTGGAATTAATCTTTCTTTGTTTCTTTTTCCATGAACTTTAATAACTCCTTCATTTATCAACACATTCCTTTCTTTCAAATTAATCAACTCAATTCTTCTTATTCCAGTAAAATAAAATACTGCAATTATAGTTTTTTCAAGAATCCCCATATAATCATCAGAGAAATGATCCCCTTTAAATAATGATTTAATTTCGTCTTCAGAAAAAGGCACATTTATATTTTTAGGTGTTTTTAAAACTTTATGGTTTTGTAAAGGCGAGGATTTTATAGTTCCTGTTTTTAATAAAAACTTATAATATGATCTTAAAACTGAAACTTTTCTATTAACTGTTCTATTAGAATTTCCATTCTCAATTAAACTTATTATCCATGATCTAATTTCATTATATGATACTTTGTCTATTGAGTCAATATTAAAATTAGTTTTTACAAAATCGTTAAAACTCAATAAATTTGAATTATATGCAATTTTAGTATGATGGGAAGATTTTTTTTCCAGGTATATATAGTCTAAAAATTTAGAAATAGACATATTTAAGTTTGTAATCAAATTTACAAACTAAAAATATAAATGAAGAATTTTGTTATTGATTTTCAATATCTATAAGCCTCTGAACGTGCTGAGCCTTTTGAACTTTTTGACGATGCTTAACAGATGGCTTGATAAATTCCTTTCTAGACCTTAGCTCTCTCATAGCGCCTGTTTTATCAAATTTTCTTTTAAAACGTTTTAAAGCTCTATCAATACTTTCACCATCTTTAATAGGAATTATTAACATATATTCTTTTTTAAAAAGTTCGGGCAAATATAAAAAAACTAATTTAATTAAAGATATTACTTTATAAATCTCTTGAAATTACTATTTTTTGAATTTCACTTGTTCCCTCACCTATTGTACATAATTTTGAATCTCTATAAAACTTTTCAACAGGAAAGTCTTTAATATAACCATACCCTCCATGAATCTGAACTGCTTCATTTGAAACTCTAACGCACATTTCTGAAGCAAACAATTTAGCCATAGCCCCTTGAGAAGTAACATTTTTTCCTTCATTTTTCATATCAGAGGCTTTTTTAGTTAATAATTTTGCAGCTTCAATTTCTGTAGCCATTTCAGCTAGTTTAAATGAAATCCCTTGGAAATTAATAATAGGCTTTCCAAATTGTTCTCTTTCTTTTGAATATTTTAAAGCTGCTTTAAAAGCTCCTTGAGCGATTCCAAGAGAAAGAGCAGCAATTGATATTCTTCCTCCATCTAAAATTTTCATAGATTGAATAAACCCATCTCCAATATTTCCAAGCCTATTAGTATCTGGAACAATACAATTATCAAAAACCATTTCAGCAGTTTCAGAGGCCCTCATTCCAAGTTTATTTTCAACTTTACCAGAACTGAATCCTTCAGTTCCTTTCTCAATTACAAAAGCTGTCATTTCATGGCTTTTTCCTTTAGAACCATTTCTTGCTATAATTACAGCAATATCACATGATTTTCCATGAGTAATAAAGTTTTTAGTTCCATTAATTATCCAATTATCACCATCTTTTTTTGCTACTGTATCCATATTTTTTGCGTCAGAACCAGTATTCTGCTCAGTTAAACCCCATGCACCTATCCATTCACCAGAACACATTTTTGGAAGCCATTTATTTCTCTGATATTCATTTCCAAACATATAGATATGATTAAGACTTAAAGAATTATGAGCAGCCAAGGACAATCCAATAGATGGATCAATTGAGGAAATGGCTTCTATCATAGCAACATATTCATGATAACCCATACCTGATCCTCCATATTCAACTGGAATTAACATCCCCATAAAACCTAAAGAACCTGCATCTTTAAACAGTTTTTTTGGAAAAAATTGTTTTTCATCCCAATCCATGAAATAAGGTTTTATCTCTTGAATGGCAAATACCATTGCTGAATCAAAAACCATTTTCTGAGTTTCGGTCATTTTCAAATTAGAACCTATCTCTATATCTATCATAATCTATTTTGTACAAATATAATTCTAAAAAAATCTTTACAAAAAGTATTTTCAATTCTAATTATTGGATTTTGTGCTATTGATTTTAATTAAATAATTATTTAACTCCTCTTTTACTTTTGGATATAATAATAACAAACCTATCATATTAGGAAAAACAAGAGCTAAAATCATTGCATCAGAAAAAGCCCAAACTGATGACATATCTCCAGCTGCGCCAATAACTATAAAAATCAAAAACAAACACTTATATATTAAACCAGAAATTTTACTTTTTCCAAAAACATACATCCAAGATTGGAGCCCATAATATGACCACGAAATCATGGTTGATAAAGCAAACAGGACAACAGCTAATGTTAAAAAAGGTCCTGAAAAAGAAATATATTCAGAAAATGCAGCGGCAGTAATTCCTGCACCTTCAGAAGGAACACCATTAATCATTACAACACCCCCAACACCTCCATAATCAAAAACAGTATTATCACCATTAAAAATAATAATAACTAAAGCAGTCATAGTACAAATTACAACAGTGTCTATAAATGGTTCAAGTAAAGCGACTAAACCTTCTGATGCAGCATATTTAGTTTTTACAGCTGAATGGGCAATAGACGCAGATCCTGCTCCAGCTTCATTTGAAAAGGCAGCCCTTCTAAAACCAGTAATTAAAACACCTAACAAACCACCTAGTCCGGCTTGTGGATTAAATGCTTGATTTACTATCATTCCAAATGCATCATCAATAAAAGAAAAATTTATGCCAATTATATAGAGACAAGCGATAACGTAGATTAAAGCCATAAAAGGAACAATCTTTTCCGTTACTGAGGCTATTCTTTTTATTCCTCCTATAATTATTATTCCAACTATAACCATCATGATAATTCCAATAATTGTTCTTGCACTTCCTCCAGTCATTCCAAAAGAACCAACAAGTTGCATAGCAGCCTGATTTGATTGAGCAGCATTTCCTCCTCCAAAAGATGCACCTATACATAACAAGGCAAAAATAACGGCTAGTATTTTTCCAAATTTTTCAAAACCTCTTTCCTTTAAACCTTTCGTTAAATAATACATTGGTCCTCCATAAACTGTACCATCCTCACCTACATCTCTATATTTTACACCTAGAGTGCACTCAACAAATTTTGTGGACATCCCTAACAAGCCGCAAAGTATCATCCAAAAAGTTGCACCTGGTCCACCGACAGCAATTGCAAGTGCAACTCCAGCAATATTTCCATTACCTACAGTACCAGAAACAGCTGTAGCTAAAGCTTGGAAATGACTAACCTCGCCATGTTGACTTTCATTAAACTTTTGGGTATTTTTCTTTGATTTTTCTTTATCAAAAGAATCATATTTACCTCTAACAGTATTAACTGCTGTAGTAAAATGTCTAAAATTTACAAAACCAAAATAAATTGTAAAAAACAATGCACCTCCTACCAAAAGAAAAATTATAGTAGGGACTTCAGTACCAGGAAAATTATGTAAAATTAAAGATTCCCACCAATTAGCAATTGGAGTAAATGCTTCATTTATTTTATCATCCAATCCTTTTTCTTGTGCATTTAAATTAATACTATTTAATAAAAAAAAGATTGTAAAAATTAAATTGACTTTTATGGTTTTATGACTCATTATAAATTTGTATTAATAGTTGCAATATCAAAAAAAGAAAGTGAAAAAAAAATTATTAAAGACAAAGATTAAATTTATTTTAATAAATGACATTAAAGATCAAATACAGAAGTTCTTTTTCTGTAGATCATTCCTCTTAATTTAAATAAAAAACCTATAATTAAATACATAATAAAACCTCCAATTATAGTAGTAAAAGAAGCATAAATAAAAAACAATCTTACATTTTTAACATTAATTCCTAAAAAATTGGCTAAAGTAGAGCAAACTGAAAATCCATGTTTTTCAAAAAAAAATCTTATTCTATCCAAAACTTTATACTTTTTCGATTTCACCTTTCCACTCAACAATTCCTCCAAGTAAATTATATGCAGTAAGGCCATTTTGATGCATTAAATTGCATGCCATTTCACTTCTTATACCAGTTCTGCAATACACATAATAAGATTTATTCTTTTTGAGCTTTAAAATAGATTCCATAAATAAGCTAGGTTGATTTATGTCGACAAGAATAGATTTTTTGATGTGACCTTCGTCATATTCTTCCTGGGTTCTAACATCAATTATTTTACTTTCAAGATCATTATCTTTATTTTTTAACCAATCGTTTTGATTTAAATTCATCTTTCAAATTTAAAAACAAGATTTAATCTTTACAAATTCAATTTTTTAATTCTTAAAAAAAAATATATTATTGTATTTTAAATTAAAAAAAAATTAAACAATGAACAAGCTATTTTATATTTCTCTTTTATTTTTATTTTCAAACTCTATTTTTTCTCAAACTTTATCTCAATCAATTAATATTACTAAAAGTAATGTTAAATGGTATGGAGATGAAATTACTGGAAAACAACATTATGGATCTTTAAAGTTTAAAGAAGGTAATATTATTTTAACTGGAACTGGAAAAATTTCAGATAAAATAATTTCAGGAAATTTTATTGTAGATATGACTAGCCTTAATGTAGAAGACTTGACTGGAAGGGGGAAAAACAGTTTAGAAGGTCATCTAAAATCAGATGATTTTTTTAGCGTAAATAAATTTAATTTTGCCTATCTAAAAATCTTGAAAAGTAACGATCCGGTTAATGGAGTTCAAACAATTAATGGTGATTTAACTATAAAGGGGATATCTCACCCTGTTACTTTTACAATGGAATTAAATGGAAAAAAAGCTAAATCTAATTTAATTTTTGATAGAACAAAATATGATGTAAAATTTAGATCAGGTAATTTTTTTCAAAATCTTGGAGATAAATTAATTTATGATGATATTAAGTTGGAGGTGAACCTTGAATTTGAATAAAATTTATCATAAATATTAAATATTAATTTTTATATTATATTTGCAGACAATGATCAATTTAGGTAAAAATATTAATTGGTGGAACAGGATAATTTAAATTATTCGTGAACCAATTCTTTTATAAAAGGCCTGTCTTCACGACAAGCCTTTTTTTTTATAAGTAATGAAAAAATATAAATTAAATTCAAACCATAAAAAAATAATAGCTGATACATTAACTCCTGTTAGTGCTTATCTAAAGCTTAGAGATATTTTTCCAAATAGCATATTACTTGAAAGTAGTGATTATGATGGTAGAACAAATAATTATTCATACATATGTTGTAATCCAATTTCAACAATAAGCATTAAAAATAATGATTTAAAAATTACTTATCCTGATGGTAAAAATATAATTAAAAAAAATTTAAATAATGATCAAGTTACAAGAGAAATTGAATCTTTCTCTAATAAGTTTGATTGCAAAAAATATAACTATAAATTCATTACTAACGGACTTTTTGGATATATAGCTCATGAAGCTGTTTCCTATTTTGAAAAAATTAAATTAAATAAAAAGAAAAAAAATCTTGAAATTCCAGATATATATTATGCCGTTTACAAAAATATAATTGCTATCAGTCTCTTTAGCCATGAAGCCTATATATTTTCACATAATTTCAAAAATGATGATAATTTAAATCAAATTGAAAAAATTTTAAAAACAGAAAAAATAACTAAATATGATTTTAAAATAAGAGGAAGAGAATTTTCTAATCTTACAGATAAAGAATTTATAGATTTTGTTCACAAAGGCAAAAAACATTGCTATCGAGGAGATGTCTTTCAAATAGTTTTGTCAAGAAGATTTTCTCAAAGTTTTACAGGAGATGAATTTAATGTTTATAGGGCTTTGCGATCTATAAACCCCTCACCTTATTTGTTCTTTTTTGATTATGGAAATTTTAAAATTTTTGGAAGTTCTCCAGAAGCTCAATTAATAATAGAAAACAAAAAAGCTGAGATTCATCCCATTGCTGGTACATTTAAAAGAACTGGAGATGATAAAAAAGATAAAGAAACTGCTATTAAACTTTCAAAAGATCCAAAAGAGAATAGTGAACATGTGATGTTGGTTGATTTGGCAAGAAATGATTTAAGTAGAAATGGAACCAATGTTGTAGTAGAAAAAAACAGAGAAATACAATTTTTCTCCCATGTAATTCATTTAGTTTCTAAAGTAACGGGAAAAATAAATAAAAATTCAAAAACATTTCAAGTCGTTGCGGACACATTTCCTGCAGGAACACTAAGTGGTGCTCCAAAACATAAGGCTTTAGAATTAATTGATTTATACGAAAAAACAGCCCGAAACTTCTATGGTGGAGCTGTAGGTTATATGGACTTTTATGGAAATTTTAATCATGCAATTATAATTAGATCTTTTTTAAGTAAAGACAAAAATTTATATTACCAGGCTGGAGCTGGGATTGTATCAGATTCAATTCCTGAAAAAGAATTACAAGAGGTTTATAATAAACTAGGTGCCTTAAATAAGGCTTTAACTTATGCAGAAAAATTATAAATAATTATGGAAAAAATTTTTATTGTAGATAATTATGATTCCTTTACATACAATCTGGCTCATTATTTTCATGAATTAAACTGCAAAACAATTGTAAAAAGAAATGATGAATTCAATATAGATGAAATAAAAAATTATAATCATATTGTTTTATCTCCAGGTCCAGGTATTCCTGATGAAGCTGGTCTAATGAAATCTGTAATAGAAAAATACAAATCAACTCACAAAATTCTAGGGGTTTGTTTAGGACATCAAGCTATTGGAGAAGTTTTTGGTGCTAGTCTAATTAATCTTGACAAAGTTTATCATGGAGTAGATACTAAATTAAAGATTTTAAAAAATGATCTTTTATTTGAAGGTCTTCCAAAAAGTTTCCTTGTTGGAAGATATCACTCATGGATAATAGATAAATCTATACCAAATTGTTTAGAAATTACTTCTGTTGATCAAAATAATCAGATAATGTCAATTAGACACAAACAATTTAATATAAGAGGTGTTCAATTTCATCCAGAATCCATTTTAACTCCTTTTGGAAAAAAGATTTTAAGTAATTGGATTAATAATTAACTGTTATGAAAAGGATTATAAACAGATTAATTCAGCACGAGCAACTTAATAAAAATGAAGCATATGAAATTCTAACCGAGATTGCTAAAGGTAAACATAATCATAGTCTTATATCTTCATTCTTAACTATATATATGATGCGTTCAATTAGTTTAAATGAATTAGAAGGGTTTCGACAAGCTCTACTTGAATTATGTATCTCCGTAGATTTATCTGATTATCAAACAATAGATCTTTGTGGAACTGGAGGTGACGGAAAAGACACTTTTAATATATCAACACTGTCATCTTTTATAGTAGCTGGTTCTGGAATAAAAGTATCAAAGCATGGAAATTATGGTGTTTCATCTGGCTGTGGTTCTAGCAATGTTCTTGAATTTCTTGGTGTAAAATTTTCAAATAATGAAAGTTTTATAAAAAAAACAATTGAAAAATCTGGAATTTGTTTTTTACATGCTCCATTGTTCCATCCTGCGATGAAAAATGTTGCTCCAATTAGAAAAGAATTAGGTTTAAAAACTTTTTTTAATATTTTAGGTCCCCTTGTAAATCCATCATCTCCAATGTATCAATTAACTGGAGTATTTAATTTAGAGATAGCTAGACTTTACGGTTATTTATTTCAAAAAACAAATCAAAATTACACCATACTTTACTCTTTAGATGGCTATGATGAAATTTCTCTAACTAATCAAACAAAAGTGATTCAAAAAGACAAAGAACTATTAATTAGTCCTATTGACTTTGGTGTAAATAAAGTAAACTCAAATCAAATAATTGGAGGAAATGATGTAAAATCATCAGCAAAAATATTCTTAAATATATTAAATGGGAAAGGGAGTCCTGCACAAATCAATGTTGTTTGCGCCAATGCAGGTATGGCAATCTGTACAGTAGAAAATCTATCTCCAAAAGAAGGCTTTGAAAAAGCTAAAGAATCTTTAAATTCAGGAAAAGCAAAAGTAGCTTTTGAAAAATTAGTTGAAATATCGAAAAATGGATAATATTCTAAAAAAAATAATAAAAGACAAAAAAACTGAAGTCAAAAATAAAAAAGAATTATTTTCCTTGGATTTGATCAAGAAGTATCCTCTTTACAAAAGAAAAACTATATCACTAAAATCTAATCTAAACTCTAGTAAATCAGGAATTATAGCTGAATTTAAAAGGAGATCTCCCTCCAAAAAAAACATAAATTTAGATCTATCGATTTATGATGTTGCTAAAAGTTATGAAAAAAATGGCGCTTGTGGAATGTCTATTTTAACTGATATTAAATATTTTGGAGGTTCATTAGAAGATTTAATTCAAGCTAGAAGTAATTCAAATCTTCCTCTTCTAAGAAAAGAATTTATAATTGATAAATATCAAATTCATGAATCAAAAGCTTTTGGAGCCGATATAATTTTGTTAATTGCGTCTATACTTAGTAAAAAGCAAATAATTGAGTTTTCATCAATTGCCAAAAATATAGATTTAGAAGTCTTAATTGAAGTTCACAACGAATTAGAGCTCGATAAATCACTTGTAAAAAATATTGATTTTATCGGCGTTAACAATAGAGACCTAAAAACTTTTGATGTAAATATAGATGTAAGTAAAAAATTATCTAGTAAAATTCCTGACAACTATCTAAAAGTTTCTGAAAGTGGAATAAAATCAATTAAGGACATTAAGATTTTGAAAGCATATGGGTTTAAAGGATTTTTAATTGGAGAAAACTTTATGAAATCAAATTCCCCAGGCATTGAATTAAATAATTTTGTTAAAAATATAGAAGAATGAAATTAAAAATTTGTGGAATGTTAATTTCTGAAAATATTATAAAAGCTTCAAAGTTAAATCCTGACTACCTGGGTTTTATTTTTTGGAAAAAATCTCCACGATATTTTAATAAAAAAATTCCCCTGATAAATAAGAAAATATACTTAACTGGAATTTTTGTTAATGAATCATTAAATGAAATAAAAAAACAAATAAACAATCATAAACTTAGTGTAATCCAACTTCACGGAACTGAAAGTCCTTCATTTTGTGAAAAAATTAAAAATCTTGGAGTTAAATGCATAAAAGCTTTTTCAATTAACAAGGATTTTAATTTTAATAAACTTAAAATTTATGAAAATGTTTGTGATTATTTTTTATTTGATACTAAAGGTAAATTACCAGGAGGAAATAATATCAAATTTGATTGGAAATTACTTAAAAGCTATACTTTTTCAAAACCTTTTATTTTAAGTGGAGGTATAGGTTTAGAGGATGTTTCTGAAATTCAAAAAATTATAAAAACTGGTCTTCCTATTCATGCCATTGATGTAAATAGTAAATTTGAAATAAGTCCTGGCAATAAAAATATTGAACTTTTAAAAGAATTTAAATTAAAATTATTTTAATGAAATATAATGTAGATAAAAATGGATATTATGGAGATTTTGGAGGAGCATATATTCCTGAAATGTTATATCCAAATATAAGTGAATTAAAAGAAAATTATTTAAAAATTATATCAGAACCTAAATTCAAAAAAGATTTTAATTTATTGCTTAAAAAATATGTTGGGCGACCTACACCCTTGTATTTTGCTGAAAGACTTTCTAATAAATATAACACTAAAATCTATTTAAAAAGAGAGGATTTATGTCATACAGGAGCTCATAAAATAAATAATACAATTGGGCAAATACTTTTAGCAAAAAGGTTAGGAAAAAACAGAATTATTGCTGAAACTGGAGCTGGACAACATGGAGTTGCAACCGCAACTGTCTGTGCTCTTATGGGAGTAAAATGTGTTATTTATATGGGAGAAATCGATATAAAAAGACAAGCTCCAAATGTTGCTAGAATGAAAATGTTAGGTGCAGAAGTTAAATCTGCAAAATCAGGAAGTAAAACATTAAAGGATGCAACAAATGAGGCTATAAGGGATTGGATAAATAATCCTGTAGATACTCATTACATTATTGGTTCTGTTGTTGGTCCTCATCCATACCCTGATATGGTTGCAAGATTTCAATCAGTAATTAGTGATGAAATTAAAACACAACTTTTAAATACTGAAAATAGAGATTATCCAGATTATTTAATTGCATGTGTAGGTGGGGGAAGTAATGCTGCAGGTTTATATTATAATTATCTTGAAAATAAAAATGTAAAAATTATTGCAGTTGAAGCAGCTGGAAAAGGAATTAGCTCTGGTGAAAGTGCAGCAACTTCAATACTTGGAAAAGAAGGTATTATACATGGCAGCAAAACCCTTCTAATGCAGAATAAGGATGGTCAAATTACTGAACCCTATTCAATTTCAGCGGGATTGGATTATCCTGGTATTGGTCCAATGCATGCTAATCTTTACCGATCAAAACGTGCAGAGTTTGTGTCTGTAACAGATGATGAAGCTATGAATTGGGGTCTTACTTTGTCTCAAATGGAAGGTATAATACCTGCAATTGAAACTGCACATGCATTTTCAGTTTTAGATACTATGAATTTTAAACCAAGTGATATAATAGTTTTTAATTGTTCTGGAAGAGGTGATAAGGATTTAGATACCTATATTAATTATTTTAAAATCTGATGAATCGAATTGATCAAATTTTTTTAACAAAAGAAAAACTACTTTCTATTTATTTTACTGCTGGATATCCTAATCTAAATGACACTATACCAATTTTAAAAAAATTGCAGGAAGCGGGAGTAGATATAATTGAAATTGGACTTCCTTTTAGTGATCCGCTTGCTGATGGTCCAACCATTCAAGAAAGTTCTAAAATTGCTCTAAATAATGGAATGAATAGTGAAAAATTATTTAATCAACTAAAAAATGTTAGAAATGAAATTGATGTTCCGCTTGTTATTATGGGATATTTTAATCCAATACTTCAGTATGGAGTAGATAGTTTCTGTTATAATGCTAATAAAGTTGGAATTGATGGTTTGATAATTCCTGACCTTCCTCTTGATGTATATACAAATAAATATGAAAAAATATTTAAAAAACATAATCTACATAACATGTTTTTAATTACACCTCAAACAAGTGAAAAAAGAATTAAATTAATTGATGATATTTCAAAAGGATTTATATATATGGTTAGTAATTCTAGTATAACCGGAGCAAAAGGTACAATTGATCAATCTCAATTAAACTATTTTAAAAGAATATCATCATTAAATTTAAAAACCCCTCAATTAATTGGTTTTGGCATTAGTAATTTTGAGACTTACAATAATGCAATTAATTATTCAAGTGGAGCGATAATTGGTTCTGCATTCATTGAGTTTGTAAAAAAGGAGGGGATAAATAATATTGAAAAATTTATTGAAAAAATAACAAAGAAATAAGTTAAAAATGAATCAACTACTGATGGTTTTTATCAAAGATTCAAGTAAATATCCAGTGAAAACAAGATTAAAAACTTCAATTGGTAAAAATAAAAGTATTTGGGTTTACAATCAAATACTTAAAAAAACTGTACTTGTTTTAAAAAACATAAAAACTGATATTGCTGTATTTCATTATAATTCTATAATTTCAAAAAATCCTTTTAAAAATTTTTCAAAATGGAATAAAATTCAAATAGGGAGAACTTTAGGTGAAAAAATTTCTAATGCGTTTAATTGGGGTTTTGAAAAGGGATATAAAAAAATAATAATTATTGGTTCTGATTTATGGGATCTAAATGAAGAAATTATTAATAAAGGTTTTTTAGAATTAAATAATAATAAAGTTGTGATTGGTCCATCAATTGATGGGGGATACTACTTATTAGGTTTAAATCAAAAAATGCCAAAAATATTTGAAGGAATAAAATGGGGAACTCAAAGTGTTCTAGCAGAAACTTTAAAACTCTTAAAACATGAACCTTATTTTCTTCCAGAATTAAATGATATTGATACTTTTGAGGATTTAATCACAAACCCTTCACTTTTTGAGATTTACAATAATAATTTTAAATGAAAGTCAAAAAAAAATATAATTTCTCTATAATTTTTTCATTAATTTTTTTATTTATTAATACAGTTAATTCTCAAAAAAACATTAATTATAGATGGGACAAGATGTTAAGTAAATATGTTTCAGAAAATGGAAATGTTAATTATAATGATTGGAAAAAAGAACAAGATCAATTAAAAAAATATATAAAAACTTTAGAGGACAATTCTCCAAAAAACTCATGGAATAAAAATGATAAATTAGCATATTGGATAAACACATACAATGCAATAACAGTAGATCTTATACTTGATTATTTTCCAGTTAAAAGTATTAAGGAAATTAAAAATCGATGGGGTAAAAAATTATATCAAAATAAATATTCATTAGGAGATATAGAACATAAAATATTAAGAAAAATGAGTGAACCTAGGATTCATTTTGCAATAAATTGCGCATCAATATCTTGTCCAAAACTTTTAAATGAGTCTTACAATGGAAGAAAATTAGAAATACAACTCAAAGAGGTTACAAAAGCATTTTTATGTAATCCCAAAAAGAATATTATAAAAAATAATGAAATTTATTTATCAAGAATTTTCTTATGGTTCAGTAAAGACTTTGGAACAAAAAAAGAAAAAATAAGTTTTATTTCTCAATATTCTGGAATAGAATTAATTAATCCTAAGGTAAAATACCTAGAATATGATTGGTCTCTTAACAATTAACTTATCAAACAAAAATTTAAATTAAGTATTTTTAAATTTGCTAAATCAAATTAATATATGTGGAAATTAGCTCATTTTTTAAAATATAGTTTTAGCGCAGCATTTACTGGAATTTTTTGTTGTATTGCTCCTGTAATATTATTTCAATTTGGATTAATTAGTGGGATTTATGCTATTTCTTTTGCTGACTTTTTTTACAAAGAAGATGGATCGATTGGAATTGGTGCCATAACATTAAGATTTTTTGCATTTTTGGTCATAGTTATCGGAATAATTAAATTTAATAAAAAAGAAAATTGTTCTTTAAATTCTGCTAAAGAAAAGAAAATTAATAAGGTCTTATTTGCAATAATTTCTACAATAATTGCAATTGCTCTTTTTTGGACATTAGATGAATTTTCAAGCTATTATTTTGATGAATATATAGTTCCTCAACAACAACTTGAATACAATACTTCATCATAAAAACCTTTTATCAACTATATAAATAATAGTATTGAATAAAATATCAGTAATAATTCCGGCTTTAAATGAAGAAAAGTCAATTTCAAAGGTAATTAGTTCGATTCCTAACTATGTAAAAGAAATAATTGTTGTTGACAATGGTTCTGCTGATAAAACTTCTGAAATAGCAAAATCGAAAGGTGCAATAGTATTGTTTGAGTCAAAAAAAGGTTATGGTTACGCATGTGTTAAAGCAATAGAATTCTTAAAATCAAACCCTCCTAACATTCTTGTTTTTTTAGATGGTGACTTCTCTGATTACCCAGAGGAAATGGATCTTTTAATCAATCCAATAATTAAAAATAAATATGAATTTGTAATGGGTGCTAGAATAAAAAAATTAAGAGAACCTGGTTCAATGACTCTACAACAAGTCTTCGGAAATTTTTTAGCATGTTTTTTAATAAGAATTTTATATAGGGTAAACTTTAAAGATTTAGGACCGTTTAGAGCAATTAAATGGGATTCTTTACAAAAACTTAAAATGGAGGATAAAACATTTGGATGGACAATTGAAATGCAACTTAAAGCCATCAAAAATAAAATAAAATATTTTGAAGTTCCTGTAAAGTATAGAAATCGAATAGGAAAATCAAAAATATCAGGAACCTTTTCTGGAACTATAAAAGCTGGTTATAAAATTTTATTATGGATATTTAAATATTATTTTAAAAGATGACTTTTAATCAAGAAATATTAATTAAATACTTTTCAAATTCAATTTTAATTCTCTATTTTTTTTGTCTTATTCTAATATTTTTATTTAGTATATCTCAAGCATATCTTACATACCATTATATTAAAGCAAAAAAACAAAATAATAAAAAGCTTTTTTCTTCAAATAAAAAATTACCTAAAATTACTATTCAACTTCCTATTTATAATGAAAAATATGTAATTGAAAGACTTTTTAAATATATAAGTGAATTAAAATACCCTAAAAAACTTTTACAAATTCAAGTTTTAGACGATTCTGATGACGAATCTACACAAGTCATAATGAACCTGATAAAACATTACAAAACTAAAGGAATAAAATTTGATCATATTACTAGAGCTAATAGGAAGGGGTTTAAGGCAGGTGCTCTTAAAAATGGTTTAAAGTCAGCAAGTGGAGAATTTATTGCAATTTTTGATGCAGATTTTATACCTAATTCTAATTGGTTAAATAAAATCATACCCCATTTTGATGATAAAAAAATTGGATTAATTCAGACAAGGTGGGGCCATATAAATAAAAGTTATTCTGTTTTAACAAAAGTACAAGCTTTTGCTTTAGATATTCATTTTACATTAGAACAAGTAGGTAGAAATTTTAAAAATCATTTTATGAATTTTAATGGAACAGCTGGGATTTGGAGAAAAAAATGTATAATTGATTCTGGAAACTGGGAAGTAGATACACTTACTGAAGATTTAGATCTAAGTTTTAGGGCACAATTAAAAGGATGGAAATTCAAATATTTAGAACATATAATTACTCCTGCTGAATTACCTATTACAATAAATGCTGTAAAATCTCAACAATACAGGTGGAATAAAGGAGGTGCTGAAAATTTTCAAAAAAATTTTTGGAAACTTATTAGGTCAAAATCAATTAATTTAAAAACTAAAATAATTGCATTTATTCACCTTTTAAGTAGCTCAATGTTTTTAAATGTTTTCACTGTTTCATTTCTTAGTGTACCATTACTTTTTTTAAATAAAAACAATTTAAAAATAAATTGGTTTTTAAATTTTAGTTCAATTTTCATATTATCAACAATAATACTTTTTATATGTTATTGGATAATTCATAAAAAAACTTATGGAAAAGAATTCAAATCTCTCATAAATTATAGTAAAAATTTTATTCTATTCTTAACCGTTATCTCCGGATTTTCTTGTCATAATTCAATTGCTGTTATTAAAGGTCATTTGAGAGAGAAAAGTGCTTTCATTAGAACTCCTAAATTTAATGTTGAGTCTTCATATAATAATCTCAAAAAAAATATTTATTCAAAGAAAATTATTCCATTTAACTTTTTATTTGATTTATTTTTTACATTCTACTTTTTTTTAAGTTTATGTATAGCTTTTTATATTAATCATGGATTTTTTAAACTATTTCCTTTTCATCTTATACTCTTTGTAGGATACTTATATATGGTGATTAATACTTTGAAATCTAATAATTAAAAATGTTTTTAAATAATAAATTTTCACTTTGGCTTTTACTTTTTTTATCTGTAATAATATATTTTTTAATAGGATTTTATATTGTAAGAGAAGAGTTTTTTATTTTAATAATCTCATTTATTTTTCTTTTTATATTTCAATTATATTTTCTTAAGCAAAAAATAAATTTAAGATCTGTATTTATTTTAGGTATAGTTTTTAGATTGAGTTTAATAATTTCTATTCCCGAGTTATCCCAAGATTTTTCCAGATTCATATGGGATGGAAGCATTCAGATTCTTGGTGTAAATCCTTATTTATATAAACCTGAGACTTTGATCAACTTAGTCCAGTTTCCATTATCAGATTTCTTGTATTCAAAAATGGGTAATCTTAGCGCCATGAATTTTTCAAACTATCCCCCAATAAGTCAATATGTCTATTATATTTCAGGTTATTTTAATAATGGCGAAATAATAAAACCACTAATAACAATCAGGGTTGTTTATTTAATATCTGAAATCTTTCTTTTTTTCGGGTTAAAGAATCTATTAATAAAACTAAAGAAAAACCCTTTGTTAACAGGATGGTATTTTTTAAATCCAATGATAATAATTGAAACTATTGGAAACTTACATGGGGAAATATTAATGATTTTATTTTTAATTTTTTCATTTTACTATCTTTTTGAAAAAAAAATATTTTTATCGAGTTTTTTTATGTCTTTATCGATAGCAACTAAATTACTTCCAATATTGATAGTACCAATTTTTTTTAATTATATAGGGTTAAGAAAATTTGTTAAGTTTATTTCTTATCTATTGTTGTTCTCTTTTCTAATTTGGTTTCCTCTAATTGAAAAAGAAGTAATATTAAACTTTTTAAACACAATATATCTTTGGTTTAATTCATTCGAATTTAATGCAAGTCTATATTATATAATTCGATTTTTAGGTTTTAAAATTTTCGGATATAATTTAATTAAAACTATTTCATTATTTACACCATTTATTATAGTAATGCTAATTTGTTTTTTTACTTTCTATAAAACAAATAATAAAAAATCAATTCTCTTAAAAAACATACTGCTAGTTTATAGTATCTATTTTTTCATATCTACGACAGTTCATCCTTGGTATATTGTAAACCTTGTTATACTGGCTATTATTACAGGTTATCTTTATCCAATAATTTGGAGTTTTACCTCACTTTTAAGTTATTCAGCATACAAAAATTCAGGTTTTGAAGAAGAGCCTTTATTAATATTTATTGAATATTTAATAGTTTATTTAGTTTTTATCTATGAGTTTAAGAAAAAACCGTTATTAAAACATATTCATAAGACTAATTTCAGCTTTATTAAGATTCCTCCATTTTCCTCTGGGTAAGTTTTTTTTTGTAATTGGGCCATAAATAACTCTATCTATTTGTTTAATATTTAAATTATGACTTGAAAAGAATTTAATTAAAGTTACGGGTGAAGTTGAATAAACTTTAACGCCTAATTCTTTTTTAAATTTATTACCGATTTGACTGATAGATTCGAATTTAAACTTATCTTTTAAAAAATTATTTTTTTTTCTTATCTGACTAATATTTAATTCTGATATAGTTTTATCAAAAATTATATGATAGACCATTTCAATTTTTTTGGAATTCATAATTTTATTTTTAAGCCTGATGTCATTTGTAAAAAAAAGTAGACCAGAACAAATTCTACTCATATCTTCAAAAAATAATTTACTATTAGGCCTTGATTTAATTAGCTCATCTACAGATTTATTTAATTTCTTTTTTTTTAAATCAGCAATAAATCCTTTGGGCTTATTTAAAATTAAATATTCTTTTTTTTCTGATTGAATTATTTGACCATCATAACAAACCTTATCATTTAAATTAATCTTGTACCCCATCTCTGTAATAATCTTTCCATTTACAGATACCATTCCCATTGAGATGTGAGTATCTGCTTCCCTTCTCGAACAAATGCCTGAATTTGATATAAACTTATTTAACCTAATTAGATCGCTATTTTCAAACTCCGATTTTTTCATTAATAGTTAAAATTTAATAGTGAAATACTTAAAATCCCAATTAAAATCCAAGCTTTCAATAAATTATGAATTATTAAATAAATTTCATCTTTATTGTATAACCACAGAAGTAAAAGAACACTTAAAAAAAATGGAATACATAAAATAAAGTAATAACTCATTAACCCTAAATCTTCAATAATTAGATAATAAACTGGGATGAAAATAATTAAAATTAGAAAAGAAAAAATAATCTTTGTAATTCTACTGTCATAGACTGCAGGTATAGTTTTATAACTATAAACAATATCTCCTTTAAGACTTCCTAAATCTTTAATTAAATCTTTTGAAAATATTAAAAAAAATAAATAACTGGCAAAACAAAAAATTATGTAATTAAAATTTTTAAAATAAACAGAAAGAGCTAAAAAAGGCATAATCATAAGAATTGACAGAAAAAAATTACTTAACCAAAATGAGCGTTTAATAAAGTTGCTATAGAAATAAATTCCTAATATGTAAATAGAAAAAAATATTAAAGAATAAGATGAGATTTGAGTAGCTATAATTAATGCTAAAAAATTTAAAATAATATAAATTAAAAATTGATTTTTTTTTGAAATTAGATTTTCTATGAAAAATTTATTAGGCCTGTTTAATTTATCCTTAGGAGAATCAAAAAAATTATTGATTATATATCCTGCTGAAGAAGATAATGCTGTTGCTAAAACTATAAATAAAAAATTAATATCAAAAAAAAGAGTTTTCCAAGATTGAAAGGGGTCGAATATGTATTTAGCAGTCATGTATTGAGCAATAATTAAAATAAAAATATTATAACCTCTTACTATACTAAAAAGACTTAAAACTTTATAAAAATTGATGTTAATTAAACCAAACGTGCTCATTTAAATCAAAAGTTATAAACCAATTCAAGATTATAATTATTCAAGACCTTTTTTGTTGCTTCATAATCTCTCGTAAATCCCAATAAATATCCACCTCCTCCAGAGCCGCACAATTTTAAATAATATAAATTTGAATCAATACCTTGCTTCCATAAGTTTCTAAATGAATTTGGTATCATGGGTTTGAAGTTATTTAATACAATAGATGATAACATCTTTAAATTATCAAAAAGAGATTTTATATCACCTTTCAAAAAGTTTTCAATGCAAAAATCAGAGTATTTAATGAATTCATTCCTTATCATTAAATTAAAACTTTCATTTTTCATATTTTTCATGAACAATGAGACCATTGGTCTTGTCTCACTTTGGGAACCACTGTTTAATAAAAAAACTGCTCCTTTACCATTTAATTTTTGAGATGGAATACCAATTGTTTCAATATTGTTTGCAGAGTTGATTAAAATTGGAAGACTTAGATAACTGTTTAATGGATCTAAACCTGAAGATCTACCATGAAAAAAAGATTCCATCTTTGAAAAAATATTTTTTAAAATAATTAACTTTTCTTTTGTCAAATTTTCCAAAACAGTAATTTTATTAAAAGCGTATTTATCGTAAATTGATGCAACTAAAGCCCCACTACTTCCTACTCCATAGCCCTTTGGAATACTACTATCAAAATACATATTTAAAGACAAATCCTTGTCAAATTTTTTCCAGTCTAAATGAACAACCCTGGGAGAAATCTCTTTTAAATATTTTGCAAAATCAATAAGAGTTTTATTAGATTCAATTATGTAATCAGTTTTATTTTTAGGAATTTTTAAAGCACCTCTATAAAAGTTATATGGAATAGATAACCCCTTTGAGTCTTCAATTATTCCATACTCTCCAAAAAGTAAAATTTTTGCAAAAAATAAAGGTCCTTTCATTGTGTTGTAAAATTATATTTTTTTTGCTCCCTCACCTACTTTATCTAAAATGAATTTTCCGTTTTTACAATGGTTAATTAGCTCGGAATTAATAAAATCTAAAACTTTACTTGAAAAATTTTCTGGATATAATAAATGAAGATTTGGACCTGCATCCAAAGTGAAACAAATAGGTGTTTTAGTAATTTCTCTAAAATCAATAATTTTATTGATAACATACAATGTTTCAGGCTTAATTAATATATAACTAGGGTTTGATGTCATCATTAATGCATGAAGAGAAAGAGCTTCTAATTCAACAATTTTAATAAAACCTTCAAGGTCTCCAGTTTTTAATATATGCATCAATGAATCAAGATTTTTATTAGATTGAATAATTCTTTGATTTGAAAAAGGGTGATTTTTCATAAGCTCATGACCCATAGAACTTGAAATTTTCTTCTTTTTATCATCTATAATTAATATAGTATCTCTATAAGTTTTAAAAACATCGTGAATACTTCTTCCAAATTCTACAGCATAATAGTCGTTACTGTTCTTTAATAATGGAGAATATCCCCATAAACAAATTGGACCATTAATACTTCTTGAAGCACTTCCTGAGCCTAGTCTACTCAAAAAAGAGGCTTTATTATTAAAATAATCTAATTTCATTTTAGGAAAAAGACTTTTTTCTATATCCATAAGACACAATGATAAAGAGGCCATAAATGATGCTGAAGAAGCTATTCCGCTGCTATGAGGAAATGAATTCTTACTTTTAATTTGAAAATAAAAATTTCTTACCCATGGAACATATTTATAAATTCTTTTAAAAAAAAGTTCAATTTTAGAATCAAATTCTTTTTTAGGATTACCATCAAATGAATAATCAAAATCTACAAATTCTTTTTTTCTTTTTTTTGCAAAGTAAATTACTTCTGTTTCGGTAACACAGTCCGAAAGGGTGAAACTAATGGATGGATTTTCAGGTAGCTGAACACTTTTTTTTCCCCAATATTTTACTAAAGCAATATTACTTGGAGCTATCCACTTTACTTTTCCATCAATTAATTGATTAGATTCATAAATAAAATCATTTTCTTTCATCTGCAAGCAAAGATTTTAAATTAATTACTCTGTCTGGAAAGTCAGTAATAATTCCATCAACACCTAAATTTATTATTCTTTTAATTTGATTTATTTCATTTACAGTCCAAGCATTTATAATCAAATTCTCTGATTTAATTTTTTTTACAACTTTTTTATTTAATAATTTAAAATCAATATTTATTGCTTTTGCATTTATTTTTTTCGCTTGAATTATAGCCATTTCTAAAGGTTTAATTTCAACTAAAACAGCTGTTTGAATATCTTTATCTAAATCATGAATTATTTCAAGTTCATTCCAATTAAAACTTGAAATTGAAATATTATCAATTAACTGCTTTTTATCTGAAAAAATAGATTTTACTAATTTATATGTTGGTTTTGCAGTATTTAAACCTTTTAATTCAATATTTAAATGAACTCTATTGTTAATAAACTTAATTACCTCTTCAAGTGTTGGAATTTTATGATTGTTAAAAACCTCAATTTTTTTTATCGAATCTAAAGTCAATGACTCAATAAAAGCATTAGAGTTTGTTAGGCGAGAAAGGTTTTTATCATGAAATACAACTAATTCTCCAGATTTACACAAAAAAACGTCAACTTCCACAGCATCAACTCCAAAACTTATTGCTTTATCTATTGAAGGTATTGTGTTTTCAACTTCATGACCTGCAGCTCCTCGGTGACCAATTACCATTAATTTTTCATTTGAAATACATGAGAAAAATAAAAATATAAAACTCCATCTACAAGTAAAAAAAATTTTTCTCATGACAAATTAATTTGGAGCTATTTTAATTTCAAGCCCTTCTAATTCAGATGTAATAAATAATTGACAACCCAATCTACTATTTTTTTTTACATAAAAAGATTCAGATAACATTGCTATTTCATCTTCATTTTTATCTGGTAATTTATGATCACTAATAATATAACATTGACAAGAAGAGCACATTGCCATTCCTCCACAAGTTCCCTCAACACCAATATTATTCATTTTACATACCTCCATTAAATTTAGATTCATATCCAGTGGAGCTTGAATAATATGAGTTTTACCTTTCCTATCGATAATATTTAATTTAATGTCTTTATTCATTTACTATTTAATAGCCTTTATAGTAGACTTTGGTGATTCTTTTTTTGATCCATCAAAGCCATGAATTCCTGTTACTGTAGTATATTTTAAAACATTTTTTTTATTTGGATGAATTCTTTTAAAAGCACTTTGGCACATTAAAGTAGCTTCGTGAAATCCACATAATATTAGTTTTAATTTCCCTGGATAAGTATTTATGTCTCCTATAGCATATACTCCAGGAATATTTGTTTGATAATCAAGAGAATTATTTACTTTAATAGAATTATTTTCAATTTCTAGACCCCAATCAGATAATGGTCCTAATTTGGGTGTTAATCCAAATAGAGGTATAAAATAATCAGTTTCTACATTTTTAAAAACACCCTCTTTTTGAATTAAAACTTCTTTAAGTTTATTATCACCTTTAATAGAATTTATTTCAGCTGGTGTAATAACATCAATTACTCCTTTATTTTTTAATGTTTGAACTTTTTCGACTGAATCAAAGGCTCCTCTAAATTCATTTCTTCTGTGAACTAAAGTTAAACTTCTAGCTTTATCACTTAAAAAAATTGTCCAATCTAATGCAGAATCACCTCCACCAGCGATTACAACTTTTTTATCATTATACTTTTCAGGATCTTTAATAATATAATCAATTCCTTTACCCTCATAATTTTCAATATTATCAATTAATGGTTTTCTTGGTTCAAAACATCCTAAACCTCCTGCTATAGCAATAATTGAAGATTTAACTTTAGTGCCTTTATTTGTGGTTGTAATAAATTGATTTTCAGAAATTTTATCCATTTTTAAAACTTTTTCTCCTAATGTATAAGTTGGATTAAATGGTCTGATTTGTTCAAGTAATTTATCTACAAGATCTCCTGCTAGTATTTCAGGTTGAGAAGGTATGTCGTAAATCGGTTTTTTTGGATAAATTTCAGAACATTGTCCACCAGGAACTGGCAAGGAATCAATTAAATGACATTTTAATTTTAATAAACCTGCTTCAAAGACAGTAAAAAGACCTGTTGGGCCAGCTCCAATAATTAATATATCCGTTTTAATCATTTTTAATCATGATCTTCAACACCAACAACTCTTTCAATTTGAGGAACATATTTCTTTATTGTCATTTCCACACCAGTTTTTAAAGTCATTTGATTAACACTACAACCAACACAGGCTCCATGAAGTTTTACATTAACAATTCTGTCATTATCAATTGATACTAGGGAAATATCTCCACCGTCAGAAGCTAAAAAGGGTCTTATTTCATCTAGTGCTTTTAATACTTTTTCTTTTATTTCTTTTGAATTCATAATTTTATTTTATAGCATCACATCCAACCATATTAGTAATTTTTACAGCCTTAGTTGGAGGTAAGCTTTTATTTCTTTTAATTAATTGGGAAACTAAATTTCGTGAAATTAATTTAAATTTTTCAGCTAATTCAGTATTTTTCTGTAGAGCAACTGGATGACCAAAATCTGATGCTTCTCTTATACTCTGAATAATTGGAACTCCACCTAAAAAAGGAACATTTTTGTCGTTAGCTAAATACTCAGCTCCCTTTTTTCCAAAGATATAATATTTATTATCTGGCAGTTCATCTGGAGTAAAATAACTCATGTTTTCAACTATACCTAAAACAGGCACCTTAATACTTTCTTGTTGAAACATTGCAATTCCTTTTTTTGCATCTGATAAAGCAACATTTTGTGGTGTACTCACAACAATGGCCCCATTCAATGGTAGAGATTGAACTATACTTAAATGAATATCACCTGTTCCAGGAGGTAAATCAATTAGGAGAAAATCTAACTCTCCCCATGCAGCATCAAAAATCATTTGATTTAAAGCTTTAGAAGCCATAGGTCCTCTCCAAATTACAGCCTGATCCGGTTTAGTAAAAAATCCAATTGACAAAACTTTTAATCCATAATTTTCAATAGGCTTCATTTTAGATTTTCCTTCCACATTTACAGATAAAGGTTTTGACCCTTCAATATCTAACATTGTTGGTATTGATGGTCCATATATATCCGCATCTAATATACCTACCTTGCAACCCATCTCTGCAAGTGTAATAGCAATATTTACAGTAATTGTTGACTTTCCAACCCCACCTTTACCTGAAGATATAGCAATTATTGAATCAATCCCTTTAATAGGTTTTCCTTTTATTAAATTATCTGGTTTTTTATCAACTAAAACCTGAAACTTAATATTAATTTTAGCTTTTTCATAAACATTTTTATGAATAGCTTTTAAAATTTCAACCTCCACTTTTTTTCTTGCTTGTAAGCTAGGGTTTTTTACTAATAAATCAATATCAACTTGATCTCCAAAAACCATAACATTTTTAATATAACCAGAATCAAAAATATTTTGTTTTTCTCCTGAAAAACTAATTAGTTTTAAAGTTTCTAAAATTGATTTTTTATCAATTTTCATTAATTAATTTTTACTTATAATTACTTTTACAAATATACTGCTAAGTAATTAAACTATAAAGTAAAAGGCTTTTACAATCAAAGATTTTCAGAAGGATCCCAAAAATAATTTTCAAAATCAACTATAACATTATTTTCTACTTTTATTCCCTCATTTTCGAGTAATTCCTGCATTAGATTTGATCCTGGAAAATGATGTTTTCCAGTAAGCATACCCTTTCTATTTACCACTCTATGTGCAGGAATATCATTATTAGAATGGGAGTTATTCATTGCCCATCCGACAACTCTTGAACTTTGAGGAGACCCAAGATAGTTAGCTATAGCTCCATATGAGGTAACTTTTCCAAAAGGAATATTTTTAACAACAATATAAACCCTCTCAAAAAAATCAAGATTATTTAAATTCATTTATTATAATTTAAATTTAATATACTTTATGCTTTTTCCTTCTTTTAAAAAATTTTTTTCATAGAATGTTTTTATTGCAACTGCATCAGGGGGAGTATTTGGGTTATTATATATGTCATGATGAGCGAAAATAATATTGCCAGGGTAATTTTTTAAAACGCCAAGTGTATAACCAAATAAAAATTCACTATCTGTCTTAATATGAATAAGGGCATCTTTTTTAACTATTTTTTTGTATTTATCCAAAAAATCTGGATGAACTAAAATATGTCTATTTCTTTTATATTTTAATTGAGGATCTGGAAATGTAATCCAAATTTCGTCAATTTCATTCTTACTAAAACAATACTCAATTAGTTCAATTTGAGTTCTTAAAAAAGCTATGTTTTTAATATTCTCATCAATAGCTGTTTTAGCACCTCTCCAAAATCTAGCTCCCTTAATATCTATTCCAATGCAATTAAATTTTTCTTTTTTTGAGGCCATATATAAACTATATTCTCCTTTACCACAACCAAGTTCTAATATTAATGGATTACTATTTTTAAAATATTTTTTTTTCCAATTTCCTTTCATGTCAAATAAATCATTATTTAAAACAGATCTTTTGGGTTGAAAAACATTATTAAATGTTTCATTTTCCTTAAACCTTTTTAATTTGTTTTTACTTCCCAAAAAAATAAAATTTAAATTAATCTTTATTGTTGCTATTTATTGTCTGATATAAATAATTGTAATGAAAAAGAAAAATTAGATCCTACACCATCCTCACTCTGAACAGAAATTTTTTCATCATGAGCATCTATTATATGTTTTACAATGGATAATCCCAAACCTGATCCTCCTTCATCCCTGTTTCTAGTTTTCTCAACTCTGTAAAATCTTTCAAATATTCTTGCTAAGTCTTCTCGAGGTATTCCTAAACCATTATCAATAATACTTACTATAACTTTACTATTATCATTTTCTTGAAGCTTTATTTCAATTGTTCCGCCATCTACTCCATATTTTATAGAATTTGTTATTAAATTGATTAAAACCTGATGAATTTTTTTTTCGTCACCAAATACTTTTAAAACTTTTTTTTCAGTTTGATCAAAAAGTAAATTTAAAGATCTCTCTTTAAATCTAGGTTCTAAAGAATCCACTACATTATCTATAGTTTCAATTAAATTAAAACAAGATTTTTTTATTTTTTCAACACCTGAATCAAATTTGGTAATAAAATCTAAATCTTGAATTATATATATTAATCTTTCTACACTCTTTTGTGCTCTTTTAATATATTTTAAATTTACTTTCTTGTCATCTATTCCTCCATCTAATAAAGTCTCTATGTAACCTTGAATCGAGAATAAAGGAGTTTTTAATTCATGTGATAAATTTCCAATAAAATCTTTTCTAAATGTTTCTTGGTCTTTTAAATTTTTTATTTCGTCTTTTCTTTCCTTATATATTTCTTGAAAATTTTTTGTTATAAATTGAATATCCTTAGAAGTATAATTTTTTTTAAAAGAAATAGGAGTTGATTTCACTTCCGTAAATATTTCTGAAATTTTATTTACTATAAAATAATTATGAAAAAATTTAATGCAAAAAAATGAAAAAACAAAAAAAGAAATATTATAAACAATACATAGATACCATGGAAAAGAGTCTATTGTATAATCAAAATAATAAAACCCAATTATAATTTGTACAATAAAAAAAATAGTAGAAATAATTATTGCCGGTAAAATTATTGGTTTATTTTTCAAAAAAAGATTTTTAACTAAATATCTGTAGAAATAAATTTATATCCAATTCCTTTAATTGTTTTAATAAAATTTGATCCAATCTTTTTTCTAAGTTTTCTAATATGAACATCAATAGTTCTATCACCAACAATCACATCCTCTCCCCAAATTTGATTCATTATTTCTTCCCTTTTAATTACTTTTCCAGCATTTGATGATAACATAAATAACAATTCGAATTCTTTTCTTGGTAAAATTAATTTTTCGTCTTTGATTTTAACAGTGTATTCCTCTTTGTCAATTATTAAACCTTTAAAATTAAGTTTCATAGATGAAACATTATTAATTTTATTTGTCCTTCGTAAAAGACTTCTAACTTTTGAAATCAACAATCTTGGTTTTAAAGGTTTATTTACAAAATCATCTGCTCCTGCATCATAGGCTGCAATGTGAGTAAAATCTTCACCTCTAGCTGATAAAAACATAATTATTGTATTATTAAATTCATTTTTTGATCTTAATTTTTCACAAACCTGAATACCATCCATACCGGGCATCATTACATCTAAAATAATTAAGTCTGGTTTTTCTTTTTCAGCAATTTTAATTGAATCAGTCCCATTGTAACAGGAAAAAACTTTGTAATTTTCTTTTTTTAAATTATAAGAAATTATCTCAATAATATCTGGATCATCATCAACAACAAGTATTTTAATTTTTTTATTTTCCAAACAATTAAATTTATTTTTACAATTTAGCTAAGATTATTTAATATTAAATTAATCAAATATTATTTCTTTAAATAAATGAATAAATTAATAAATAGAACTTCTTTTTTAAAAATAAAAAATTCCCGAGATTTTAATCATTTAGCACTAAAAGTTTTTAATTATCAATTTGAGAACTGTAAAGTTTACAGATCATATTGTGAACTGATGAATATTAATTATTCTGATGTAAAAACTTATGAAAAAATTCCTTTTTTACCTATTAGTTTATTTAAGACAACAAAAGTAAAGAGCTTTAAAGGTAAAAGCGAAAAAATTTTTTTTTCAAGTACTACCTCAAATGATATTCCCTCTAAACATTATATTAAGAGTTTAAATAGTTATTCTAAAAGTTTTAGAACGTGTTTCAACAACTTTTATGGAAAAGAATCTAATTATGTTATACTTGCCTTACTTCCATCTTACTTAGAAAGAAAAAATTCATCATTAATTTATATGATAGATAACTTAATTAAAAAAAGTAATAAAGAAGATAGTGGTTTTTACTTATACAATTATAACAAGTTAATCAAAACCATCAAAAAGCTTGAATCAACAAATCAAAAAACTCTTTTAATAGGTGTAAGTTTTGCTTTAATAGATCTAATTAAACACAAAAAAATTAAACTTAAAAACACTATTGTAATGGAAACTGGTGGAATGAAAGGAAGACAAAAAGAAATTTCAAAAAAAGAATTACACAATCAAATTTGTAGTGGATTTGGAATAGAAAGAGTACATTCTGAATATGGGATGACCGAGCTTTTAAGCCAAGCTTACTCAACTGGCAAAGGCATCTTTAATACTCCTCCATGGATGAAAATTCGAATTAGATCTATTGATGACCCTATAGAATATTTAGGATATGAAAAAGTTGGGGGTATTAATATAATTGATTTAGCAAATATTGATTCTTGCTCATTTATAGCAACTGATGATCTAGGGAAAAAATTAAAAAAAGGTGGTTTTGAAATTTTGGGAAGGCTTGATAATTCAGATTTAAGAGGTTGTAACCTATTAACTAGATAACAACTTTAATTAAAAAATAATTTTTCTTGCCTCTTTGAATCAAAATACAATTATCAGCAATTATATCCTTTTTAGATACAACAAAAGATTCATCAACTTTTAATCTATTAACTGAAATAGAATTTTCTTTTATGGCTCTTCTTACTTCACTTTTTGATTTTAAAAAATTTGTTTTTTCTGAAAGTAAAGAAACAATATCAATACCTTTATTTAAAAGTTCTAAATTAATACCTGCATGAGGTACACTTTCAAATATTTCCAAAAATGTTTGAGAATCTATTTTTTTTAAGGAGTCTTTATCAGTTTGACCAAACAAAATTTGAGAAGCAACTTTTGCGTTCTCAAGATCATCTTTGCCATGAACCATTAGGGTCACTTCTTCAGCAAGAGTTTTTTGAAGAAGTCTTTGATGAGGATTTAGCTGATGTTCTTCTGTGATTTTTAAAATAGCTTCTTTTTCTAAAAGAGTGAAAATTTTAATATAATTAATTGCATCTTCATCACTAGTATTTAACCAATATTGATAAAACTTATATGGTGAAGTTTTCTTTTTATCTAACCAAATATTTCCTTCTTCTGTTTTGCCAAATTTTGTTCCATCTACCTTTTTTACCAAAGGACAAGTTAGAGCATAAGCTTTTTGTCCAGTTTTTCTTCTAATTAATTCTGTACCTGTAGTAATATTTCCCCATTGATCACTGCCTCCAATCTGAATTTTACAATCATAATTATTATGTAAATAAAGAAAATCATACCCTTGAATTAATTGATAAGTAAATTCAGTGAAAGACATACCTTCATTAGACTCTTTTCCTAATCTTTTTTTAACAGAGTCTTTAGCCATCATATAATTAACAGTAATATGTTTTCCTATTTTACGAGAAAAATCAACTAAGCTAAAATCTTTCATCCAATCATAATTATTTACAATTAAAGTCGAATTTGATTTTTTCTTATCAAAATCAAGAAACTTTTCCATTTGAAGTTTTATTGATTTACAATTCTCTTCAAGAATTTTGTTATCCAATAAATTTCTTTCTTTTGATTTTCCTGATGGATCACCAATCATTCCAGTTGCCCCTCCAAGTAAAATAATAGGTCGGTGTCCAAATTTTTGAAAATGCATCAAAATGATTATCTGAACCAAACTTCCAATATGTAAAGAATCTGATGTTGGATCAAAACCAATATAACCATTCATTGGACCTTCCAATAATACTTTTTCTGTATCAGGAATAATATCATTTATTAATCCTCTCCACCTTAGCTCAGCTACAAAATTTTTTTGCATACTATTACAATAAATATAGATTTATAACAAAGAAAACTATAATCAGTATCAAAAGTACTAATTTTGTTTCTATGATTTTGATTACAGGAGGTACAGGATTTGTCGGGACTTATTTACTTTATGAACTATCTAAAGAAGAAACATCAATAAAATCGACTTATCGAAAGGAAAAAAACAAAGAATTAACTAAAAAATTTTTTAAATTAAAAGATCAAAATCATCCTAAACTTTTTAATAAAATTATATGGGTTAAAATTGATATATCTGAAATATCATCTTTAGATGAATTATATTCTGGAATTAAAAAAATTTATCATTGTGCGGCTTTTGTTTCTTTAGCAAAAAGACACAAAAAGTTACTTATTAAAACTAATGTTGAAGGAACATCAAATATTATTAATTATGCAATTAAGCATAAAATAAAAAAAATTTTATTTGTTAGTTCAATTGCATCAATTGGAGCTGAAGATAAAGATGGTATAATTAATGAGGATCATAGTTGGGATCATAAATTAAATCATACTGATTATGCATTTTCAAAATATAATTCTGAACTCCAAGTATGGCGTGGAACTCAAGAAGGTGTTCCAGCTGTTATTGTAAATCCAGGATTCATAATTGGATCACATTTTTGGAATAGAAGTTCTAGCTCGATATTTAATAGAGTAAACAGTGGTTTAAAGTTTTATCCAACTGGTAAAATTTCTTTAGTCTCGGTTGAAGATGTTGTAAAAGCATCTATTAACCTTATGAACTCTGAAATAAAAAATGAAAGGTTTATTCTTGTGTCTGAAAATTTATATTACAAAGAATTTTTAGATTTAATTTCAAAAAATTTAAGCAAGCCTTTGACTAAATATCCATTAACAAAATCTATTTTATACACAATTTATTTTTTTGATACTATTTTATCCTTTTTAAGAGTTAAAAAAAGATTTATGAGTAAAGCTCTAATTTCTACTTTTAATAATAATCAAGAATTCGATGGAAGTAAAATAAAAAAATTTATTTCTTTCAAATATGAAAAAATTGATGAAAAGGTGAAAGAAATATGTAAGGATTATATAAACAAATAGTTTAATTACTCAAATTGATTTTATTCAAACTATCCTTGGTTTTCTTCAATCTTTTCTCAACATTATTATAAATCTTTAAATATATTTTTGGGATTTTTGAATAGTAACTTTCACTTTGAACCAATTGCAATGAATCAACTCCATATTTTAAAAATATGTAAGAATCAAGTAACATATCTGAGTAATTTGGATTTTTATATGATGATGGTCTTATTGAATTAATTATTGATAAATCATATAGTATAGCTTCCATCTTTTCCTGATTAATTAAATTATCAGGTTTTTTTATTGAATTATTTGATAAACAATTGCAAAAAAAAGTAAGAAATAATAATATTATTATATTTTGTTTCATGCTTCTATTTGTTAAATTCTATTTCCATAGCTGCATCAGTATTGGCGATTTTTCCATCCAAATATACCCACTTGCCATTTAACATTGTTTTTTTTATTGAGGATTTAAATCTAAAGCCCTCAAAAGGAGACCAACCACATTTGTATAAAATATTGTTTTTATTGACCAAAAACTGATCATTTAAATCTACCAAAACTAAATCAGCAAAATAACCTTCCCTAATAAATCCCCTATCTTTAATTTTAAACAATATTGCTGGATTATGACATGCCTTTTGAACAATTTTTTCAAGAGTTAATTTCTTTTGATGAAAAAGATCGATTAAAGCCAAAAGAGAATGCTGAACTAACGGTCCACCAGATGGACAGTTTAAATATGAATTATTTTTTTCAATTAGTGTATGAGGAGCATGATCTGATGCGATTATATCAATTAAATCATTATTAATTCCATCTACAATTGAATTTCTATCACTCTGTTTTTTAATTGCTGGATTCCATTTTATAAAATTTCCTTTGGATCTATAATCTTTATCTGAAAACCAGATATGATGGATACAAGCCTCTGAAGTAATTTTCTTTTTATCTAAAGAGACTTTATTATCAAATAACGAAATTTCTTTTTCAGTTGAAATATGAAAAACATGAAGCCTTGCTCCCGATTTTTTTGCTAGTTTAATAATATTAGAAGAAGATTTATAACAAGCTTTTTCAGATCTAATGTTTGAATGTTCAAAAGCAGGTATATTAGATCCATATTTCTTTTTTGCTATTTCTAAATTTTTATTAATAATTTCCTCGTCTTCACAATGAGCTGAAATTACAAGATCAATGTTTCTAAATATTTTATTTATAGTTTCATAATCATCTACTAACATTTGACCAGTTGATGAACCTAAAAACATTTTTAAGCCAGGTACTTTAGATTTGTTTAATTTTAATATCTCCGAATAATTATCATTTGTCACACCAAACATAAAAGAATAATTAGCAGCTGAATTTTTGCTAGCAATTAATCTTTTTTTGTCATATTCAACTATAGTTGTAGTTTGAGGTATAGTATTTGGCATTTCTATATATGAGGTAACTCCTCCTGCTATTGCCGCTATAGATTCAGAACTTATAGAAGCTTTATGAGTTAAGCCAGGTTCTCTAAAATGTACTTGGTCATCAATCATTCCAGGAAATAAATACAATCCTTCAGCGTTTATTGTTTCTTTAACATTAGGTTCAGAAATATGATTTTCAATTTTTTCAATTCTTTTACCCTTTATCAATACATCCTTAACACGAACTTTTCCCTCATTAACTATAAATGCTTTGGAAATAAGAATCTTATTCATAAAAAAAATCTTCTTAATCTTAATAATGGAACAGCTAAAATTGCTTCAAAAATTATTTTACTTCCCATCTTTGAAACGCCTTTTACTCTATTTTTAAAAATTATAGGGTGCTCCTTTAATTTAAACTTTTGTCTCCAAGAAATATATTTCATCTCAATTTGAAAAGCATAGCCTATTGATCTAATTCTATCTATATTAATAGATTGTAAAACCTTTTTTCTATATCCAACAAAACCAGCTGTAGGATCATTTATTGGCATACAAGTAATTAATCTAACATAATATGCAGCTATAACTGATAATAAAATTCTATTCAAAGGCCAATTAACAACATTTATACCATCAATATACCTAGAACCAACAACTAGATCGTAATTATCTTCTAAATGATTCATCATTTTTGACAATTCTATTGGATCATGAGAAAAATCAGCATCCATCTGAAAAATATATTCATAACTTTTGGTCAAAGCCCATTTAAATCCATGTTTATAAGCTTCTCCTAGACCGTTTTTATTACTTCTTATTTCTACAAACAACTTATGTTTAAAATTTTTACTTAATTTTTCAACAATTTCATAAGTTTTATCTGGAGAATTATCATCAACAACTAAAATATGAATCTTCGGTATTTCTTCAAAAATTTTTAAAATTAGAGAAGAAATATTTTCACTCTCATTATAAGTGGGTATAATAACTAGTGATTGACACATATATTAATCAAATTTACAAAATGTAGAACTATTAAATATCATATATTTCAATTAAGCAATTAAAATTTAATTCTTTTATTTTTGTTTAATGGAAGAGTGGATATTTAAATTAAATACTAATAATAATTGGGAATTCTATATATATTTTTTTAACCTAGTAATTATTGCTCTACTCAATCAAGCTTTTCCAAAAAAAATAAATCATTTAATTGATCTTTTAAATATTAATAAAAATGTAAAAACCCCTTTATATAAACATTTTATAATTGAACCTTTTAATATTGGATCCTTTTTAATTATATCCAGTTCAATTAGTTTGTTTTTTTATAAATTTTTTGAAAAGTTTATCGATTTATCTTTAAACCAGTTTGATTTTTTTTACATTTATATTTTAATTTCAATTACTTTAATAATTAGATTTTTTTTAGTAAAATCAATTTTTTCAATTTTTGCCAAAACAGATGATATTGAACCATACTATATTAGAATTCAATCATATAACACATTATTATGTTTAGTAATATTGATTATATTATTGATAAATGAATATTCTTTTTTAAATAAAAAAATTATTTTAGGTTGTTTTATAACTGTTTTTTTGGTGTGGATTGTTTTTAATATTTTGTATGTATATAGATACATAAAAAATAAAGCAAATGAGTTTTTATATTTAATTTTTTATCTTTGCGCTGTTAAAATCACACCTTGGTTATGGATATACCATTCCATTTATGAAACTAGAATAAAGTTCTTATAATTATGAAAATTAATTCTATTTTGGTTTCTCAACCAGAACCGTTAAACGAAAACTCTCCCTATAAGAGACTTGAAAATAAGTATAATTTAAAAATTCATTTTAGACCTTTCATTCATATTGAAGGAGTTAGTGCAAAAAAAGTTAGACTTCAAAAAATTGATTTAAATAATTTTCAAAATGTAATACTTACAAGTAGAAATGCCGTTGATCATTATTTTAGAATATCTGATGAAATGAGATTTAAAGTCCCCAGTTCAACTAAATATTTTTGCCAATCCGAAGCTGTAGCATTTTATCTTCAAAAGTATGTTGTTTACAGAAAAAGAAAAATTTATGTAGGTAAAAAAAGTATTAATGATCTTAATGAAACATTTGAAAAATTCAAAAATGAAACTTATTTATTACCAACTTCAGATAAATTAACTTCTAATGTTCCAAATTTTCTTAGTGAAATGGAATTAAATTGGAAAAGAATACAATTGTATAATACCGTAGTTTCAGACTTAAGTGATTTAAGAGATGTTTATTATGACATTTTAGTTTTTTTTAGTCCCTCAGGTATTGATTCTTTAATGAAAAATTTCCCTGACTTTGTTCAAAATAAAACATTAATTGCCGCTTATGGCAAATCAACTATTGAAGCTGTAAAAAAGGCGAATTTAAAAGTAAATATTCAAGCACCTACAAAAGAAACTCCATCCATGACTATGGCTATTGAAAAATATATAGTAAATAATAAAAAATAATAATCTTTATTTACTATGAAGAAAAGTAAAAATAATTTTGAAATTGACGGAATTGATAAAATCATATTAAAAACTTTAATGAGTGACGCTAGAATACCAATTCAAATACTTTCAAAAAAAACTGGTATTTCTGGAGCAGCCGTTCATCAAAGATTAAAAAAACTTGAAAAAACTGGAATAATATCTGGTTCTCAAATAAATATAAATCCTAAATCTCTAGGTTTTAAAACACTTGCTTTTATTGGTGTTTTTTTAGATAAAGCTATCAGAAATAATGAAGCTGTAAAAAAAATTGAAGAAATACCTGAAATTATTGAGTGCCACTATACAACAGGAAATTGGAGCGTCTTTATAAAGGTTTTGTGTAATGACAATGAACATCTCATGGAACTAATTAAAAATAAAATTCAAACTATTAATGGAATTTCAAGAACTGAAACCTTTATTTCTCTTCAACAACAAATAATTAGACAAATTCAATTGTAAATTATTTAATAAAATTAAAAAACAATGTTTATAATTTTATTTGGAACAATAATTACTTTCTTAACCTTTTTTGATTTTAAAAAATTAACTGTTTTATTATCACTTAAAACTATTTCTTTTATTTCATTATTAGTTAAACTTAGGGACAAATTAATATTAAATCTAAATTTACCATTAAATGAAATGGGATAATTTTTTTCATTTTCGATAAGGTACTTTTGATCAAATATTGGATAATCAACCTCAGAAATTGAGTTAGAGTTTCCAAGCCTTTCCCATATTTCCTCTGAAATATGAGGAGCAAACGGAGATAAAAGTATAATTAATTTCTCTAAAATTTTTCTACTTCTACATTTTAAATTCTGTAATTCATTTACACAAATCATAAAGCTACTAATACAAGTATTAAAAGAAAAGGATTCTATATCATCAGTGACTTTTTTGATAGTTGAATGAAGCGTTTTTAACATTTCTTTGGATGGGTTAGAATCATTTACAATCAAGATTTCATTATCATAAAACAATCTCCATAATTTTTTTAAAAAACCATGCACTCCTGAAATTCCTGAAGTATTCCATGGTTTAGCCTGTTCAATTGGTCCTAAAAACATTTCATACATTCTTAAAGTGTCTGCTCCATATTTGTCACATATCTCATCAGGGTTTACAACATTATACTTTGATTTTGACATCTTTTCAATTTCTCTTTTAGCAAAAAACTTCCCATTTTCACAAATAAATTTTGAATTTGAAAAATCACTTGAACTAATTTTTAGGTTCTTTATATCAAGCTCATCTTCATTAATTAAATATTTGATATCAATTCTAATTGGATCAAAATCACTCAAATTCTTAATTAATTTTTTTGAAACAAAGACATTCTCTCCAACTTTCCTGTAAATAAAAGCTGAATTACCAAGAATCATACCTTGATTTATTAACTTTTTTGAATATTCTTTTACTGGAACTAGTTCCAAATCAAATAGAAATTTTTGCCAAAATCTTGAATAAAGCAAATGACCCGTAGCATGTTCACTTCCTCCAACATATAAATCAACATCTTTCCAATATGAGATTATTTTAGAATCTGCAAAATTTTCTTCATTTTCAGAATCCATATAACGATAAAAATACCATGAGCTTCCAGCCCATCCAGGCATTGTGTTTAATTCTAAAGGAAAAATATTTTTGTCATCAATATATTTATTTTTTACAACTTTATTATTTTTTTCATCCCAAGCCCATGAATTTGCATTAGAAAGAGGGGGTGCCCCTTCTTTACCAGGCAAATAATTTTCAACTTCAGGAAGATTTAATGGTAAGCTTTCAAAATTTAAAGGTACCGGAACTTTCTCTTTATAATAAATGGGAATGGGTTCTCCCCAATATCTTTGTCTGCTGAAAACAGCATCTCTAAGTTTATAATTTACCTCCTTAAAACCTAAACCATTTTTTTCCAATTCTTTAATTACAGTTTCAAAAGCTTTTTCAAAAGAAAGATTATTTAAAAAACTAGAATTTGTGATTATTGTTTCTGATTTATCAGTAAATGCCTCTTTTTCAATTGATACATTTTTAAAAATATTTACAATTGAGATTTTGAATTTTTTTGCAAAATCATAATCTCGTTGGTCGCCACAAGGCACTCCCATTACTGACCCTGTACCATAATCGGCTAGAACATAATCGCCTATCCATATAGGAATTAATTTCCTTGTAAAAGGATGTATTGCATAAGCTCCTGTAAATACCCCAGTAATTTCCCTAATATCTGACATTCTATCTAATTGAGATTTTTTTAAAGTTGAATCTATATATTTTAAAACTTCCTTTTTATTAGATTTTGAATTGATTTTTTTAACAATCTCTAATTCAGGTGCTAATGTTAAAAAAGTAGCGCCAAATATCGTGTCTGGTCTAGTTGTATAAACTTCTATTTTATCATCAAAACCTTTGATATCAAAAAAAACTCTTGCTCCTTTAGATTTTCCAATCCAATTTCTTTGCATTTCCTTTAAAGCATCAGGCCAATCTATTAAATTTAGATCCTCTAATAACCTTTCAGCATAAGCTGTAATTCTGAGACTCCATTGTTTCATTTTCTTTTTTACAACAGTATATCCTCCTCTTTCGGAAACCCCATTAATTATTTCATCATTTGCTAGGACTGTGCCTAATTTAGGACACCAATTAACATCTTTTTCAGCTAAGTAGGCTAATCTATAATTAATTAAAATATTTTGTTTTTTTTTAAATGAAAATGAATTCCATTCTGATGAATTAAATAATTCAACCTTTCTATCAGTAACTGCATTTATTCTTCTATTTCCTTCAATTTCAAAAATTTTAATTAAATCTTCAATTGGTCTAGATTTATTTTTATCATTACAATAGTAATGATTGAACATTAATAAAAAGAAAGATTGAGTCCATTTATAATAATTTGAGTTTGATGTTCTAATTTCTCTTGACCAATCAAAAGAGAAACCTAATCTATCTAATTGTTCTCTATATCTTTTAATATTTTTATCAGTTGTATTTGCTGGATGTTGTCCAGTTTCAATGGCATATTGTTCAGCAGGCAAACCAAAAGAATCATAACCTTGGGGATGTAAAACATTAAATCCTTTATGTCTTTTATATCTTGCATATATATCACTAGCAATATATCCCAATGGATGTCCCACATGTAATCCAGCTCCTGATGGATAAGGAAACATATCTAAAACATAAAATTTAGGTTTAGAAGATTTATTTTGAGCTTTAAAAATTCTATTTTTAGCCCAAAATTCTTGCCATTTACTTTCAATTTTTTTAAAATCGTATGACACAATGTTAATTTATAAAAAACAAAAATACATTTATTGAATTAAAAGGAAAAAAGATTGTCATATATACTACTATTAAATAATTTCAATTTAATTTTACAACAAAATTTTAACATTGTCTTCAAATTTTTATAAAGAATATCAAAAAAGAAGTTTAATTAAAAATTATATTTCTTTAACAATAATAATGACTTTTGTTCTTTTTTTTATTGGTTTTATTGGTCTTATACTCTTAAATTCTAAGAAAGTAGCTGATTATTTTAAAGAACAAATTATAATGACAGTTTATCTGGAAGATACATCTAAAGACATAGAAATAACTCAACTTCAAAAAAAATTGTTATTAAATAATGCTACAAAAAAATTGAATTTTATTACAAAAGAAGATGCTGCTGAAAATTTTTCAAATGAAATTGGAGAAAATTTTGTTAATTTTTTAGGATATAATCCTCTGTTAAATTCTATAGACATATACTTTAATGCTTCGTTTATAAATAATATCTTTTTAAAAAATCTAAGTAATTCCATTAAGAAAAATAAATTTGTTAATGAGGTTATTTTTGACGAACCTCTTATTAATATTTTAAATAACAACATTAAAAAAATTTCTTACCTGTTAATGTTTACATCTATTTTATTTCTTTTTATTGCTTTTTTATTAATAAACAGTTCCATAAGATTGACCATTTATTCTAAAAGGTTTATAATAAAAACAATGCAATTAGTTGGTGCAAAAAAATATTTTATTCAAAAACCTTTCTTGATTCAACATTTCAAGATAGGTCTTATAAGTTCATTATTTGCTATAATAGGTTTGTTTTTGTTATTTTATCAAATGAACAATTACTTTCCTGAATTAAAAATCTTAGAGGGTAAATATGAAATAATTTTAATTTCTACAAGTATTTTATTTATCGGAATTATGATTTCACTCATAAGCACTTTTTTTGCCTCTAAAAAGTACTTAAATTTAAAAACAGAAAAAATATATTAATTCTTTTAAAAAAATGAGTCAAAAAAAAATTCTTTTTGGAAAAAAAAATTACATTTTTTTACTTATTTCACTAACAATTATTGGGTTAGGTTTTTTATTAATGTCAGGTGGAGGCAGTAAAGATCCTAAAGTTTTTAATCCCGAAATTTTTAATTTTAGAAGAATAAAGCTAGCTCCAACTATAGTTATCCTTGGATTTATACTTGCAATTTTTTCAATTTTAGTGAAGAATAAAAATTCCAAATGACTATACTGGAATCGATAATACTTGGCATTATTCAAGGACTTACTGAATTTCTACCTATTTCATCTAGCGGTCACATTGAAATTGGTAAAGTCTTTTTAAATGTAGATTTAAATGATGAAAAAAGTTTATTTCTAACTTTAATTCTTCATTTAGCAACGGCATTTAGCACTATTATAGTATATAGAAAAAAAGTATACAAAATTTTTTCTGATTTACTCAAATTTGAAAAAAATCCTGGTTTTACATTATCAATAAAAATTATAATTTCAATGATCCCAGCAGTTATAATTGCTTTATTCTATGAAAAAGAAATTTCTAAATTATTTAATCAAAATATGATTCTAGTTGGAATAATGTTATCAATTACATCATTATTTTTGTTTTTAAGTGATAGAAATTTTAATAACAAATCTGATATTACGTTTAAAAATTCAATTTTAATTGGAATAATTCAAGCAATAGCAATTCTTCCTGGAATATCTAGAAGTGGTTCAACAATTTCTTGTTCTGTTTTATTAGGGGTAAAAAGAATTAACGCTGCTGAATTTTCATTTTTGATGGTCCTCCCTCTAATTTTCGGAAGTATCTTAAAAAGTCTCTTTGAAATAGAAAATTATACTTCAAATGTAAAAATAACTCCATTGATTACTGGATTTATAAGTGCTTTTATAACTGGTATTTTTGCGTGTAGGTGGATGATTATATTAGTTAGAAAAAGTAAATTAAAATATTTTGGGTTTTATTGTTTAGTATTAGGATTTTTTTCAATTTATTATGGAGTATTTATTAAATAATAAATCTAGAGAAGAAATTATCAATGGGACCATCTTATTAGTTGATAAACCATATAGTTGGTCTTCTTTTGATGTTGTAAAAAAAATTCGAAATACTATAATGCTAAATTATAAAATTAAAAAAATTAAAGTTGGTCATGCAGGAACTTTAGACCCATTGGCAACAGGTTTGTTGATAATCTGTACTGGGAAAATGACAAAGGAAATTTCTAAGCTTCAAAATAATTTAAAAATTTATAGTGGAACTTTTATTTTAGGCTCTACTACCCCATCATTCGATCTTGAAAGTCCAATTGATAATTTTTATGAAATAGATCATATTGATAAAAATTTAATTAATGAGGTTTTGCCAAATTTTATAGGAGAAATATATCAAACTCCTCCTATTTATTCTGCAATTAAAAAAAACGGTAAAAGATTATATGAATTAGCAAGAGAAGGAAAAAAAACAGAAATTAAACAAAGAATAGTTTTTGTAAAAAAATTTCAGATAACTAAAATTAATTTACCTGAAATTGATTTTTTGATAGAATGTGGAAAAGGAACTTATATAAGATCAATCGCTAATGACTTCGGAAAAGCTTTGAATTCAGGTGCTCACTTAAAGAGTTTACGAAGAATATCTTCTGGCAAATATTTAGTAAAAAATGCTATGAAATTTACTTTCAATTAAATTATTAAATTTTTGAATGTAAAATAAAACAAACAACAATTAACAGAGTTTTTTTAATTTTTATATTTGTAACAACTATAAATCATGAAATATAAAAGAATCCTTCTTAAACTAAGTGGTGAAGCTTTAATGGGAGATAAAACTAATGGAATAGATCCAATTAAATTAGATAATTATTCTAAAGAAATAAAAGAAATCTATAATGATGGAGTTCAAATTGCAATAGTAATTGGAGGTGGAAATATTTTTAGAGGTGTTTCAGGAGCAAGTAAAGGAATGGATAGGGTTCAGGCAGACTACATGGGAATGTTAGCAACTGTTATAAATGGTTTAGCTCTTCAAACTTGTTTAGAAAATAATGGAATCCAGACCAGACTTCAAACAGCAATAAAGATTGAAGCAATTGCTGAGCCTTACATAAAAAGAAGAGCTGTTAGGCATCTAGAAAAAAATCGAGTTGTAATTTTTGGATCAGGAACTGGCAATCCTTTTTTTACTACAGACTCAGCTGCTGTACTAAGAGCAGTAGAAATAAATGCTGATGTAATTTTAAAAGGAACTAGAGTAGATGGCATCTATAATTTAGACCCAGAAAAAAATAAAGAAGCTGTGAAATTTGATTCTTTATCATTTGACGAAGTTTTGAAAAAAGGATTAAAAGTTATGGATACTACTGCATTTACCTTAAGTCAAGAAAACAAATTACCTATTATAGTTTTTGATATTAATATTCCTGGTAACTTAAAAAACATTATTAAGGGTGAAAAAATTGGAACAAGAGTTGATTTATAATCATGAATGAAGAATTAGACTTTATTATCCAGCTTGCAAAGGAAAAAATGGAAGAATCTCTTTCCCATCTTGATAAGTCAATGATTAATATTAGAGCTGGTAAAGCAAACCCAAACATGTTAAACAGTATAAAAATTGATTATTATGGAACATTAACTCCATTATCTCAGGTTGCAAATATTAACATATCTGATGCTAGAACATTAACCATAAACCCTTGGGAAAAAAGTATGCTTCAAGAAATCGAAAAAGCTATTCAAATAGCCGACTTAGGTTTTAATCCTATGAATAATGGTGAATCAATTATAATTAATGTTCCTGCTCTTACAGAGGAAAGAAGAAAAGAATTAGCCAAAATGGCTAAAATGGAATCTGAAAGAACAAAGATTACCATTAGAAATATTAGGAAAGATGCTAATAATGATATAAAAAAAATTAATGTTTCAGAGGATATTCAAAATAATTATGAAGTGGATGTCCAAGATTTAACGGATCTATATATATCAAAAGTAGATTCAATATATTTGAATAAAGAAAAAGAAATTCTAACTGTTTAATATTACCTGGTTATTTCATCCTATCTACAAATTTCATGAAGAATAAACAAAAATGGAATTTTTGGGAATTTATATCAAAACTTATCTTAAAAAATAGGATAATATTTATTTTACTAATAATTGCACTCACTATTTTCTTTTCTTCTCATTGGAAAAATGTTCAATTTACTTTTACTGAAGCCAATCTATTGCCTGCTGATCATCCTGAAAACATTAAATATTCCTCTTTTAAAAATTATTTTGGTGAAGAAGGAAACATTATTTCTATTGGTATAAATGATTCTATTTTTTTAAATAATAAAAATCAAAAATTATGGAATGATTTGAATTATAAATTATCAAATTTTGAAGAAATCGAATCAATTCTTTCAACAAATAATTTAATCGAACTAAAAAAAGATTCAAAAAACAAAAAATTAATTGTAGAAAATATAAATATAGATAGTAAAGAAAAGCTATTTAATGAACTTCCTTTTTATGAAAATTTAATTTATAATAAAACCTCTGAATCTATAAGATCTATTCTCTATATGGATAAGAAAATTATCAATACGCCTTTAAGAAAAGATTTTATTTTCAAAAAACTAATCCCATTAATTAATGAATTTGAAATAAAATCAAATATAGATGTCAGAATATCTGGAATGCCATATGTTAGAACTCTTAATGCCCAGAATATTATTGATGAAATTGGATTTTTTGTTTTAAGTGCCATACTTGTCACTTCAATTATATTTTTTCTTTTTTTTAGATCTATAAGAGCTACTTTGATTTCTTTGCTTGTTGTCTCAATTGGAGTAATGTGGTCTTTTGGAACGCTCGGCCTTTTAAACTATGAAATAACAGTTTTAACAGCATTAATACCTCCTTTAATAATAATTATTGGGGTTACTAATTGTGTATTTCTGATAAATAAATATCAACAAGAGTATTCTAAAAATAATAATAAACAACAATCTCTTAAAGAAGTAATTATTAAAATTGGAAATGCAATTTTACTAACTAATTTAACAACAGCCTCTGGATTTGCAACTTTCATTTTAACTAAAAGTAAAGTTCTTCAAGAATTTGGAATTTTAGCTTCATTAAATATTATATGTATATTTTTTCTTGCACTTGTGTTAGTTTCTATTTCATATAGCTATATGAATGTCCCTAAAAAAATACATCTAAAACATTTAAAAAATATATATATAGAAAATTATTTAAAATGGAACGAAAAAATGGTTAGAGACAACAAACCAAAAGTATATTTAATTTCTCTAATTACTCTAGTCATCGGTATAATTGGAATTTATAATTTAAAAACCTCCGGAAGCTTATTGGATGATATGCCAAAAAAATTGAAGTTTTTTAAAGAAATTAAATTTTTTGATAATAATTTTAATGGAATTATTCCTTTAGAAATTTTTATAAACACTAAAAGACAAAATGGAATTACAAAACTTTCTACGTTAAAGAGAATGGATAATTTACAAAAATTTATTTCTGAAATCCCTGAACTATCAATTCCTATTTCAATTGTAAATGGAATAAAATTTTCAAAACAAGCATTTTATAATGGTAATCCAAAATATTATAATCTTCCAACATCTCAAGAAAATAATTTTATTCTACCATATATATTTAATCCTGGCAAAAAAAATAATCTTTTGCTTAATTATATGGATAGCCTTGCTCAATTTGGTCGAATTACAACTTTTATGAAAGACATAAATACTGAAAGAATAGAAGAAATAGAATCTAATCTAAATAAAAAAATTAAAAATCTTTTTTCAGAAGATCGCTATGATGTAAAAATTACTGGAAAAGCAATTTTATTTTTAAAAGGAACAAAATTTCTTATTAAAAATCTTTTCCTTTCACTGGCTTTTGCTATTTTACTAATCTCAATTTTTATGGCATTAATGTTTAGATCATTTAAAATGATTTTAATTTCTTTAATACCAAATATCTTACCACTAATAATCACTGCTGGATTAATGGGTTTAATTGGAATACCTCTAAAACCATCAACAATTCTAGTTTTTAGTATAGCTTTTGGGATTTCTGTGGATTTTACAATCCATTATTTAGCAAAATACAGACAAGAATTAATTGCTTCTGAATGGAAAATAAATTCATCAGTATACAAAGCTTTAAGAGAAACTGGAATTAGTCTATTTTACAGCGGAATAATATTATTCTTTGGGTTTTCCGTTTTTATTTCATCAAATTTTGGTGGGACTCAAGCCCTAGGAGGGCTTGTTTCTATTACTCTTCTTATAGCATTGATGTCTAACTTAATCTTACTTCCATCCCTATTAATTTCATTTCAAAAATCGCTTATAAAAGGTAAGGCTAATAGATTTTAATATTAAAAGATTATTTATAAATTTTAAATAAACTTATCTTTGAAAAAAGAAAGTTGTTAAAATGAATGGAATAAAAATTGCAAAATTATTATCAAATAAAAATTTGAATAAAAGTCATTTTATCAATGGTTGGGTTAAAACTTTTAGAGGAAACCGATTCATATCTATAAATGATGGCTCAACTTCTCAAAACTTGCAATGTGTAATTGAATATGATAAAATTGATGAATCTCTTTTAAAAAAAATTAATACTGGAGCTTCTTTAAATATCTACGGAGATTTAATTGAAAGTCAAGGAAGGGGTCAAAAATTTGAACTTAGGGTAAAAGAATTAAAAGTTATTGGGGAATCTAATCCCGATGAATACCCTATTCAACCAAAAAAACATAGTCTAGAATTTTTAAGAGAAAAAGCTCACCTTAGAATTCGAACTTCAACTTTTTCATCAGTAATGAGAATTAGATCTGCTTTATCTTTTGCAATTCATGAATTTTTCCAGAAAAAGAATTTCTATTATATTAATACTCCCATAATTACAGGAAGTGATGCTGAAGGTGCAGGAGAAATGTTTCGTGTTTCTACATTAGATCCTAACTCGCTTAAACTAAATAATAAAAATCAGATTGATTTTAGTGAAGATTTTTTTGGTAAAGAAACGAATTTAACTGTTTCAGGTCAATTAGAAGCTGAAGCATATGCTTTAGGTCTTGGAGAGGTATATACCTTTGGACCAACTTTTAGAGCTGAAAACTCTAATACATCTAGACACCTTGCTGAATTTTGGATGATTGAACCTGAAATGGCTTTTTACGACCTTAATAAAAATATGGATTTAGCGGAAGAATTTATAATATCGATTCTAAATAAAATATTAAAAACTTGTTCCGACGATTTGTTTTATTTAAATGAAAGACAAATTAATGAGGATAAGAATAAACCACTTCAAGAAAGAAACTCCATGAATCTTATTGAAAAATTAAACTTTGTTGTTAAAAATAAATTTAAAAGAGTAAGTTATACAGAAGCATTTAATATCTTAAAAAGATCATCTAAAAACAAAAAAAAGAAGTTCAAGTATCTTATTGAAAACTGGGGAATTGACTTTCAAAGTGAACATGAAAGATTTCTAGTTGAAAAACATTTTAAATGTCCAGTAATTGTTTTTGATTACCCTGCTAAAATTAAAGCCTTCTACATGAGATTAAATGATGATAAAAAAACAGTTGGCGCGATGGATATACTCTTTCCTGGCATAGGAGAAATTGTCGGTGGTTCTCAAAGAGAGGAAAGATTAGATGTTTTACAAAAAAGAATGAAAGAATTAGAAATTGAAGAAAAAGAATTGTGGTGGTATATAGAGCTAAGAAAATTTGGAAGTGTTCCTCATAGTGGATTTGGTTTAGGCTTTGAAAGATTAGTTCAATTTGTTACTGGAATGAATAATATTAGGGATGTTATACCTTTTCCAAGAACACCTCAAAATGCAAATTTTTAATATCAAATAATGTTAAAACAAAATCTAAAATTAAAATTATCTCAAAAATTATCTCCACAACAAATACAGTTGATGAAACTTATTCAACTTTCAACTTTAGATTTAGAACAGAAAATTCAAAATGAAATTGGCGAAAACCCAGCGCTAGAAAAAGGAATTGAAAATCAAAATACTGATTCCCTAGATGATCTTTATGAAAATTCAGAAATTAAAGATTCAAAAGAAATTGAAATAAATGAATATATAAATAATGATGAAACACCTCTTTATAAATTCAATTCAAATAATTACTCAACTGAAGACGAAAAATCAATTAATATATCTGGAGAAATAAGTTTTCATCAAAATTTATTGCAGCAAATGGGAAATTTAATTTTTGATGAAAAAGAAACTAAAATTTCAGAATTTTTAATAGGAAGTATTGATGATAGTGGATATATTAGAAGGACAAATGACGAAATAATTGATGATTTAGCATTCACCCAAAATCTACTAGTTAGTGATGATGAATTGAATAAAGTACTGAAATTAATTCAAACTCTAGATCCACCAGGAATTGGATCAAGATCACTTAAAGAATCACTAATTATTCAATTGAAAAAGAAAAAAAATCCTAAATCTGAAACATTATTAGCCAAAGAAATTCTTAAAAAAGACTTTGATTTATTTTCAAAAAAGAATTTTTCAAAACTTCAAGAAAAATATAAAATTTCACAAATAGAATTAAAAAATGCAATTGATGAAATTTCAAAATTAAATCCAAAGCCCGGGATTTCAACATCCTCAAATTTAACTGCTAATCAAATTATACCAGATTTTATTTTAACTATTGAAGAAGGTGCTATTGAAGTTTCCCTAAACAATAGAAATTCTCCGCATTTGAAAATCTCTAACTCATATAGAGAAATGCTGGAAGGATACGTTAACAATAAAAATAAAACTAAATCAGACAATGATGCTATATTGTTTATTAAGCAAAAACTAGATTCTGCTCAATGGTTTATTAATGCTATAGAACAAAGATATCAAACATTATCATTAACAATTGATGCTATAATTGACTTTCAAAAAGAATATTTTTTAACAGGAGATGAAAGAAAATTAAAGCCTATGATTCTAAAAGATATAGCTGAAAAGATTAATATGGATATTTCTACTATTTCTAGAGTTGCTAACAGCAAATATATTGATACTCCCTATGGAATTAAATTACTTAAAACCTTTTTTTCTGAAGGTTTTAAAAATGAAGATGGTGAAAATATTTCTTCAATTGAAATAAAAAATATTTTGGAATCATTAATAAATAAAGAAGATAAATCTAATCCCATTACAGACGAAGAAATTTCAAAACTTTTAAAAGAAAAAGGTTATAATGTAGCTAGAAGAACGGTAGCTAAGTACAGAGAACAATTAGAAATTCCAATATCAAGAATGAGAAAAGAATTATAAAATGTAAAAAATCAAACCAATTTTTAATGGTTTAACTTCAAAGGATTTATTAGAATATTGATCTCTTAAATTTTTGATTATTTGATTCAATCCATATGAAAAATAAAAATTCCAAGTATTATAACCAAAGCTTAAATACAAATCTTTATTCCACTTATTAACTTCATCAGATATATTTTTAATTTCATTGCTACTATATTTTAATTTAGAAAGAATATTTCTTTGAAATTTAATTCCTGAATAGACTCTCCAAAATTGATAATCATTAATTGAGGAATTCCTCCATCTCAAAGAAATTGGAAATTCAATAAAATTAAAAGCTAATTTAGATTTTTGTTTAAGTGTGTTATTTACAATAAAAATTGGATCTTGATTATCAATATTAAATCTAATTAAATTAGAATTATAGTTTTGATAAGAATACCCTAAACCTACACCAATCGCTAATTTTCCAGAGGAGATTAATGGAATATCTCTTACAATTCCAATTTGAAAATGACTAGATAAACCTCTTTGACTAAAAGATTTATTATTTGATTCTAATGAAATAAATGAAAATCCCGTATATATCTGGTCCTCTCTATAAAATCCCGTTTTATCTTTTTTTAATGATTGAGCAGTTAAACTAAATTGAGCAAATAAGAAAAAAATAAATAATAACTTTCGCATTTTACTTATTAATAGAAAAAGCTTAAAATATTGAAAATTATATTTACATAAAAAGATTAAAATAATAAAACTATTCTGAACTCAATTTAAATTTTGAGTATAATCACCAATTCGTGTAGTATAATTTATTTTTAAAGCTTGGACTTTCCTTAATTCTTGTTTTATATCAGAAACTAGACCCATTTTAGTTTGACCGTCAACTTTCAATGAAGTAGTTAAAACATTCTGAAGTTCTTGCCTTTTTGCAGCTCTTTCAGCTAAAACAAAAGCTCCTACCTCTTCAACAGTTGCAAATTTATCATTTAATTGAATTCGGGCTCCCGTTCCATATTTATCAGTATATCTACTAGAAGGTTTTCCTGCATATATGTACATAACTCTATCTTTCTTATCTAATTTCTGAATTTGATCTGCAGTTGGCAAAACGTTAACTACCATTAACGTACTATCTCGCATAACTGTAGCTACCATAAAAAAGAAAAGTAACATAAAAACAATATCTGGCAATGAAGCTGTAGAAATTGCAGGTAAATCTCCTCCTTTTTTCTTTTTAAACTTAGACATATTTATAATTTAACTTGTTTTACTAGGTTCTGCTTCGGATAATTTCATTGGAAACATTCCCTTAACTATCGAAAGTTTGGGTTTTAAATCTAATTTTCTATCAATCGATGTTCTAGGATCATCATAAATTTTTTGAGCTTCAATAAAATTCATTTGCATGCTTGGATACAATCTACTAAACTCTCTATTTCTTAATTCATTGTAAGCAGCAACTAACTCATTTTGAACAGATATATATACTTTATAAGCAGTTTCACGATCATTCTTTAAAGAAATTATTGCTTTTTCAGGATTATCTGATGAAGAGGGGCTTCTCTTGCCTCGACAAAAATCACAAGCATCTTCTCCTTTCCCTCCTCCATTATCCAGAAAATCCATAGCTACAGATCTTAGATCTTTCAACTCAACTAATTCCTCTTCTACCAAAAGCTGATTGTTTTTATTTATCACGACAGGTAAAATATTTTTTTCTTTAATTATTGGAGGATCAACTACATCTTCAATTGGAGGAAGCTTTCTGTTTAATCCACTATCAGTTTCTATTGTAGTCGTTACTAAAAAAAAGATTAGTAATAAAAAAGCTATATCGGCCATTGAACCAGCATTAACTTCAGGTGCAGATCTTCTAGCCATATTTTACTTTTTTATAATATTTCTTGCTCCAAAAGCTATCATTGATAAAACTGCAACTGATGCTAGAATATAAAAAACTCTAATACCAGTACCAACCCATTTTGATCCAGATGCTGATAAAACTTGTCCATCTTTCATTGGTGTTTCAACACCTGAGGATGAAGCATAAGCAATTCCTATAACAATTATCAAAAAACCAATAAAAATCATGGATTTTTTTAGTTTACCTGGATTGCTAGCAAGATTAATCAAAGAAAAAATAATTGTTACTGCTACAGTTATAAAAAGAATAAACATTGATAGAGAAATAAGTGGTGAAATTAAACTGAAATCTCCCATAGAAGCAGCCATCTTTATATCATCATCACCAGTGGCTAAAATTCTAAATAGAAAAATAACCCCTAATAAACCTAATACTGCACAAACAATTTTAATAATATTTTCTAACTTCATTTTTATAAATTATTTTTTATGAGCAACAAGAATATCTACTAATGTTATAGATGCATCCTCCATATCATTAACAATACTGTCAATTTTTGCTACAATATAATTATAAAATACTTGCAAGATTATAGCCACAATTAGTCCAAAAACTGTTGTTAAAAGAGCAATTTTAATACCTCCCGCAACTAATGATGGTTGCATATCTCCAGCAGCCTCGATTTTATCAAAAGCATTAATCATTCCTATTACGGTCCCCATAAATCCAAGCATTGGAGCTAATGCAATAAAAAGTGAAATCCAAGAAACATTTTTTTCTAACTGACCCATTTGAACACCTCCGTAGGCAATTACAGCTTTTTCAGCACTTTCTACACCCTCATTAGCTCTATCTAATCCTTGATAAAAAATAGATGCTACAGGACCTTTAGTATTTCTACAAAGTTCTTTAGCAGCATCAACTCCACCTGAAGAAAGAGCTTCTTGAACACCATCAGTTAATTTTTTAGTGTTGGTAGTGGAAAGATTTAAAAATATAATTCTTTCAATTGAAATTGCTAAACCAAGAATAAGACAAATTAAAACAATTCCCATAAATCCTGGCCCACCCTCTATAAATCTTTTCTTTGCTTCCTGAGTAAATCCAATGGGCTCCTGAGCAGAATCATCTTGATCACCACCCTCATCCATTTCTTGAGTTATTATTTCATTTTCAATGACTTCTGAGTCAATTGTTGTTAATGTGTTTGCTGAGACACTAGTCATAAGTCCAAAAAGGGCTAAGACAAGGAATAATTTTTTCATTTTTTAATGTTTAAGTTCTTAAATTTTCGACGTTAAATATAAAAAAAAATAAATTAGATGCAACAATATAATTTAAGATCTAAAGATATTTATGAACTTAAATAAAATAAAAAGAATTTAGCTTTAAAGAAGTTTAAATAAATCCTCAACTTTACAATCTAGAGTATTTGCAATTTTAAGAGCTAAAACCGTTGATGGAATATATATACCATTTTCAATAGCATTAATACTCTTTCTAGAAACTTCTGCAGCAATTGATAATTCCTGCTGAGTTAAACCTTTAGATTTTCTAAATTCTTCTAAGTTATTTAGAAGCTTTTTATGATTTCTTCCCAATTTTACTTCTTTTCAAACTCTTCAACAGCATCAGTTAATTCTTTACCTGTATTTGGGTATAGGTATCCAGCAATCATAGTTCCAATACCAATTAAACCAACTAAAGCTCCAAGACCTTCTAGTACTTTTCCTAATGCTAAAAAACCAAGCATGTATAAACCTATACCAACAAAGATTGTAATTACTCCTCCCCTACGATAATCTATGGGTTCTTTTTTTCTCTCATCAAAAATTTTTAATAACTCTTCCAATTTGGCAGGTTCATCCAAGTGTTTAGATATTTCTAGTATAGTCTCTCTTTTTCCTTTTGCATCTTTATACAGCCAAATAAATACCGCTAATGGTATAATGATTCCAGTTAATATTCCAAAAATCGGTATTAAAAGTGCAGTTTGATATTCCATAGTTTTATATTTTTTGTTAATGTAACGCAAACTTAACATTTTTTTATATGAGAAGCAAACGTTACATAATTTTTTTAATAATTAATTTTCTTAATCTATATTGAAAGAAATTTTATAAATTTTTAGAAAATTAGAAATGATAACAGAAAAGCAAATAATCGAAGTGCAAAAATTATGGGGAGAGGGAATAATTAAAATTGGATCCCTAAAAGATAATCGTAGCGAATGTGAAAATTATACAAACAAGTTTATTGATGAACTTTATGCATTTAATTCTGGTGAAGTTTTATTTAAACCCACCAAATGTCAAACTGAACAGTTTAGACAAACTAAACCAAAAGCTATATCATATTTCATTTCTGGAAAGAACAGAGCTTGTATAGAGGATAAAGGTTTTGCTTTAAAACCATGGGCTAATGTAAGATTTGAAAATGCTGGACTTATACTTGAAAAAAGTCGCGCCTTTTGTATGGGTAACTATTTTTTTACTGACACAAAAGGAAATGAAATAAAAGTAGAATTTACTTTTGGTTACATATTGATAGGAGAAAAACTAAAAATTGATCTTCACCACTCTTCTTTTCCATATTCAAATTCAAATAATTATTAAAAAATTATTTTAATTATTTACTTTTTTATTTAGATATTAAATTATTCAAGAACAACATTTCTTATAGAAGGATTGAATGGACTATCAACAAGCTCTCCCTTAGAGTTTAATAATTCTAATTTTATTGATACATTTCCTTTTTTTAATCCCTCTATGTAATAAGGAGCCCACTCATCAATAATAAATTCAGTATCCTGTATTGTTGCTCTTACTTTATTCCCACTAGGAGAAATAGAGGTATTAACTAAATAAAAATCTAAGAGTAGCTTCTTTGTATCTTTTCCTTTATAAACACCTTTTGGTCTACTGTAAAAAAGAAATGGACTAGTTAAATCAATTTTATCTCCATCACCAACTTGAGTTAAAACATAAGCATTAGGGTTCTTAACAGACTCATGATAAGATCTTGATAAAAAAGCTAAAATAACATTGTTACTTTTATCCAATTTTTTTTTGAAATTATCTGAATAATGAGCAGAATAAGGGCCATTATTTACAATAAAATGAATATGCTGACCTTTACTTGAATTTGCAAGTTCATTCTCTTTTGCATTTAATGTTTGAGTGCCAAGTTCATATTGATCAATTTCAAATGAAAATGAATATTCATCTTCGTTATTAGTTGAATTTTGAATTTCAAGCTTAGCATTTTCATATTCTGGAGAACCTTCAAGCTTATTAATAGATATTTTATTTGATTGTGAACAACCAAATAAAAGAATAGTTACGAATAAAAAGAATAATTTATTTTTCATGATGTAAATCTATAAATTTTAGCCATAATCTCATATTATAAAATATTAATTTCCATCACAACCTGGTTTAGCATCTATATCTGACTCCAAACGAACATCACTCAAACCTATATCAACTCCCTTTTGTCCTTTTATTAATAATGCAGAAGTAACTTTGGTCATGTCTACTCCTAATTTTTCAAAACAACTTAAGCTAATTCGATACTCTCTCCAGTCTCCACTTATTTTAATCTCTATTGTATTATCACAATTTATACTATTATCACATTGACCAATCTTTACTATAGCATCAGAGTTATTAAATGATTTAGCGTTAAATGTTAATTCCATAGCACCATTAGACTGTCGCGACATGTCATTTGAATTAGAGGATGAGATTCTAAAATAATCTCCATCTGATCTAGTCCAATTAATTCGTAGTGCATCTTCTTGAGCCATATGATCCGTTTTGCTAAAAATCAACCCTCCAAAAGATGTTGGAAAACTTGCAATTTGCTTTGATAAATCATCAGAAATTAACCATAGTCCCCATGGAGGAACTGCTGCTCCTTTGCTAAAAAATTGACCTGTTGAAGCTACATTATTATTTTCTAGTCCAGATTTTTCTGACAATAAATTTATGTTTTCACTCCTATCATAGCTAAGTCCATAACCAAGCTTAAATAGTGGTTCATCATTTTCTATAACTAAAGCACTAGCAGGCCATGAAAAAGATAATCTTCCAACAAAATCATAAGAAGGATCTCTTTGAAATAAAAGATCTGAAATACCACCTCCTTCACTTCCTGGTAACCATGCAGCAACAAAGGCATCGGAATTATTAATTTCTGGATTAGTCCACATAGGACGTCCAGATAAGAAGACAGACACTACAGGAATTCCTTTGTTTTTATATATCCCCAATTTGTTAACATCAAATCCATTAGAAACAAAATCTAAATTTTCCCTATCACCTTGAAATTCTGCATATGGATCTTCTCCATATACTGCAATCACAACATCAGCTTTTATTGAAGTATCCCCTTTTGGAGAATAGATTAATTTACCACCTCCTTGATTTACAGCTTCCTTAATTCCTTCTAGTATAGATGCTCCATTAGGGAATTCATCATTAGTATGACCAGTTCCTTGCCAAGAAAGAGTCCATCCACCACTAGCTTTTGAAATACTTTCAGCTCCATCTCCAACAACCAATATTGTTTTAGAATTATCAATTGGCAAAACTTGATTATTGTTTTTAAGTAAAACCATAGATTCTCTTACTGCTTGTCTTGCAATTTCTCTATTTTTTGGTAAAGCCAATAAACTTTCGTTACCAGCATTTAGTCTGGTACTTGGTGCGCCTTTTTCAAAAATGCCAGATATAAGCTTTACTCTAAGAATACGACGAACAGCATCATTTAAACGTTCCATAGAAATCGTGCCATCTTTTACTTGCTTTAAAGTGTTTTTATATAAACCTTTCCAACTATCTGGCGCCATATACATATCCAATCCAGCATTTAAAGATTGTGCACAATCCGTATTGATGCATCCTGGTACTTGGCCATGTCCATTCCAATCTCCAACTACGAATCCATTAAAACCCATTTTTCCTTTCAATACGTTAGTTAACAATTCTTTATCACCATGTAGTTTTCTACCTTGCCAACTAGAAAATGAAGCCATAACTGTTTGTACACCAGCAGGAATTGCACTATAATATCCAGCAGCATGAATTTTACTTAATGCTTCTTCATTTATCAGAGCATCACCTTGATCTACTCCATTTTGAGTTGCGCCATCAGCTAAGAAATGTTTAGCACTAGATATGACTTTTCCCTTTCCCATAAAATCATCAGAATCAAATTGACCTTGTAAACCAACAACAATTCTATCTCCATAAGAATTAACAATATCAGGGTTTTCAGAAAAACCTTCATAAGTCCTTCCCCATCTCAAATCTTGTGGTACTGCAAGTGTAGGTGCGAAAGTCCAATCATGTCCAGATATGGTTAATTCATGAGCAGTTATTTTTGCAATTTTTTCAATTAAATCAGGATTATTCATTGCACCTAAACCAACATTATGAGGAAAAATTATAGCTCCCTTCAAATTCGCATGACCATGTACAGCATCAATTCCCCATATCATAGGAATTGCTATTTCAACTCCCTCACTATCAATTGAAGCATTGTAATATTTATCTGCCATTTCGAGCCATGCTTTTGCTTCAGCATATGGTAATGGACCAGGAGCAGAATTACCTCCACTCAAGACAGACCCTAATCGATACTCTCTAACTTCATCTGGAGTTACTGATCCACTATCGGCCTGAATTACCTGTCCAACTTTTTGTTCTAAAGTAAGTTTAGGAAGTATTTCATCAATTTTAGCTTCAATAACAGGGTCTAATGGCAATGGCGCCAAAGAAGCCCATGAATCGGAGTTTGTTTTTTTTAATTGATTACAACTAAAAAAAAGTATAGATAAAACAATTAATGAGACTGTAAGATAATTAAAAGATTTCCTGTTTTGCATTTTGTTTTTTTTATATAATTTAGATTTAATTTTTTGCAGAGGCTAAAGATAATAAGAAGAAATTATAAAAAGTGGATTTATAATAAATGGTTAAAATTTAATGGTCTTTCATATCTACCATATTAATTAAAATTTTGATGAAAACTTATCTAAAAAAATTTTTGATTTTTTTGACCCTTGGAATTTTATTTCTCTTAATTTTTAGCATTTCTCCGGACAAAAGTTTTGAAGAATTAGCTCCCAAATACGCTGCCTCACCCTCTTCATTTATAGAGGTAAAAGGAATAAAAATACATTATCGTGATCAAGGTCAAGGATATCCTATAGTTTTGATTCATGGTACAGGTGCATCACTTCATACTTGGGATGCATGGACCGAGGAATTAATTAAAACTTATAGAGTAATACGCCTAGATCTTCCAGCTTATGGTTTAACTGGAAAAGATCAACAAAAACGTTATTCCTCTTTAGATTATGTAAATTTTTTAGATGCCTTTTTAGACAAACTTGGTATAGAAAAGTTTCATCTGGGAGGAAACTCATTGGGAGGATTGGTCTCATGGCTATACGCTTCTTATCATGATCAAAAAGTAAACAAGCTTTTATTGCTAAATCCAAGTGGCTTTCCTTTTGATTCTACTCCGATGGTTATCAAATTAGCTAAAACCCCTATTCTAAACATTTTTATTCGTTATATAACACCAAAAAGTTTTGTGAGAAAGAACCTAAAAGAAGTTTATTATAATGATGATTTAATTTCTAATGAGACCATTGATCGTTATTATGATTTAACATTATTTGAAGGAAATCGAGAAGCATTTATAGATCGATCATTTATAGAACGTGAAAATTACACAGACCGTTTATCTTTAATTCAATCACCTGCCCTTGTGCTTTGGGGAGAGAATGACGAATGGATTCCAGTAGAAGATTCTAAAAAATTTAAAGCTCATTTAAATAATATCAAAATAGTTATTATGCCTAAAACAGGTCATATTCCAATGGAAGAAAGGCCAAAAGAAAGTGTTGCTATAGCTCTAGATTTTCTTTCTAATTAAGATTAATTTACTTTAGAATACACATCCATATAAATAGAAAAAAATTGTATAAAATGTTTTTTTTCAATATGTTGCCAAAAAATTCTTTTAGCTTATGAACAATAAGAGACGTAAATTTATCAAGAAGACTGGAATTGTTGCCGCCTCTTCTGTTTTTGCACCTAATATTTTATTGTCAACCAAAAATCCAAAAAAAGAAAAATTAGGAGTTGCATTAGTGGGACTAGGGTACTACAGTACTTATTTACTTGCTCCAGCCCTTGAATTGACTAAAAATTGTGAATTGAAGGGAATAGTAACTGGTAGTCCAGAAAAAATTCCGATATGGCAGAAAAAATACAATATAAAGGATAAAAACATATACAACTATCAAAATTATAATGAAATAGCAAATAATTCCGAAATTGATGTAATCTATGTGGTATTACCACCCTCAATGCATGCTGAATATACTATAAGAGCTGCAAATGCAGGAAAGCATGTTTGGTGCGAAAAGCCTATGGCTCCATCAGTTGCTCAGTGCGAAGCCATGATTAAAGCATGCAAGGATAATAATGTTAAACTTGCAATAGGATATAGATGTCAGCATGACCCAAATATTCAAGCTTATATGAAAGTAGGTAAAGAAAAACCTTTTGGTCAAATTAAGATGATTACTTCAGCAGCGGGTTACTTTGACGGAAGAACCGATCATTGGAAACAAAAGAAGAAAATGGGTGGCGGTTCTATGGCAGACATGGGAGTTTATGCCCTACAAGGTGCAAGATTAGCTACTGGTGAAGAACCTATTTCTGTTTTGGCTAAATCATTTACAACTCGACCTAAAATATATCATGAAGTAGAAGAAACTGTAATGTTTCAGCTTGAGTTTCCCAGTGGTGCTCGTGCGGCTTGTCAAACAAGTTTTGGCATTCAAATGAATCACCTACACGTTAGTTATGAAAAAGGATGGCTCAAAATGCAACCTCATTCTTCATACAGTGGTAATAATGGTAGCATGTCTAATGGTACTATAATTAATTTCCCATTAGACAATCAACAGGCTAAACAAATGGATGACGATGCAGACTCCATTTTGAACAATAAAACTATGATCGTACCTGGTGAAGAAGGACTAAGAGATATTCGGGTCGTGGAGGCTGTTTATAAATCTGCTGCACAAAACTGTATGGTTAAATTGTAAGATTTATTTTCAAATTATTATAGTTTTAAACTTATTTGTAATAATTAAACTTTTCTTAAAAATTTAAATAGATGATTTGTATAAAAACTGATATTCCAAAAAAAATCTGTGAAATTGATGATGAATTAAAAGCAATTTATCATAGTAAAAATTCTGTTTGTATTTGGCTTTTTAAAAGTAGACTTGACAGAAACAAATTTATGGATGAAACAATTGGAATGCAAAAAAAAGAAAGAGAAGGTTACTATCTTTTAAATTACAAATTTTGAATTATTTAATTAGATTTTTCTTCCTCCAACTGAATTAAAGGTGAAGGATAATAATTTATATTTTTACTTCGCCAGATTAATGAGTGCTTTGCCAAACGATACTTATATTCTGACCAGTCTCTTAGGCTAGTTTTAGTCCATCCTATTTCAGCATATCCTGGTAATCGAGGTAAAGTTAAAAACTCTAATTCAGATGAATTACTTGTAGTTTCAGTCCAAAGCGGCGCCTCAACTCCAATAATTTTGTCACCAGGGATTTCTGGAAAAAGTTTTTCAATTGACCAATCATATCCTTTTTTTACATCTATAAAACCCGCCCAATTTAATCCAAGTTTTGTTAGACTGTCATATTTCATGTCTAAATACATTAATGCTGCAGGAGAAACCAAAACCTTAGGTTGTTTTTTTAGCCCATTTAAAATATTATCAAGTCCTTTATTACCAGGTTCATTTTGGGAATAGTTCCAAAACTGCAATACTGTATTTGGTGGAATATCACCTAAATAAATATCATCCCAACCAATAACTGTTTTATTATATTTTTTTACTATTTCAGAAGTCCTAGAAATAAATTCTATGTAGTCCTTTTTTTTAGTCGCATATGATTCATCTCCCCCAATATGAAAATATGACCCAGGACTTATGCTTGATATCTCTCTTACAACATCATCAATAAATTGATATGAATATTCAGTATTACAAAGAGTGCTAAAACCTACTCCTATTCCAGTGTATAACTCTCTTAATTTTCCATCACAATTTAGTTTTGCATAAGAGGCTAATGCAGAATTAATATGTCCTGGTATCTCAATTTCAGGCACTATTGTTATAAATTTTGAAGCAGCATAACTTACAATTTCCTTATACTGTTCCTGAGTAAAAAATCCACCTTTACCTCCTCCAACTTCAGTTAAAGAGCCTATTTCAGTCAATTTTGGCCAAGATTTTATTTCAATTCTCCATCCTTGGTCATCACTCAAATGAAGATGTAAATGATTTATTTTATAATATGAAACTAAATCTATGTGTCTTTTTACTTCATCTAAATTAAAAAAATGACGAGCAACATCAAGCATAGTTCCTCTATATCCATATTCTGGTTGGTCAATTATATTTCCTGTTGGAATATAATCTATATTATCACTATTTTGAGCTAATTCAATAATTTGAATTAAACTTTGCCAACCCCTATATATTCCCTCTTTAGTAGATCCTTTTATTATTATGCGGTCATTTTTAATTTCTAAATCATAACCTTCATCTGATGAGACATTAATATTATTATCGATTTCTAAGAAAAGACTATTTCTTTTTGACAAATTTCCTTTTTTATAATCTATATTTTGTACTAAAACTCCCCATTCTTTATTTATTACTTTTAAAAGATCACTAATTTTTTCATCACCAATAATTGAATTTATTGAAGAAATTTTCAAAGCTTGATTTGATGAAATAATCTGGTTGGGATAAGGAATTAAAGCTGAATCTTGGATAGGATCAATAACTGGTGGTTGATTACATGAATAAAAAGCAATAATTAATAATGCAAATCTGTAAATTTTCATATTATAAACTTTCAAACTTTATTAGTATTAAACTAATCAATTTTTTCGTTAAATTAGATTTATGAGACAAATTTTAATACTTTTTATAGCTTTTTTATTTATTGGATGTTCAAATAACATTGAAAATTTAGAAAAATTTAAATTATTACCCTCAGTTCAAGAGCTTGAGTTTAAAGACACTTTTTCAAACCTGAATTTTGAGAATATAAAATTTGCATATTCTGTTAACAATACTGAGCTTCCAATCCGATATGATTTTACTAATCATATTGAAAATAATAGCCAAAGTGAATCTACAATTGATTACCATATTGATTCTAGCTTAGATTTAAATCAAGAAGGATATAAATTAGATATTTTAAAAAATAAAATATCCATTATAGCAAAAGATGAAGCTGGATTATTTTATGCATTTACAACTTTAGATCAATTAATTGAAGACAGTAAAGATCAAAATATAAATCTCCCAATGATTAGTATTAAAGACTATCCTTTAATTAAATTTAGACCTATTCATATAGATGTAAAACATCACCTAGAAAAAGAATCATATTATTATCAATTGATGGATCATTTAGCACAATTAAAAATTAATGGAGTTATTCTAGAAATTGAAGATAAACTTAAATACAAAAGACGTCCAGAAGTAGGTTCTGAAGATGCTTTAAGTATTGAAAAATGGAAATCAATTAGTGAATATGCTAAAAAAAGAAACATTAAAATAAGTCCCTTAGTACAAGGTCTAGGTCATGCCTCATATATCCTTAAGCATGAGCAAAATAAAAAATTGAGAGATGACCCAAAAAGTGATTGGGCATTTAATCCTCTAGATCCAGAGACATACAAACTTCAATTCGATTTGTATCTTGATGCAATGGAAGCTACTCCATATGGTAAGTATCTTCATGTTGGTGGAGATGAAGTGCAAACTACAGGAAGGAAAAGTGGCAAAAGTGCTTTAGAACTAAATTTAATATGGTTGAACAAAGTCAGTGCTTTTGCTGAAAAACATAACCGAATTCCTATTTTTTGGGATGATATGCTTCTAAAGCAAGGTGAAGTATACTACCCGATCTATGATTTAAATATAAGTAAACAAAAAGTTGATTCCATTTGGGAAGTTAACGAACCTAAACTCAATAAATTTATTAAGCAATTCCCTGAAAACTGTATATATATGAGATGGAATTATCATGTAACAGAATCTTACGGTAATGCAAGAGCCATGGACTGGTTTACTAATAATGGATTAAAAGTTATGGGGGCTACTGCAGGTCAAACTAGATGGACTTTAATGCCTCAAAGAGAAAGTAACATTGATCAAATACGCATTTTTGCTGATCAATCTATTAAAAGAAATTTCAATGGTCTTTTACTGACTCTCTGGGATGATGATTCTCCTCATTTTGAATTATATAAAAGAGGAATTTCTGCTTTTGCCGAATATACTTGGGGAGGAATTAAAAGAACTAAATCTGAATTCAAATCCGTTTTTCGTCATAGAACCTTTGGGTCAGAGTTTCAATCAGAAGAATATGCATTTATAGACTCTTTAGATTCCCCAGTAAAAGAGTGGACTAATATTCTTTTAAAAAAAGATTTTGAAAAAATGATGATAACAATTACCGATTCTCTTGAAGTTAGTAATAGTGAAGTTATTCACAGAAATTCTCTGATACATAGAAAAAAAACTTTAACTAATTATGTTATTGATTTACCAGATTTTAACAATAAAGGATCCTGGAATAAAAAATATTCATCACGTTTAAAAAAAATCTCAAAACAAAAAAAATCATTAAATAAGATTAACAGTATTCTAAATAAGATTAAAGAAAAAGACCCTGAAAATAAATTTCTAATTGAGATATATGAGCAAGTGAGTGCATTAGCTGGATACAGTTTCTATGCTATGGAAGTTCTTAGCAGATTTGATAATGCTAAAAATGAAAAGGAAGAGACTCTTTATTTAAAAGAAATATATGATCTTTCAAAAAAATTCAAAAACTTACGCGAAAAATTTGAATCTGTTTACAGTAAAACTCGTGTTTTAAATAAACCTGAAAGCTATATTCTTGATCAAGATCATCATTACCATCCTGCTAATCAAACCAAAACTTTTGACTGGCAATTTATGGCAGAATTGATATTTCTAGAAAAAATAGAAAATTATTTAAAAGAGATGATGCTGGAGATTAAGGGTTAATTAAGCAGGTTAGGAAATGGGAATCAATGTTGGTAGGAGTAAAAAAATTTAAAGTTTATAACTTTTATTTATTTTTAGTATAATGAATTATTTGATTAGAAGCTCTGGTTTATCTCTTTGCTTGTCAATTTTTATTCTTCAGTCTTGTACACTTTCTATTCCTGATAAGGTCGAAACTGAATACTCAAATTTGACTGAAGATATAGATTTTAACTACCATATCAAACCAATTTTATCTGATCGATGTTTTCAGTGTCATGGTCCAGACTCAAAGACTAGAAAGGCAGGACTTAGATTAGACATTGAAGAAATTGCCTTTTCTAAATTGGCAAGTGGAAATAAAGCTTTTTCATCATCAAGTATTTATAAAAGTGAAGTCGCTCACAGAATATTAAGTGATGATCCTACTACTCAAATGCCTCCACCTGAATCAAAACTTAGTCTGTCAGACAATGAAAAGGCTTTAATTTTGAGATGGATCGAACAAGGGGCAAAATGGAAAGAACATTGGTCGTTTATTAAACCAAACTCACCTAAAATTCCAAAAAACATAAATGTTAATTCGAAAATTAATAATGAAATTGATTACTTTATTAATCGAAAATTAAAAAATTTAAATTTAGAATTTTCTGAAAAGACATCCAAGGAAAGATTATTAAGGAGAGTATCTATTGATCTTAGAGGCCTTCCTCCATCAATAGAGGAAATCGATGCCTTTGTAAATGATAATAGCAGTAACGCCTATGAAAAAGTAGTTGATAAATTTTTAAATTCAGTTGCTCATGCAGAAATGTTAACTCTTGACTGGTTAGACCTTTCAAGGTATGCAGATTCTCATGGATTACATGCTGACGGAGCTAGAACAATGTGGCCATGGAGAGATTGGGTTATAAACTCATTTAAAAAAAATATGCCATATGATCAATTTGTTACTTGGCAAATTGCCGGTGACCTATTTCAAAATCCTACGCAAGAACAAAAATTAGCAACAGCCTTTAATAGAAATTCTCCTATGACTGCTGAGGGAGGTGCTATAGATGAGGAATGGAGACTTCACTATGTTTTTGACAGAACAGAAACCCTAAGTACTGCTTTTTTAGGATTAACTGTTGCTTGTGCAAAATGTCACGATCACAAATTTGACCCAATATCACAAAAGGATTATTATCAACTAGCTTCCTTTTTTAATAATATAAAAGAATTAGGAATGACAGGAGATGATGGAGATTTTGGCCCCCTTTTACCTATTCCAAATAAAGCAAAAGAGAATGAAATTAATCAAATCAAAGCCAAGATAAATGATAAAGAAAAAGAGATTAATATTCAAAAAGATAAATTAATAGAGTTCTACACTTATGCAGAAAATCTTAAAACCAAAAATTCTAGTGAAAAAGATATTTTAAATAATTTGAAATCAAATTATTTAATTGGATACTATCCCCTTAATAAAATTAAAAAATCTAAAAACTCAAATAACAAAAATATATTTATAATTGATAACAACTATTTTGCTAAATCAGAATCTAAAGCTGAAATTGTAGACGGAATAGAAGGTAAGGCTCTAAAATTTTCAACCGACATAGATTATTTAAAACTGGAAAAAGTTCCAAATTTTGAAACGAATGATTCTTTTTCAGGTTCATTTTGGATAAATACTAATGATATGGATCCTGAAAAAACACAACATGTTCTTGGAACAACTGGGCAAAAAAATGATTTTTGGAGAGGTTGGGATATATACCTAGATAATGAAAACTTCATTAATATGAGGCTAATTAATGTGCAACCAACTAATTTAATTCATGTAAAAGCTGACCTTGTTATTGAAAAAGATACATGGAATAATATAATATTTTCATACAATGGCTCAGCTAAATCCAGTGGTCTCAGAATTTTTATCAATGGAAAAGAAGCTAATCTTGAGGTAAAAATGGATAATTTATATAAATCTATACACCCTGTTCCTGTAGGAAAAAAATCCCAAGCTGGATTTCCTTTTAACGTAAGAAAAAAAGATATTAGACCTTTAAGAGTTGGAAAATCGGGAATGGACCACTCTGGTGATAAGGGTTTGTTTTCAGGAAAAATAGATGATATTTATCTTTTTTCCAAAGACTTAACAACCTTTGAATCATTAAGTCTTTTTAACTCATATGATATTTCTAAAAAAAATGTAGATGAAAACATTATAAAAAATCATTGGATAGAGTCTGATTATAAAATATTAAGAAATAAAGCGAAACTCTCTTCTTTAAGGGAGAATTGGCTTAAAATAATGGAGCCAGTAATTGAAGTAATGGTTATGGAGGAGATGAAAAACCCTAGAGATAATTATCTTTTAAATAGAGGAAGTTATTTAGAACCTTCCTATAAAGTTGGAATAGATGTTCCTGAAAATTTACCTAGAATGGATTCCTCTCTTCCTAAAAACAGACTTGGATTAGCAAAATGGTTGTTTTCAAATGAAAACCCTTTAACATCAAGAGTTACAGTAAATAGATATTGGCAAATGATTTTTGGTTATGGCCTTGTACGAACCCCTGAGGATTTTGGTGTACAAGGAATGCTGCCTAGTCACCCTGAACTTTTAGATTGGTTATCAGTTTATCTAATTAAAAATAATTGGGACATTAAAAAATTAATTAAACTGATGGTAATGTCTCATGCGTATCAACAAAAATCTACTAGTAATGATAAGCTTAATGAAATTGATCCAAATAATTTTTTTCTTGCTAGAAGCAATTCATATAAACTACCTGCAGAAATTATTAGGGATAACGCTCTTGCCTCCAGCGGCTTACTAGTCAAAAAAGTTGGTGGACCTAGTGTGAAACCATATCAACCAGAAGGATTATGGTTAGAAAAAAATAGTTTTTCAGCCGATTTATATAACTACAAAAAAAATTCTGGAGATAGTCTTTACAGAAGAGGAATGTATACATTTATAAAAAGAACTTCCCCTCCACCCTCTATGATTGCACTTGACGGAACATCTAGAGAGGTTTGTACTGTTAAACGAGAAAAAACTAATACTCCACTTCAGGCTTTAGTGCTGATGAATGATCCTCAATTTTTTGAGGCATCAAGAATTTTGGCAGAAAGAATTCAAAAAGAAGGAGGAAAAAATTACTCAGACCAAATTAAATATGGTTTTAGACTTGCAATTTCTAGGTATCCTAAGGATGAGGAATTAAAACTTTTAAATGAGCTTTATGAATCACAACTAAAATTCTACAAATCAAATCCAAAAATGACAAATCAAATCCTAAAAGTTGGAGACAAAAAATTTGATAGATCCCTTAATAAATATAAAACTGCAGCTTTAACTATGGTCTCAAACTTAATTTTAAATCATGATGAAACCTATTTAAAAAGATAAAATGAATTGTAATAATCACAAACATAATTATAAATTTTCTAGAAGAGATTTTCTGACTAAAACCTCCTTAGGAATGGGTGCATTAACTCTTGGTTCATTAATTAGTCCTTCAAATTTATATTCTCAAAATAATTCGATCAATAATAGATTACCTCATTTCCCTCCTAAAGCAAAAAGAGTTATTTATCTTTTGCAAAGTGGAGCTCCGTCTCAACTAGATTTATTTGACTATAAGCCATTACTAAATAAACTAAATGGAACGGAACTTCCTGATAGTGTTAGGGGTGGTCAGAGGCTTACTGGAATGAGTTCAGGTCAATCAAGTTTTCCCTTAGCTGGATCAATATTTAAGTTTAAACAGTTTGGAAAAAGTGGTGCTTGGATGAGTGAGCTTATGCCTTATACATCTCAAATAGTTGATGATTTGTGTTTTATAAAATCAATGTACACTGAGGCAATAAATCATGATCCTGCTGTTACTTTTCTTCAAACTGGATCTGAACTTCCTGGAAGACCTTCAATTGGTTCATGGATAAGTTATGGATTAGGAAGTGATAATAAAAACTTACCAGAATTTGTTGTCTTAGTAACAAAGGATAAATATGGTCAACCGCTATACTCTCGCTTATGGGGAAATGGTTTTTTACCTTCAAAACACCAAGGTGTTCAGTTTAGGTCTGGTAAAAATCCTGTACTTTACTTAGATAATCCACCGGGTGTAACAGCAAATTTAAGAAAAGAACAACTTGAATATTTAAAAAAAATAGAAAAAATAAATCATAGAGATGTTGGCGATCCAGAGATACTATCAAGAATGTCTCAATATGAAATGGCCTTTAGAATGCAATCCTCTGTTCCCGAAGTTATGGATGTATCCAAAGAACCAGACTACATATATGATCTATACGGTAAAGAGAGTAGAAACCCTGGTACCTTTGCAGCAAATTGTTTGCTAGCTAGAAAATTAATTGAAAAAGATGTAAAGTTTATTCAATTATATCATCAAGGTTGGGATCAACATGGAGACTTGCCCAATGCAATCAAAGTTCAATGTAAAGATACAGACCAACCTACAGCCGGTTTGATTAAAGATTTAAAACAAAGAGGTTTGTTGGATGAAACTCTAGTTATATGGGGAGGTGAGTTTGGAAGAGGATCGTACTCTCAAGGTACTTTGACTGAAACCAATTATGGAAGAGATCATCACCCTAAATGTTTTACAATATTTATGGCAGGGGCTGGAATTAAAAAGGGAATCACAATTGGTTCAACGGATGATTTTGGATATAATATTAAGGAACATCCTGTTCATGTTCATGACTTTCAAGCTACTTTAATGCATCTTTTAGGTATCGATCATGAAAGACTAACATTTAAACATCAAGGAAGACGTTACAGATTGACGGATGTACATGGTGAGATAGTTAAAGAAATACTATCTTAAAAAAAGTTTTCGGCCCTTTAGGGCTTAAGAAATACCCTTCTTATAAATATAAAAACTGCAATTAAAACTGAGTACCCTATAAAAAAAGGAATAACAAATGCTTGAAGTTTTAAAACAAGCATAAGTGCCATAATAAATAATTGAAAACCAAGCCCGTAAATTGATACCAGTGTCATAAACCATTTCGGGAAGGGTTTACTTTTAACAGCATTACGATCCATTAAATAAATTGTCTTATCAAAAGGAATATAAAGTAAGTAGTAAATCTTGTAAAAAATATTGACAGCTAATTGACTCTCTCCATTTAATGCCTTAGGTGTATTATTTTCGAAAATACGACTAGTTGAATCACCTTTTACTGAATTTCGTAAAATTACATAGTAGTAATTGTAAAGTGTTCCTTGAAGTTGAAGTGCTAAAAAAGCAGTTATCATATAAATAATTGAAATGTCAGTGATGTACCAAAAAGTTAATAAAAAAAAGAAATTAAGTATTAGATCTGCAATTGAATCATAATAACGACCGACATAAGATGGTTTTTTTTTAAGACGTGCTAAATCACCATCTGCAGCATCTAAAACTGATTTTAATATTAAAAAAAAAGCTGACGTAATAAGATATCCTTTTAATAAAAATCCAATAGCTAATAATCCAGTTATTACAAATATCGTTGTCACATGAATAGACGTTAAGGAAGTGTTTTTGAGCTTGGTAGCTATCCAATGTCCCAAAGAACGACCGTAATCAGACAAGTCTAAAAATTGATGCTTCTTAGGTAATTTTGACATCTTTAAAAAGGTATTTAACTTTGCAGAGAGGAAGGGATTCGAACCCTCGATACGCTATTAACGTATACACGCTTTCCAAGCGTGCGCCTTAAGCCACTCGGCCACCTCTCTATTTTATTAATTATCATTAAAAATTTCTTTTGAATTTTGATAAATTAGTTCAGAAACTTCATCAATAGGTAATTCATAACATTCTGCTACTTTACTTAAAATTATTTCTAAATAAGAACTTTCATTTCTTTTTCCTCTATATGGTGTTGGAGATAAATATGGAGAATCCGTCTCCAATACAATTTGATCTATCGGTATTTGTTTTAAAAATTTATCAATTTTACCATTTTTAAAAGTTATTACACCTCCAATACCTAATTTGAAATTTAAATCAATTGCTCTGAGAGCCTGAGCTTGAGTTCCAGTGAAGCAATGAAAAATTCCATATAATTTATCGTCTTTATGCGACTCTAAAACATCAAAAATCTCATCAAATGCGTCTCTGCAATGAATAACTATTGGCAAATTTTTCTCCTTAGCTAAAAGTATTTGATAATTAAAAGCTTCTTGCTGTTGTTTTAAATATTTTTTTTCCCAATACAAATCAATTCCTATTTCTCCTACAGCATAAAAATTTCGATCATTTAAATGTTTTTTCACAATTTCTAATTCTTCCATATAATTTTCTTTAACATAATTCGGATGTAACCCCATCATAAGTCTAATTTGTTTAGGATATTTTTTTTCTAAATCAAACATGCTTTTAATATGCCCACTATTAATGGAAGGAATGTAAAATTTTTCAACACCGACATTAAATGCTCTTTTCATTACCTTATCAATATCATCTTTAAAATCTTCTAAATATAAATGAGTATGTGTATCAATAAGTTTCATAATGTTTCAAATCAATGTTAATCGTTTATTAAATTTGTTAAAAAAATTTTGAGTAAAACAAACAATAATTTTTTAAAAGATCTTTTAAACAAACAACAATTTGTAAAAGTAAAACTTTATAAAATAAAGACTCAACATTTAATATGTTTTGGTAGTATAAATAATGTAAAAGCTACTTTTTTAATTGATACAGGTGCATCTAATAGCTGTATTTCTTTAGAAAATATTGATGTTTATGATCTAAAAACTGAAGGTGAAAAATTTGAGGCTTCTGGAGCTAGTGATAAAAAAATGGAAGCAATTCTTTCTAAGGAGTGTGGATTTAAATTAGGTAGGTTTTCAATGAAAAAACAAAAATTTGTTTTACTAGATTTAAATCATATAAACTCCCTTCTTGAATCTCAAAACGTAAAAAAAATCAATGGGATTATAGGAGCTGAATTTTTAAAAGCTACTAAAGCTATTATAGATTATGATAATTTAGATCTATTCTTAAAGATCTAAAGCTTTTTCAATATTACCATCCATAAGAATATTAATAGGATCTTCTAAGGCCTCTTTTATTGAAACTAAAAAGCCAACTGATTCTTTACCATCAATTATTCTATGATCATAAGAAAGAGCTAAATACATCATAGGACAGACAGCTACCTTTCCTTCAATAGCAACAGGGCGTTCAATAATATTATGCATACCTAAAATAGCTGATTGAGGTGGATTAATTATCGGTGTAGATAACATCGATCCAAATACACCTCCGTTAGAAATTGTAAAAGTACCTCCAGTCATATCATCAACCGTAATTTGACCATCTCTTGCCCTAATTGCAAGTCTTTTGATTTCATTTTCAATTTCAGCAAAAGATAAAGCTTCAGCATTTCTAACTACAGGAACCATTAAACCTTTTGGTCCTGAAACCGCTACACTTATATCACAGTAATCATAAGAAATTTTATGATCTCCATCAATCATAGAGTTTACATCAGGAAATTCCTTTAAAGACTTAACAACAGCCTTTGTAAAAAAACTCATAAATCCAAGATTAACATCATGTTTTGAGGAAAATGCTTCTTTATGTTTTTTTCTAATTGCAAAAATTTCTGACATATTAACTTCATTAAAAGTAGTCAACATAGCCGTTTCATTTTTTACTGAAACAAGCCTTTCAGAAACTTTTCTTCTTAACATGGAAAGTTTTAAACTTGTAGAGCTTCTATTTCCTCCTTTTATAGGTGTTCCCATTGAAGCCTTTGCTTTTTGAGCATCTTCCTTGGTTATTCTTCCATCTCTTCCAGTACCCGAAATAGATGAAATATCAATATTTGCTTCTTCAATAATTTTTTTTGCGGAAGGAGCAGGACTGCCCGAAGCATAAGAAGAATTGGTTTCAACTTTTACTTCTTTTTCAGGTTCAGATTTTTTTGGAAGATCTGAAGTTACTTCTTTCTTTTCTTTATCTGGTTTTCCCTCGCTGTCAATTAAACAAACTATTGAACCAACATCTACAGCATCTCCCTCTTCAGCCTTTAGGGTAATAGTACCTGAAATTTCAGCTGGCAACTCCAATGTTGCTTTATCTGAATCTACCTCTGCAATGGCTTGATCTTTTTCTACATAATCTCCATCTTCAACTAACCACTGAGCAATTTCTACTTCAGTTATTGATTCCCCTGGTGAAGGGACTTTCATTTCTAAAACCATATCATGATTATTTTAAGTCAATTTTTTAAATCTAATTTATCAATTCTTTTTGAAAACAGCTTCAATTACCTTTTTATGTCTTTTTTCAAATCTCTTAGAGCTTCCAGAAGCAGGAGAATCAGAAAAAGGCCTACTTACAATCCTAAAAGTTGATACTTTTTCAAAATGTAAAAGTAAATAACTCAAAGGGCCCATGTTTTTTGGCTCCTCTTGAGCCCATACAACATCTTTCGTTTCACTATATAATTTTAATTGATCATTTATCTTATCAATAGGTAGAGGAAAAAGTTGTTCAATTCTAATAATTGCTATGTCATTTCTGTTTTTTTCTTCTCTAGCTTTAATAAGGTCGTAATAAAATTTACCAGAACAAAAAACTAAAGATTTTGCTTTTTTTGGTGAAATTTCATTATCAGGAATTAATTTTTCAAATTTTCCATTTATAAAATCATCCTTTTTGGAAACCGCCAATGGATGTCTCAAAAGACTTTTAGGAGTAAATACAACCAAAGGTTTTCTGTAATTAGCTATAATTTGCCTTCTTAATAAATGAAACAAGTTTGATGGTGTTGTGCAATTTGCCATAATCATATTATCGTCTCCACAAAGTTGTAAAAACCTTTCCATTCTTGCTGATGAATGCTCTGCACCCTGACCTTCATATCCATGAGGCAAAAAAAGTACAATTCCATTTTGTAGTTTCCATTTATCTTCAGCAGCAGAAATATATTGATCAATAACAATCTGTGCTCCATTACTAAAATCTCCAAACTGAGCTTCCCATATTGTTAAGGTTTTTGGACTTGCCATAGCATACCCATAATCAAAACCTAGAACCCCATACTCAGAAAGAAGAGAGTTATATACTCTAAAAGTTCCTCTGGCTTCACTTTCTATATTATCCAATAAAACTACTTCCTCTTCTGACTCCTCAGATTTTAAAATAGCATGTCTATGAGAAAATGTACCTCTTTCAACATCCTGTCCAGAAATTCTAACATGATATCCTTCCATTAATATTGATCCATAGGCTAACATCTCTCCCATTGCCCAATCAATTTTATCTCTTTCAAAAAACATTGATTTTCTATCATCAATTAACCTTTCTATTTTTCTTAAAAACTTTTTGTCTTTGGGCAAAGTAGATACGGTTTTTGCAATACTTTCTAGATTTGACTTAGATACCTTTGTTTTTACTTCATTCTTTAAAACTTCTTTATTAGCTTTTACATATCCCTTCCATTTATCAGCCATAAAATCAGTTATCTCAGTTTCCTCTATTTTAGAGGATTCATCATAAGCTTTTTCAAGTTTTTCTTTATAATCTATTTTAATTTTATCTATATAACCCTGATCTACTACTCCATCTTTTAATAAAGCTTCAGAATATATATCTCTAGGATTCTTCTGTTTTGCAATAGCTTTATAGAGTTTAGGTTGCGTAAAACGTGGTTCGTCACCTTCATTATGACCGTACTTTCTGTAGCCTAACAAATCAATAAAAACATCTTGATTAAATCTCATTCGATACTCCAAAGCAAAAACAGAAGCATGAACTACAGCCTCAACATCATCTGAATTAACATGAAAAATAGGACACAAAGTTACTTTTCCTACATCTGTACAATAAGTACTAGTTCTTGCATCAAGATAATTTGTTGTAAAACCAATTTGATTATTAACAACAATATGGACAGTTCCGCCAGTTTTATATCCCTTTAACCCTGCCATTTGGACAATTTCATATGGAAGGCCCTGGCCAGCAATTGCAGCATCTCCGTGAACTATTATAGGTAGGACTTTTGAAGAATCCCCTGAAAAATCATCATTTTGTTTAGCTCTAGTAATTCCTTGCACAATCGCACCAACTGTTTCAAGATGGGATGGATTAGGAGCAATATTTAAATTAATTTTTTTTCCAGAATCTGTTTTCCTTTCACAAGTCCATCCTAAATGATATTTTACATCACCATCAAATAACATTTCCTCACTATAATCTTTTCCCTCAAACTCATTAAACATGTCTCTTGCAGATTTACCAAAAATATTTATCAGTGTATTTAATCTTCCTCGATGAGCCATTCCCATAACAAACTCTTCCACACCCTTTTCTGCAGCTAAATCAATAATTGCGTCAACAGCTGGAATTAATGATTCTCCTCCTTCCAATGAAAAACGCTTTTGACCAACAAACTTTGAATGTAAAAAGTTTTCGAAACTAACCGCTTCATTTAGTTTTGAAAGAATATGTTTTTTTTGATCAGATGTAAAACTTGGATGATTATTATTTATGTTAAGTCTTTTTTGAATCCATTCAACCTTTTCAGGTCTTCTTATATACATATATTCTATTCCAATTGAATCACAATAAATCTCTTTAAGATGAATAATTATTTTTTCTAAAGTACTTGGGCCTATTCCCATTACTTCACCAGCATTAAAAACAGTGGCTAAATCTTTTTCTTCTAAACCAAAATTTTGAAAATTTAAATCTGGCTTATAAGTTCTTCTTTCTCTAACTGGATTTGTTTTTGTAAATAAATGTCCTCTGCTTCTATATGCATCAATTAATTTTACAACTGCAAATTCTTTCTTTAAATGATCTGGCACTTCAATATCTGAAGTAGAACTTATTACAGTTCCATTTTCTAATCCAAAATCAAATCCTTGAAAAAAAGCTCTCCAACTTGGTTCTACAGTATCCGGATACTTTAAATACTTATCATAAAGCTCCGTAAAATAATCCGTATGAGCTGCATTTAAAAAAGAATATTTATCCATATTCAATTATCTAAATCCAAACACTAAATTACAACTTTTAACAAAGACAACATCTATTTATTAACAAATAATACATCTTATTATTAAAAGAGTTATTTTTAATGAATTCAACTACTATTATTTCTAATAAAGTTTAAAATGTTTGCACTAATTGATTGTAATAATTTTTATGCATCTTGTGAAAGGGTTTTTAATCCAATTCTCAATAAAAAACCTATAGTAATTTTATCAAATAATGATGGGTGTGTCATATCAAGAAGTAACGAAGCTAAAGTTTTAGGAATCCCTATGGGAGCTCCTGCTTTTAAATACCAATCTGTTTTTAAAAAAAATAATGTTTATGTATTTTCTTCTAATTTTCCTCTTTATGGAGATATAAGTAGTAGAATAATGAATATTCTTTCATCTTTTACTCCGAACATTGAAATTTATAGTATTGACGAAGCCTTTTTAAAATTTGAAGGTTTTAATAATTATGATTTAGAAAAATATTGTGAAAAAATAAAAAAAAAGGTGTTAAAATGGACAGGAATCCCCATAAGTATTGGCGTAGGATCTTCAAAATCTTTAGCAAAAGTTGCAAATAAAATTTGTAAAAAATTTCCTGAAAAAACTCGTGGAGTTTATATAATAGACTCAAATAAAAAAAGAATTAAGGCTCTTAAATGGCTAGAAATAGAAAATGTTTGGGGAATAGGGTTTAGAAATTCAAAAAAACTCAAAGAAATTAAGGTGACAAATGCTTATAATTTTACATCCCTCAATGATAGTTGGATAAGAAAAAAAATGACTGTAGTAGGTCTAAAATTAAAAAAAGAATTAGAAGGCAAATCTATTTTAGATTTAGAAGAAATTAGACCTAAAAAAAAAGCTATTGCAACAACTAGAAGTTTTGAAAACACAATAAGTAAATTTAAAGAAATTGAAGAAAGAATATCAACATTTGCTGTTTGCTGTGCTGAAAAATTAAGAGCTCAAAACAGTAACTGTAATTCTATTTATGTTTTTATAAAAAGTAATAAGTTTAAAAAATTCGAATATCAATATAGAAAAGGAATAATCGTGACAATTCCTTTTTCAACAAACTCAAATATTGTAATAAGCAAATATGCTTTTATAGGTCTTAAAAAAATATTTAAATCAGGTATTAAATATAAAAAAGCAGGAGTAATTGTCATGGGAATAACCTCAGATAAAAATTATCAAATGACATTATTTGAAAATGAAAAAACAAAACACAAAAAATTAATGAAAACCATTGATTTTATTCAAAAAAAAGAAGGACAAAATAAAATTAAACTAGCTAACCAAGATCTAAAAAAGAGATGGAAAATGAAACAAGAAAAACTAAGTTTCAACTACACAACTAAACTAGATGAAATTATAATGGTAAAATGAAAAAAGAAAAGCTTACTTTTTTAATTCCAAAAAAAGAAAACAACCTAGGTCAATGGCTCATAGATCAAGGTATATCTGCAGGCTTTCCCTCTCCCGCAGATGACTTTAAAGAAATTAGAATTAGTTTAGATAAAGAGTTAGTCAAAAATGAGGAAGCCACTTTTTATGCAAGAGTTTCTGGAGATTCCATGCAAGGAGCTGGTTTAGAAAATGGAGATTTGCTAATAATTGATCGAAGCATCGAACCTTCAAATAACAAAATAGCCGTTTGTTTTGTAGATGGAGAATTTACAGTTAAAAGGATTAAAATTGAATCAAAGAAAGTTTATTTAATCCCTGAAAATAAAAAATATTCACCAATTGAAATAAATGAAGAAAATGAACTTATAATTTGGGGAATAGTTACATATGTAATAAAAAAATTATAATAAATAGTATTGTTTTAACTACATTTGAGAAAACGATTAAACATGAGTATAGAAAATATAGTTTCCCAGTTTGAAAAACGTGCATCAAGTGCTTCTCCGATTGGTGGAAAACTTAAATTTGAAGTTGACGGAATGGGTATAATTATTGATGGAACAGGAGACTCCAACATTGTAAGTGCTGGAGATGGAGATGCAGATTGCACAATTAGCTTAACAGCAGAAGTATTAGAAAAACTGCGTGATGGAGAGATTAACCCAATGATGGCAGTTATGGGAGGTCAAATAAAAATTTCTGGAGACATGGGTCTTGCAATGAAAGTGCAATCCCTAATGGGTTAAAATCCAAAACTTATTTAACATCTTTCTAATTTGAACAAGTCATATCCTCACCACAACACTGAGGTGACTTTATCTTACCCTGACATTCTGGACATTTAGAAATTTGTACTTTCAAACCATCATCAAGAATTAATACATCATCTTGAAGAGGCTGATCACACTTTGCGCAAGTTGCATTAACTGCCATTTCGCATTGTGGACATTCATATGTAGCCATAATATTTAATTTATTTAGTTTTTATAACAATTACTCCATTAGCTCCTCTGGAGCCGTATATAGTAGCAGAAGTTCCTTTAAGAACGCTTATTTTCTCAATATCTTTTGGATTAATATTTCTTAATGTATTTGGATCTTCAGTTTGAACACCATCAATAACATATAAAGGATTATTATTGTTTGTTGTTCCATAACCTCTAACAGTTATAACAGGTGACGAGCCAGGCAATCCACTACCAACAACATTTACCCCTGAAACTCTTCCTTGAAGAACTTCTATAGTATTAGTTATTGGTGTTTTTATAGCTTCATCAACATCAACAGTGGCAATTGATTCAACAATATTTCTTTTATTTTGATTTAAATACCCATTAGTGATTTTTTTTAGGTTATTAGCTGTTTTATTATTTTTGAGATTTATTTGGATGATATTATCAATTTTATTCATTTTTAATTTTGATAAATCAATAGTTAAGCCATATCTACTCTTTTTAAAACCTAAAACTTTTTTATTTTCAAAACCAACGATATTTTTTATTTGAAATGGAAAATCTTCAATATGTAAAAATTTAGTTTTGTCATCAAAAAGATGGATAAATACCTTGCTACCTTTCTGAGTTGAAACAAATCTGTTGTTAGGATAAATTGGTCCTTTTTTAGTTCCATAAATGGTTTCTCCATATTTTTTTAGCCAAGATCCAATCTCTTTTAAAGATTTTTGATGGTTTTCCTGTATTTTTCCATTAGGCATTGGTCCTACATTTAGTAAAAAATTACTTCCATACCCTGCAGCATTTACTAAATATTGAATAAGCTTTTCTTTCGACTTGTGTTTTCTGTCTTGAAGATTAAAACCCCAAGAACCATTAATAGTCTCACATACCTCAAGAGGTAATTTACCTATTTGATCTGCTGGTGTTCCCCATCCTGTAGTATTTTTACCAGGCAAATCTTTTTCAAACATCTGAAAATCTTCCCCATCAATTACTCCTAAATGATGGTTATTACCAATTAATGCCTGAGGTTGTAATTCATGAATCATACCATATATTTCATCATAATGCCAATCAACTAGAGACTTTCCAGAAAAACTTTTCCCATCCCAAGCTTTTTGATCCCAATGTCCATCAAACCAAATACCTCCAATTGGACCATAATTAGTTAATAATTCACGAAGCTGAAATTTCATAAAAGCTATATAATTTTCCCATTTTCCCTCTTTTCTGCCCTCTATACCCTTACCGGTCCTTCCCCTTGGAAAATAATCATCTCTATTCCAATCAAGTAAAGAATAATAAAAAAAGAGTTTTATTCCTTGCTTATGACATTCTTCAGCTAATAATTTTAAAACATCCTTTTTATAAGGTGTACTATCAACAATATCATAATCAGTAGCTTTAGAGTCGAACATTGAAAAGCCATCATGATGTCTACTAGTTATGGTTATATAATTCATACCCGCAGACTTTGCTAGAGAAACCCACTGCTTAGCATCAAAATCAATAGGGTTAAAAAAAGAGGGTAATTTTTCATATTCACTAATCGAAATATTTTGGTTGTTCATTACCCACTCACCGTCACCTAAAACACTATATACTCCCCAATGAATAAACATTCCAAACTTTGCATTTTCAAACCATTCTCTTGCTTTTAAATTTTCAATAGTTGGCTTATATGACTGAGCATAAAAAACACTATCATGTAAAAACAAAAAAACTAAAACAAAAATTAAATTTCTAAATTTTAAAATCATTAAAAATTAATTTTCGAAAGGAATAGCTACTCTAATATCTTCCCATCCTATATGAAGATTTGCTCCATCATCTAAAGCTTCAAAAGCCATTGAAAGAGCTTCAAGCGATTTTTTAGATTTAGTTACTGGAACTATTACTCTCATGATATCATCTGACTCTTTATAATTATATGAACCCCATGTATGAGTAGCGCTATTAATAATTATAGTCCATTCCTTAGCTCCTGGAATAGTATAAAGTGTATATGAACCAGGTGATATTTTTTTTCCTCCAAAATTCATAGACTTATAAAAAGTAATCTCTGTTGATTCATTAGCTCCTGTTCTCCATAATTTTCCATTTGAGACTATCTTATTAAATTCTCTTCCCCTTAATTGAGGTCTGCTATAAATTACTCTCATAACTTTATCCTTACCTCTTTGAGCAGGATATTCAATCATATCTAAAGGACTTTTATCTAGTGCCTTAAATTCTTGACCATAAGATGAGTAACTAAAGGTAACTGCAATAATAAAAAGTAACATTTTTTTCATAATTCTATTTTTTAAATAAGTTTTGAATTAAAGATAATTAAAAATTAAATAAAACTTTTACTGGATGATGATCTGAAGCCCATCCTCCATATAAGGTTTTAACTGGAACATGTTCAAAGCTTTTCAAATCTAATCCTTTAGAAAAAATGTAATCAATTCTCATATTGTTATCATATGATTTTTTAAAACCATTATATGTACCTATTAAATTATTAGAATTAACTGAAAATGAATCCAAAAACTCTTTACTTAAAATTTTAATTGGATCAGAAATTGGAATAAGATTAAAATCTCCCATTAAAACAACTGGATCTTTTTCTTTATTAAGCTCATATATTTTAAATATTATAAGATCCGTTGACTTTTTTCTTGCAATTTCTCCCAAATGATCAAAATGCGTATTAAAAACCCAAAATCTTCTTTTTGTTTTTTTGGACTCAAAATAACCATAAGTACATATCCTTTCAAGAGCTGCATCCCAACCTACAGATACTTTTTCAGGAGTCTTTGATAACCAAAAAGTACTTGTTTTAATCAAGTTATAAGAATCTTTTAAATAAAATATTGGACTAAATTCTCCTCTATTCTTTCCATCCTCTCTTCCTATACCTATGAAACTATAATCATTTAAATTAATTAATAACTCATCTAATTGATTTTCTAAAACCTCTTGCATGCCAATAAAATCAGGATATTCATTATTTAGAAAATTAAATACGGTTTCTTTTCGATTATCCCACTTATTAATTCCATCATTTAGGTTATTATACCTAATATTATATGAAATAACTTTTAGATCATTATCTTTTTGATAATTTGAAAAACTAAAGAGCATTAACATGATTAAAATATTTTTCATTGTTATATTTGTTTGCTAAAAATAATTAATGAAATTTAAAAAATTCTTTTTTTTAACTTTCTTTCTGTTCTTGTTGAATTGTGAAAAAGAGTCAACAGATATAAATAATACTTCAGAGGAATTAAATTTGGATGACACAAATCTTTTACCTCAATTTAAAATTGATACTTCTAATAAAACAATAGTAGATGAACCAAAAATTCCAGCATCAATGGATTTATATATTGATGGGGAATTAAATAAATCCTATAATATTGGAATTGAAATAAGAGGATCTAGCTCACAATTTTTTGAAAAAAAATCATATGGAGTTGAAACTTGGAATGGTAACAATGAGGATATTGATACTGACTTAGGAGGATTTCCTGAAGAAGAAGATTGGATTTTATATGGGCCTTTCAGTGACAAAAGTTTAATAAGAAATGTACTGATTTTTCAACTATCAAATGCCATAGGCATGTACGGAAGTCGAACAGATTTCTATGAACTTACAATAAATGATAAATTCTTAGGGACCTATGTTCTCATGGAAAAAATTAAAAGAGATAAAAATCGTGTAAACATAAGTAAAAATTTAGATGACGATATTTCTGGTGGTTATATTATTAAAATTGATAAACCGCCAGATGAAGGATACACATCTGCTAACTCTTTTTCATCTAAATTTGATACAAGAGGATCTTATGTTGGTGCGTCTGACATAAAGTTTCTCTACACATACCCAAAATCATCTGAAATCTCAAATGATCAAAAAAATTACATTAAAAATTATATAAATGACTTTGAAGAGGCTTTATTATCCTCAAATTTTCAAGATCCTGAAATAGGTTATCAAAAATACATTGACATTGATAGTTTTGTAGATTTTTTAATATTAAACGAAATTTCAAAAAATATTGATGCCTATAGAATAAGTACATTTATGCATAAGGATAAAAACCAAAAACTAAAAATGGGTCCCATTTGGGATTTTAATCTAGGGTTTGGCAACGTTAATTATTGTGATGCCGAACTAGAATCTGGATGGTCCTATAAATTTAATGATGTATGTGGAGGTGATAATTGGAAAGTTCCTTTTTGGTGGAATAGATTGTTTGAAGATCCTGCATTTGTTTCTAAATTAAAAAATAGATGGTCTGATTTAAGAACAAATATACTATCTGATCAAAATTTACAAGATAGAATTGATGAAATCACAAATTTTCTAATTGAACATAATGCTCCTCGAAGAAATTTTGATAAATGGACGATCATAGGTAAATATGTTTGGCCAAATAATTATATAGGAAATAATTATGGTGAAGAAATCTCATACTTAAAAAACTGGTTGGAAAAAAGAGTTAAATGGATGGATGAGGAAATTAATTCAATTTAATTTTATCAATTGTCAAAACACTATTTAATAAAACATTTGCTCCTTTAATAATTGATTCAGGAGTGGAATATTCTTCAGGTGAATGACTAATGCCATCTATACTGGGAATAAATATCATTCCTGTTGGAGTAATTACAGCCATATCTTGAGCATCATGTCCAGCTCCACTAGGCATAAATTTTGTAGAATATCCCAGATTAATTGAAACCTCATCAATCACTTTTTGAATTCTTGAATCAGTTAATGCAGGTTCGGCAGTAGCATCTAATGGTTTAAATTCAAACTTTGTATTTGTTTGAGTGGCTATAATATTAGATTCCTCTTTAATATTTTTAAATAAAAGTTGAATTTTTTCTTTACTTAAATCTCTCAATTCTAAACTTAATACAACTTTTCCTGGAATAACATTTGGAGCTCCCGGGTATGCTGAAATTCTTCCAACTGTTCCAACTTGAGAACCTTCTATAGAGTTTACAACTTGATTAACTTTAAGGACAAATTTTGCAGCAGCAATCATTGCATCTTGTCTAGAATTCATAGGTGTTGTTCCAGCATGGTTTGCAAAACCAGAGATAATAACATCCCACCATTTTAAACCAACAATTCCTTCTACCACTCCAATATCTGTTTTACTAGAATTTAATATATTTCCTTGTTCAATATGCAATTCTAAAAAAGCATGTACCTCATTTTTTTTTCTTGCTAATTCAAGTACCTTTTCTGGATTTCCCCCAATTCTTTTTAAGCCCTCACGAATAGTATATCCAGATGATGTTTTAACATCAAGTGTTTTATTTTCAATTTTTCCAGCAATAGCTCGACTTCCAAAAATTGCTCCCTCTTCATTTGAAAAAATGATTAATTCCAAAGGATGATCGGTATATATTTTATTTTCATTAAATACCTCTAAAATCTCAATTGAACTTATAACCCCTACATTTCCATCATAATGCCCTCCATTGGGAACTGCATCTATATGAGAGCCAAACGAAATAGGTTTTAAATTTTTTTTTAAACCTTTCCTTAAAGCTATTATATTTCCTGCATAATCAATATTGACTTGAGTTCCAATTTTTTCAAGGTAATTTATTAAATATTTTCTAGCTGAAATATCATAATCACTATAAGCAACTCTATCATTTCCTCTATTTGAATTTATTCCAAACTCTGTAAGTTTAATTAAATTTTTATGGAGTCTTTCATTATTTACCTTTATTAATTTTTCTTGAGAAAATAAATTATTTAAAAAAAATAGAAGAAAAATAAATATCTTGAGGAAAGATTTATTGACCATAAAAATTAATTTAGAATGATTCTTATACTAAATTAGAAATTTAATTTTATTTTTTTTTATATATTGTCTTAGCATTTAATAAATGAATGCTTTTTAAAACTAACTAAAAACATAATAATTATGATAAAAAACCTAACTGGTATTTTGTTTTTTTTTCTAGCTAGCTTTTTTACTTATTCTCAAATTGATGTAAGTGGAACTGTTACAGATGAAGCTGGTGGAGCAATTCCCGGCATTACTGTAATTATAGCTGGAACTAATCAAGGTACTACAACAGATTTTGATGGAAATTATTCTATCACTGCATCCGCAGATCAAGAACTGGAGTTTTCAAGTCTTGGTTTTGTTACTCAAAGAATAGCTATTAATAATCAAGATAATATTGACGTAATTATGATTGAGTCAATAGAAGTTCTTGATGAAATTGTTGTTTCTGGATATTCTACTCAATCTAGAAGAACTCTTTCTGGAGCTATTGGAAGTGTTGATGTAGCAGATGCGATTAAAACCCCAACAACTAACGCTGCAGAGGCTCTTCAAGGAAGAGTAGCTGGTGTTAATGTTGTTAACAGTGGGCAACCTGGTGCAGCACCTGTCGTTACAGTTAGAGGTTATGCTACTACAAATAGTAATAATCCTTTGTATGTAATTGACGGTGTTCAAACAGAAGATCCTAATGTTTTAAGAGATATCAACCCAAAAGATATTGATAAAATTAGTGTTCTTAAGGATGGAGCTGCAGCAATTTATGGTGCAAGAGCTTCAAATGGAATTATTGTTGTTACTACAAAAGGCGGAACTTACAATACTAAAAACACAATTGAGGTTGAGGCCGTTTATGGAACAAATGATTTGACTAATAGAATGGAGCTTTTAAATTCTCAACAATGGGCCGACATGATTTGGCAAAGTAAAATCAATGATGGTATTGCCCCTAGTCACCCTCAGCTTGGTTCAGGAGCTTCTCCTGTTCTTCCAACAGTTTTAAATATTCAAATGCCTAATTTACCTCAGTATGAGGGAGCAAGTGCTGTTGTCGAACCAGGAGGTACAAGATGGATGGATGAACTATTTAAAAAATCTAACACCTTAAATACTTCTATAGTTGCAAGAGGGGGTTCAGAGACTGGAAGATACTCTCTTTCTGTAAATTATTTAGATCAAGAGGGTGTTAAAATATTCACTGGTTATGAAAGACTTACAACTAGGCTAAATTCTGAGTTTAAAATTGGTGACAAAGTAACAATTGGGGAACACTTAAATGTAACTTATGATAAAGAACAAACTGGAGCTGGAGATTTTAGATCTGCTTCAGGACTTGCTCCTATAGTACCTATAAGAGATGATAAAGGTAATTTTGCTGGTTCATATAATAATTCTTATGGTCTAGGTATTGCTGACAGTCCAGTTGCTCAATCTTATAGAGCTCAAGATAATTACAATAAAAACTTAAGAGTTATAGGAGATATTTTTCTAAAATATGATATCACAGACTTTTTAACATTTAAGTCTTCTGCAGGTATTCAAATGCGTCAATTAAACGGTAGGTCATTTGCAAAATTAAATCCTGAACATGGTGAAGCGATTTCAACGCAGACTTTAAGAGAAAATTCATTCTTAAATAGTGAATGGGTAATTTCCAATACTTTAACTTACTCAGATTCTTTTGGAGATCATGCCATTGATGCTTTAATTGGAACTGAGGCTGTTAAATGGAGTCAAAAAGGTAGCGGTGTATTAAGAACTGGTTATTTATTTGAAACACCAGAATTTTACTTACTAAGTAATGGTTCTGGAACACCAGTTGTTTTTGATGGTTATGATACTTCATATTCTTTGTTTTCTCTTTTTGCTACAGCTAACTATGCATTCAAAGAAAAATACTTTTTTACAGCTACTGTTAGACAAGACGAAACCTCTAGGTTTGCAAAAGCAAATGCTGACTCGATATTTCCCTCAGCTAGTGCTGGATGGTTAATAAGTGATGAAAGTTTTTTTCCAAGTGGTTTGGTCTCAACAATGAAACTTAGAGCTTCTTATGGAATACTTGGAAACCAATCTTTAACAGTTTCGAATCCTGATACAAATATTTCATTATTAAGTGAAAATGCTGCATTCTATGTCTTTACTGGATCTGGAGCTGCTACAACAGGAGCTGCTTTAAATTCAAAAGGTAATCCAGCTCTGACATGGGAGAAAACAACATCTCAAAATTTTGCTGTTGATTTTGGATTCTTTGATAATAAATTAACTGCTACAATTGATATGTTTTCTAATGAAACTCAAGACTTAATATCTCAGGATAACAACCTTATTAGTAGTACTGCAATTGATGCTGCAGCGCCTTATGTTAATATTGGATCAATGGAAACAAAAGGTTTTGATCTATCTCTTGCATATCAAAATGAAACAAATGGTTTACAGTATGGTTTAACTGCTAATGTAACTAAAGCAGAAAATGAGGTAACATCTCTTATAGCAGAGTACTATTCTGGTGGAACATCTAGAATGGGTGCTTTAACAAGAACTGCTCCAGGTTATCCAATTTCTTCATATTATGGAAGAATCGTTGATGGAATTTTTCAAAATGATGGAGAAGTAGCTGCTCACGCATCACAAGACGGAGCTGCTCCAGGTAGATTAAGATACAAAGATGTTGATGGAAATGGAGTAATAAATGATCTAGATAGAACCTGGATGGGTAGTTATCATCCTGATTTTACTTATGGTATTAATATAAATATGGCTTATCAAAATTTTGATCTTTCTGCATTCTTTTATGGTGTTCAAGGAGCTGATTTATTCCATTATACAAGGCTTTACAATAGTTTCCCATTATTCTTTAATGGAAATAGAACTACTGACGTTTTAGATTCATGGACTCCATCAAATCCTGATGCTGCTATGCCTGCGCTTAGTGAAGCCATTAGAAACAACGAAGCAACTGCATCGAATTCGTTCTTTGTAGAGGATGCATCTTATTTAAGACTTAGATCTCTTCAAGTTGGATATACATTCCCTGAAGCTATTAATAACTTAATTGGTGCCTCAAGTATGAGATTATTTTACAGTGGTTATAATATTTTTACAATCACTGATTACACTGGAATGGACCCAGAGGTTCCATTTGGAGGAACAACTGATCTTGGAGTTGTATTTGCTCAATATCCAACTTCAAAATCTCACTCAATTGGTGTTAACATTAAATTTTAAAAAAACGATGCGAACAATATCAATAACTAATAAAATAAATTATTAAATATGAAAACTAAATTATATACATTACTAATTTCAATTTTTATTTTAGCCTCTTGTGCAGATGACTTTACTGAAATAAATCCAGTTGGAGCACTCAGTGATGAAGCATTAAATAATGCAAAGGGAGTTGATTTATTATTGACAGGAACATATTCTGTTTTAGACGGAATGCGAAACGGTGGTCCTGGAGCTCCTTGGGCTAAAGAAGGAAATAATTGGTGGTTAGACGTAATCGCTGATGACGCTCATAAAGGAAGTACTGATGGTGACCAAGCAGATTTATACGCTGCTGAAATCTATCAGTGGGATACTTCAAACCCATATTTTGGGGGAAGGTGGAGTGCTGTATTTGCAGGAGTCAATCGTGCAAATGGGGTTATTTCTCTTATTAATTCGGCAGATGATCCATCTGTGTTTAACGTTCAATTGGCTCAAGCTAGATTCTTAAGAGGTCACTATAATTTTGAGTTACAAAGAATGTGGGTTAATGTCCCTTATATTTCAGATCAAAATTATGCTGATACTGAGTTTAATCAGCCTAATCCTGGTCCTATTTGGGATAAGATTGAAGAAGACTTTGCTTTTGCTGTTGCTAATCTTCCTACAGCTAGAAGCGGAAGCTACAGTGAACCTGGAAGACCACTAGCAAGTGCTGCTAAAGCATACCTAGGAAGAGCTCAACTATATCAAGGAAAATGGGGTGATGCTCTTGGTAATCTAGAAGCAGTAATTAACAGTGGTGATTATGCGCTTCTTCCCGAATTTGTCGAAAATTGGAAATCTACTGGAGAAAATGGATCTGAAGCAATTTTTGGTATACAATATGCTACAGATACTGGTCAATCACCTCAAGGAAATCAAGGTGGAGTTTTAAATTTTCCAGCGCCTATTGGATGTTGTGGTTTTTACCAACCTACACAAGATCTCTTCAACAGTTTTGAAACTGATGCTAATGGATTACCACTTTTAGATACTTATAATCAAGCTGATTTGGCAAGTGATTACGGAATTTATTCTGATGAACCATTTACTCCCACAACTGCAAATCTTGATCCTCGTGTTGATTATACAGTTGGTAGAAGAGGAATTGATTATCAAGGTTATGGAGTGAATCCTGGTAAAGATTGGGTTCGTGCAACTTTTGGTGACATTTCAGGACCTTACGTCTCAAAGAAAAATGTCTATTATAAAGATGATGAAGGAGCTAACAAAGGTACTGGTGGATGGGGAGAAATACGAACAGGTATTAATCACCATATCATAAGATATGCTGATGTTCTGCTAATGGCTGCAGAAGCTGCTGTTGAGACTAATGCACTTGAAAAAGGACGTGGTTATGTTAATCAAGTTAGAGAAAGAGCAAAAAGCATGTCCAGAATTCAAGCTCCTGGAGGTGGTGATGCTGCTAACTATGTAATTGATACGTATAATACAGCATGGACAAGTCAAGCTACAGCTAGAAAAGCTGTTCGAATGGAAAGAAGACTAGAAATGGCGATGGAAGGAAGTAGACTATTTGACCTTAGAAGATGGGGAATAATGGTTCAAACTTTAAACACATACATAGCTAATGAAACAAGATCTATTCCGACTTTTTCAAAAGCTCAACCTGTTAGTGATAAGCATAATGCACTTCCAATTCCATCTTATGCAATTGACCAATCACAAGGTGCTTTATCACAAAATTCTGGTCATTAATTTTATATAAATACAATTAAAAAAGGGTAAAATTTTATTTTACCCTTTTTTTTATGCCTAATAAAAATAAAAGCTAATTACAATATTCATTTTCATTAATCAATTTATCTAATTCACTTTTATCTTTTTTAAAAAAATAATTTGTGTTTCCTCCTGTTAATCTGACTTTTTCAATAACCGTATCATTAACAATTGTATACATCCATTCTCTGTCATCATAACTTTCTACAAAAGAATTTTTACTAATACTAACTAAACTGGCTCCCACAGTTTGAGGTGTCTCATATAATATACAGCCATTATTAATTAGATGTACATCCATATAAATACCATTAGGATCATTAAATATAGTCCAATAAGACTCCCTGCCTTGAGGGCTCCAAACAGTTCCATCTAAACACTCTAAAATATTTTGACAGGATTTTTTTTCAACTTCACAGCTAAATAAAAAAATTAATGAGATAATTACAATAAATGTTTTATTCAAAGCTTTGTTTTTATTTTGAATCATAATATAAATTTAAATAGAAATTAAAAATATTTTAAAAAATTCTTCATTTTAATAACATAATTATTTAGTCATAATATGAAATTTTATTTTAATAAAACCATATTTTTGCATTACTTTTTTAATATTTAAAAAAATAATGGTCTCCAAAAGTTTCAAAAATTTTAAATTTTCTTTTTTACTTTTTGTCCTAATAAGTTTAATTAATTGTACAAACAATAATAAGCTTTTCAATAAACTTTCAAGTAAGCAAACAAATATTTCATTTAATAATACAATAGTTGAGAATGACACATTAAATATTTTAAATGAAGAATATGTGTTTAATGGAGGTGGAGTTATATCTGCGGACTTTGATAATGATGGGTTAATTGATTTATTTTTCTCTGGAAATCAAAAACCCAATAAACTTTATTTAAATAAAGGAAAATTTAATTTTAAAGATATAAGTTCTATTTCTAATATAGAGGCTTTAGACAAGTGGTCTACAGGTTTAACATATGCTGATATAAATAATGATGGATTAATAGATATATATGTTTGTGCTGCAATGAAAAAAGAAAATAGAAATAATATGTTGTTTATTAATAAAGGTTTAGATGAAAATACTGGTGAAATTTTATTTAAGGAAATGGCTAAAGAATATGGAATTGACGATTCAGGAAATAGTATGGGGGCTATTTTTTTTGATTATAATAAAGATGGACATATGGACTTATATGTCTTAAATAATGAACAAAATAAATCAATTCCTACCAATTATAGAAAAAAAATAATTGATGGCTCTGCAGTTAGTAATGACAAATTATATAAAAATAATGGCAATGGAACTTTTACAGATGTCTCTCTTGAAGCAGGAATTACTATTGAAGGTTTTGGTTTAGGTGTTGCCGTTGCAGACATTAATTATGACGGATGGCCAGATATTTTTATTGGAAACGATTATACAACTAATGACTTACTTTATATTAACAATAGAGATGGTACTTTTTCTAATCAAATTTCAAAATTTATTAAACACCAAAGTATGTTTTCAATGGGTGTTGATATTTCAGACTTTAATAATGATGGATATCAAGATATTATATCTTTAGATATGCTAGGTGAATCCAATTACAGAAAAAAAACTACTATTTCTTTTAGCACATATGAAAAAGTAATTCTTAATAAAAGATATGGATACGAAACACAGCATATTAGAAATATGTTACACCTAGGAAATGGAGCAGAAGTTCCATTTAGTGAAATAGGTCTACTTTCTAATATTTATCAAACGGATTGGAGTTGGTCTCCTCTATTCTTTGATGCTAATAATGATGGCTTAAGAGATTTATTTATAACTAATGGTTTTCCAAGAGATATTACTGATAAAGATTTTTCTGACTTTAGGTTGCAAGTCCAAAGATTTGTAAATCCTAAAGTTCTTCTCGATTCAATTCCCATTATTAAACAATCAAATTATTCATTTATTAATAATGGTGACTTAACGTTTTCTGACTCAAGTGTTTCATGGGGAATTGATAAACCTTCTTTTTCAAATGGTGCTGTTTTTTCAGATTTAGATAATGATGGGGATCTTGATTATATAGTAAACAATATTAACGATGAAGCCTTTATTTTCGAAAATAAAACACAAGAATTAAATAAAAATAATTTTGTTCAAATAAAACTCATAGGTCCAAAAAATAATTATACTGGAATTGGAGCTAAAATTGTATTAAGAGATACCAATGATGAAATCCAATTTCATGAAAACTATCATACAAGGGGTTACATGTCTTCGGTTGATAATACAATACATTTCGGATTAGGCAATAAAAATAAAGTTAAGTTTATTGAAATCCTATGGCCTGACGGAAAATATGAAAAAATATTAAATCCTAATATTAACGAAAAATTAAAAGTTTTTTATAAAAATTCATCAATTGTTGAAAAAAACTCACTTAAGTTCCCTCTTGTAAAGAATAAATCAAAAACCCTGTTAAATGAAGTTTCTGATAAAAAAGAATTAACGTACAATCATAAACAAATAGATAAAGCGGATTTTAATATTCAAAGATTAATTCCCAGAAAAATTTCTGAAAGTAGTCCAAAAATTAAAAAAGGAGATTTGAATAATGATGGAATTGAAGATATTCTAATAATTGATGAAATAGATCTGCCAAAAATTTTTCTGTATTCTAAAAATGGAAAATTTAAAGAAAAAACTATTGAAATTAAAAAAATAAACAAAAACACTGAGATTTCAGATATTGCAATTATTGATATTGACAAAGATAAAAACCTAGATCTTGTTATTTTGTCAAATTTTAGTGATTTTAGAAGAGATAAATATGAAGGAAGACTTCAATTTTATTTAAACGATGGACAAGCTAATTTTAAATTAGCTGAAAATTTTACAAATAAAAATAAAATCGAACAAGGAAAATTGTTAAGATTTAATGATTTTGACAAAGACGGTGATGACGATTTATTCATATTAGGTAAGACTCATTTATCAAAATATCCAAAATCTTCTAAAAATCAATTTCTTGAAAACAAAAATGGAATTTTTATAGATGTTAGCAATAAATATCTAAATGAAAATGAAAGCATAGGTATTCCAAAAGATGCTGCATGGGCTGATATTAATGATGATCAAATTGATGATTTAATTATAATAAATGAGTTTAGTCCAATTCAAATTTTAATAAATAAAAATAAATCATTTAGTAAATTAGAAAATACTGGATTAGAAAATTACATCGGCTGGTGGGAATCTCTTAAAATTATAGATAATGACAATGATGGTGATTTAGATTTTTTTGTAGGAAACTTGGGGTCAAATAACCACTTTAATATATCAAAAGAAACTCCTGTTTCTTTACTTATAAAAGATTTTGATAATAATGGATCCATAGACCCAATTTTATTTTCATACTCAAAAGACACAAATGGTGAGTTCAAACAATTTCCTGTAACCTTTTGGAATAACATGAAAACTCAAAGTCCTCTTTTTAGACAAAAATTTAATTATTATAAGCAATATGCACGAGCTGATATAAGTAAAATTTTTACTAAAACAGAAATTAAAGGTGCTGAAAATTGGATTGTAAATTATGATAAATCATCATATGTAGAAAATCTTGGAAATGGCAAATTTTTAATCCATAGTCTTCCTATTGAAGCTCAATTTGCACCAGTATATGATTTTGAAATATCAGATCTTAATAATGATAGTATAAATGATCTGTTAATAATTGGTAATGATTATGGAAATGAACCCTTTATAGGCCCTTATGATGCTCTTTGTGGTTTAGTTCTTCTAGGTATAGATAAAAATAAATTTAAGCCCATCTCTCAAGATCAGTCTGGTTTTTGTGTGCCTGGAAACGCAAGAAGCATTGAAACAATTAATAATAATGGTAATAATATTTTTTTAATCTCTCAAAACTCTGGAAAACTTTTAATCTTTGAATAATTATGAATACATTTATAAAAAATCTTTTTTTGTTTAAAATAACTCCTTTGCTATTTATTTTTTTAGTTATTACCTGCTCTTCCGATGATAAAGAAAGTGAGGAAAAACAAACATTAAATCAAATTGAAATTCCAACAAAAGAACCTTATCTAATAGGAGAAGAACTAACTCTAATTTGGAGTGATGAATTTGATTATGAAGGATCCCCGAATATAGATAAATGGCATCACCAAACTATTCCTCCAAATAATGGAAGTTGGTGGAACGATGAATTACAACATTATACCGATAGACTAGAAAACTCTTATGTTGATAATGGTACACTGAAAATTAAAGCTCTAAAAGAGCAATATGAAATTGATGGTTCATCAAAATCTTATACTTCTGCTAGACTTAACTCCAAATTTTCTTTCAGATATGGAAGAATTGATGTAAGAGCTAAGCTTCCAAAAGGTGCTGGAACATGGCCTGCTATTTGGACACTTGGAGCAAATATTAATGAGGTTGGAAATTATTTTGGCAACCAATTTGGAAATGTTGGTTGGCCTGCTTGTGGAGAAATTGATATAATGGAACAAACTGGATGGGATAAAAATAGTATTGGAGGACATTTTCATTGGGCTGATAATTCTGGTAATTATCAAAACAAAGGAGAAAAAACAGATATTGAGAATTCGTCTGATGAGTTTCATACTTACTCATTGATTTGGGACAGTGCAAAAATTTCTATTCTTTTAGATGATCAAACTTTCTTTAGCATATCAAATACATCTAACAATCCTTATGATAATGATCATTATTTATTAATTAACATTGCTATAGGTGGAAATCTTGGAGGAGATGTTCCTTCTAATTTTTCTGAAGAAATTATGGAAATAGATTATATTAGAATTTATCAATAATTCTTTTTATAAAATCTCTATTTCATAAATATTAAACAAATTCCTATTTTTATAACTACATCACGAAAAAATGAGAATTATATCTAAATTTTTATTCTACTTGTCAATCTCACTGATGATATCATCCTGTTCAATCAATGTACCATCAGAAGTTGAGATGGAATTTTCAAATTTACCAGAAACTATTGATTATAATTATGATGTTAAGCCTATTTTATCCGACAGATGTTATCAGTGTCATGGCCCAGATGAAAAAACAAGAAAGGCTGGTCTAAGACTTGATATTGAAGAAATTGCATTTTCTAAATTACAAAGTGGAAATCAAGCTTTTTCATCAGGAAGCACTTATGGAAGTGAAGCTGCTCACAGAATTTTATCTTCTGACCCTGATGAGATGATGCCAACTCCAGAATCTAAACTATCATTATCAAATAAAGAAAAGGCAATTATTCTAAAATGGATTGAACAAGGTGCCATTTGGAAAGAACATTGGTCTTTCCTCCCTGTGAAAAAGCCAAAATTGCCAATTTTTGAAAAGGATAATAAAAAAATAAAAAATCCAATTGATAATTTTATTTATAATAAACTAATTAGAAATGATTTAAGTTTTTCCGAATTATCAACTAAAGAAAAACTTATTAGAAGAGTTTATTTTGACCTTACTGGTCTTCCCCCATCAATTCAAGAAGTAAATGACTTTGTTTCTGATGATGATCCAAATGCTTATTCAAAAATTGTCGACAAACTGTTAAATAGTGATGAAAATGCAGAAAGATTAACAATGGAGTGGCTTGATCTTTCAAGATATGCAGATTCCCATGGATTACATGCTGACGGTTTAAGAATAATGTGGCCTTGGAGAGATTGGGTTATTAAGGCTTTTAAAAACAATATGCCTTACGATGAATTTGTTTCGGTTCAATTAAGTGGAGATTTAAGAGAAAATGCATCAAGAGAAGAAAAAATAGCTACTGCATTTAGCAGGAATTCTCCTATGACTGCTGAAGGAGGAGTAATTGATGAAGAATGGAGGTTAAATTATGTTTTCGATAGAACTGAAACAGTTGGGACAGCTTTTCTTGGTCTTACAATGATGTGTGCAAAATGTCATGATCATAAATTTGATCCCATCTCACAGAAAGATTATTATCAACTATCTGGTTTTTTCAATCAAATTAGAGAACTTGGAATGACAGGTGATGATGGTGATTATGGTCCTTTAATGCTCTTGCCTGAAGTCTCTCAAGAAAAAAAGATACTTGCTTTAGATAAGAAAATTGATCAAAAAAAAACTAAACTAAAACTCACTGAAAAAGAGCTTTCCGAGTTTTATAATTATAGCAATGCTCTTTCTAAATCAAAAATTTCCAGATCAATTAAAAAATCAATTATTCAAAGAGCTAAACTTGAAAATATTAAACCTTTTAAAAAGAAGCTTGCCTCATTTACAATTGTACAAGGGACTTTTGATAGAAGTTCAAATTTCATAATAGATAATGATTATAATATTTTATGTAATGTTGCCCCTAAAATAGAAAAAGGGATTGATGGAAATGCCTTTAAATTAGGAACTGGAAGTGATGCAATTTTTCTAGATGCTGTTCCTAATTTTGAATGGACAGATCCTTTTTCAGCCAGTGTTTGGATTAATACTGAAAAAAGAAAGAAAGGTTTTGGACAAACAATAATGGGTACCACAGGAGGTAAAAACAATTTTTGGAGAGGCTGGGATCTTTATTTAGATGATCAAAATTTTATTAATCTAAGATTAGTTAGTGCTCTTCCTGGAAATTTAATTCATATTAAATCAAAAGACTCTATTTTAAAAAACAATTGGACTCATTTATCTTTTTCATATGATGGATTAGGAAAAGCAGATGGAACAAATTTATTTGTAAATGGTTCAAAAATTAAAAATCAAGTATTAGTAGATAATTTGTATAAAACCATAAAACCTGTATCAAGTAGTGGTATAAAATTAGAAAAAAGAGAACTTAAAATAGGTGTCTCAAATGATGGGTCTAGTGGAGATAACAAAATATTTAAAGGCTTAGTTGATGATATAGTTGTTTATAATAGAGCCTTAACTGATTATGAAATTGGTCATATTTATAATCAATACAATGTTAGCCAAAAATTGAACTTTAATGATTCTCAAATAAAAAATCATATAATAAACAGTGATTATAAAATAACCCAATTGAAAAATCAAATTCAAAATCTAAAGCAAAAAAAACTCAATGAAGTTTCTGATGTAATTGAATTAATGATTATGGAAGACATGGATACAAAAAGAAAAACTTTTCTTTATGATAGAGGTTTATACTCTATGCCTAGCTATGAAGTTAGCACAGACGTTCCATCTAAACTACCAAGAATGTCTGAAGATTTACCTAAAAATCGTATTGGGCTTTCAAAATGGTTATTTGATAAAAAAAACCCTTTAACTTCTAGAGTTGCTGTTAATAGATATTGGCAAATGATTTTTGGCAGGGGTATTGTTAATACACCTGGAGATTTTGGCGTTCAAGGTTCATTACCTTCTCATCCTGAATTACTTGACTTTCTGTCAAATTATTTTATTGAGAACAACTGGGATATTAAAAATCTAATAAGATTAATGGTTAATTCACACACTTATATGCAAAGTTCAATACCAAATAAAAAATACACTGAAATTGATCCAGATAATATTTTTCTTTCTAGAAGCAATAGTTATAGGTTACCCGCTGAAATGATTAGGGATAATGCACTTGTTGCAAGTGGTTTAATGGTTAAAAATGTGGGAGGTGAAAGTGTCAAACCCTACCAACCAAAAGGTTTATGGAGAGAAAAATCAAATTTCTCTATAAAGCTAATGAACTATAAAGAATCCTCAGGTGACAGTCTCTATAGAAGAAGCATGTATACATTTATAAGAAGAACATCTCCTCCTCCATCAATGTCTGTTTTTGATGCTCCAAATAGGGAGGTATGTACAATAAAAAGAGAAATTACAAATACTCCATTACAAGCTCTTGTGCTTTTAAATGATCCACAATTTTTTGAAGCTTCGAGAATTTTAGCTGAAAGAATGCAAAAGGAAGCTCCAAACTCAATTGATGAATCTATATCTTATGGATTTAAACTTTGTACATCTAGAAATCCTAAAGAAAAAGAATTGACTATACTTAAAGAACTTTATTTTCAACAACTTGATAAGTTCAAAAAAAATCCTAAACTTGCGTATGATATTTTTAAAAGTGGAGAAAAACCAAGAGACAGGAGTTTAAATAGATATAAAACAGCAGCCTTATCAATGGTTGCTAATACTTTATTAAACCATGACGAAACATATATGAAAAGATAAATATTATGAATTGTAACGATCATCATCATAACGAAAAATTTACAAGAAGAGATTTTCTAACAAAAACTTCTTTAGGCCTTGGAGCTCTTACTCTTGGATCTCTTATTAATCCTACTCCAGCTTTAGGTAATATTAATAGTAACAACTTAAGAGAAAATTTAAATCTTCCTCATTTTCCTGCTAAAGCAAAAAGGATTATATATCTGTTTCAAAGCGGAGCACCTTCTCACCTTGATATATTTGATTACAAACCTTTATTAAAAAAAATGCATGGTAAAGAAATCCCCGATAGTGTTAGAGGTGAACAAAGACTCACTGGAATGACTGCGGGACAAGCAAGTTTTCCTTTAGTTTCATCAATATTTAATTTCAAACAACATGGAAAAAGTGGGATATGGATGAGTGACCTTATGCCTCATACATCAAAAATAGTTGATGAATTGTGTTTTATTAAATCAATGTATACTGAGGAGATAAATCATGATCCTGCAGTAACCTTTCTTCAAACTGGATCAAATCTACCAGGAAGACCCTCAATGGGTTCTTGGGTTAGCTATGGATTAGGATCAGATAATAAAAATCTTCCTGAATTTGTTGTTTTAGTTACAAAGAACAAAAGCGGTCAACCTCTATATGCAAGATCTTGGGGAAATGGATTTCTTCCTTCAAAATACCAAGGGGTTCAATTTAGATCTGGAAAAGATGCTGTTCTATATTTGGAAAATCCTCCTGGGGTAACTGGAGATATAAGAAAAGAGCAGCTTGATTATTTAAAAAAACTTGAAGATGAAAATTATAATGACATAGGAGATCCTGAAATTTTATCCAGAATGTCACAATATGAGATGGCATACAGAATGCAAACATCTGTGCCAGAAGTGATGGATGTTTCAAATGAGCCTGATTATATTTTTGATATGTATGGAGAGGACAGCAAAAATCCAGGAACTTTTGCAGCAAATTGTCTCTTAGCAAGAAAATTAGTTGAAAAGGATGTTAAATTTATTCAACTTTATCACCAAGGTTGGGATCAACATGGAAACCTTAATAATGATATTAAAATTCAATGTAAAGAAACTGATCAAGCCTCGGCTGCTTTGATCAAGGATTTAAAGCAAAGAGGGCTTCTAGAGGATACATTAGTTATTTGGGGAGGAGAGTTTGGAAGAACAAGTTATACTCAAGGATCAATAGATAGTCCCAGTTATGGAAGAGATCATCACCCTAGATGCTTTACAATTTTTATGGCTGGTGCTGGAGTTAAAAAAGGAATAACATATGGTGCTACTGATGAATTTGGATACAATTTAACTGAAGATCCTGTTCATGTTCATGATTTTCAAGCAACAATTATGCATTTATTAGGAATTGATCATGAAAGACTTACATTCAAGCATCAAGGTAGAAGATACAGATTAACAGATGTCCATGGGCATGTAGTAAAAAATATTTTATCATGAAAAAATCAAATTTAAATTCAAGGCGAAGTTTTATAAAAAAATCTGCTTTAGTTGGTGTTGGAATTAGTTCTCCAATTAACACCTTTGCAATAGGAAAAAATTTAAAAGAAAATAGTGGAATTGTAGGGCACGGAGATTTCAAATATAAAGTTGATAAAAAATGGGGAATTCAAAATCCAAATAATTTTCCAGTTAATCATTGTCATGAAATGGTAATGGATAAAAGAAATAGAATTCTAATGACTACAACTCATCCAAAAAATAATGTTTTAATTTATAATAAATCTGGTAAAATTCTTGACTCTTGGAGTATAGGTTACTCTGGAGCGCATGGTTTGACTTTAGTTGATGAGGGGGGTGAAGAATTTTTATATATAACTGATCCGGATGCGCATAAGGTTTGTAAAACTGATTTAAAAGGAAGAAAAATTTTAGAGTTCGATTACCCTAAAGAAATTAAAGAATATAACTCAAGAGAGGATTTTAAACCTACTGAAACAACTGTATCACCCAATGGAGATATCTTTATTGCTGATGGTTATGGAAAAGATTTTATAATTAAATATGATTCTAAAGGAAATTATATAAAGCATTTTGGAGGTAGAGGAGATAAAAATGATCAATTTGAATCTTGTCATGGAATAGCTATTGATACAAGAAAAAATAATAGTTCCTCACTATTAATTACTTCCAGATCTAAAAATGAGTTTAAAAGATTTGATTTCGAGGGTAATCACCTTGAAACTATTTCATTACCTGGATGTTGGATTTGCCGTCCTGTTGTTAAAGGAAATAATCTGTTTTTTGCTGTAATTATTACTGAAAGTTGGTGGAATTATGATGGTATGATAGCTGTTTTAGATAATAATAACAAAGTTGTTTCAATGCCAGGGGGAAGTGATCCAAAATACGCAGGTAATAAATTGGAAAAACCTCTTTATGACGACAAAACATTTTTAAACCCTCATGATGTTTGTGTAGATAACGATGACAATTTATATGTTCCTCAATGGAATTCAGGTAAAACGTATCCTGTCAAATTAATTAGAACTTAATTTATTTTTAATGATAGTATTTGATATCTCTTCTTTTTTTGGAAGGTTTCATCCCATAGTGGTTCATTTACCTATTGGTTTTATTTTTTTAGCAATTTTTTTAGAGATTTATGTTGCCTATAAAAAGTTAAACTTTAGTAGAAGAATTATAAGTTTTTGTTGGTTTTTAGGATTTATAAGTTCTTTTTTTGCTGCATTATTTGGTTGGCTATTAGCTTCTAATGGTTATTATATAGAAGAAAACATATATATTCATAGATGGTCAGGTATTTTAATTGTTTTTCTAAGTTTTATTGGTTGGGGAATTAAAGCTAGAATAATTAATCTATTTAAATCCCAAGATTCATTTATAAATTATACAGTATTAATTTTTCTTTTAATTGTTGGTCATCAAGGTGGAAATATTACTCATGGTGAAAATTATCTTTTTGAATATGCACCAGACTTTGTGAAAAAATATTTTTATAAAGAAAAAAATCAACTCATTTCATATAAAGAAAAAGAAATTGATTCTATTGAAGTTTTTTCAGAATTAATTCTTCCAGTTTTTGAAAATAAATGTATAGCCTGTCACAATAATGATATTTCAAGTGGTGGCTTAAATATGATCAGTTTGGAAAAAATTTTAGTAGGAGGAGCAGCAGGAAGTTCAATTATTGATGGAAATTCTTTAAGTAGTCCTATTTTCAAAAGGATAACACTTCCTCAAAGTCATTCAAAATTTATGCCTCCATCGGGAGAGCCACTGACTTATGATGAAATTAATTTAATTGAATGGTGGATTAATAATGGTGTAAAAAATGATATAAGATTAATTGATATTGAATTATCAAATGAAGAAGAATTACTACTAGCAAGGCTTTTTGAAATTGATACAAAACCAAAACCTTGGTATGAAAAGCTTAAAAACTTGGAAGAATTAAATTCAGAGGAATTAAAAAAATTAGAAGTCAAAAACCTCTCTTGGAAACAACTTGCTAATAATTATCCAGTAATTGAAATTAAATTTAATGGGAATGATATAAGTGATGATGTTCTAAATGAAATATTAAAATTTAATAAACATGTAATTTCACTTACTATTAAAAAAAGTGGTTTAAATGATTCTCAAATAAACATCATATCTAAATTAGAAAATCTCATGATTTTAAATATTCAAAATAATCCTATAACAGATGATGGCATAAAAGGTATAAATTCATTAAATCATCTTGAAAGATTAAACCTTTATGGAACCAATGTCACTGACAAATCTCTTGAAACCTTTGCGTCGATAAAATCATTAAAGAAAATATACCTTTGGAACACTAAAGTTTCAAAAGAAAAGGTTAGTGAATTTAACCGAGAAAATAAATCAAAAGAAGCACTTCTCGACTTTTAGTTCAAGAAAACTTAACAATAACAATCCTGGCAAGAGCAATCCTCACAATTACAATTACTGCAATTTATAGTCTCACAACCATCACATGAGCAACTACAAGTCATATTCTTTTTTTTAAATAAAGTTACAACATAATTTTAAGTAAAAAACTTTTAAAATTTTAGTTTAGAACTAATTTATAAAACAAAAAATTCTTTATGACTTTAACTATATTTATATATGAAAAAAATTTTTCTTATACTCTTTCTTTTATTTTCTTGTTATAAAGACAAAGCCATTGACCAGCCATGCAAAAAAGATACTCCTATTAACTCGGATATCTTGTGTATTGAAGTTTATGAACCTGTTTGTGGCTGTGATAATGTCACATATAGTAATAGTTGTTATGCCACAAATTATGGAAACATAAACTCTTTTGAAATGGGAGCTTGTAAATAATAAAATAAATTATTTAAAAAGGAGATGAAATTTTATTCATCTCCTTTTAACAAAACTCAATCATCACCAAAATATCTTATTATTGAACTAAAACAGATCGTCTAATTTTTTTTGTCTTTATATGAGTCTTTTTTTCAAAAAATAAACTTTTATTTTTTTCTTTAAGCATGGCCATTGCATGACTTTGGTTTTGCTCAAGTGCTACCATAAAATTATCGCTCATGATTTCTAATCTTTATTGCTTTAAACTTATTGTAACGATTGATCCGGATGCGTTCTCTCCACCCGCGACTATATTATAAAACCCAGTCCACACGGGTCATATATTATTGTGAAATAAGAACTTTCACAACATAAAGTTATAAATTTTTTTTAAATAAAAAAAGGAGATGATCTGTCGAACATCTCCTTTGTACTCGGAGCGGGACTTGAACCCGCACGACCGCAATGGTCATTGGATTTTAAGTCCAACGTGTCTACCAATTCCACCATCCGAGCAAAAAATCAATGAGCGAAAGACGGGATTTGAACCCGCGACCCTCACCTTGGCAAGGTGATGCTCTACCCCTGAGCTACTTTCGCTTAGGCGATTGCAAATGTAAAAATAAATTTAATAACTAAGTTGAATTTTATCTTAGGTTTTAATTCCGTTTTTTCAATTTTCTCTTTATTTCATTTAATTGAAGTAATGCTTCAACCGGTGTTAATGTATCAATATCAAGAGAATTAATCTCATCTCTTAATTCCTCTAACACTGGATCATCCAACTTAAAAAAACTTAATTGTAATTTTTCATCTTTTTTTGAGGTATCAATCTTCTCATTCGATGAACCATGAATATTTTCTAGATTTTTTAATTTATTATTTGCTGATTGAATTACATGCCTGGGAATACCAGCCATTTTAGCAACTTGAATTCCAAAACTATGAGCACTTCCTCCAGGTATTAATTTTCTTAAAAAAAGAATTTTATTTTTTAACTCCTTTACTGAAACATTATAATTTTTTACTCTTTCAAAAAACTCCTTCATTTCATTTAATTCATGATAATGAGTAGCAAAAAGAACTTTTGGTCGATATGGGTGTTCATGTAAATATTCAGTTATTGCCCATGCTATTGATATTCCATCATAAGTACTTGTTCCTCTTCCTATTTCATCCAATAAGACTAAACTTTTTTCACTAATATTATTTAAAATACTTGCTGTTTCATTCATCTCAACCATAAAAGTAGAAGCTCCCATAGAAATATTATCTGAAGCTCCTACTCTAGTAAAAATTTTATCAAAAACTCCAAGAGATGCAGTCGTTGCCGGCACAAAAGATCCTATCTGGTTTAATAGACAAATAAGCGCTGTTTGTCTCAAAATTGCAGACTTTCCTGACATATTTGGACCTGTAATCATTATAATTTGATTATTTTCTCTATCTAATGATAAATCATTTGATATGTATGGGTTTCCAGGGTCTAGCTGCATTTCGATGACAGGATGTCTTCCTCCCTTTATTTCAATTGAGCTTTTATCAATAATTTTTGGACAACAATAATTATTTTTCTTTGCAATTAAAGCAAAGCAAGCTAAACAATCTAATGATGCTAAAATTTTTGCATTAATTTTTAATATATTAAGTTCATTCTGTAATTTTTTAATTAAATCAATAAAAATCTCTGATTCAAGTTGTTGAATTTGTTCTTCAGAGTTTAAAATTTTTACTTCGAACTCTTTTAATTCATCATTTATATACCTTTCAGCACTAACTAGAGTCTGTTTTCTTATCCAATCTTCAGGAACTTTATCTTTATGAGTGTTTCTAACTTCAAAATAATATCCAAAAACATTATTAAACGCAATTTTTAATGAAGGTATTTTTGTTTTTTGAGTTTCTCTTAACAACATTTTATCTAAATAATCTTTAGATGATTTTTTTAATTCTCTAAGGCTATCTAATTCTGAAGAAAAACCATCAGCAATAACGTTTCCTTTATTCAAAAGAACTGGTGCTTCTGGATTTAAGGTTTTAGTTAAAATATTTACAATTTTATCAGCATTTATAAATTTTTCGCTTAATAATTGTAGTGGTTTTAATTTAGTTGATTTTAATTCATTTTTTAAAGGTTTTATTAAATTCAAGGACTTATTTAATTGGACTAATGACCTTGGATTAATTTTTTCTGTTGCTATTTTTGCCATTATTCTTTCCAAGTCAACAATCTGAGTTAGAATATTATTTACTTTTTCCAAACAGTTTTCATCTTTAATGAATGCTTTTACAGAATTATGACGATTTTGAATTTCAGATTTTTTATTTAACGGAAAAGCGATCCACCTTTTTAATAATCTACCACCCATAGCTGTTTTCGTTCTATCAATCACATCAATTAAAGAAACCCCTTCAAAATGAGTTGGCCTAAAAAGTTCTAGATTTCTTATTGTAAATTTATCTAGCCAAACATATGATTCATTAATTATTGGATTAATAGTTGTTATATGTCCAAGTTTATTATGATGAGTATCAGACAGATAATTAAGAATTGCACCCGAACATTTAATAGCTTCATCCATTTTTTCAATTCCAAATCCCTGCAAACTATTTGTTTGGAAGTGTTTAGTTAATTTTTCATATGCTGTACTATGCTCAAAAGCCCAATCCTCTAAATAAAAAGAATTATAATTAGTTCCTAATAATTCGTTAAAGAGTTTTTTCTGAGGCTTAGATACCAATATTTCACTTGGAGAAAAACTTTGAATCAATTGCAGAATTTCTTCATTATCTCCTTGAGCACATAAAAATTGACCTGTAGAAATATCTAAAAATGAAACCCCATTTATTTTTCCTAAGATTAATCCACAAAGAAAATTATTCTTTTTTGTTTCAAGAACATTATCGTTTAAAGATACTCCTGGAGTTATTAACTCTGTTACTCCTCTTTTGACTAATTTTTTAGTCATTTTCGGATCTTCTAATTGATCACAAATAGCAACTCTACATCCTGCTTTAACTAGTTTAGGTAAATAATTATTTAATGAATGATGAGGAAATCCAGCTAATTCAATTTCACTTGAACTCCCAGCACCTCTTTTTGTAAGAATTATATCTAGAATTGATGCGGCTTTTACTGCATCTGAACCAAAAGTTTCATAAAAATCTCCAACGCGAAACAATAACAATGCATCAGGGTACTTTGCCTTGATTTGATTGTATTGTTTCATTAATGGGGTCTCAACTTTTTTTGCCAAAATATTGTCGATTTGTACTAATGTAATTAATATTTAAGATTTATATGATTTAAAAGAAAAAAAGAAAAAAAATCCCTCATATGGTACCAATTGATTGTAAATTAGCTTAGATTTTATTGGTAATGCGCAAATTAAAAAACAGTGAATTAATAAGAAAGTCAAATATAGAGTTTAAATTATCAAAAAAAACTCCACTAATAATAATACTTGATAATATAAGGAGTTTAAATAATATTGGATCTGTTTTTCGTGCGGCCGATGCTTTTTTAATTGAAAAAATATTTCTATGCGGAATTACTGCTAAACCACCTAATAAAGATATTCACAAGACAGCCCTTGGTTCAACTGAAAGTGTAGAATGGGAATATCAAAAAAATTGTTCAGATGTAATTAAAAAACTAAAAAAAAATAATGTTCAAATATATGCAATAGAACAAACTACAAATTCAACATTTTTAGAAGATTTTTATCCAAATCCAAACTTGAAATATGCTTTTGTTTTAGGGAATGAAATTAATGGTGTATCTCAAGAATTAATTTCTCTGATAAATAAATCAATTGAAATTCCACAATTTGGAACAAAACATTCATTAAATATAAGTGTAGCTTCTGGAATCGTAATGTGGGATTTTGTAAGTAAAGTTCAAAGGTTATAAACTTTTTTTAATAAATGATTCAAATCAAAATCATTTTTGATAAAATCTTTATCTATAATGTCATAAAAAAGAACTTTGAAAGAATTTTTTTTATTAAAAAACCCTTTATATCCTTTTTCTATAGTTTTTAAATACCCTTCTGAAATATTCCTTTCAAATACTCTTCCTCTTTTTTTAATTCTATCTAATAAAAACCATGTTGGGGCATTAAGGTAAATTATCAAATTTGGTTGTTTTATTAATGATAGTCCTTTTTCATATTCTAAATTATATTTTTTAAAGTCTGAAGAATTCAAATTTTGTTTAGAAAAAATTAAAGATTTATATAATGAATAATCTGCAACTATAGCTTGATTTTTATCTAACATGGAATCTTGCAATGATTTTATTCTTTCATTTAAAAAATATGTTTCAACATCATAAGAATACTTTTTTGGATTTTTATAAAAACTTTTTAAATATGGATTGTCAATATAATTTTCAAAAAGACCTTTGATATTATATTTCTTTGAAATTATTTTAGTAAGAGATGTTTTTCCTGCTCCTATATTGCCCTCAACAGAAACATACTTAAACTTGTCAAAAATATTATACCTCATAAACGCAAAGTTCAGTTTTTTCAACCAATAGTTTATCTTTTTTTAAATCAATAATTTCCTCTATAGTTCTTCCTGAGATTGGATGAACTAAATTTTTTGAAATTTCTCTTAATGGAAATAATACAAAGTTTCTTAATTCAACTCTTGGATGGGGAATGGTTATTTTTTTTTTATCAACTACTAAATTATCATAAAATAATATATCTAAATCAATAGTTCTAGAATTATAACTATTTTGATTTTTGACATCTTTTCTTCCAAGTTTAATTTCAATTTTTTTTATTTTTTTTAATAATTGATCAGGATCATAATCAGTTTTAATTTTGATGCAAATATTAAAAAAATTATCTCCAACAAATCCCCAAGATTGGCATTCATATACTGATGAAACTTTATCAATTTTTAATTTTTCGTCTTTTAAAAATTCTAGTGATTTTTTGATAAAATTCAATCTATCTCCAATATTACTTCCTATTGATATATAACAAAAGTGTTTCATTAAACTTTATATTCATAATTGACAAATCTACAAAACCCTATATTTGCATAAAATTTTTAAAGCATGAACTTTGGTCGATCATTTTTAGCTGCTTTACTTGGTAGTTTAACATCTTTTCTAATATTTTTTATTTTTCTTATGATAATTATTTCTGGAGTAGCTTCAATTGCTAGTCTTGAAAATCAAATTAGTTTCATAAAAGATGATAGTATCCTCAAACTTGATTTAAACAAGCCTGTAAATGAAAGAAACTCTATGTATCAAGAATTTGAATCTGTTTTGGGTTTAGATGAAGAAATTCTTGGATTAAACAACATTATAAAATCTATTAAAATTGCTAAAGAAAATGAAAAAATAAAAGGAATTGAATTAAAATGTGATTTTCCTCTTACTGGATGGGCGCAAACAAGAACAATCAGAGAAGCTCTTAAAGATTTTAAAAATAGTGGGAAATTTATATATGCCTACTCAGATGTTTATACTCAAAAAGGATATTATTTAGCATCTATTGCTGATACAATTGGTATTAATCCTGAGGGAACAATAGAATTTAAAGGACTCTACTCAGAGGTTTTATATTATAAAGATTTCCAGGATGAATATGGAATTAAAATGGAAGTAATTAGGCATGGTAAATATAAAAGTGCAGTCGAACCATATCTTCAAAATAAAATGAGTTCAGAAAATCGAGAACAAATAAAAGAACTTTTAGGATCAATCTGGGAAACAATAAGTAATGAAATAAGTGAATCAAGAGGAATAAATGACCTAAAAATTAATCAGATTGCAGAAAATCTTGAAGCCAATACCCCTAATAAAGCTCTTAGTTCAAATTTAATTGATTTAATAATTTATGAAGATCAAATGGATTCAATTATTAAAAAATCTATTAATCTTGAATATGAAAAAGACTTAAATAAAGTAAGTATTAAAAAATTAATTGCATCACAAAATAACTATAACAATCAAATAAAAGATAGGATAGCTGTTGTCTATGCAACTGGAACAATTTTATATGGAGAAGGAAGTGAAAATATAATCGGGCAGAACGTATTTGTCAATACTTTTAAAAAGATCTCTAACGACGACTGGATAAAGGCTATTGTTTTAAGAATTGACTCTCCAGGAGGTGTTGCTTTAACTTCTGATATTATTCTTAGATCATTACAATTAGCAAAATCAAAAAAACCAGTTATTGTATCAATGGGAAATATTGCTGCTTCGGGAGGATATTATATTGCTAGTGGAGCAGATAAAATTTATGCAGACCCTCTTTCAATAACAGGATCTATTGGGGTCTTTGCAAGCCTTCCAAATATAAGCGGTTTTGCTAAAAATATTGGATTAAACTCAGAGCAAGTTTCTACTCATAAAAATTCAATAGGTTATAGTATATATGAACCTCTTCAGCCTGGATTTATAAAATCTACTAGAGAAAATATTGAAAAAGTTTATGAATCATTCAAATCAAAAGTATCAGAGGGAAGAAATTTAAGTTTAGATGAAGTTGAATCAATTGCTCAAGGCAGAGTTTGGTCTGGAAAACAAGCATTAAAAATTGGATTAATTGATAGCTTAGGAGATTTAAATACTGCTATAAAGGGTGCAGCAAAAATTGTCGAAATTGAAGAATTTAATATAGTAGAGTATCCTAAAAGAAAAGCCTCTTTTGAAAGTTTCATACAAGATTTTTCTATTTTATTAAGAGAAAATCAAATAGAAAGTCAAGTTCCTGAATTCATCAAGATATTAACTAATAAAAGAAAAAATATATCAAATCAAAATATTCAGGCTTTACTTCCCTTTGAAATAAAAATTTATTAAATGGATAATAAGAAAAAGAAACTTGCTAGAAAAATTTATTTATACTTGGCAGGTCTTTTTATTACATCACTTGTTGTGTCAAATTTAATTTTCCAAAAATTTTTTTATTGGTATCCTGTAGATATTGAGATTTTTGATAATAAACTATTTGAATTGTCTGTTGGAATACTTCCTTATCCTATAACATTTTTAATAACTGATTTAATTTCTGAAATTTATGGAAAGAAAAAAGCTAATGATGTAGTAATTACTGGAATCTTTGCTTCATTTTTTTCAATTACAATTCTTTTAATTTCAGAAGCTGTTCCTGCAATAGAAAATTCTCCTATTAATGATGAAGAGTTTAAAAAAGTATTTTCTGTATCTTCAATTGCTGTGTTTGCATCTATGTTAGCTTATTTAATTGCTCAACTGGTTGATATTAGAATTTATCACTTTTGGAAAAAATTAACCAAAGGCAAATTACTTTGGCTAAGAAACAATTTTTCAACTTTTTCATCTCAATTTATAGATAGTAGCTTGGTTATTGGTTTACTTTGTTTTTTCGATATACTTTCATGGGATTTATTCTGGGGACTGGTTCTTTCAGCTTTTATTTTTAAAGTTTTAGTTGCATTATTTGACACTCCTTTTCTTTATTTTTTTGTTTGGTTATTTAGAAAAAAATTTAATCTTAAAATAAATGAAGAAATTAAATATTGATGATTCTGAAAAAAAAGTAAGAATTAATAAATTTTTAAGTGAAATTGGATATTGCTCTAGAAGAGAAGCCGATAAATTAATTGATGAAAAGAAAATTTCTGTTAATGGTAAAATTATTTCTATGGGAACTAAAGTAATTCCTAGTGACAAAATTGAAATAAATGGAATTGAAATAGAAAAAAAAAATGAAGAAAAAATTTATATAGCATTTAACAAACCTAAAGGGATAGTATGTACAACTAATACAAAAGTTGAAAAAAATAATATTATTGATTATATAAATTATCCAAAAAGAATATTTCCAATTGGAAGGCTTGATAAATTAAGTGAAGGATTAATTCTGCTAACTAATGATGGTGACATAATAAATAAAATTTTAAGATCAAGAAATAATCATGATAAGGAATATATCGTTACTTTAAATAAACCCATAAAAGAGGAATTCATTAAAAAGATGTCAAATGGTATACCAATTTTAGGAAGAACAACAAAAAAATGTTTCGTCAAAAAAATTGATAATAAAAAGTTTAAAATAATCCTAACAGAAGGTTTGAATAGGCAAATCAGAAGGATGTGTGAATATTTAAATTATAAAGTAATCAAACTTAAGAGAATTAGAATAATGAATATTAATTTAGATCTAGATGTTGGAAAATATCGATTTCTTTCAAATAATGAGTTAAAAAAACTCAATGAGCTAACTAAAAACTCTTCTAAGGAATTTAATTAATTTCTATTTCAACTACTTTACCCTCATTAGACCTAACATTAAAAACGGATTGGTCCTCAAAAATTAAATATTGACCTTTTATACCAGTCAATTTTCCTTTATATCTTACTTCTTTTTCCAATTTTAAAGAATTTACTTTTTCAGGATATTTATTTACTGGATATTTCAAATTTATAATTTCTGGTTTTTCTAATCTTACATAGTCTTTTAAATCTGAGGGTAGATTTTCAATCCCTATTTTATAAGCTTCTTTCAAGTCAACCGGGTCATTTTCATTAGTTAACATCTTTCTCCAATTTGTTTTATCAGAAAAAATTTTTTTTAATTTAAGCTCACCAATACCTGCTAAGTATCTATTAGAAACCTCCAATAAAATTATTATTTGATTAGCCCCTTGATCAATCCATCTATATGGAACTTGTGTTTTTCTAGTCACTCCTACTTTTAAATGGCTTGTGTCTGCAAGATATATATAATGAGGTTGTAACTGTATTTTTTTTTCATATTCTAGATCTCTGTATTCTATATTGAGATGTGCTTGACTTAATTCGGGTTTCATTACCCAATCTGCAGTTTGAGGAAGTTCAAAAAAACATGATTTACAGTATCCTTGACGAAAGAGTTCTTTTTCATATTTACAATTTAAACAGATTGAACTAGTCCATTTGATTGATACATTTTTTTCTAGACATTGATTTAAATTTATAAAACCATTTTCTAATTGAATATAATATCCTATTGGGTTTAAATTTTCAGTTAACATTTTTTTTAAAACTCCAGAATACATATAATTTCAATTTATAATTTACTTATTTTTGATTTCCAAATATAAAAAACTAATGCCAGTTCCATTATTTAATTCAATAGCCTCATGGTTTTTAAAAAAAAGAATCCATCAAATGGAGCTATTTATTAAATACCCAATTGAAGTTCAAAAAGAACTTTTGGATACATTAATTAAAAATGCTAGAGAAACAGAAATAGGAAAACTATATGATTTTAATTCAATTAAAAATTATGAATCTTTTAAAAATAGAGTTCCAATAGTCGACTATGATAAAATTGAAAATTTAATTAATAGATCAAGAAAAGGAGAACAAAATATATTTTGGCCTTCACAAATTAAATGGTTTGCAAAATCAAGTGGAACTACAAACTCAAAAAGTAAATTTATACCTGTTAGTAATGAATCTCTTGAAGATTGTCACTATAAAGCTGGTAAAGATATGCTTTCAATTTATTTTAATAATAATGAAGATTCTCAACTACTTAGTGGTAAAAGTCTTAGATTAGGTGGAAGTAGAGAACTTTACAATGATAATAACACATATTTTGGTGATCTTTCCGCAATAATTATTGATAATCTTCCTTTCTGGGCAGAATTAAGTAGTACCCCTAGTCATAAAGTTTCATTAATGTCTGAATGGGAATCTAAAATGAAGGCAATTATAAAAGAATCAATCCCTGAAAATGTAACTAGTCTAGCTGGTGTTCCTTCATGGATGCTTGTTTTATTAAATAATTTAATTAAAAAAACTAATAAAAATAATATACTGGAAATATGGCCTAATCTTGAAGTTTACTTCCATGGAGGTATAAATTTTAACCCCTATAAAAGTGAGTATCAAAAATTATTTCCTAATAAAAATTTTAAATATTATGAAATTTATAACGCCTCTGAAGGTTTTTTCGGAATTCAAGATCAAAATAATTCAGATGAACTTTTACTAATGCTTGATTATGGAATTTTTTATGAATTTATTCCTTTAAATTCTAAAAACGAATATGATGAAGAAAATATAGTTAGCCTTGAAGAAATTGAACTATATATTAACTATGCAATAGTAATTTCAACAAACGCAGGATTATGGAGATACAAAATTGGTGATACTATTGAGTTTACATGTAAAAATCCATATAGAATAAAAGTTACTGGAAGAATTAAACATCATATTAATACTTTTGGTGAAGAACTCATAATTGATAACGCTGAAAATGCTTTGTCAAAAGTTTTATATATAACCAATTCTGAAATTGTTGATTATACAGCAGCGCCAATTTTCATGAAAAATAAGAACGAAGGTGCACATGAATGGATGATTGAATTCAAAAAAAATCCAAAAAATATTGAAGAATTTACTTTTTTATTAGATAAAGAGTTGAAAAAACAAAATTCTGATTATGAAGCTAAAAGATATAAAAATTTAACTCTAAATATTCCAAAAATAAATATTGCCAAAAAAGGTCTTTTTTATAATTGGCTAAAAAAAAATAATAAATTAGGAGGTCAGCACAAAATCCCTAGGTTGTCAAATAAAAGAACTTTTATAGAAGAATTAAAAAAAATGAATAATTAAGAAACCACTCTTAATTTTGGCATTTGAATTTTTGAAAGTTTTTGATCGACATAAGCTTTTGTAATTGTAAGTTTACTTTCATCTGAGTCAGGGCTTTCAAACATTGCATCGGTTAATATCGATTCACACAAAGATCTTAAACCTCTTGCTCCTAATTTATATTCCATTGCTTTTTTAACAATAGAATCCAAAGCTGAAGAAGTAAATTTAAGATCGATAGAATCCATTTCAAACAATTTTTCGTATTGTTTTATTAATGAATTTCTTGGCTTAGTTAAAATTTGTTTGAGGGCAAAATGATCTAATGGGTTTAAATATGTAAGAACTGGAAGTCTTCCAATAATTTCGGGAATTAAACCAAAAGACCTAATATCTTTAGGAGTTATATGTTGTAATATATTACTATGATTTATATTTTCTTTTTCAATTTCAGTTTTATAACCTATAGATTTAAGGTTTAAACGCTTATTTATTTTTGTTTCAATACCATTAAAAGCCCCTCCGGCTATGAAAAGAATATTTGATGTATCTAATTCAATAAATTTTTGATCTGGGTGTTTTCTTCCCCCTTTTGGCGGAACATTAACTATAGTTCCTTCAAGAAGCTTTAAAAGAGCTTGTTGAACACCTTCTCCAGAAACATCTCTAGTTATTGAGGGATTATCACTTTTTCTAGCTATTTTATCAATTTCATCTATAAAAACTATTCCATACTGAGCTTTTTCTATATTATAATCAGCCGCTTGAAGAAGTCTTGTTAATATACTTTCTACGTCTTCTCCAACATAACCAGCTTCAGTAAGTACAGTAGCATCAACAATTGCCAATGGAACATTTAATAATCTTGATATAGTTTGTGCTAAAAGAGTTTTTCCTGTACCAGTTTCACCAACTAAAAGTAAATTACTCTTTTGAATTTCTAAATCATTTTTTGAATCAAGGTGAATTATCCTCTTATAATGATTATACACAGCAACAGATAAAACTTTTTTTGCATTTTCTTGTCCAATTACATATTCATCTAGAAACTCCTTAATCTTTTTTGGTTTTTTTAAATCAAAACTAAAATTACTCTCAACTTTTTCCTTAGAATCTTCCTCAATAATTCCATTTGCTTGAACAATGCACCGATCACATATATGAGCATCTAAACCTGCAATTAAAAGATTTGTGTCAGATTTAGATCTGCCACAAAAAGAACAATTTAATTCAGATTTACTCATTATATTATTAATTTATGATGATTTTTTCAAAACTTCATCAACCATTCCGTAAGATTTTGCTTCAGATGCTTTCATCCAATAATCTCTATCACTGTCATTAGTTACTTTTTCTATGTCTTGACCTGAATGTTTAGAGATAATTTGATACAACTCATCTTTTAATTTAAGTATTTGTCTAGCAGTAATTTCAATATCAGATGCTTGACCTTGTGCACCTCCTATAGGTTGATGAATCATAACTCTTGCATGAGGAAGAGCTGATCGTTTTCCTGATTTTCCTGCACAAAGCAGAACAGCTCCCATTGAAGCAGCAATTCCAGTGCAAATTGTGGCAACATCAGGTGAAACAAATTGCATCGTATCATATATCCCCAAACCAGCGTAAACACTACCTCCAGGTGAGTTTATATACATTTGAATATCTCGAGAAGAGTCCGTACTTTGCAGAAATAGAAGTTGAGCCTGAATAATATTTGCTACTGCATCATCTATTGCAGTTCCTAAAAACATTATACGATCCATCATAAGTCTTGAAAAAACATCCATTTGTGCAACGTTTAATTGCCTCTCCTCTATAATGTAGGGTGTCATACTACTAACTATTTTATCATAGTACATTGAATTGATACCCTGATCTTTAACAGCAAATTTTTTAAACTCTTTTCCGTAGTCCATCTTTTTTAATTTAGTTCAAAATTATATAAAATTTATTTAGATTTACCATAAGCCTCTTCAATGAACTTATCAAAGCTTATTTTTTTTACTTTTAAAGGTGCTTTTTCTTTATAAAAATTTAACAATTTCTGACTCATTAATTGATCAGAAATTCTTTTCATTTCATCCTTTTTGGAAAGTATATTAGAAACTATTCCTTCAACTTGTTTTTCTTCAGGAACCTGTCCATACTGAAACATTTGATTTTTAACCATATTTGAGGCGAATTTTTTTAATTCGTCTGAATTTAACTCTAATTTATTTTCATTTATTATTTTAGATTCAATAATCTGATACCGAATTCCTTTTTCTGATCTTTTAAATTCTTCCTCTGAATCATTTTCATTGATATCTTTTTTATTTGAAAATTGCATCCACTTTTTCAAGAACGCTTCTGGTAATTTAAATTTTATTTTATCTATTAAAGTCTCTGAAATATCATTCAATAATTTTTGATCTGACTGAGGTTTAAACTGATTTTTTAATCCATCCCTAATTTTATTTTTAAAATCATTTTCACTTTTTACAGAACCTGGCTCATATAGTTTATTAAAAAAAATTTCATCCAATTCGGCTGGAACTCTTTCATTTATTTCTTTAATGTCTATGGATATGTTTCCATTTATTTGATCTATTTTATCTTCATCTAATTTCAGAATTTGTTTAGCTAAAGATTTATCCTTAAAAAACCCATTGAATTCAAACTCATAAACTTTTCCTTTTGAATAATTTTCTAATTTTTTTATGTTTTTGGTGTCCTTTAAATCATTTAGCTTAAAAGTTGCAAGAGTATTTAAGTTTAATTCTTCATTTTTAAAATTTGCAGTAATTTCATAATCTTTTTTTGGTCTTTTTTGAGATACCAACTTACCATATTGATTTCTTAATTGTAACATTTGTTCTAAAACCATTTTTTTATCTGGATCTATATCATATCTAATAACATTTTTTAAATTTGAAAGGTTTACTTTAAAGATAGGTTTTAACCCAATCTCAAACTCAAAATTATTTGATTCTAGTTTCCAATTTATTTGGTTATTTGAATCTTTAGGTATAGGGTTTCCTAAAATATCAATTTTTTCTTTTTTTAAATAATTCTCGAGTTTTGAAGAAATTAGTTTATTTACTTCATCAGCTATAATGATAGATTCATATTTTTTTTTAATTAATCCCAATGGAACATGCCCTTTTCTAAAACCAGGAATATTGGCTTTTTTTCTATAGTCCTTTAAAATTTTCAAAACATTTTCTTGATAATCAGTTTCTTTAACAGTAATATTTATTACTCCATTTAAATCATCAATTTTTTTATGATTAATTTCCACAATAATAGATTTAATTAGGTGCGCAAAAATACAATGATTTTATTACTGCACCAAAGTTTAAAAAAGTTACTTTTTTAATTTAAACATAATAAAAAAATCAATAAATCAAATATTTAAAATTTATAAAAAAATAAATAATATATTTGCATTCTGAATTAATAATTGTGGGTCGTGAACCCTCTTAAAATTAATATGATATGCCTGTAAAAATTAGACTTCAAAGACATGGTAAAAAAGGAAAGCCCTTTTATTGGATTGTAGCAGCTGATTCAAGATCAAAAAGAGATGGTCGTTACTTGGAAAAAATTGGAACATATAATCCTAATACCAACCCTGCAAATGTTGAAATTAATCAAGAAAGTGCAATAAACTGGTTAGAAAAAGGAGCCCAACCAACTGATACTGCTCGAACACTCCTTTCTTATAAAGGAATACTATTAAAACATCATTTAAATAAAGGAGTAAAAAAAGGAGCTTTAACAGAAGATGAAGCTGATAAGAAATTTGAATTATGGCTCAAAGAAAAAGATAAAAAGATTAAAGCCAAAATAGATCGCTTAGCAAAAGAAAAAGAAGAAGATAAATCAAAAAGACTTGAACAAGAAAAGTTAGTTAAGGAAAAAAGAACAGAAGAAGCTATTGCTGCAAAGGAAAAAGCAGAATTATCAAAAGAAACTCCTGCTGCCGAAGAAACTCCTGCTGCCGAAGAAACTCCTGCTGCCGAAGAAACTCCTAAAAAAGAAGATACATCTGCAACTGAATAAGCTTATTAATTATGAAAAAACAAGATTGTTTTTATCTTGGAAAAATCATAAAAAAGTACAGTTTTAATGGAGAAGTCTTAATTAAGACAGATGGCGATCTAGTTGAAAATTATTTTAATTTAAAAAATCTTTTTTTAGAAAATGAAAACGATTTAGTTCCTTTTTTTATTGATAGAATTAAAAAACATAAACCCAATATTTTAAGAATTAAATTCGAAGATGTAGATTCTGAGGAATTAGCGAATAAAATATTAAAAAAAAAAATTTATCTTCCATTAACTTTATTAAAACCTCTAAGGGGTAAAAAATTTTACTTTCATGAAGTCATTGGTTTTAAGGTTATTTCTGAAAAAAAAGTAATTGGTATTATAAACAAAATAAATGATCTTTCTCCTCAACCAATATTTGAAATTAAAAACAAAAACAGAATTATTTTAGTTCCAATTCATAATGATTTTATCATCAAAATAAATAGAAAAGAAAAAAATATTGAATTGAGTTTGCCTGATGGTTTGTTAGAGTTACAGAATTAAAAATCGAAAACAAATCCAAAAGACGGAAAAGGTGTTTCAGTTCTATTTGTGTCAATTTGAACTATTTCTCTTGGATCGGATATAGTTCCATCTTCATTTCTCTTTAAACCGTAATCCTTAGGTCTTGGAATCGGTTGAGCAAGAAAATTTTGAACCTCAATATAAAAGTTAAAAGAAGTTTTATTAAAATTCCATTTTTTATCAATCCTTAAATCTCCTTGACTATAAACACCTAACTTTTCACTTCCTAACATATTATAGTTTAAAACTATTTGAGGATAAGAAATCAAACTTGCATCAATATCCACAGGTACATAAGGAGTTTTTCCAGTATATCTTATCCTCATACTGATTTCCCAATTTCTTTTTAACTTATAACCTCCGGTAAATGAAAGTAAATTTCTGCTGTCCCAAACTGAAGGCAGTTCTCTTTTGTTTAGACCACTAAAATTACTGTAAAAATGAGTATATGCTAAAACACCATAAAAATTATTAGTAAGCTTTTGTTGAAACAAAAATTCTAATCCATAACTTTCTCCACTTCCATCATCTGATACAGGTTCATTTCCTAACACTTCAAAACCTCCACCTTTATTAGCTAAAGAAATTCCGTCAATTATAGAAACAGGATATTGACTATAGTTTTTAATAAATCCTTCAATAGTAAATCTTGAGGAGTTGGAAAAATTATGTTCTATTCCAATTACAAAATGATCACTTTGAGTATATTTTAAATTTTTATTTATATATGTACCTTTATTATCTCTAAATCCTAACATTGTATATGTTGGAATTTTAAAATATCTACCTATTGATGAATTCAATTTCCATTTTCCATCTTGTGAAATATTATAAGATGTTGCTAATCTTGGAGAAAAATTTTCAATTAAAGATGATCCTTTTGAAAAAGTATCTGCATCAAATCTAAAACCAAATGAAAAACTTAAACGCTCATTAATAAATGATCTACTTCCATTGGTGAAAAAACCATATTTTAAAAAACTAAAATTAGTATCATAATTAAAATCGTTTAATAAGCTATAAGTATTGTTTTTATATGTAGAATTTTGAAAATTTAGCCCATAAGAAAATTTCCATTTATTTGGAAAACGAATAACTTTAACCCTTAGTTTTGTCTCAATTTCTTGAGAATCATTTTCAAAAAGAATTCCTTTCTTTTTTTCATTATCACTAAATCTGCTAAATAAATTTTGAAGTTTATTAGAGCTTAAAACTGTTCTCATTCTTCCTTTTCCATTTTTAAAATTTCTATTCCAAGAAAGCCCTAATGTTCTTGTTTTTTGTTTAATTATAGGAACTTGTTCTATTGTTGATTGTTGTTCTGCATCAAAATCCTCTGGTGCCACAACAGAAAAATCATCTATAGAGCCCAATCCAATAAAACTTAAGGAATTGTATTTATCAAATTTATGATCAATTTTCCATTGATAATCCCAATAATCTGGTCTAATTGGTAAGCCAACTAAGGCAAATACAAACTGTAGGTAACTTCTTCTAACAGATAGCATTAAAGTAGTATTTGATCTATTATTCTGCTTTAAAAACAATGGAGTATTTAATGTAATCCCTGCCTCACTTGCACCAACTCTAACTTTAAAAGATTTTTTATCATTATTTCCATCTCTTTGTTCAAAAGCTAAAACTCCCGAAAGAGGATTGTCATATTCAGCACCAAAAGATGAAGTAGAAAGATTTACTTCACGAATAAAGTCAATATTTAGCATTCCCACTGGTCCGCCGGCACTTCCTTGAGTACTAAAATGATTGATGTTTGGAATTTCAACACCATCTAAATAATAAACTGTCTCGTTTGGCGCTCCCCCTCTAATAATAAAATCATTTCGAAAACCTCCTATAGATGGAGAAATCCCAGGAAGGCTTTGAGCTACTTTAGCAATATCATTATTTCCTCCAGGATACGTTTCAATTTCAACTGCAGATAATGATTGAGTTGATAAAGGAGTTTCTTTTGAAGTTCTAAAAGGACTTTTAATTAATATTACTTCTTCCAAATCTTCAGAAGATTCTTGTAAATTAAAAAGTAAATTAGATGTTCCAACTGATTTTACAATTACATTAAAAATTGTTTGTGTTTCATACCCTAAATAACTTGCAGATAAATTATAAGTTTTAGGAGGAATATTTTTGAAAATAAAATATCCTTCAGAATCAGATATTACACCAAACTCTGAATTATTAATTATAATCGTAGCTCCCTCCAATGGAAGCTTAGATTCAAAATCAATAACTCTTCCTGATAAATCCCCTGTTGTTTGTGAAGTTAATGAAAGAGCTAAAAGAAAATTAATTATAAAAAAATTAAATTTCATTTTGCAAAATTAACTAAAGAAATGAATTGGTTTTAAAAAAAATTATTTATTATTTTGCCAAAAAAAAAAATTGAAAAGTAAAAGAAGACTTTTTTTAAAAAATGCATGTGCTCCTGTTCTTTTTTCAATAATGGGAATACCTCTAATTGAGGCTTGCTCAAAAAATGAGGATTCTTCTGACAATTCTTTAGATTTTGCTTCTCCACCTTCATCCAGTGGTCCCATAGAAATTGACATAGGTAGTTCGAAATTTAATGCTATTAGATCTATTGGTGGTTGGATGAATTATACCGAAGAAAATTTATTGTTAATTAGAATAACTGAAAATGATTTTCGAGCTTTTGATAATGCCTGTCCTCATCAAGGGGTGAGAAATAAGTGGTCTTACGAAGAAAATACTTTTACATGCTCTCAACATGGAAATTCTTTTAGTAATGAATGTGGTGGTGGATTAAAATGTTATGAAACTACTTTTAAAGATAATATTTTAACTGTTACTCGTTAATTCTTTTTCTTTTTTTTAGCTTTTCTTTCAACTTTTCTTTGAATTTTTTCTGCTTCTTTTATTCTTAATTTTTCTTGTTCATTTTGTTTCTCTTCCTCTTTAAGTTGATATTCTTCTCTCAATTCTAAAATATCGGCTTCAGAAATTTTTTCCTGATCAGGTGGTTGAATTGAAATATCATCAACACTAAAACTTGCTTTATTAGTTTGTTTTTGCATTATAACTTTTGCTGCTTTTAAGTTGTAATATAATCCTGGGTCAATCAATTTATTTGCTACATAGTGCTCCTTTTTCTTTTTATCCCATCTAATAAAAATAAAACCTCCATTAACTGAATCTAATTTTACTCTATAAACTCTCGAATTATTAGGTAATGTTTGATATATTTCAATCTTTTCTGGAACATATCCAGCCATCCATAAAAGTTCATCTACAAACGCTCTTTGACCTAGAGCAGAAGGATCATTTATTGGGTCTAAATATTGTTCTTCATCATCATAATATTGTCCAATTGAAAGAATTGGTATTAATAAAAAAAATAAAATTAATACCTTAATATTAGACATATTTTTGAAATAAGAGTTTTTATTAAAGGTTAAAGTTCTTTTATTTTTATATTTCTGTAAGAAATCACTCCTGGATGATCTTGAAGACAAATATGTCCTGTTTTATGCTTTCCAAATTCGTCCCAATAATTTTCTCCACCTCTAACTGCAAATTTACTTTTACTTACCATTTCATCCCATTTGGGTCCATGAAGAGGAAAACGATTAATTTCAACTCCATTATGAATAACTATTCCTTCATTTTTATTATGATTAATAGTTATATGATAAGAATTCCACTCCTCTGCAGGTTTTGTTACTAAAGTTGTTGGGGGAAGCATATCATATAAAGCTCCTGCAGTATTTTTTTGAGCTTCTTCATTTCCTTTATAAACCTCTGGATCAAGAACTTGAATTTCTGGCCCTGTTTCATAAGGAAATTGAAATCTCGGTTCTTCACTTACACCCCACATAAAACCACTATTACCTCCTTTTGAAACTTTCCAATCAAATTTTATTTCAAAATTGGTGTATTTTTTATCAGATAATAAGCTCTTGTCCCCTTCTACTTTTGAGGTTTCATCAGCAGTAAAAGTAAGAACTCCACCATTTACAGTCCATCCTTCTTTATTTCCATAATTTTGATATATATGCCAACCTTCAAAACTATCAGGAATAATTAAATCTTGCCATTCTCTATTAATATTTGTTTGAGATTTTTTCTCAGTTGATTCTGAATTATTTTTACAAGAAGTAAAGAGTGTAAAAAATAGTAGAGAGATAAAAATTTGGTGTTTCATTGAATTATTTTTTTTTTAAAAATAAAGAATTTATATTTTATTTAGAAAGCTATTTAAAAAAATAATTAAAATTTCATGGTTGGAACAAATTCTGGAACATTTAATTTTCCTTCAGTTGATGAGATAACATAATCCACAGAAACACCAGGTGCAATTTCTTTTAAATGAAACTCTTCGTTTATAATATCTATAACTGCAATTTCTGTGACAATTTTTTTTACACAACGCAATCCAGTAATTGGTAATTTACATTTTTTAAGCAACTTTGATTCTCCTTTTTTATTTACATGCATCATGGCAACTATAATATTATCTGAAGATGCAACTAGATCCATAGCTCCACCCATACCTTTTACAAGTTTACCAGGAATTTTCCAGTTAGAGATATCTCCTTTTTCAGAAACTTCCATCGCTCCCAAAACAGTTAAATCAACATGTTTTCCTCTTATCATAGAAAAACTCATAGCTGAATCAAAAAAACTAGCTCCAGGCAAAGTTGTTATAGTTTGTTTTCCAGCATTAATTAAATCTGGATCTTCACTACCCTTAATCGGAAATGGCCCCATTCCAAGAACTCCATTTTCACTTTGAAACTCAACATTTATATTTTCAGGCACATAATTAGCAATAAGAGTAGGTATACCAATTCCTAAATTAACATAAAAACCATCTTTAAGTTCTTGAGAAATTCTTTTTGCAATTAAATTCTTGTCTAAAGGCATCTATTTTTTTCTTATAGTTAATTGTTCAATTCTTTTTTCAAATTTTGTTCCTTGAAAAATTCTATCAACAAAAATTCCAGGAATATGAATAGAGTTAGGATCCAATTGACCAATCGGAACTAAACTCTCAACTTCTGCAATTGTAATATTCCCAGCACCACACATCATTGGGTTAAAATTTCTTGCAGTTCCCTTAAAAATAAGATTTCCACTTTCATCACCCTTCCATGCCTTTACTATCGAGAAATCAGCCTTATAAGCTTCTTCAAGAATATAGCTTTTACCATCAAAAATTTTGACTTCTTTTCCTTTAGCTACCTCTGTTCCATAGCCTGCTGGAGTATAAAATGCTGGAATTCCAGCTTGAGCAGCTCTACATTTTTCAGCAAGAGTTCCCTGAGGAGTTAAAATTACTTTCAACTCTCCAGAAAGCATTTGTCTCTCAAATTCAGCATTTTCTCCAACATAGGATGCTATCATCGTATGAATCTGTTTATTTTTTAATAACAAGCCCAATCCAAAATCATCTACACCAGCATTATTTGAAATACAAACTAAGTTTTTTATACCAGATCTTGCTAATTCTAAAATTGAATTTTCTGGAATTCCACATAAACCAAATCCTCCAATCATTAAAGTCATCCCATTAGAAATCCCCTCCAATGCTTTAGTTACTGAAGAAACTTTTTTATTAATCATAGGCAAAATACTATTTAATTGCTTTCAAACCTTCTATTAGTTTGGGGAGAACTTCAAAGGCATCACCTACAATGCCATAATCAGCAGATCTAAAAAAAGGAGCTTCAGGATCATTATTAATTACAACTTTAACTTTTGAGGAATTAACTCCAGCTAAGTGTTGAATTGCACCTGAAATTCCTACCGCTATATATAAATTTGATGCAACAGGCTTTCCAGTTTGACCTACATGCTCACTATGAGGTCTCCAGCCCATATCTGAAACTGGTTTAGAACATGCCGTAGCAGCTCCTAAAACTTTGGCTAAATCCTCAATTAAATGCCAATTTTCAGGACCTTTTAAACCTCTTCCGCCAGAAACAACTATATCTGCATCGGCAATAGTTACTTTATTTGTTAATTTTTCTAATGAATCTATTTTTAATGCAGAATTTGAATCAATACCTTTAATTTCCTCTAATATTAAGTTAGATTTGTTTTCATGTAACCCATATGAATTAGAGGATAAACTTAAAACGACAGTTGATTTTTTTGTAGAAGTTTCATTAAAAGCCTTATTTGTAAAGCATGATCTTTTTACAGAAAATGGGGAATAAGAAATAGGTAATGATGCAACATTTGACATATAAGCCGCATCTATTTTAGATGCTAAAATTGGGCCTAAATAACGAGAATTTGCAGAAGAAGTTATTACAATTATTTCAGGTTCTAATTCATTAAATAAGTTTGATAAATTATTGGAGTAAATATTAACCTCAAAAACTTTTAGTTTGTCATCTGAAATATTATAAAGCTTATCAACACCGTAATTTTTTAAAATTGAGAAATCTGTCAAATTAAGACTAACTGCTATCAAATCTTTTTTTAAAGATTCGGATATTTTTTTTGCATAACTTACTGCTTCTAAACTTGCTTTTTTTATTTTATTTTCTTCTGATTCTATATATACAATTACTGACATAATCTATTGTTATAAAACTTTGGCTTCATTTTGAAGTAAATTAATCAATTCATTTACATCTTCAGAATCAACTAACTTTACTTCTTTTTTTGGTTGAGGTTTAAAAAATTTATTTGTGTCTGTTAAATTTTTAATACTATTAGCAGGTAAGACCTCAAGTGTTTTTTGTCTTGCTTGCATTATTCCTCTCATATTAGGAATGATTAGATCTGTCTCCTCAACTAATCCTTTCTGAGAACCAATAATAACTGGAAGCTCACAGGATAATACTTCTTTTCCTCCATCAATTTCCCTTTCTAAAGTTGCCTTTTTATTATCAATTGATAATCCAATACAATTAGCAACATAGGGACAATTTATCATATTTGATAAAATACCTCCAACCATCGCTCCATTATAATCTATCGACTCTCTTCCGCAAATAATCAAATCATATTTATTAATCTTACAAATTTCAGAAATTTGAGATGCAACAAAAAATCCATCTTTAGGAACAGCATCTATTCTAATTGCTTTATTAGCCCCAATAGCTAAACACTTTCTTAAAATAGGCTCACAAGTCTGATCACCGACAGTCAACACAGTCACTTCTGCATTATTTTTCTCTTGAAACCAAATTGCTCTAGTCAAACCAAATTCGTCATTTGGGTTTATAATATACTGAACTCCATTTGAGTCAAATTCGGAATCATTATTCTTAAAGTTTATTTTAGAAGTAGTGTCAGGTACGTTACTGATGCATACAAGAATATTCATTAATTATTTTTTAAATTTTAATATAAAACAAAGGTAATAAATTTACTATGCATGCATAATAATTTATATGTCTTTTTTTGAGTTAAAAAAATTTATAAATATTGATTAATTAAATTTTCAATTAACTCCTGTTTTCCACTTATTAATTTAGGATCAGGATTTTTATGAGCTATTTCGTATAAGTCTTCTAAAGATAACTCTCCACTTTCAAATTTTTTTCCTAAACCATTATCAAAACTCTTGTAACGATTTTCAAGTATTGAAACATAATTTGATTCATTTATAATTTTATCAGCAATAATTAAAGATCTTGCAAAAACATCAGCTCCTCCAATATGAGCATGAAAAATGTCATCATTATCCGTTGAATTTCTTCTCAATTTAGCATCAAAGTTAATTCCCCCTCCCATTAAGCCTCCTTCTTTTATTAAAATAATCATAGCTTGAGTAATTTCATAAATATTGTTAGGGAATTGATCAGTATCCCATCCATTTTGATAATCTCCTCTATTTGCATCTATACTACCTAACATATTTGAATTTGCAGCAAATGCCAATTCATGCTCAAAAGAATGTTGAGCAAGAGTCGCATGATTTACTTCAATATTTAATTTAAAATCTTTTTCCAACCCATATTTATTAATAAAACCTATTGCGGCGGCGGCATCAAAATCATATTGATGTTTCATTGGTTCCATTGGTTTTGGTTCTATAAAAAAAGTCCCTTTAAACCCTTGAGACCTAGCATAATCTCTTGCCAATATTAAAATCTGTGCCATATGATCTAATTCTTTCCCCATTTTAGTATTTAGAAGTGACATATAACCCTCTCTTCCTCCCCAAAAAACATAATTTTCACCATTTAAAAATATTGTTGTATCAAGAGCTACTTTAATCTGAGCTCCAGCTCTTGCAACAATATTAAATTCTGGATTTGTTGCCGCGCCATTCATATATATTGGATTACTAAAACAATTAGCTGTTCCCCACAAAACTTTAACACCAGAAATTCTCATTTTTTCTTTTATATAATCTCTAATTATTTGAAGTCTTTTTTCAGTTTCAGAAAGAGTGTTAGCTTCCTCTATTATATCAACATCATGAAAACAGAAATAATTAAATCCCATTTTAGTAATAAACTCAAAAGCAGCATCTGCTTTATCTTTAGCTCTTTGGATAGGATCACCACTTTTATTCCATTCAAACTCCTGAGTTCCAGGACCGAAAGGATCTGAACCAAGGCCACAGAATGAATGCCAATATGCTACAGCAAATTTAAAATGATCTTTCATTTTTTTTCCTGCTATTATTTTTTCAGGATTATAATACTTATATGCTAAAGGGTTATCGGACTTTTTACCCTCGTATGATATTTTATTAATCCCTTTGTAAAACTCTTTATCTCCTATTAGTATCATCTAATTAAATTTTAATTTCTTGTTTAACTCTTTTTTCCAATTTTCATAAGCTAAAATATATTCATCATTATTTTTTTTTGGCTCATATTCTATAACTAAATCGTTAATTGTATTTGATTTTTTAAAATAATCAAAATCATCTGCTTCTATAGTTGATGCTCTAGCTGCTCCTATAGCTCCATTAGTGTTATATATTTGAATATTTTTACCAATTATTGAAGATAGTGTTTCTGCAAAAACTTTTGATTGAAACAAATTATCATTTCCTGCTCTTATAACTTCAATTAAAGATTGATCTTCATTCATTAATTCAATACCATATGCAAATGAAAAAGCAATTCCTTCAATTGCAGATCTATACAAATGAGCTTTACTGTGTCTGTTAAAGTTTAAATTAATAAAATGTGAACCAATTATTTTATTATTGAAAATTCTTTCTGCACCATTTCCAAAAGGAAAATTTATAAGGCCTTCACACCCAATAGGAACATCATTAAGAATTTTATTCATTTTATAATATTCTTTTTCATTGGTAATTTCTCTAAGCCATTTGTATTGAATACCTGTGCCATTTATACATAGTAATTTTCCGACAATTGTAGATTTTTTGGTATAATTTACATGTGCAAAATGATTTATTCTTGAAATTTCATTAGTTTTCAAACTATCTGTCAAAGAGAACAAAACTCCTGAAGTTCCAGCTGTTGCAGCAATTTCTCCAGGATTTAAAACATTTAAAGAAAATGCATTATTTGGTTGATCTCCAGCTCTATATTTTAAAGGAATGTTAAATGGTAAGCCCGATTCTTCTGAAGCTTTTTTATTAATTCTTCCCTGCTCTTCAAAATTTTTTACAACACGTGGTATAAAGTTTTTATCAATTCCAAAATAATCAAGAAGCCAATCTGCACAAGAATTAGATTTAAAATCCCATAAAATTGCTTCAGATAAACCATTAATAGTTGTGGATATTTCTCCTGTCAATTTATAGGCAATATAATCCCCAGGTAACATAAAATATTTTACTTTTTTATACAACTCAGGTTCATTTTCCATTACCCATTTCAATTTTGAAACTGTAAAATTTCCAGGGGCATTTAGCAACTTTTCTCTTAAATTTTCAACTTCAATTTCTTTTTTAGCTTTATTTCCAATATCTACAGCTCTGCTATCACACCATATAATTGAGTTTCTTAAGAGTTCTTTTTTATCATCTAATAAAACTAAACCATGCATTTGATAAGATATTCCAACGGCTTTAATTAGATCCTTATTAATTTTAGTTTTGTTTATTATTTTTTTTGTGCCATTACAAATATATTTCCACCACAACTTAGGATCTTGTTCTGCCCAATCATCCTTTAAAGAAATTATTTCCATCTCAGATGTTGGTTCTTTAATTAAAGTTACTTGCTTGTTTTTTTTATAATCTAATAAAGCTATTTTAACAAAAGAACTTCCAAGATCATATCCTATGTAATACATTTGATAGCTATTAATTTATATAATAAATATAAGTTTCATTTAATTAAAATCATTAAATTTCAAGTAAATAAAAAAAACTAATAAAGTTTTTAAATTTTAAAGTAAAATGAAATCTAAATCAAACAAATCCTCTAGAAGACTTTTTATTAAGAAAACAGGACTTACACTTGCCTCTTTTGGTATTATGCCAAAAAAAATTATAGGTGCACCCATGTTAATTCCTAATTTAATCAAAAACAATTCATTTATAAATGGTGTTCAATTAGGAGTAATTACATACTCATTTAGAGAAATGCCAGATCAAAGTGCTGAAGCTATTCTAGAATATGTTCTTTCATCTGGAGTTAATGCTATTGAACTTATGGGTGATCCTGCTGAAATATATGCTGGAAGACCTGGGAAAAATATTGATATGAAAAAATTCTATCAATTAATTTATAAGAAAGAAAAGTCAGATATAGATAGAAAAGAATTAAAAGAGTTACGCAGTCAATTAAAAGATAATCGAGAAAAAGCTCAAAAATGGAGAAAAAATGCAGATTTAAATAAATTTGAAAAACTTGGAAAACTCTTTAAAAAAGCCGGTGTTGATATTTATGCTTATAAGCCTGATTTTCTTCTTGGATCTAAAAATACTGATGATGAAATTACTTTTGCCATGAAAGCAGGTAAAGCTCTAGGGGCCTCTCATGTTACTGTTGAACTACCAAAAAAAGATCAGTCAATGAGATTAGGAAAGTTAGCTGAAAAAAATAAAATATACGTTGGTTATCATGGCCATACTCAACAAACCCCTACTTGGTGGGATGAAGCTTTAAAACAATCTCCAAATAATGCAATAAATATTGATATTGGTCATTATACAGCAGCTGGTTATTCTACAAATGAAACAATTGATTTTTTTAATAAAAAAAATATGCACATAAAGAGTATTCATTTAAAGGATAGAAAAAATCCAAAAAATGGAAAAGAAAATGTAGTTTGGGGAACTGGAGATACTCCAATAAAAGAGGTTCTTTTAAACATGAAAGATAAAAAATATAAATTTCCTGCTACCGTTGAATATGAATATAAAACTCCTTCAGATTCAACCATTATTAAAGAAGTTAAAAAATGCGTAGATTATTGTAAAAACATTTTAGAGTCTAACGTTTAATAGAAAAATATATATTGAAATTTAAAATATCATTTTTATTTATTTTTCTTTCAATTTCTTCTTTTTCCCAAGAAAATTTCGAAAAAAACAATAAAGAAATTAAAGCCTCTTTCTTTTCAGTTGAACCAAAAATTGATGGAAATATCTTATCTGACCCATTATGGATGAAAATAAATCCAATAAAAGATTTAATTCAAATTAAACCAAGATTTGGACAAATTGCCTCCGAAAAAACTGAAATAAGAATTGCTTTCTCAGATAAAATACTTTTTTTAGGAGTTGTATGTTTTGACAAAAATCCTGAAAAGATTGTTGTTTCCGATTCGAGAAGAGATTCGGATCTTAATGATGAGGATAGCTTTTTATTTATTATTGACACTTATAATGATCAACAAAACGGTTTTCTTTTTGGAACAAATTCTAATGGTATGGAATACGATGCTCAAATCGATAATGAAGGTAAAGGAAATTTTAATGCTAATAGGCAACAAGGTGGAGTGATTGGAGGAACAAATATAAATTGGGATGCGTCTTGGGAGGTTAAAACAAATATAGGTGATTATGGTTGGAGTGCTGAATTTGCAATTCCTCTTAATTCAATTCGTTTCAGTCCTGGTAAAAATAAAATTTGGGGTATAAATTTTCAAAGAAACATAAGTAAGAATTCTGAAACAGTATATTGGTCTCCTTTACCTCTTGGATTTGAAATTAAAAGACTTTCTCTTGCAGGTAAATTAACTGGTATAAATATTAAAAACCCTAAAAACCTTAAAATAATTCCTTATAGTCTCATTCAAAGAGTTAATGAAAAATCTAATAAAACAAAAAATACGAATTTTGATAAAGGCATAGATGTAAAATACAGTTTAACTCCTGGTTTAACCCTTGATTTAACATATAACACAGATTTTGCTCAAGTTGAAGTTGATGATCAACAAATAAATATTGATAGGTTTAACCTTTTTTTTCCTGAAAAAAGATCTTTCTTTTTAGAAAATGCAGGCCAATTTTCTGTTGGAAGTCCTGGTGAAGTTGATTTATTTTTTAGCAGAAGAATAGGTCTATCTGATAATGGTTCTATTATACCTATAATAGGTGGGTCAAGAATTTCAGGTAAAATTGGTCAAACCAACATTGGTCTTTTAAACATGTATACTGACGATATTATTTCATCTAATATTGATAAAACTAGTTTTACGGTTGCAAGGATAAATCATGACTTTTCTAAAAGCAGATCTTCTTTTGGTGGAATAATAATAAATAAACAAAACATTAAAAGTAGTAGTAAATATAATAAAGTCTATGCATTAGACGGGAAATGGGGTCTTGGAAAAAAAGCTGAAATAACTGGCTTTATTTCTAAAAGTAATTCTCCTGAAATAAATGCTAAAGATCATGCACTAAGAATTGAGAGTGTATATAATTGGGACGGATGGAGATTATTAGCTAATTATACTGAAGTAGGTGAAGGTTTTAACCCAGAAGTTGGTTATTTGAGCAGAAACGATGGATTTATAAAATTCGGTTCCTTAATATGGAAGCAATGGAGACCAAAAAATACTGGGAAACTTTTAGAGGTAAGACCACATATTGCCCATAGATCGTTTTGGAATTTTGATAGAGAATTAACAACAGGATGGACACATATTGATAACCATTGGGTTTGGGAAAGCGGTTTTGAAATTCATACTGGAATTAACCTTACAAAAGAGGGAGTATTTAAAGATTTTGAAATATCAAACGTAAAAATTGAAAAAGGAGAATATAAAAACAAAGAACTGCAACTTGTTATTATAACTAATCCCAATGCTAAAATATCATATAAAACAACAACTTTTATTGGTGGATACTTTGGGGGAAATCGAGTTTCCAGCATAAATAAAATAAATTTTCGTTTAGGTAATAAATTTAATTCCTCTCTATCTCTAAATTATAATAATTTAAAATTAAGGAATGGTACAATAAATGCATTTATATCAGGATTACGGTTTGCTTACTCTTTCACACCAAGAATTTTTATTCAAAGCCTAATTCAGTATAATAATATTTCAAATATTACATCTTTAAATGCTCGTTTTGGATGGATAAAAAATGCAAACACTGGACTTTTTCTTGTATTAAATACTATAAGAGATAGAGATTTTATTGATAAAATTGATAATCAAATAATAACCATTAAATACAATTACCAATTTGACATTTTAGGCAAGTGAGTTTTATTTTTATAATTTTAATTAAATTTTTAAAGTTATCGGAAAAGTAATTTTAAGTATTGGAATATTTATATCGATTTTAGGGTTAATTTTAATATTAGCTGATAAGTATCCTAATTTTTATAATAATCCTTTAGACTTTAAATATAAAAAAGAAAATTTTAGTTTCTATTTTCCTCTTGGAACCTCAATACTTTTAAGTATTATTTTTTCTTTACTATTTTATTTGTTCAAAAAGTAAAATGATTGGGCATGCAATTTTTTCAAAAGATGGGCTATGTAGATATAGTTTATATAGAATTTGGGAAAAAAAATTGCCAAAAGTTTTATTTATAATGCTGAATCCTTCAATCGCATGCGCATATAAAAATGATCCAACAATAAAAAAACTAATAGCCTTTTCTAAATCATGGGGCTTTGGAGGTTTTTATGTAGGAAATTTATACAGTAATATAAGCCCATACCCTAAAAATATTGTTTCAATTAAAAAAATTCTAGAAAAAAAAAATGTTGATTCAATAAAAAGTATGGTAAAAAAATCTAAATTAATTATTTATGCTTGGGGAAATAATGAAAAGACTCCCTTTTGGTTAAAAAAAATAGTAAAAGAACCCTACTGTATTGAATTATCAGTCAATGGTGTTCCAAAACATCCTTTATACCTAAGAAAAACACTTAAATATCAAAAAATAAAATTTTAGAATTATGTACCTCGGGTGGGAATCGAACCCACACTCTCGAAAGAACTGGATTTTGAATCCAGCGCGTCTACCAATTCCGCCACCGAGGCAAAAATTTCAAAAATAGAAAAATATTTTTTTGACTTTTAATTTAAACCATAACGATAAGCTTAAAAATATTTCTAAATTTGCAGTCCAAATATAAAAAAATTGGAGCCATCTGTTAAAATATTTTCTTGCTCTCAAAGTTTAGATTTATCAAAAAAAATTTCTAAACACTATGATATAGAAATAGGAAAAGTTAATTTTTCTCATTATAGTGATGGAGAATTTCAACCTTCATTTGAGGAGTCTATAAGAGGTGCAAGAATATTTATAATTGGATCTACAAATCCGTCTTCTGAAAACCTAATGGAAATGTTATTAATGTTGGACGCAGCTAAAAGAGCATCTGCACGCCATATAACAGCTGTTATACCTTATTTTGGTTGGGCACGTCAGGATCGAAAAGATAAACCTCGAGTTCCAATTGGCGCCAAATTAATTGCGAAATTGATCGAAACTGCTGGTGCTACTAGAATTATAACAATGGATCTTCATGCAGATCAAATCCAAGGTTTTTTTGAAAAACCAGTAGATCATTTATATGCTTCATCAATTTTTCTTCCTTATCTTTTATCTTTAAAACTTAATAATCTTACAATTGCGTCCCCGGATATGGGAGGTTCAAAAAGAGCTTATGCATATTCAAAATTTTTAAAATCTGATGTTGTAATTTGTTACAAACAAAGAAAAAAAGCTAATGTTATTTCTCATATGGAACTTATTGGAGAAGTAAAAGGAAAAAATGTTGTATTAGTTGATGATATGGTTGATACCGCAGGTACTTTAACAATGGCTGCTGATCTCATGATTGATAGGGGTGCTAAATCTGTAAGAGCAATATGTACCCATGCTATTCTTTCTGGAGATGCATTTAATAAAATTGAAAAATCTAAATTAGAAGAATTAATAGTTTCTGATTCAATAACTTCTAAAAGGGATCATCCTAAAGTTAAAATTCTTAGTTGCTCTAAATTATTTGCTGAAGTTATGAAATCTGTTCACTCTAATAAATCAATTCATTCTAAATTCTTAATGTAAATTATAAAATAATGAAATCTATAACAATAAAAGGATCTAAAAGAGAAAGCGTGGGCAAATCTTCAAGTAAAGCTTTAAGTAATGCTGGCAGAGTTCCATGCGTATTGTATGGAGGTGATGAACCTCTTCATTTTTCAGCACTAGAACTTGATTTCAGCAAACTTGTATATACATCTAATGCTTTTACTGCAAAATTAATAATTGATGAAAAAACTGAAATCAATGCGATTCTTCAGGATATACAATTTCACCCCCTAACTGATAAAATTCTACATATTGACTTTTATCAAATATTTGATGACAAAGAAGTGTCAATGGATATTCCCGTAAAAGTTGAAGGAGCAGCACCAGGTGTATTATTAAGTGGAGGCGTTCTATCTAGAAATAAGAGAAAACTAAGAATAAAAGCCCTGCCAAAAAATCTTCCTGACTTTTTAACTGCAGATGTTAGTAAATTAGAATTAGGAAATAAATTATATACTTCGGAACTAAAAAATGAATTATTTACAATTCTTCACCCTGATAATACTGTCGTTTGTCAAGTTAGGACATCTCGCGCATCAATAATTGATGAAGAGCTAGAAGCTGAAGAAACTGATGAAACTACAGAAGAAGGCGATTCAAAAGATGGTGCAAAGAAAGATGATGGAAAGAAAGATGATGGAAAGAAAGATGATGGAAAGAAAGATGATTCAAGTGAAAAGCCAAAAGAAGATAAAAAAGACAGTTAAATTCATTTTTTTTAATTTTTAAATAAAAGCATACATGTGTATGCTTTTTTTTAACTTCATAGCATTATGTCATTTTTTTATAAAATTTTTAATTTTAAAAAAGCTCATTTACCTAATTCAAAAAAATTTCTAGTTGTTGGTTTAGGAAATATTGGTTCTAAATATAAAATGACACGGCATAATATAGGCTTTGAAATAGTTGATTATTTATCTAATAAAGAAAAACTACCTTTTGAAACATTCAAATTAGTAGAAAAAACAATTCTTCAAAAAAAAGGAAAAAAAATTGTGCTAATTAAACCAAATACTTACATGAATTTAAGTGGGAAATCCGTTAAATATTGGATGAATAAAGAAAAAATACCCATTGAAAATATACTGGTAATTACTGACGACCTTAATCTCCCTTTTGGCAAATTAAGAATTAGATCAAAAGGTAGTTCAGGAGGTCATAATGGGTTAAAAAACATAGAGGAAATATTAGGCAGTCAAAATTATCCTAGATTACGATTCGGAATTAATAATAAAGAAAAAAATAAAAACAAAGTTGATTTTGTTTTAAATAAATGGAATGAAATTGAAAAAAAATCTCTAGAGGATTATCTTAGTGAAAGTTGCGAAATTATTTTGTCATTTATATTTAATGGAATTCAAAATACAATGAATAAGTTTAACTAACTTTTTTATTTTGTATAAAAACTATGTATCTGTGATGATGAACTATTTCCCTTTGAATCAACACTTAAAATTTTCCAATAATATGTTTTTTGCTTTTGTAATTCTAATTCTACCTCCTGACTTTTAATATTATTTTCTATAATTTCCATTTCATCAAGAGAGTTTCCAATATAGATAACATAATAATCAATGTCATCATCAAGATCACTTCCGCTCCATTTAAAAATGTATTTATTTTGATTGTTTAGATTTATTTGTTCTTCATTTTGAGGAGAGAATAAAACTGCAGAAAAAGGAATATGCTCTATAATTGATGGGCCCTCTAAATAAAATTGCCATATCAAACTCTTTGCGGTAATTGATGATTTATTTGATCTTGAGATAACCCACCATGAATAATTAATCCCTCTGTCTAATATAAGAGAAGTATTATTTTCAAGAGATATTTTTTTTAATTGTAAATTATTGGATTGATTTTCAACAACAATTTCATATTGATCAGTATTTAATGATTGAGACCAACTAAAATCAACTTGACTTTTACTTTCATCAATTATTGTAGAGCTGCTACAATTGTCTTGATTTGTTGGAGATATAAGAAAAACTGAATCAGGTTCCAAAGTTTGATCCTTTGAGCATTGAAATAAAATAAAAGTTATTATTACAATAAATCTTTTCATTCTTTAATTATTTTAAAAGTTTTTATTAAATCTTGATTTTTTGCTTCTAAAATATATAACCCTGGAACAAAACCAGTCATGTCTATTTCAATTGAAGAATTAATATAATTCTGAGATGTGCAATTATCCCACAATAAATTTCCGCTGGAATCAAATAAAGAAATATTATAAAATTGATTTTTTAAAAATAAAATATTTGTTTTATTTAATACAGGATTAGGAAAGACCTTAATAATATTTTCAGTAGGAATCCATTCCTCATAAAAATTCTGACATTGATTTTCTGTTTCAACCTTCAAATAATTTATTTTTCTAGAAAGATCTAATTTATAATCACCAGAATTTTTATAATAATGAACAACATCGTTTAAAGTAACAATGTAATTATTACTACCTGATAAATTTAAATTTAAAACCCTATCATTTAAATTTAAAAATGATTGAACATTTAACTCAGGCTCAACAATCAAAGTTTCATAACATGACATATAAGTTGTAAATGAATTACTTGTTATACATATTGAATATTTTCCAGGCGATAAATTTTCAATAATTAATCCAGACAAATCAAAATTTGAATTTTTATAAAAACCATTATCAGAATCTATAATTACATTATAATCATAATCGGCTTTAACCTCTATTTGAATTTTTCCATTATTTTTAAATTTACATGTTGAGTTACTCTTTGAAAGTAAAATGTTTTGTTCTGAAAAAATATCACAAATATCTCCAATACCATTTCCATCTGAATCTAATTGATCCTGATTTGAAATGTTAGGACAATTGTCTTGATCATCTACTATTGAATCTTCATCACTATTTGGCATTGGTGTCCCAAGTAGACACATTTCAATGAAAAAAGAATTTATTGAGCCTGTATCCTCTTGAAAACTATCCTCTACTATTAATTTCCATTTTCCAAAAGCACTTCTATTATAAAATGCTTCTAAACTCTGAACAGGCTTATATGATCCTGAAAAAGGAGGCGATGAATTAAAAATATTATTATTTGAATCCTGATCAAAAACAGTCTCTGAATAATTATTTCCTGAACCACCTATTTGTTTACTCAATATAATTTTCACTCCATCAGGTGACTCAAGATAAAGAGTTAAGTCCTCTAACCAAGAATGATCAATGTTTACCAAAACATTTAAATCCACAATTGGAACGTCATATGGAATAGATACCTCAGCAACAGTTATACCTTTTGAATTTGAATTTGCATCATTCAAATCTATTGGTAGATTAGAGGAGTAATAATCAATACATGAAATTTTATCTGTTTTAAAAATATTATAATTAGAAAAATCTCCTGTTCCACATATATTAATTGGTTGTACCCTCCAAAAATATACTTGATCACTATTTAAATCTGATAATTGATAACTATTATTATATAAAGTTTCATCTAATTCAAGATTCATAAAGTCATCGTTTTTAGATACTTGAAGTCTAAATTTATCTATATTCTCATTTTTTTCCCATTTTAGTTCTGGAAATAAATTTAATTTTTCACTATTGTTTTCTGGACTTATAAGATTTTGAGTTAATGAAATTTCATTTTTATAATTTAAATTAAAAGAAAAAGAATAAGAATTATCTTCTGATTCTGCAACAACCTCAAATTCATATATCCCTGGGGATAATTTATTTAATTCAGATAAAACTAATTCCCCTTCAGAATCTGAAGAAAGAAAAACTTCTTTAGAAAAGGATGATTTCAATGATTCTGAAGGCCCTTGAATTTTTAAGTTTATAGATTTATCAAAATTTAAAAATCTGTTTACTTTAAAATTTATAGTCACCTCGTTTTTTGAACATACCTCAATATTATTTTCATCATAATTAATCACAAAAGGCAACTGTTTAATTTCAAAGTTATTTTTGTTAATAGCATAATAAATTGAATTGTCTGCCTTTATTTTTATTCTACAATTTTTTGAGGAAATTGAACTAGGAACAATTATTTCTTCTTCTCCATCATTAAGTGTATTTTCAATTAATTTAATTGGGTAATTATATCCGCCATCCTCTGATAAAAAGATTGTTACATTTTGAGTTTCTATAGGACTTTTATTTGTGTTAGCTACATCCCAAGTTATAATCTTCTTTGAACCTGCTTCCCATATAATATTAGCAGAATTTTGAGAAGTAATAAGAAATGGTCCTGAATTTGAACTTACATTTATTTTCATATTGTCTTGTGAAATAAGTCCTTGATTTGGATCTCTTAAATCCCTTAAAGTTATACCCCAATTTAAAACTCTACCTACATCAGTTACTGTTTCCCAAGCACTTCCTCTAGTTGGATTAGTCTGGGTTAAATTTCCAGAAATCACTCTTTCAATATTTGGAACATATCTTGTTTTTTTATTTGACGGCAAAATTGATCTTGCAATTGGACCAACAACATTTAAAGGACCAAAATTTGAAGAGCCTATTTGACCACTATCCAATTGTTCCCAATTAAAATTAATTTGATCTGGAATTGGTTCATCAACTATAGGTGATAACTCATAAGCTGTTCCCTTTGGAATATTATAATCCTTTCCTGCATCTATATTATATGCATTACTACTAATTGAAACAGAGGAAACTGTACATGTTAAATTGGAAACATAATTATTAATTTCTTTAATACTTACATAATGAAAATATGGATCTCCATGGGCTTGAATATCGTCTTCTCCTGTAATACCGGCATATCCCATGATGGTTGATCCACTCCCAGGCTCAACATTTGATCCAGAGTTTTCAGTCTGAAAAGCAAAAGTATGGTATGCCCCAAACTGATGACCAATTTCATGCGCAACATAATCTAGGTCAAAGTAATCATTTCTAAAAACACCTCCATCAATATCTTCAAAAGGATGAATTGAATAAGCTCTTCCTTTTACTCCATTTTCGCATACACAACCAACACATCCTGCATCTCCATCAGGTTGACCATAATCGAATAAATGTCCAAGATCATAATTTTCATTTCCTACTATTGAATCCATTGCAACCTGAGCTTCATCATTCAAAGATGATTTGAAAGGATCTTGATTTGCATTTAAAAACATCAAGCTTGCATCTGATATTAATTCAAGCTTAATTTGAAGCTCATTTTCATAAATTTCATTAACTCTATTAATTGTATTAACTACTGCCCTATAAGCATCCTCCGAATTGTCACCATTACTATCATCATTATCTCCCCAAAAAGAAGTATACTCACCAGTTCCCATTATAGCAATCCTGTAAATTTTTAAATTATTTTGATTATAAAATTTTTTACCATTCAAAAAGTCTGAATTAAGTATTTTATTTTTTAAATCTTTAGTTTTACAATTAAGACCATTTTGATTAGTTTCATTAGAATCTGAGTATCCATAGTGTAAACCTTTTTTATTTCTTACAGGTTGAAAAAAATAATCCTCTTTATTAGGAATTCTAAGCCAATAGCTCAGACCTTTATTAGTTATAGTGATTCTTGCTTTAACGTTTTTTCTTTTTCTGCTTACTCCAACAAATGTTTTAATATCTTCATATTTAATAGATAATCTATTTGACAAAAGCTGAGTTTTAGTGATTTCAAAATGCTCATATTCTCCTTTTTCGTTAGGAATATAAATTTCGTTTTTAAAATTTGACTTTAAAGTATTTTTATTAAAATTGAATCTAAATTTTTCCTCATTTAATAAATATAACTTAGAATTATTTTGAAGATTTATTCCTTTTAAACTTGAATTAGCCTTATCGACTTTCATCCAATAATCTTGAGCTATTGAATGATTTATAAAACTAATAAAAATCAAAAAAAATATTATATGTAACCTATGTCTAATAATCAAAATTTATTTTAAAATTAAATCTTTAAAAATAAAGAAACTAATCAGTGATTGTATAAGAATAAATTATTTTTGTATTTAAATTAAAATACTTTAATGAAAGTTGTAAAAAGTATAGGAAACTATTCTTCCAAAAAGAAATCAATAATTACAATTGGAACTTTTGATGGTATCCATATAGGTCATCAAGAAATTATAAAAAGTCTTATAAAGGAATCTATTTCAAAAAATGCTTTATCTCTCATCTTAACTTTTTTTCCACATCCAAGAATGGTTTTAAATAAAGATTTCTCAATCAAACTAATAGACACTTTAAAAGAAAAAGAAAAAATGTTTGAAAAATTAGGTTTAAATACACTTATAATTCAACCTTTCACAAAAAATTTTGCTAATATTTCTTCTCATGATTTTACAAAAGAAATTTTAGTGAAAAAACTTAATGTTAAAAAAATAATTTTGGGCTATGATCATAGGTTTGGCAAAAACAGAGAATCAAGTGTAGAAGATTTAATCCAATTAGGCTTAACCTATAATTTTGAAGTTGAAGTTATTAGTGCAAAAAAAATTAATTCTATAAATATAAGCTCAACTAAAATTAGAAAAGCAATTGAGCTAGGAGATTTTAAAAAAGCTAATCTATACCTGGGAAGACACTTTGAAATAAATGGAAAAGTCGTTAAAGGAAAAGGTATCGGAAAAAAAATTGGTTTTCCAACTGCAAACATCCTGATTGAAGAAAATTATAAACTAATTCCTAATAAAGGGGTTTACTTAATTAAAGCTAAAATAAAAAATAAGACATATTATGGAATGATGAATATAGGAAATCGCCCAACATTAAATGGAAAAGATGAAACACTAGAAATAAATATTTTCAAATTCAATGAAAATATTTATGGGAAAAGACTCACAATATTTTTTTTAGAAAAAATTAGGAATGAAATAAAATTTGATTCCATTGAAAAATTAGGAAATCAATTATTAAAGGACAAAGATTATTGCGAAGGCCTGATAAATAAATTTTAAACTATTTTTATATAAATTTTAATATGCTTCCACTTCAGTTTATAAGAAATAATAAAGACAAAATTATTTTAAAATTATCTAAAAGAAATTTTAAAAACATAAAGATTATTGAACATATAATTTCTTTAGATGAGACTTGTAGAAAAATTCAAGTTGAACTTGACAAAGAACTTTCTAATGCAAACAATATTAATAAACAAATAGGTAAATTATTTAAAGAAAATAAACGTTTAGAAGTTGAGGAATTAAAAGAGAAGTCTTTAAAAATAAAATCTATAACAAAAAAACTTCAAAATGAATTAAAGAAAAATAAAGATCAGTTATTAAATCTTAGAACACAAGTCCCAAATGTCCCTGATGAAAAAGTTCCAACAGGTATTTCAGAAAATGATAATGAAGAAGTATATAAAAATGATAAAATTGCATCTTTAGACAAAGATGCTTTACCTCATTGGGAACTTGCTGAAAAAAATAAAATAATTGATTTTGAATTAGGAAATAAAATTACTGGGGCAGGATTTCCCGTATATATAGGGAAAGGCGCTAAACTCCAAAGAGCACTAATAAATTATCTTTTAGATAAAAATATATCTGCTGGATATAAAGAATATCAAGTTCCACATGTAGTAAATGAAGATTCAGGTTTTGCAACAGGTCAGCTTCCAGATAAAGAAGGGCAAATGTATCATATAAAAAACGAAAACCTTTATCTAATTCCTACAGCTGAAGTACCTTTGACAAATTTGTATAGAAATAAACTTATTAATCATGATGAACTGCCTATAAGCATGACCGGATATACTCCATGTTTTAGAAGAGAAGCAGGTAGTTATGGTTCTGATGTTAGGGGTTTAAATCGTTTACATCAATTTGATAAAGTTGAAATTGTAAGGATTGAAAAACCGGAAAATTCTTCAAAAGCTCTTGAAGAAATGATTAACCACGTAAAGAATATTCTTAATGAACTTGAACTTCCTTTTAGAATTTTAAAACTTTGTGGAGGAGATCTTGGATTTGCATCCTCTATTACATTCGACTTTGAAATATATTCAACTGCACAAAAAAAGTGGTTAGAAATAAGTTCTGTCTCGAATTTTAAAGATTTTCAATCTGAAAGATTAAAATTAAGATATAAAAACAATAACGGAGAAAAAAAATTATTACATACACTTAACGGAAGTTCTTTAGCTCTTCCAAGACTTATGGCAGGTTTAATAGAAAACAATCAAGTTTCTGGAGCAATTAAGATCCCTAAAAAATTAATTCCATATACTGGTTTTGACAAAATTTAATTATAAAATTTCAGTTTTTTAATGTCTATTATAAAACCAAAAAAAAAATTGGGTCAACATTTTCTTAACGATTTAAATATCGGAAAAAAGATAGTTGAATCTCTAAAATTAGATCATTATAAAAGAGTACTTGAAATTGGTCCTGGAAAAGGTGTTTTAACTAAATTTATTCTTGAAAAAAAAATAAATTTAGATCTAGTTGAATTAGATAAAGAATGTGTTAATTATCTAATTAAAAAATATCCATTGATTAAAAATAAAATTATAAATAAAGATTTTCTAAAATTAGATTTAAAAAAAGTTTTTAAAAAGGAATCTTTTGCTATTATTGGAAATTTCCCTTATAATATATCCTCTCAAATTATTTTTAAAGTTATTGAGCATAGAGATAAAATCCCTTATTTAACAGGAATGTTTCAAAAAGAAGTCGCTGTAAGAATATGTCATAATCCAGGATCAAAAAAATATGGAATTTTATCTGTTTTAACTCAATTATTTTATGAAACAAAATATTTGTTTTCAGTTAATCCCTCTGTTTTTGAACCTAAGCCAAAAGTTAATTCAGCAGTAATTGAACTTAAAAGAAAAGAAATTTTTAATTTAAATTGCAATGAAACCCTTTTGTTTAAAATAATTAAACTTAGTTTTAGACAAAGAAGAAAAACTCTACGTAATAGTTTAAAAAAACTTGATTTACCTCTTTTTTTAACAGAAGATACTATCTTTGAAAAACGTCCTGAACAACTATCAGGAAAAGATTTTGTTGAAATATCAAAAATGATAAACAATGTCAAAAGTTGACTTTAATAATGAGATCATTGATGAAATAAAAAATTTCATTTCTGCTAATAATAATAAGAAATTAAAAGAAACTTTAAAGGACATTCATTACGCTGATATTGCAGAACTTATTGATAATCTTAATATTGATGAAGCTACTTATTTAATTAAATTACTTAAAAGTGATACCACAGCTGATGCACTTGCTGAAATCGATGATGAAAAAAGAGAAAAGATATTAAAAAATTTATCTGCAAAAGAAATAGCTGAGGAATTAACTGAGTTAGATACTGACGATGCAGTTGATATAATTTCTGAGCTTCCAGAAGAAAGAAAAGAAAGAGTAATTTCTCAAATTGAAGATGATAAGCATATTGAAGATATCAGAGAACTTTTAAATTATGACGAAAATACTGCCGGAGGTTTAATGGCTAAAGAATTGGTAAAGGTTAATGAAAATCTTAGTGTTTTAAAATGTCTAAATGAAATGAGATCTCAAGCAGAAAATGTTACAAGAGTTCACTCAATTTATGTTGTTGATGGTAAAAATAAATTAAAGGGTCGTCTTTCATTAAAAGATTTAATTACTGCAAATTCTAAAGCGAAAGTTAAAGACATTTTTATACCTAATGTTGACTATGTTTATGTAAATGAAGAAAATGAAGAAGTTGCAAGAAAAATGTCAAAATACGATTTAGAGGCAATACCTGTTATCAATTCAAAAAAGGAATTATTAGGAAGAATAACAATTGATGATATTGTTGATGTTATTAAAGAAGAAGCTGAAAAAGATTATCAACTTGCAGCTGGAATTTCAAATGATGTCGAACCAGATGACAATATTTTAAATTTAGTAAAAGCAAGGTTGCCATGGCTTTTTCTTGGATTACTTGGAGGTTTAGGAAGTGTTTTCATTCTTGAAAAGTTTGAATTAATAATGGAAAAACCTGAACTAAGAAATTTGTTCTTTTATACTCCTTTAATTGCTGCAATGGCTGGAAATGTTGGCGTTCAATCTTCAGCTATAATTGTTCAAGGTCTTGCAAATAATGCTCTTAAAGGATCCCTATTTAATAGACTAATTAAAGAAATTGGATTAAGTCTTATAAATGGTTTAGCTTTAGCGTTTATATTAGTTTTAGCTGGGAAACTTTTTGACCAAAATTTAATTGTAAGTTTAACAATTGGTGGTTCAATGATATTAGTTATTATTGTAGCCGCACTTGTTGGAACTTTTGTTCCAATTTTATTAGACAAAAGAGGAATTGACCCTGCAATTGCAACAGGTCCTTTTATAACCACATGTAATGATATATTAGGAATTTTCTTGTTTTTTTATATAGCTAAATTTGCTTTAGGTTTTTAATGAAAAAAAAACTAATAATTCATGTTGATAAAAATCATCCAATTTTAATTGAAGGTTTAAATAATTTAGGATATAAAAATGATGAATATTACAATTCTGATCTAAATAAAATTTTAGATATAGTTAATAATTATAATGGCTTAGTCATAAGAAGTAGATTTAAAATAGATAAAGCTTTTATTGATAAAGCAAAAAATCTTGATTTTATAGCTAGAGTTGGGTCTGGAACTGAAAATATTGATATTCACTATGCAAACTCTAAAAATATATCTATAATTAATGCTCCTGAGGGAAATAAAGATGCTGTTGGTGAACATGCTCTAGGAATGTTACTTTCCTTAACAAAAAACATACATAGAGCTAATGAAGCCATTAAAAAAGGAATTTGGGAAAGAGAGAAATTTAGAGGTCATGAAATAAATGGTAAAACTATAGGGATTATTGGTTATGGAAATATGGGTAAATCATTTGCTAATAAATTAAAAGGTTTTAATTGTAAAGTTATTTGCTATGACATTAGAAAAAACATAGGCGATATGTCTTCCAAGCAAGTTACTTTAAATAAACTAAGAAATGAATCTGAAATAATTAGTCTTCATGTACCTTACGATTTATCTACTAAAAACATGATAAATAATGATTTTATTAATAAAATGAAAAATCCTTTTTGGCTAATAAATACCTCAAGAGGGGGTGTTATAAATACTAATGATGTCATAGAAAGTTTAAAATCAAAAAAGATATTAGGAGCGGGTTTAGATGTTTTAGAATATGAGTCATTATCTTTTGAATCAATTTTTCAAAATAATAACTCATCTTTAAATTACCTATTAAACGCAGAAAATGTTATTTTAAGCCCTCATATTGCTGGCTGGACCTATGAGAGTCATAAGAAATTGGCAAAAGTTATTTTAGATAAAATTAAAAATCACTAATGAAAAACATTTTAGTTTTATGTACTGGAAATTCTTGTAGAAGCCAAATTGCTCACGGTTGGTTAAATTATTACACTGATAGTTCAAAAATTCAGATATACAGTGCTGGTATAGAAGCTCACGGTCTAAATAAGATGGCTATAGAAACAATGAGTGAAATTGGTATAGATATTAGCCACCAAAAATCAAACTTAATTTCTGATTACGATAAAATTCAATTTGATTTTATTATAACTGTCTGTGATAATGCAAAAGAAAATTGTCCTGTTTTCCACTCAAAAAATTCAAAAAAAATTCATAAAAACTTTTCTGATCCTTCAAAAATTAATGGAGATATTAATAAAATTAAAAACTCCTTTAAAAAAAGCAGAGATGAAATAAGAGACTTTTGTAAAAATTTCGTGATTGAAAATTTAATATAAAAAACTATTGAGCCTTGACAACCTGAAATATTTTTTCTGTTCTTTGTTCTAATATTTTTTTGCCCTTGAATTTATCTAAAAGTTTAATGGAATCTATATCAAAATGTCTAATAGTATAAAGATCAACATTATTATAAACTTTGACCTTATATTTTAATTTAAGAACAGAAATTAATTCATCTAACCTATTGTACTTATTATTAACACATACTGAAAAACTAATAGCAGAATTTTGAATTAACTCAACTTTCATTTGATATTTGTGTAGTAATGAGAAAATTTCACTTATATTATCTTCAAGAATAAATGAGAAATCTTTAGAGGACATTTTTAATAATACTTGATTTGATTTTAATATAAAACATGGGACATTTGGATCAATTGAAATTCCTTTTGAAACCGAAGTTCCATCTTTTAAAGGTTCTTCAAAGGACTTTACAAATAATGGAATCTCCTTTCTTTGAAGGGGTTGTAAAGTTTTAGGATGAATTACGGAAGCTCCATAAAATGCTAACTCTATGGCTTCTCGATATGAAATTTTATTTAGTAAAATAAAATCATCAAAAATTCTTGGATCTCCATTTAAAACCCCTGGAACATCTTTCCATATAGTGACTGATTTAGCATTTAACGCATATGCAAAAATAGCTGCAGAATAATCAGAACCTTCCCTCCCTAATGTGGTAGTATTATTATTTGAGTCACTTCCAATAAAACCTTGAGTTATAGTTATTAAATTTTTATCGACAGATGAATTAATTTTTTTTTCAGTTTCCATCCAATCTAAATTAGAGTCTCTGAAATAAGAATCTGTTTTAATGCAAATTCTTGAGTCTAACCATGTATTTTCCAAACCATTTTCCTTTAAATAATGATGAATAATTAAAGTAGACAACAATTCTCCATTACTTACTATCTGATCATAAACATAACTATAATTCATATTCTTATTTGAAAGAATAAAACTATTTAGTTCAGAAAAAATTTTATCAATATTAATTTCTAACTCTTCATTAATATCTTTAAAAAGTTTTCTAATTAGATTTAAATGCATCTTTTTTATTTCATCAATAAAAAAATTAATTTTATCTAAATCATTAAAATATGCATTTACAACTTTTTCAAAGGCATTTGTTGTTTTACCCATGGCTGATATAACAATTACAGTTTTTTTAAGTTTTAATAACTTAACTATATTAAACAAATTAATTACTCCATGGTGATCTTTAACAGAAGCACCTCCAAATTTAAATACCTTCATTATCTAACTTTTATTTTTTGCTAAAAAATTAATCATACTTTTAGAACTCATTTTAACAATTTTCCAATCATTAAAAATTATAGCTCCATTCTTGTTATAAAAATCAATTGCTTTTTTGTTCCAATCTAAAACTTCCCATTCTACTCTTTTTACACCTTCATTTTTGGCATAATTAACAAAAGCATATAAAAGCTTTGTGCCAATTCCTTTACCTTTCATAGTTTTTGTTACAATTAAATCTTCTAAGTGAAATGTAGGGCCTTTCCAAGTGGAGTATCTTGGATAAAAAAGAGCTATTCCCACAATTGAGTCCATGTATTCAGCTACAAAACATTTAAAAATAGGATTCTTACCAAAACCATCATTTTTTATATCCATCAAATTCAATTCAACTTTTTCAAGTTCATTTTCAAACTCAGCTAACTCCTTAATTAATTTAAGAATTTCTTCACTGTCTTTAATATCGGCTAATCGTATTACTACATCCATAACTTTAAATAGCTTCTAAATTAATATTTGATTTGATTTTAAAATAATAGTGATTAATTTTTCACATAATTATTAAAAGATGTTAAATTCTATATCCAAGATTTAATTTCATTAAAAAAATCTTTTGGATTTTCCGCATGTAACCAATGTGAAGCATTTCTTATTAAAGATATTTTAGAATTTGGAAAAAAATTTTTAATAATATTATCATCATTTTTATCATAATATTCAGATTTTTCACCAAATAAAAAAAATGAATTACCCTTATAATTCTTGGTTAAATAATCAAAATTAGAAACTTCAGAAACTTTATTTTTTAAAATATCGATATTAATTCTCAATGCAAGTTTTTCTTTTGATATCCAATATAAATTTTTTAAAAGAAACTGTCTTATTGAATTTTCTTTAACATATTTTGATAGTTCTAAATCAACTGAATCTCTAGTCTTTAATTCATTAAAATCTAAAATAGAAAGTCCTTTTAAAATATCAATGTGAGACTCTTTATATTTTTTTGGTACTATATCAACCACAATTAATTTTTTTATTTTTTCAGGAAAATCAAATGCAAATTTCATTGCTGTTTTACCTCCCATTGAATGTCCCATGATTATGGGATTATTTATATTATTATAACTGACATAATTATATAAATCAATAGATAAAATTTTATAATTAAATTCTTTGTCCCAAAAACTTCTTCCATGATTTCTTTGATCCAAAAGGTGAACTTTATATCCAATATTTGTAATTTTTTTAGCAAAACTTTTCCAATTATCCCCCATACCTAAAAACCCATGAAGAATAATTAAATCTTTACTACCATTGCCTATAATATTACTAGAAAGTAATTTCATTTTTTTATTTTACCCAGATACATAGGAATTACATTCTCAAGACCCAAATATAAACTTTCACATATTAATGCATGACCAATTGAAACTTCTAATAGATTACTAATTTTTTTTGAAAAAAACTCAATATTTTCAAGACTCAAATCATGACCAGCATTAACACCAATGCCTAAGTCATAAGCTTTTTCTGAAGCCTCTATATATGGTTTTATTGCTAAATCTCTATTTTTTTCATATTTCGCAGCATAAGGCTCAGTATATAGTTCTATTCTATCTGCACCAACTAAATGTGCTCCTTTAATCATATTAATTTCTGGATTAACAAAAATTGAAGTTCTAATACCTTTATTTTTTATTTTTTTTATTGTTGATTTTAAAAAATCATGATTTTCTATTGTATCCCATCCTTGATTTGAAGTAAGGCTTTCAATTTTATCAGGAACTAAAGTAACCTGGTCGGGTTTTATTTCAAGTACTAAATCCATAAATTTAGGTATAGGGTTTCCTTCAATATTAAATTCTGATTTAACAATATTTTTTAACATCCGTGCGTCAGAATATTTAATATGTCTTTCATCTGGCCTTGGATGAATTGTTATTCCTTCTGCACCAAAATCTTGAATATCTTCAGTAACTTTTAATAAATTTGGAACATTTGATCCCCTCGAATTTCTTAAAGTTGCAATTTTATTTACATTAACACTAAGTATGGTCATATTAGATTTTTTTGCAAATATATAATTAAGTTATTCTTAATCCAGATAAAAAACAAACAAGCTAATACTTTAAGTTTTGTAAATTTACATAAACCTTTTTCTAAAATGAGAATTGCGATTTTTAGTGCTTTTACAAATTCTGAAACAATAAATACTATTAAGGAAATTATAACTATTTCTGAAAAATTGAATCATGAGATAATAATTATTGAATCTTTAAAAAAAGACTTAGAAAGCATCAAACATAATTGTAAATTTTTTGAAAAAAATGAAATTTCTAATTCCAATTTAGATTTTTTATTTTCTGTCGGAGGTGATGGAACTTTATTAAGATCTATAACAATAGTTAAAAATACGGAAATACCTATACTAGGTATAAATACTGGAAATCTTGGGTTTTTAACAAGTCTTCAAAAAGAATATCTAAAAAGTGGATTAAAATTATTTTTTGATAAAAAATACACATTAGTTAATAGGTCTTTATTAAATGTGAAAACTAAAAATAAAATTGATTCTCTCAATGAATTTAATTTTGCTTTAAATGAAGTAAGTATTAACAGAAAAGATACTACCTCTATGTTAAGTATAGAAACCTCAATTAACGATCAATCTCTTACAACATATTGGGCAGATGGTTTAATCATTTCTACACCAACTGGTTCTACTGGTTATTCCCTTAGTAGTGGTGGTCCAATATTAAGTCCAAACACAAAAACTTGGGTTTTAAATCCAATAGCTCCCCATAATATAAATGTTAGACCTTTAATTATCTCAGATTCATCTAATATTAAAATTTCAGTAAAAGGTAAAGGGGAAAACTTTTTATTATCACTTGATTCAAGAATTTTTACATTAAAAAATGGAAATGAAATTTTTCTTAAAAAAGCATCTTTTAATGTTAAGACTGTTGAACTTAAAGGAGACTTCTTTTTTAAAACTCTAAGAGAAAAACTTTTTTGGGGAAAAGATCAGAGAAATACACAATAAAATGGGTATTTAAGGGTTCTAATTATACACATTTAATGTGATTTATTATTAATGAATTTTTTTTATAAAATCATATTTTTCTTAATTATAGCATCCTCAAATCTAAATGCTCAATATCATGAAATTGGCGCTTTTTTAGGAGGAAGTAATTATATTGGAGATATTGGTCCCACTAGATATATTTCTCCAAATAATACAGCATTTGGTTTATTATACAAATGGAACTTAACAACAAGATATTCATTAAGGGCTGGAATAAATTTATCAAAAATAAAAAGCTCAGATTATGATACTGGAGATTTAAATCGGTTTAAAAGAGGTTACAAGTTTGATAATACAATAAATGAAGGTGTTTTGGGAATTGAATTTAATTTTATAGATTTTAATCTTCATAATGGTAAACCTGTTTATACCCCCTATACTTTTTTTGGTTTAAGCTATTTTAGATTTAATCGAATAGGATTTACACCCCCTATAAAATCTCCAATAAACTATAGAGATACTCTAAATGATTCTCAAATTTATTATGATTCAAATATGGCAATTCCAATTATTCTTGGTATTAAAATGAATCCAAACCCTCTTTGGGTTATTGGATTAGAAATTGGAGTAAGATACACACTCACTGATGCAATTGATGGCAGTACTCTTTCATATGACTCTAGTATTGATCCAAAAGACCCAACTAATCCAGAATTTGGAAATATTGGAAATAATGATTGGTATGTCTTTACTGGTTTAACTATTTCTTTTACCTTTGGCGATTTACCATGCTATTGTAAAGAATAAATGAATCGTATACCAAAACATGTCGCAATAATTATGGATGGTAATGGTCGATGGGCTGAAAAAAGAGGTGAAAATAGAATTAAAGGTCATATAAAAGGAGTAAAATCTGTAAAAATAGTTGTAGAAGAAGCTGCTAAATTAAAGATTAAGTTTTTAACACTTTTTACTTTCTCAACTGAAAATTGGAAAAGACCAAAAACCGAAATAGATACATTAATGAAACTTTTAGTTTCATCTCTTAAAGATGAATTTGAAGAGTTAAACAAAAACAACATTAAACTAAATACTATAGGTAATATTAATAATCTTCCAAATAAAGTTCAGAAAGAATTAAATTATGTTGAAAATAAAACTTCAGAAAACAGTGGCATGGTTTTAACTTTAGCATTAAGTTATGGAGCAAAGGAAGAAATAACAAATGCTTTAAAAATAATTAGTAACAAAGTTAAAAATAATATAATTTCAATCGAAAAAGTTGATCAATACACTATAAATAAGCATCTTTATACTTATAATTTACCGGATGTAGATTTATTAATTAGATCAAGTGGTGAACAAAGAATTAGTAACTTTTTATTATGGCAAATCGCATATGCTGAATTATATTTCACAGATATTTTTTGGCCTGATTTCAATAAATTAGATTTTTATAAGGCACTTGATTTTTATAACGAAAGAGAAAGAAGGTTTGGTAAAACTAGTAAACAAATCAATGATTAAAATATCATCTAAATTTTTTATAATACTATTATTTCTTATTAGTTATTCAAATCTAATGAATGCTCAACTTAATAATTTTATTAAAGGAAAATTATATACAATTGACTCGATTTCTGTAACAGGTCTTCAAAATTTTAGTGATAAAACTGTTATATCATATAGTGGACTCAGAAAGGGAAAAGAAATAAGATTACCAGGTGAGGAAACTAGTGGAATTCTAAATAAATTATGGAACTTAGATTTATTTAGTGATGTTAATTTTTTTGTCACAAAAGTAGATGGAGATAAAATTTCAATAGAATTAGCAATTGAAGAACTTCCTACTCTCTCAGAATACAAAATTAATGGAGTTAAAAAAAGTAAAACACAAAACATAATTGAAGAAACTGATATAAAGAAAGGAAAAAAGCTTTCTGAGAGTTTTCTAACAAATACTAAAAATTATATTAAAAATAAATATAAAAAAGATGGATTTCTTGATACCAAAGTTAATATTAATACTATAAAAGATAGTATTGATAATAATACATATAAAATGGTTGTTAATATTGATAAAGGCCCAAGAATTAAAATTAAAAATATTTCCTTTATTGGAAATGAAATTTATTCACAAAATAAATTAAAAAGAAAGCTTAAAAATACCAAACAAAAAAAATCAATTAGATTTTGGAAAAAATCAAAATATATTATAAAGGATTTCAAAGAAGATAAAGATAATGTTGTAGATTTTTATAAAGAAAAAGGTTATAGAGATGCAAGAATAATTTCAGACTCATTAATCAGGAATAACGATAATTCTATTTCATTAAATATTAATGTTGAAGAGGGCAAAAAATATTACTTTGGTGATATTAAATTTATTGGAAATACTGTTTACTTTGATAATCAATTAAAACAAATACTAGGAATTCAAAAAGGTGATGCTTACAACGGAGTTTTATTAAAAAAGAGAATAGCTGATACATCTAAACCTGATGGACAAGATATCACAAACTTGTATCAAAATAGTGGTTATTTATTTTCAAATATTAATGCTGTTGAAGTTAGTGCAGTCAAGGATACTATTGATTTTGAAATTAGAATAAATGAAGGTAAGAGAGCAAGTTTTAATAAAATTTCTGTAGTTGGAAATACTAAAACTAATGATCATGTGATTTATAGAGAATTAAGAACAAAGCCAGGTGAAATTTATAGTAAAGATCAAGTTGTGAGAACTGTCAGGGAACTAGGTCAACTTGGTTTTTTTGATGCTGAAGAAATAAATCCTGATTTTGAAAATGTTGATCCTAATTCTGGTACAGTTGATATTAAATTCGATTTAACAGAAGCTGGTGCTAGTCAAATTGAATTACAAGGAGGTTATGGTGGTGGAGGTTTTATTGGAACCCTTGGTTTAGCATTTAATAATTTTTCTATGAGAAATATCCTTAATAAAAAATCATACAAGCCACTTCCAATGGGAGATGGTCAAAACTTAAGTCTTAGGTTACAAGCAAGTCAATTTTATAGTACCTACAGTTTTAATTTTGTTGAACCATGGCTTGGTGGAAGGCAACCGGTACAATTTTCAACAAATTTATCTCATACAATTCAATATAGGTATGATTATTTTACAGGAACTGCAGACAAAAGCCAATCTTTTCAAATAAGTGGCTTATCAATTGGCCTAGCAAAAAGACTGAGGGTTCCAGATGATTATTTTCAACTTTCACAAGCTTTATCATTTCAATATTATAATTTAAATAATTATTTCACCGGTTTATTTACTTTTGGAAATGGTCAAGCTAATAATTTAGCATACACAGTTGCTTTAACTAGGAATAATACATATACTAATCCTATTTTTCCAACTGGTGGATCTACTTTTTCGATAAGTGCAAAATTAACTCCTCCATATTCAATAATAAGTGGTAGAGATTACAATAAGCTAGGTGATTTACCTGAATTCCAAGATAAAAATGGAAACCCTTTAATTGACAAAATTGATCAAGAAAAATTCAAGTGGTTAGAATACTATAAATTTAAATTTAATGGGACATGGTATACCAAGTTAATTGATAAATTGGTTTTAAAAACACAAGCAGATTTTGGGTTTTTAGGAGCTTATAATCAAGATAGAGGAAATATACCATTTGAAAGATTTTTTTTAGGAGGTGATGGAATGATTAATTATTCAATGGATGGAAGAGAAACAATTGCTCTAAGAGGTTATGAGAACCAGTCATTATCAAGTCGAGATGGATCTATAATTTATAATAAATTTTCTATTGAATTAAGATATCCCATAACTTTAAAACCTTCGGCATCTATTTATGCTTTAACCTTTTTAGAGGCTGGAAACGGATATGATTCATTTAGATCATTTGACCCATTTAATTCTAAAAGATCTACCGGAGTTGGTGTAAGAATTTTTATGCCAGCATTTGGATTATTAGGAATTGACTTTGGTTATGGGTTTGATAATGCTAATCCTAATTTAAATGAACCCAATGGATGGGAAACGCATTTTGTAATAGGTCAAAATTTTTAAAAAAATATATATCAAATTTTTACGTTATTATAATATGTTTTATCGTATTATATTTTTTTTGTGTTTAATTACTTCTCTAAATATTTCAGCTCAAAGAGGTGCTAGAATAGGATATATTGATATGGAAATAATATTAAACAATATTGAGGAATATCAAAAATCCTCTAAATCATTAGATAAAAACATTTTACTTTGGAAAAAAGAAATTGAATTAAAAAAAATTCAATTAAAAAAATATCAAGATCAATTAGAAATTGAAAAAGTCCTACTAACCTCTGAATTAATCAAAGACAAAGAATTAGAAATTGAAGATTTTGCATTAGAATTAATCAATCTTCAAGAAAAAAGGTTTGGATCCAATGGGGATATGATAAAACAACGTATTAAATTACTACAACCTATTCAAGATCAAGTCCTTACTATCATCCAAGAAATAGCAAAAGAAAAAAAATATGATTTTATATTTGACAGATCTTCAGAAGGAACAATGCTATATTCGGTAAAAAATTACGATATTAGCGACCTAGTTATAAAAAGATTAAATAGAAACAAAAAAATACAAGAAAGAAAAGAAAAAATAGAAGACCTTAAAAATAAGGCTAAAAATTAATATTAAAGATTATGAAAAAGTTAATTACACTAACAATAGGGATTATTTTTACACTTATACCATTGACTGAAATTACTGCTCAATCTAAAGTTGCACACATTAATACACAAGAGTTAATTAGTGAAATGCCCGAGGTAATTTCTGCTCAAAAGGAATTAAAAAAACTTGAGGAACAATATGCAAAAGAATTAGAGTCGTCGGTAAAAGAATTTCAAACAAAGGCGCAAACTTATGCTGGTGATGCTCAAAATCAGACAGAACTAATTAATCAACAAAGACAATCTGAATTAGAAGGAATGCAACAAAGAATTCAAGAATTTAGAGATACAGCAAGTCAAGAATTACAAAAAAGAAGTGCTGAGATGATGAAGCCTCTATATGATAAAGCTAGAAGTGCTATTGAAAAAGTAGCATCAGCTCAAGGTTTTGATTATGTATTAGACTCAAGTAATGGTGGTAGTGTGATAATGGCTAGCGGTAAGGATCTTAGTGCTGAAGTAAAAAAAGAATTAGGATTTTAAATTAAAACTTAAATATACTTAAAATAAAAAAACTACTTTATCAAGTGGTTTTTTTAATTTAAAATAACATGACTGATTTTAAAATAAAAAGTGATTGTAAAAATGGAAGTGACTGGGCTAAATTCAATTTAAATAAATCATTAAATATAGACTCAGAAAAAAAATTCAATAATGTTGAAGAAGCAATTGATGCTCCACTTGTTAAACAACTTTTTTATCTTCCATTTGTTAAATCTGTGATTATTAGTAAGTCTAAAATAAAAATAGAACGTTTTAATATACTAGAATGGAGTGAAGTAATTGAAGAGGTCTCTAAACAAATAGAAGAATTTTTAAATAATGGAGGTGAAATAATAAATAAAAAAAAACCTGTTAGTATATATGCAGAAAGTACTCCAAATCCCTCAGTGATGAAATTTGTTGCAAATAAGCCCATAGTTTCCTCTACTTTTGAATTTAAAAATATAGATCAAGCAAAAGATTCTCCATTAGCTCAAAAATTATTTCACTATCCCTACGTAAAGGAAATCTTCATGGATTACAACTATATTTCAATTACAAAATATGAAATTTCAAATTGGGATGAAGTAATTTTGGAATTAAGAGAATTTATAAAAAATTATATTGAGGAAGGAAAAATTATTATAAATGAAAAGGTCTCTAATATAAAATTAACAGAATCTGCAAATCAAAAAAAGTTAAATTCAATAGAGTCTCAAATAGTAAATGTTCTTGATCAATATGTAAAGCCTGCTGTTGCATCAGATGGAGGAAATATTGCTTTTAAGAAATATGATTCAAAGAACAAAATATTGAAAGTTGTATTACAAGGAGCATGTAGTGGTTGTCCTTCTTCAACCTTTACTCTAAAAAATGGAATTGAAAATATTCTAAAAGAAATGATTCCTGGTATTGTAGAAAAAGTTGAAGCCATAAATGGTTAACTTTTTATTCTCCAGATTAAATAAATTCTTTCAAATAGAAAGGTTCATAATAAGCTGTTGATTCAAAATTTTTTTTAACAAATAATTCGAACCCCTTTTTGACCATATCTTTTGCAGAAGGAAAATGTTCTTTATTAATAAATTTATATTTCCCTTTTGGCCTAATAGATTTAAATTTAATAGATCCATTTCCAAAAAACACACAAGTTTTGTCTTTTGAATATTGGGTAAAAGAATTTTGGGTTAATTCTTCAGCCCATGTGTTTTTAACAATCATTTTATTATGATCTAAAATCATTGTATAAACCTCCAACCTTCTAGCATCAATCATTGGAATCAATAATTGATTTGATTCAACAGGAATTCTTTGGGCCATTATTTCTAAAGAATTAATTGACATTAAAGGAATATCCAAAGAATAGCAAAAACCCTTTGCGCATGCAGTCCCTATTCTAAGTCCAGTGTATGATCCAGGCCCTTTTCCTATAACAACTCCACTTAAGTTTTGTATATCTATTTTAGCTTCTTTAAATAAATCATTAATAAAAACATGTAAATTTTCTGCATGACTAAAATTTTCAGAATTAATCTCTTTAAATCCAATTAATTTAGTATCTGAAGAAATTGCAACAGAACAATTTTTTGTTGAAGTTTCGATATATAATAAATTTTTCATTTTTTCACCAACTTTTCAAACCTAATAGCTTTTCTCCTAAATCATTAAGTTTTGCAGTTTCATATTTTTTTTGTTCCCAATTTCTAGGATCACCAGGAAATGCATGACCCTCTGGAGCTAGTCTATTTTTCCAAGAATTTATCCTCCAATTTTTTAAATCTAAATTATCTTCTTCGGCAGGCATCATAGAAATATATTGAGCTATTCTTACCTTATTTGAATAGTTAGGTCTAATCCCATGAGGCAAAGTACTATTAAAAATTAATAAGTCTCCAGCTTCTAATGGAACTTTTACTATCTTATCTTTTAATCCAGAAACATCTGGTTTAAAACGATCTCTATTTTTTGATTGAGATTTTTTCCAAAGATTATAATTCTTATATAACCATGGTATACATTGAAAACCACCCATACTTAAATCTGTTTGATCCTGTAAAGCTAATACACCTTGAACATTTTGAGGTTTAGTATCAGGGTCGTAGTCCCAATGAATAAAACTTTTGTATTCAAAGTTTTTACGAATTGGAAAATTTAAATTTGCACGATCAATAGTTACCCAAAGTTTTTCTGTTCCCCAAATATCTACAAAAGACTCATAAATTTTTCTTTCCTGTCTATTCTCCCATAAATATTGATGATTATATAATTCCACCATTCCCGTTCCAGCTAATTCTTTCATTTTCATTTCTGCTCTTGGAGGAGAATACCATGTTGATGGATCTTCGCTATCTTTTTCCTCAAATTCCCACAAAAAACTAGCTGTTTTCTTAGCTTGTTCTTTTGCAACTGCATTTTTTATTACTATGTAACCATTTTCAATCCAAAACTTCCAATCATTAACTGATAAAACTTTTAAAGAATTAAAAGAAACTTTTTTTCTTAATTTTAATTTACTAGTCTTTGCAGTAGAAGGATTTCCAGGAATATCCTTGTGATCGTTGTAAATAGCCATAAGTCATAATATAAATAATATATAAAATATAACTTAATTTTAAATTTTTACATTAATTCCAAAATAAAATTCTAAAACTTTTATTTTAAATATATAATCAAATTTTGCTCTAATAAGATCGGAAACTGAAATTTCATAACGCTGTTTAGCTTGAATAAAATCAAAAGAGTTTAAAGCACCTAATTCAAATCTTTTCTCTGCATATTGATATGATTCTTTTCTTGAAATTACAGTTTTTTGAGCTGCTTCATAAAGTTTATATGCTCCCTTAGCATTATTATAAGCTTGGTTAATAGTATTTTCTAAATCTAATTTAGTCTGCTCAAGTTGATTCTTAACCCTTTCCAAATTAAGCTTAGATCTCTTTACATTATTCTTTAATGAAAATCCATTGAAAATTGGAATATTCATATTCAGCCCATAAGCCAAACCATCATTTTTATATAATTGTTCAATAAATGAAAGTGGACCAACCACACTCCTTTGAGGGACTGAAGTAGTTACAATTTCACCTGTATTTTTGACAAATCCTATAGGAAGTTCATCAAAATTTCCATTTGGAGATAATCTGTCAGAATAGGTAATTCTTCCGCTATATCCAATAAAAGCTGAAAGACTTGGTTTTAAAGAACTTTTAGCCAAATTTATATCAGTTTCAGCTATTTCAATATTTGTTATACCCAATTGAACATCACTTCTAAAAGTTAAAGCTTTTTCATAA
>CACEKG010000002.1 GCA_902560065.1 uncultured Bacteroidota bacterium
CCTTTAAAAATAAAACTTTCTGAATCAAAAACAATAAATCCAATTTCAATTTTTGATTATGACCAAAATAAAAAATATAGATTTTTAATAAGTTCAGAAAATCAAATTTCTATTTATGATAAAAAAGCAAAAAAAGTAAAAGGATTTAAATTTGAAAAAACTTCAAGTAAAATTTTATTTCCACCTAAACACATAAGAATAAAGAACAAAGACTACATTGTATTTCAACTAAGTAATGGCATTTTAAAAATAATTGATAGAAGGGGAAAAGATAGAATTAAAGTAAAAGAAAAAATTGATTTTTCTAACAATGAAGTTTACTTATACAGAAATTCATTCACAACCACAGACAAAAATGGAAATCTTATTCAAGTAGATTTAAAAGGGAATGTATTTAAAACACCTCTAAAACTATCCAATGATCATAAAATTAACATGACTACAAAAACATTAGTAACACTTTCTGAAAACATTCTGACAATTAAAGGAGTTCCAGTAATTCTTCCATACGGAAATTATACTTCCCCTCAAATTTTTTATTTTAATGATACTTTATATATTTCAGTCACTAATATTGATAGCAGTAAAGTTTATTTATTTTTTAGTTCTGGAAAATTAGTTAATGGTTTTCCTGTTTATGGAAACTCAAGTGTTGATATATCAAATATTGATAGTGATAAAAATCTTGAACTAATAGTTAAATCTGAAAAAGATAGTTTTATTTTATATGAAATCCCTCAATAAGTGAATTCTACTTCAAATTTTTTTGAAAAATAATATTGAATTTTATCTTTAATCAAATCTTTATCTAAAACTTTTCCTAACTCATTTTTCATTGAGGTAACTCCCTTATCCTTTATTCCACATGGTATAATATTTTTAAAATAATTTAAATCAGTGTTTACATTAAGAGCAAATCCATGCATTGTAACCCATCTACTAGCCTTTACTCCAATAGCACATATCTTAAAAAAATTTGATTTCTTATTCTTTATCCATACACCTGTTTCTCCATTTCTTGATTGACCTTTAATTCCGTAATCATTTAAAGTTTCTATTACAATTTCTTCTAAAAACCTGAGATATTTGTGGATGTCTGTAAAAAAATTATCTAAATCAAGAATTGGATAACAAACAATTTGTCCTGGTCCATGAAAAGTTATATCACCTCCTCTATTAGTTTTATAAAATTCTATATTTTTTTCGTTTAAAATATTTTTGTCTACCAATAAATTTTCAATCTTTCCACTATTACCAAGAGTGTAAACTGCAGGATGTTCAACAAAAATCATATAATTATTAGTTAATGCTTTAATCTTAGTTTTTCTATTAGATACTTTTACTGAAATTATGGAATCAAATAGTTCATCTTGATATTTCCATGAGTTTAAAAAAGGACTAATACCCAAATCAATGATTTTTACTTTATTATTTTTATTTTTCAAAATATAACAATCAACTTGTAAAGTTATGAAAATAGATAATCTATGATCTTTCAATACTATGTATCTTTGTAGAAATTTTTATAAAAATGTCTAAATTCTCTGAGCAAGAAAAAATTAGAAGAGACAAATTAAACTCTCTTTTAAAAATGGGTATAAACCCTTATCCTCCAGAACTTTTTCCTGTAAATTTTTATTCAAATGATCTGCCAAAAAAATATAAAGAAGGTAAAAAAGTTATTGTTGCTGGACGATTGATGTCAAGAAGAATTCAAGGCAAAGCAAGTTTTGCCGAATTATTAGATAGTAAAGGTAAAATTCAACTCTATTTCAATAGAGATGAAATTTGCGTTAATGAAGATAAAACTTTATACAATGAAGTTTATAAAAAATTATTGGATATTGGAGATATAATTGGATTGGAAGGAAATCTTTTTACAACACAAGTTGGTGAAATGACTGTATTGGTAAAAACATTTAAAATTCTAAATAAATCTTTAAGACCATTACCTTTAACTAAAGTTGATTCTGAAGGAAATAAATATGACGAATTTACTGATCCTGAACAAAGATATAGACAAAGATATGTTGATTTAATTGTCAATTCAAATGTAAAGGAGACATTTATTAAAAGAACTAAAATAACAAACTTTATTAGAGATTTTTTAAATGCTAGAGAATATCTTGAAGTTGAAACTCCAGTTTTACAACCAATTCCAGGAGGGGCCTCTGCAAGACCTTTTATGACTCATCATAATGCATTAAACATACCCTTATATCTAAGAATTGCCAATGAATTATATCTTAAAAGACTTGTTGTTGGTGGGTTTGAGGGTGTATATGAATTTTCAAAAGATTTTAGAAACGAAGGAATGGATAAAAATCACAATCCTGAATTTACTATTCTAGAATTATATGTCGCATATAAAGATTACTTCTGGATGATGGAAATGACTGAAAAACTATTAGAAGATTTAGCTATTCATGTTAATAATTCAGATTCAGTTAAAGTAGGTGAAAATCTAATCAATTTTAAATCACCTTACCCAAGAATTCCAATATTTGATTCAATAAAAACTCATACTGGAATTGATATCTCTAAAATGAATGAAAATGAGCTTCGGACAACAGCAAAAAAATTAAATGTTGAAATTGACGAAACAATGGGAGAAGGTAAAATTATTGATGCAATTTTTGGCGAAAAATGTGAACATCATTATATAAACCCAACTTTCATAATTGATTATCCAAAATCAATGAGCCCCTTAACTAAGGAACATAGGTCTAATCCTAATTTAACGGAAAGGTTTGAATTAATGATAAATGGTCAGGAGCTTGCCAATGCTTATTCAGAATTAAATAATCCGATCGATCAAAAAGAAAGGTTTGAAGAACAACTAAAACTAAGTAAGAAAGGGGATAATGAGGCTATGTTTATTGATCAAGATTTTTTAAAAGCACTAGAATATGGAATGCCCCCTACTTCAGGAATTGGTATAGGAATAGATCGCTTAGTTATGATACTTACAAATAATCGTTCAATACAAGAAGTTTTATTTTTCCCTCAAATGAAACCTGAAAATATCAAAATTGGACTAAATGAAAATGAAAAACATATTATAAACAATCTAAAAGAAAAAGGTGAACTTGAACTTAATATCTTGAAAAAAAATTCGGGCTTATCAAATAATCAATGGGATAAGTGTATAAAAAATTTAAAAAAGAAAGAAATTATAAATATTTTAAAACAAAGCAACAAGCTATTTGTTAAGTTAATTTAAAAGTCTAAACTAACTAAGTTATAAGCTTCAGAAGTTAAATCAATATCCTTATCTGAAATAGCGTCATTTAAAAAATAACTTTCATAAGCACTTGGCGGTAAATAAATATTTTGATCTAACATTCCATGAAAATATTTTTTATAATAAATATTATCACCTTTTTTTGAAGTTTCAAAGTTTACAACGGGATAATCTGTAAAATGAATTGAAATCATAGATCCAATTCTATTAATTTGATGGTTAATTTTATTTTTAATTGAAATATATCTTAATTGTTCTTCAAGTTTTTTTGTCTTTTTTTCTAATCTACTATAAATTTCAGGATCTTCATCTAATATTTTTAGAGTATTATATCCGGCAACCATAGCTAAAGGATTTCCACTTAGAGTTCCAGCTTGATAAACTTCTCCTTTCGGAGCTAAAAATGACATTATTTCTAAATTTGATGCAAATGCTCCAACAGGCAATCCTCCTCCCAGAACTTTCCCAAAAGTAACTATATCGGCTTTTATCCCATATAATTCTTGTGCTCCTCCTTTTGATAATCTAAATCCAGTCATTACCTCATCAAAAACTAGTAATGCTTTATGATCATCACAAAGAGATCTTAAGCCTTTTAAAAAATCTTTTTTAGGAGGAATACATCCCATATTCCCTGCAACAGGTTCAATAATCAAAGCAGCAATTTTATTTTTATTTTTATCAAATATTTTAGAAACATTATCCAAGTTATTAAACTCAGCAATTAGCGTGTCTTTTGCCGATCCCTGAGTAACTCCTGGACTACTAGGATTTCCAAACGTTGCACCTCCACTACCAGCTTGAATTAAAAAAGAGTCTGAATGACCATGATAACAACCAGAAAATTTAATAATTTTTTCTTTTCCAGTAAATCCTCTTGCTAATCTTATTGCGCTCATACATGCTTCAGTTCCTGAATTTACAAATCTAATTTGATCTATATTTGGAACCATTTTAATAGCAAGTTTTGCAATCTTTGTTTCTAATTCAGTTGGCGTTCCAAAAGAGGTTCCATTCTTTGTTGTTTTAATTATTGATTCTGTTACTTTCGGATGAGCATGTCCAAGAATCATTGGACCCCAACTAGAAATATAATCTATATATTTATTATTATCCTCATCAAATAAATATGCTCCTTTTGCCTTTTTTATAAAAATAGGATTTCCTCCAACAGCTTTAAAAGCTCTTACCGGAGAATTTACACCACCAGGAATAACTTCTTTTGCTTCTTTAAACAATCTACTACTTCTTTGATATCTCATAAAAATTACTGAATCTTTAAAATTTGCCCTAAACTAATATTTGTTCCTTTGATATTATTGTTTTTAATAATTTCTTCAATTGAAATGTTATATTTTTTTGAAATAGAATAAAGAGTATCTCCTTTAACTACAGTATGAAAAATTTCATTTTTAAAATTCTTTTTTTTTGATTTACCTTTATCAAAACGGTCTAACCTATACCTTTCTATTAAACTAATTAATTTCTTTGGATATTTAGGATCCGTTGCATAACCAGCTTTTTTTAGTCCTTTTGCCCAAGATTTATAATTTGTTCTTTTTAAATCAAACAAAAAATCGTATCTAGATCTTGTACTTAAAAAAATCGAATGATCTCTATAAGATAATTCTGGACTTTTATATACACGGAAACATTCACTTTTTTTATCATCATCATGATACATTTTTTTTCCATTCCATTTCTTATGACACTTTATTCCAAAATGATTATTTCCAATAACAGCTAATCTACCTTCCCCAATTCCAGATTCTAAAATACCTTGAGCTAAAGTAATGCTTGCTGGAATTCTATATTTTTTCATCTCAACTTGCGCTATTTTAGAATATTTTTTTATGTAGTTCTTGATTTTTTGATCATTAGTTAAATATCTATTATTAATTTTTACAGATTTTTTTTTTAAATTTTCATTATTATTTTTTAAATCAGCGACTCTTATATTTTGACTGGATATCCTTTTTCTTTCACCTATCTTTTTAGATGATCCACAAGAAAAAAATATAACTGAAAATACTAAAATTGAAAAGTTTAAAAAATTATAGTTTCGCATCCTCTTTCTTCTAATTTTAAATTCATGCCTTCAACTCCTTGTAAACCACCAGAATTTATAACTAATATATTTTTTCCCCACCTCCATTTATTTTTTTTAATCATATCAAAAATACCAAAAACCATTTTTGAATTATAAATAGGATCTAATGGAATTTTATATTCTTTATAAAAGTCATTTATAAAATTAATTAATTCTTCATTAACCCTAGCATAACCTTTAAATATATAATCATCAATAAGCTTCCAATTTACTCTTGATGTATTTTTTGATATTTCTTTTTTCATTTTTTTATGCTTCAATGATAAAAACCCTAAAACAAATTGATTTGAATTTGAACTTTCTATAACCCCAGAGATGGTGGATCCAGTTCCAACTGAAACACACAGAGTGTCAAAATCTTTATCAGACGCAGTTAAAATTTCCTTACATCCTTTAATTGCTTCTTTACATTTACCTCCTTCTCCAATAATTTTTAATTTAGAGTTGGAATTTATTATTTTTTTTGATGTAATTCCTTTTTGATATAATCGATATTCTTCTCTTGAAACAAAATATAAATCCATATTATTTTTTTTACAAAATGATAATGAAGGGTTAAATAAATATTTCTTTTCCCATTCTTTTCCTCTAATAATTCCTATAGTTTTTAAGTCATATAAATTTCCAGCTTTTGCTAATGCAACTAAATGATTTGAATAGGCCCCTCCGAATGATAATAATTTATTAATTCTGTTTTTATTTAGATTTAAAAAAATATATTTAAGTTTTCTATATTTATTGCCAGAAACCCATTTATCAATTTCATCTTCCCTTTTTATAGTGATCTTATGACCATTTATATGAATTGGTATTTCATTCCTACTTATTATTTTTCTTTTAAAAAAATTTTTACCAATGTTAGGCATAGTTTTTGTACTTTAATAAAAATAACCGTAAAACTATTATAAATGAAGCATTTTTCTCTGTTTTTATTTTTATTCCTTTTTTCATGTTCTTCTGTATATGTAATTAGTGATCATGATGCAAGTATAGATTTTAAATCATATAAAACATTTGCTTATTTAAAATCTGGTATAGATAAAGCTGAAATTTCAGATTTAGATAAAAGAAGAATTTTAAAATCAATTGATTTAGAGCTCGAATCTAAAGGCTTAAATAAGTCAAAAAATCCCGATCTTTTAATAACCTTTTCAACTAATGCAAAAGAAAAAATATATATAAACACTGATTATTTATATTCAAATTGGCACTATAATCCATACTTTTTTGGCCCTATGAGATCCTTTCCCATTAATCAAATTGAAGGAACTTTATATATTAATTTAATTGATTCTAAAACAAAAAAACTTATCTGGCAAGGTAAAGGAAAAGGTGGCTTAAGTGATTACATTAAAAACAGAGATGAAAAAATTGGTGATTTTGTTTCAGAAATATTAAACAACTTTCCTCCAGCTCAAGGATAAATTATAGTTTACTAAAAATTAATTCTGCCTCAGCTAATGCTTTTTTTATCCCATTAGGATTTTTTCCTCCCGAAGTGGCAAAAAAGTTTTGCCCACCACCAGATCCACCTATATGTTTTCCTAAAACTTTAACAATTTCAATAGCACTAAAATCTTTTTTATCTACTAATTCTTTAGAGATGTAGCAACAAATTATCGGTTTACCTCCTTTATTAGAAGCTAGTACTAAGAATAAATTATCTTTCTTTTTTCCAATAATAAAAGTAAGATCTTTTATACTTCTAGAATCTAAATCAACTTCTTTTGCAATAAATAATATTTTATTTTTTTCTATTAAAGATTTATTAATTTCTTGCTCTAAATTTTTTAAATTTATTTTACTTAATTCAAATAATTCTTTTTTCAAACTATTATTCTCTTCTTTAATTTTATCAATAGTCTTAATAATATCTTGAGGGTTATTAAATTTATTCTCTAGTTGTTCAATGATGTCATTTCTTTTCTCAAAATGATCTTTTACAGCATCTCCTGTAATAGCCTCTATTCTCCTTATTCCAGATGCAATAGAAGTTTCAGAAATAATTTTAAAATGCCAAATATCATGAGTGTTGTTAACATGAGTTCCTCCACAAAGCTCATATGATTGTCCAAATTTTATTGTTCTTACAACATCACCATATTTTTCACCAAATAATCCAATTGCTCCTTTCTTAATTGCTTCTTTATATGGTTCATTTCTATTTTCTTTCAATGGAATATGTTCCATTATTCTAGAATTAACAAATTGCTCAATTTCATTAATTTCCTCCGTTTTCAACTTTAAAAAGTGAGAAAAATCAAATCTAAAAATTCCTGAGTGAACCATTGATCCTTTTTGCTCAACATGATCTCCAAGTATTGATCTCAAAGCTTGATGTAAAAGATGAGTTGCAGTATGATTAGAAGATGTTCTTAAACGTTGTTTAGAATCTACAACTGCCTTAAATACTTCACTTAAATTAGAAGGCAAATTTTTTGTGTAATGAAGAATTACATTATTTTCTTTCTTTGTGTCAATAATATAAAAAACATCTCCATTAGATGACTGAAGATAACCCTTATCACCAACTTGACCACCTCCTTCAGGATAAAAAGGTGTAAGATTAAAAACTAATTGATAAAAATTTCCATCTTTAGCTGATTTAATTTTTCTATATCTAGTAATTTTTACATCTGTTGACAAATAATCATATCCTACAAACTCTTCAACAAAATCAGATTCTAAGACGACCCAATCTTCTGAATTTAGTAATGATGCTGATCTGGACCTTTTCTTTTGAATATTCATTTCTTTATCAAATTCATCTTTGTCTATTGAATATCCCTTTTCACCTGCTATAAGTGCTGTCAAATCAATTGGAAAACCATAAGTGTCATATAATTTAAAACATTTAGAACCACTAATAATCTTTGTCTTTGAGCTAGTTATAATATTATCTAAAAGAGTTAAACCCTGATCAAGTGTCTTTAAAAAAGACTTTTCTTCTTCTCTTATAACATTTAATGCAAGATTACTCTCCTTCGTTAATTCAGGAAAAACTGATTTAAGTTGATTCTCTATAGCAGAAGCTAATTTAAATATAAAAGGTTCTTTTTGATTCAAAAATGTAAAACCATATCTTATGGCTCTTCTTAAAATTCTTCTAATCACATATCCTGCACCATTGTTACTTGGAAGTTGACCGTCAGCTATTGCAAAATAAACAGCTCTTATATGATCGGCGATAACTCTTATTGCTCTATCAACATCTTCTTTTTTACCATAATTAAAATTAGTCAAAAGTTCAATTTCTCTAATAATTGGGGTGAAAACATCTGAATCATAATTTGATTTTTTATTCTGAAGTACCATACAAAGTCTTTCAAAACCTAAGCCGGTGTCAACATGTTTTTCAGGCAACTTTTCTAAACTTCCGTTAGCTTTTCTATTAAACTCAATAAATACAAGATTCCATAATTCTATTACCTCAGGGTTATCCTTATTTACAAGAGAGGATCCCGGCACTTTTTTCTTGTCTTTATTTGATCTTAAATCAATATGAATTTCTGAACAAGGTCCACATGGACCTTGATCCCCCATTTCCCAAAAATTATCTTTTTTATTTCCCAATAAAATTTTTTCTTTAGGAACTATTTTACTCCAAAAATTATATGCTTCAATATCTTTTTTTAAACCATCTTCTTTTGACCCTTCAAAAATTGTTACATATAAACTTTCAATAGGAATTTTAAAATTTACTGTCAATAATTCCCATGCCCAATTAATTGCCTCTTCTTTAAAGTAGTTACCAAAACTCCAATTTCCAAGCATTTCAAAAAAAGTATGATGATATGTATCAATTCCTACTTCTTCTAAATCATTATGTTTTCCTGAAACCCTTAGACATTTTTGAGTATTACAAATTCTTTTATTTTTTGGTATTGAATTACCCAAAAAATATTCCTTAAATTGATTCATCCCTGCATTTGTAAACATTAAAGTGGGATCGTTTTTTATAACCATCGGAGCTGACTTTACAATTTCATGTTTTTTATCAGCAAAAAAATTTAAAAACTCTTTTCTAATTTCTGATGATTTCATAAAACAAAAATAATTTTAAATAATTAAATAATTGATTAAAATATTGTTATATATCAATATTACTATATTTGTTATATAATTTTAAACTACTAAATGTCTAGAATTAAATATTATTACGATCCTGAATCTTTATCTTACAAGGAAATCAAAGTAACTAATAGGTTAAGAATATCAAACTTTATGTTATTTATTTTTTCTTCCTTCTTATTTGGCGTCGTTTCTCTTTTAATTATACTTAATACAGATATTATTGATACTCCAACCGAAATTAATCAAAATAGAGAACTTACTAATTATAAAATTCAATTCGATATTTTAAACAAAAAATTAAATCAAGTAGAGAATGTTCTTTCAAATCTAGAAGAAAGAGATAATAATTTATATCGTTTATATTTTGAGGCTAGTCCTATTCCAAAAGAACAAAGAATTGCAGGTTTTGGAGGTGTTAATAGATATAAAGATTTAGAGGGTTTTGATAATTCAAGCCTAATTATAAATGCATCTAAAAGATTAGATATTTTAATGAAACAAACTGTAGTGCAATCAAAATCTTTAGATGAAATTGAATCATTAGCCGTTAATAAAAAAGAGCTTCTAGCATCAATACCTTCAATCCAACCAATTAAAAACAAAGATCTTAAAAGAATGGCTTCTGGTTTTGGTTACAGGACTGATCCTTTTACAAAAAAAAGAAGAATGCATTGGGGAATGGATTTTTCAGCAAAAAGAGGAACACCAATATTTGCATCAGGCAACGGAATAATTAAACGTGCTGATAATAGGTCCGCTGGTTTTGGAAAACATATTAGAATTGATCATGGTTTTGGATATACAAGTCTTTACGCTCATCTACAAAAATATAATGTTAGAAGAGGTCAAAAAGTAAAAAGAGGAGATCTAATTGGGTATGTTGGTAACTCTGGAAGATCAGTAGCCCCTCACCTTCATTATGAAATATTTAAAGACGGTAAAAGAATAAATCCAATTAACTTTTACTATGGAAATCTTTCTCCAGAAGAATACGATATTCTTCTTAATCAGGCAAGTCAGGAAAACCAATCCATGGACTAACAATGAATATAAATCTTCCTGAAAAACGATACTATTCTATTGGTGAAGTTTCAAAGGCGTTTAATGTGAATCCATCTTTACTTCGTTTTTGGGAAAAAGAATTTGATGAAATTAAACCCAAAAAAAAAGAAAGTGGCACTAGAAAATATACACCTGAAAACATTAAAATTTTAAAATTAATTTATCATTTAGTCAAAGAAAAAGGACTCACAATTTCTGGAGCTAAGAAACAACTAAAGGTTAAGGATTCTGAAGATGTTAAAATATCATTATTATCTAAATTAGAAAGCATAAAAGTTGATTTAACTTTTCTGAAATCAAAACTTTAACTACTTCTTTCTAAAAAATATTTGTATTGGACTCCCGCTAAAATCAAATTTTTCTCTTAGCTTATTTTCCAAAAATCTTTTATATGGGTCTTTAAGATACTGAGGTAAATTACAGAAAAAAATAAACTGAGGATGAAATGTTGGTAATTGATTACAAAATTTAATTTTTATATGTTTTCCTTTTGATGATGGAGGAGGATATTTTTCGATAATGGGCAGCATATAATTATTAAGTTCTTTAGTTGAAATTCTCTTTTTTCTATTTTTATAAACCTCAACTGCTTTTTCAATTGATCTAAAAACCCTTTGCTTGTTTAAAGAAGATATAAAAATGATCGGAACATCTTCAAATGGTGAAATTTTTTCATTTATCATCTTTTCAAAATCTTTTGTTGATTTTTTTTCTTTATCAATTAAATCCCATTTATTTACTAGAATTACTATACCCTTTTGATTTCTATGTGCTAACCAAAATATATTTTGAACTTGACCGTCAAAACCCCTAGTTGCGTCGACAATTAAAAGACAAACATCCGAATATTCTATCGCTCTGATTGATCTAATAACCGAATAAAATTCAATGTTTTCTTTTACTTTAGATTTTCGTCTAATGCCCGCAGTATCAACTAAATTAAAATCAAATCCAAAAAGATTATATCTAGAGTATATGCTATCTCTAGTAGTACCTGCTTTTTCCGTTACAATATTTCTTTCTTCACCAATTAAACAATTTATATAAGAAGATTTACCTGCATTAGGTCTTCCAACGACGGCAAACTTGGGAATTTGGGTTTCATTTTCTGTTTTTTTTTCTTTTAAACTTGATACTAAATCATCTAACAACTCTCCTGTTCCTCCTCCATTTATACTAGATAATGGATATATGGGATCAAAACCTAGTTCATAAAATTCTCCTATAATTTTGATTTTTTTTGAATTATCAACCTTGTTAACAACTAAAAAAATTGATTTTTTAGATTTTCTTATCAATTTAGAAAGGTTTAAATCCATTCCGGTTAAACCATCATTAACATCAACCATAAAAATAATTGCATCAGCTTCATTTATTGCTATGTTTATTTGTTTATCAATTTCCTTTTGAAAAATATCATCACTATTCTCTATATATCCTCCAGTATCAATTAACGTAAAAGTTTTCCCATTCCAATCACATTTTGAATAATGCCTGTCACGTGTAACCCCGCTTGTAGGATCAACTATGGCTTCACGACGTTTAATCATCCTATTAAAAAAAGTTGATTTTCCAACATTAGGTCTTCCTACAATTGCTATTATATTACTCATTATTATTATTTAAAATAATTCACTTACAAACTAAAAATTAATTATATCCAAATCTTTTTAATTGATTTGAATTAGACCTCCATTTTTTTAGAACCTTAACATATAATTCGATATGAATTTTTTTTCCAAAAAATTTTTCTAATTTTTTCCTTGTATTCATACCCACTTTTTTTATGGCCTTTCCTTTATTTCCTATAATTATACCCTTTTGAGAATCTCTTTCAACATTAATTATTGATCGAATTCTAATAATTTTTTCATCTTCCAAAAATTCTTCTGTATTTACCTCTACAGAATATGGAATCTCTTTTGAATAATTAGTAAAAATATTTTCTCTAACTGCTTCATTTACAAAAAATCTTTCAGGTCTATCTGTTAATTGATCTTTAGGAAAATATGGTGGAAATTCAGGTAAATTTTGAATTAAAATTTCAAGAAGCTCTTTAACAAAAAAACCTTTCAAAGCTGAAATAGGGTAAATTTTAGCTTTAGGCAATTTTATAGCCCATGAATTAACTTCTTTTTCTAAAGAATCTTGATCAAAAAGATCAATTTTATTTATTAAAACTAGTAATGGAACTTTCGTCTTTTTAATTTTATCAAAAATTGCTTCATCCTTAGTCTCTATATCATTAATTGATGTCATATAAATTAAAACGTCTGCATCTAAAAGTGAGTCTTTAACAGACTTCATCATAGAATCTTGCATTTTATAAGAAGGTTTAATTACTCCTGGTGTATCTGATAAAACCATTTGAAAATTCTCTCCATTAATTATTCCTAAAATTCGATGTCTGGTTGTCTGAGCTTTAGCTGTTATAATAGAAATATCTTCTCCAACTAAAGAATTCATTAATGTCGATTTACCAACATTAGGATTTCCAATAATTGAAACAAAACCAGATTGATGTTTTTTCAAAACAATTTTTTTGTAAAGATACAGTCTTTAAAAAAAGAGTGTTGCACGATATATTTTAAATTAATACATTTGCAAACTAACGCGAGGTAGAGCAGTAGGTAGCTCGTTGGGCTCATAACCCAAAGGTCGCAGGTTCGAGTCCTGCCCTCGCTACTAAAACAATAAAACGGTTATACTATTATATAGTTAACCGTTTTTTTATGATATAATAATTCTTTATTAATTGATTAATATTACCTTTGCGCTCAATCTATGAAAACAATTAGAATATATACTGACCATTTAGGAGTTTTGTATGGTGTTTTATGTATGGCACATTGTGCTTTTACACCTTTTCTTTTTTTATCTCAAGTACAATTAATCTCGACATATTCTGAATTTCCTTTTCTTTGGAACTCTCTAAATATTCTCTTTTTAACTTTATCATTTTCAGCTGTATATTTTTCATCTATATATTCCTCTAATAAATATGTTAAAATAATGATGTTTTTGTTCTGGGGGCTTTTAACTTTTACTATTTTGAATGAACTTTTTGAATTATATCATATTCAAGAGTTTTATGCATATTTATTTGCAACGACTCTTTGTGTTTTACATATATATAATTTAAAATATTGTAGATGTGTAGATGATAATTGTTGTGTTCATTCAACTAAAAAAAATTCCTAAAAAATTTTAATTGAATTAAAAAAGACTTTATTGAATTGCCCTATATATGTATTTATTTAATTCAACTACATACTCATATGAGTCTGGAAATTTCTGGGTCATAAAAATTGCAATTAAGTCTTCTTTGTGATCAATAAAAAAATGTGTTTTAAAATATCCTCCCCAATAAATTTGTCCATTATTTGCAGGGCTAGATTCTTTTTCAGCATTAACTAAAACTCCAAATCCTAATCCAAAGCCTCTTGATGAACCTAAAAAATTTTGAACATGATTCTTAATTATCAATTTTACGCTTTTCTTACTTAATATGTTTTTTCCATTAAGTTTTCCATTATTTAAAATCATTCGACAAAATTGAAGATAATCTTCAATTGATGAAAACAAACCATGTGTTCCTCCATATAAAGTATTTCCTTGAATTGGTACTTGAGTTGGACTTAATATAAGCTCACCTTCTTCATTTTTAAGATGAACCATCATAATTCTTTCTTCTTTATTTAAATTGACGTTATAACCCGTATCATTCATTTCTAATGGATCAAAAATATTTTCTTTTAAATATCTATTAATTGGATTTTTAGTAATTCTTTGAAGGATTAAAGCTAACACATCAGTTGATGCACTGTAATACCATTTTACTCCAGGTTGACTGATCAAAGGGGCTTTAAATAAGGCTTCTATCCTTTGCTCTAATTTTACATAATCAGCTGGATCAAATAATTCATTGTACATTAATTTAAATAATTGTTTTTCATATAAATTTTCTCCTAAACCATGGGATAATCCTGAAGTATGAGTTAAAAGTTGTTTAATTGTAATTTTTCTTTCAATATCTTTTACAGGTCCATCTATTCCTTTATTAGGATCAATAATAACCTTTAAATTTTTCATTTCAGGAATATAACTTTCTGCTAAATCATCTAATTTTAATTGGCCCTTTTCAATTAACTGCATAATGGCAACACTGATTATAGGCTTAGTCATTGATTGTATATAATATATACTATTCTTTTTTAAAGGACTTTTTGATGAATAATTTCTATAACCTAAATTTTTATGCCAAATAATATTATTGTTTTTAAAAATTAGGACCTCAGCTCCAGCAATTTCGCCTTCTTTAATTTCATCACTTATAAAATTCTCAAATCCAACAAGTTCATTAATATCAATTTTTGTTTGACTTAAGAGCGGGTCAAACAAAAAGAAAAAAACCAAGTTTAAAATTAATAAGTTACTTCTGAAATAAGTTTTGTCATTCATCATTATAAAATTTCATTCAAAAATAAATTATATTTAAACTTTATGATATTTTTTATGGATTTAATGAAAAAAAATTTTTTCGTTTTATTACTTGTCTTTAGTTCATCTCTTTTCCCTCAAAAGTCATCTAAACCAATTCAAGTTGAAGAATTTGTTTTAGATAATGGTTTGACCGTAATGTTAAGTGAAAATAATGAGAGTCCAAATATATTTGGAGTTATTGGTGTTAAGGCTGGAGGCAAAAATGATCCAAAAGATGCAACAGGAATTGCTCATTATTTAGAACATGTATTATTTAAAGGAACAAAAGAGTTAGGAACATCAGATTATAATAATGAAAAAATATATCTTGATAGTATTAGTAAACTATATGAAGACCTATCAAAAACTAATTCAATTAATAAAAGATCTTTAATTCAATCTGAGATCAACAGAATTTCAATTAAGGCATCAGAATATGCAATTCCAAATGAACTAGACAAGCTTTTAAAACAAATTGGAAGTACTAACATTAATGCTTTCACAAATCAAGATTATACTGCTTACTACAATAGTTTTCCTCCAAATCAAATAGAAAAATGGTTGGAATTATATAGTCATCGTTTTCAAAACCCTGTATTTAGATTATTTCAATCAGAATTAGAAACAGTTTATGAAGAAAAAAACATATACATGGATAATCCATTAAATATTGTAATTGAGGAAATTTTAAAGAATGTTTTTAAAAATCACCCTTATGGTCAACAATCCGTTCTTGGAAAAGTAGAACATTTAAAAAATCCTTCTCTTGAAAAAATGTACAAATTTTATAAAGATTATTACGTTCCAAATAATATGGTTTTAGCTCTATCAGGAGATTTTGATTCAGAAAAAATTATTCCAATTATTAATGAAAAATTTAAAAATTGGAAATCTGAAAAAATTCCAAAATTTCCAGAATACAAAGAAGAACCTTTTAATAAAAGAGAATTTTTTGAAAAAAAACTCACGCCAATAAAAATGGGTGCTCTTGTTATTAGATCTCCCAAAAATGGAGATCTCGATAAAATTAAATTTGATATGGCTTTGCAAGCTTTATACAATTATGAAGAAACTGGCTTTTTAAATAAATTAAGAGATGAAGGAAAATTAATGGACTCTGGTTTGCTTAAATTTGAGAACAATGATCATGGAGCAACATTAATTTACTTTATACCTAAACTTATTGGACAAAAATTAAGTGCTGCCGAAAAAATCATTAAAAATCAAATCGAAAAATTAAAAAAAGGTGATTTCTCTGAAGATTTTGTTGAAGCCTTAAAAATTAATTCAATTAAAGAAAACTCATATAAATGGGAGAGTAATGAAAGTAGAGCTTTAGAAATGGTAAGTGCATTTAGCCAAGGTAAAAAATGGAATGAATATTATACTAATTATGAAGGCATAAGTAATATTTCAAAGAATGAAATAATTGAAATAGCTAATACTTATTTTAATGATAATTACCTCATTTTATATTCTAAAATGGGTTCTCCAAAAAAAGAAAAATTAAAGAAGCCTAGCTATAAACCAACAATTTCAAATACTAATGCAATTTCAAAATTTAGTTCAGAGTTCTCAAAACTTAAATCTTCAAATTATAAACCAAATTTTATTGATTTTAATAATGATATAATTAGATCTAATCTCAATGATAAATTTTCAATTTTAAAAACAAAAAATCCATTCAATAATATTTTTGATTTAGAGATAAGGTTTGGTGTAGGATTTTATCAAATTCCAGAAATTATGTTTTTAAGTAGTTATCTAAGTCTAATTGGTACTAAAGAATTTAATGTTGGACAACTAAAAGAAGAATTCCATAATCTTGGTTCAACATATTATTTTTCGCATACTGATAACACTTTTTCATTAAATGTCTCAGGAATTGAATCCAATTTAAAAGAAATAATAAAATTATGTGAGAAATTAATTAATGAATTAACTTTTGAAGAATCTAAAATATCTCAAATAATAGATGAATTTAAAGCAAGTCGAAAATTAAATAAAGAACAAAACATTTTTATAGCCCAATCCCTAAATGAATTTGCTATGTTGGGAGAAAATGCACCAAGAATTAAAGAGTTATCAAAAAAAGAAATAAAAAAATTGAATTCAACTAAATTAAAGGCTATTTATAATCAAATTAAAACTTATGAAAAAACAATAAAATTTGTTGGTAATACTGATATTGACACTTTAAAATCATTATTTAAAAAACATATAAATGATAATAAAAAACTTAAAGAAAAAATGCCTTATGTAGTTCTTAGAAGGCAAATTTCTAATGAGAACAAAATTTATATTTTAAATAAAAAAAATAGTATTCAAAGTCACATTGTTTTCAACATTGAAGGAAGCAAAAGATCAAATTCTTCTCTTCCATTTTCTGAAGCATTCAATTCTTATTTTGGAAGAGATATGTCGAGTTTAGTGTTTCAAGAAATAAGAGAGTTTAGATCTCTTGCTTATGCTACATATGCAAATTATGAATTGGCTCCAATGGAAGGAGAAAATAACAGGTTTCTAGCATATATTGGTTCTCAATCAGATAAAGCAATTGAATCAATAAAAGTAATGACTAATTTAATTAATCAAATGCCTGAAAAACCTGAGCGTATTGAAACAATTAAATCTTCCTTAATTGAAACGTCCAAATCATCAAGACCCGGATTTAGAAATATTTTAAACACAACTGAAAGTTGGATAAGACAAGGTTTTGATTCTGACCCAAATAAAATATATTTAAAAGATTATGAAAGTCTTTCTTTTGATTCGATTTTAAATTTTTATAATAAAGAAATAAAAAATAAACCTATAATAATATCTATAGTTGGTGATCTTTCTCGAATTAATCTTAATGAATTAAAAAAGTTTGGAAAAGTAATCAAAGTAAAAGAATCTGATATTTTTGTAAATTAATTTGATTATTAAAAACCATTAAATGAGAAAATTTTTTCGCTTAATTTCCCTGCTTTTAATTATAACTTCATGTTCTTGGGATTCAACTCCTCCAAATATTATTTTCATAATGTCTGACGACCATGCTTATCAAGCAATTAGTGCATATGGTCATAATTTAAATAATACACCAAACATTGATAGAATAGCTAATGAAGGGGCCATTTTTAATAAAGGGTTTGTTACAAACTCAATTTGTGCTCCAAGTAGAGCTGTCATGCTTACTGGAAAACATAGTTTTATAAATGGAAAAGTTGATAATCATCAAGATTTCGATTGGTCACAACCAAACTTTGCTAAAACATTACAAAAAGGGGGGTATCAAACAGCTTTAATTGGAAAAATTCATTTAAGAGGACTGCCACAAGGTTTTGATTATTCTGCTGTTTTAGAAGGTCAAGGCCATTATTATAATCCTGATTTTGTAATTAATGGGCTTAAAAAAAGAATAGAAGGATATGTAACATCAATCACAACTGAACTAAGTCTAGATTGGCTAAAAAATAAAAGAGATAAAACAAAACCCTTTTTACTTTTATATCACCAAAAAGCTCCTCATAGGAATTGGAAACCAGAAGAAAAATATTTAAATCTTTTTGATGATAAGACATTTGATCCTCCTTCTAATTTTTTTGATGATTATTCTAATAGAGGAACTGCAGCAAAAAAACAAGAAATGCTAATTCATGCAACTGAAAAGCAAATACGGTCATCAAGAGGAAATTATGGTCATGGAAGATGGGGTCACGATTTTAAATTTGTAATTGACCCCTATGGAAGAAACACTGGCTTTGAAAAGGAATTAAACAGATTTACTGATGAACAAAAAAAAGAATGGTTAACTGCTTATACTCCAAAAAATAATGCTTTGAAAATTAAAAAATTAAAAGGAAAAGATTTAGCCATTTGGAAATTTAATAGATATCTAAAAGACTATTTGAGAACTATCCAATCTGTTGATGATGGTGTTGGCAAAATCCTAGATTATCTTGATGAAGAAGATCTTGCCGAAAACACAATTGTAATCTATACATCTGATCAAGGATTTTATCTTGGAGAACATGGTTGGTTTGACAAAAGGTTTATGTATGAAGAGTCTTTTAGAACTCCTATTTTAATGAGATATCCAAAAAAAATAAAACCAAAAACAGAAATTAATGAATTAGTTCAAAATCTAGATTTTGCTCCAACATTTTTAGATTACGCAAATATTTCAATACCAAATGACATTCAAGGTTTATCTTTTAGAAAACTTGTTGAAAGTGAAAAAACAAAATGGAGAGATGCTATATACTATACATATTATGAATATCCATCAGTTCATATGGTAAAGAGGCATTATGGGATAAGAACGAAAAAATATAAATTAATGCATTTTTACTATGATATTGATGAATGGGAAATGTATGATTTAGAAAATGATCCTTCTGAAATGAAAAATATATTTAACGATTCCAAATACTCTGAAATAAAAAACACACTTCTTCTACAATTATCTGATCTTAAAACTAAATATGGTGATTCTGATTCTTTAAATCAAATGCATATAAAGAGATATCTTAAATCTATAAGGAAATAATTATAGAAAAGAATGTGAGCTAATATCCTTGTTTTCTTCTCCTCTATCATCAAATAATTTTAACTGTTTAATCCAATATATAGAGGCAACTATACCCAAGAAAAGAAAAATCCAAGAAACAATATTTGCAAACCACCAACTATCTAATTGCATTTCTCTTAGAAAATTAAAAGGAACTAATAAAATTTCTTCAAATAAATAAGCGATTGCTTCAAAAAAACTTTTCCACATAAATTTGAAATTAAATTCTCAGTAAAAATAATAAAAAAACATTATTTTGAAGTCAATTAAAAACCTTTAAAATTTTATTCCAAATCGAAGAATTAGATTTACATGGAATTCGTCACAAAGAGGCTTTAGAAATGGTCAAATTAAAACTTGATCAAGAAAAAGAAAAAGGTCAATTTTCTTTAACCATTATTACTGGGAATTCATCTGTTCTACAAAAACTAATATTAAATAAAATATTAGAAGGCTCAGAATTTAAATACTATATTCCTAGTTGGAATTTAGGCCAAATAATTGTCGATTATGTAGAACTGTAATTCTTTAACTTCTTTTGACTTCTATATTACTTTAAATATAAGGCTTTTCATTTACTTTGACTTCTTCTAATTGACATTAATTATGTATATTTATTGTACGAATAATGTACGAATAAATATTCCGTACAAAATCGTACACAATTATGGTTTCTATTTCGCATACAAAAATCAAGTCAGAAAGCAAGAAGTATAAAGGCCAATGGTATCCAAAGTTTTATGTCAATTCACCAAATTGGAATATACCTAAAAGACCAAGATATAGGAGCATATTGTTTTATTATCGCGCTGATACTCCTGAAAAGAAAAAACAAAACACTCAAAGCCAAAAACTTCTTAACGCAATCTATAAAGAATTGAAAGAACAGTATAAAGGTGCAGAATACAGAGAAGGACAGGAAAGCAATATCACATTAAAAAATCATTTGGATAGAATGATTAGGCTAAAAGAAGGTTCTTCGTCTTCTCAAGTAAGAACATTTAAAAACTTGAAAAGTTCTTTAGAAGCGTTCTGTATGGCTAATGGTTACAACATAAACATGGACATTAACCGTGTTAATCTTATTTTTTGTGATGATTACAGAACTTGGCTTGTTAATGATGCTAAAACTAAAACAGGAAAAAATTATAAAGGTGATACAGCATATAAATATTTTAGTTCATTAGGAACTGCATTAAGAAAAGCTGAAGATTCAAAACAATTATATCATAATCCATTTAGTGGTAAAATGGAATTTCCAAAAAAAAGCGAAACTGAAATTGAGTTCTTGACTGCTGAAGAAGTAAAAACATTAAGAAACTCCTATGATGGTTTTGATTTACTAAAGAATGCATTTTTATTTATGTGCCATACAGGAATTAGACAGGGTGATTGTTGTAATCTAAAATGGGGTGATTTACCAATCATTGATCATGAAACTAAATTGAAGGTAAAAACACAAAAAGCTAAAACAGATATATATTTTCAAATACGTTGGGTAACAAAAAGTTTATTACCAAAAAGAATGGGAGATAGTGATAAGGTATTTCCAAACTTAAAATTTTCTCACAAAAATAATATGAAGCTACGTGAATGGGTTATGATGACAGGTATTCAAAAACACGTAACAGCACACACGGCAAGACATTCTTTTTCCGCATACATGTTGTCTAAAGGAACACCTCTTTATACACTTTCTAAAATTCTTGGACATGCTAATGCAAGAACTACTGAAGAGCGTTATGGGCATCTTTCCAACGAAGATATTGAAGAAGCGATGAAAAAAGTTTGGGGGGATTAGAAATAAGAAATTAAATATTACTTTTTCTTTGACTTCTTTTAATTGATTAAATTAGATTAAATAGATACTTAGAAACATGTCTGAATTGGACGATTATTCTGAAGAAGAAATCACAAACAAGAAAATTAAAGAATTACTCGATAACTTTTACTGGGAATATGTTGCACCACTTGAAAGACAACTTCAAGAACTTGGGCATAAACCTAAAAGAAATAAAGGTGAAACAATTTCATTCAGACCCAACAGAATACACGAATTATATAAAGGCGGTTATGAAAATAATAGATGGGAAATATTTTTCACTCATTTAATGTTTGAATTATGGAATGCAGGATTTTTAATTAGACCTGAAAATTCAGATTATCGACTTGGAGAAAAAATGAATCCTAATACAATGAATTTTGTAAGATGTTTTGATGGCATTATTGGTTTAACCAAGGATTCTGATCAACCAACTTGGCAAAATAACAAAAAGGGTGATTTAGAATTGTGCGTTTATATGATAGATGAATTAATACGATTAAAAATAATTACAGACCATAAAAAAGATCTTATGATTAAAAAAGTTTTTGGACTTAAAGACCCTACAAGAAATAGACAAAAGTTTGCATCATACCTTAATACAAATTACAAACCTAAACGACACAAAGAAATAGATTCCATTATAAGCACTTGTCTGAATAAAGAACTTCATTAGTATACTGTATACCAACATATACTATTATTACTTCTATTAGCTACCATATTTGCATTAAATAAATAATATAAATATTATGGAAACAAAATTTAAACAAATAGAAGCAACCCTTGAAATGATTAAGTCAATTATAATGGTCAATAAAAAGACTATGACCATTGATGAAACCTGTAATTACACAGGGTACACAAAATCATATATGTATAAATTAACTTCAGGAAAACAAATACCTCATTTAAAACGTGGTAAAAAGGTGTTCTTTGATAAGGATGAAATTGATGCTTGGATACGTTACAACAAAGTAATAGATGTCCAAACTGAAGCAAAGAAACTTATAGCTAATAATCAATAACACTTCAATTAAACATTTATTGTAATAATAGAACTTGGCTTAACGCCTATATACCCTTCCTCTATGCAAGCATTAAATAGCAGTTGGAGTAACTACCTCAACAAATACGAATGGACTCATACAGCTACTGTAAGATTACACTATAGAATAAGTGAATTAAGTGCAGATAAGATTACTACTTCACTTGTAAAGTATAGACCAATAAACTACTTGTTTTATTGTGTAGAGAATGATAGGTATAATATAAACCACATACACTTATTACTTAATGCAACTTCTAAATTAGTTAGAGAAAGTATAGCTAAAGGATTAGGTAAGTATAGTAAGTCAGTGTCTTACTTTGATGAGGTAAAAAGTAATAAAGCGATCTCATGGTATTGTTCAAAGCAGTTAAATCAAAACATACCTTATGACTTAAAGTTTAAGGATCAATACATCCCTTTTTGATTAATCAATTTTTTTCAAGTTAACTCATAGTTGAGAATTTTTTAGAATGAAATACAGCGTAAATACAGCGTAAATACAGCACAAAGTATATTTTTTATTACATTTAAGTTGTTATTAAGAACTAATAGTAATGGGAATATTTGATTTTTTTAAAAAGAAACCTGAGAGTGTCAAAAATGATAATGGACATAACATATTATTTGATGAAGATGGACGACGATTAGAAGGCAATAAAGAAAATGGCAAAAAAGAAGGATTATGGAAAAAATATTTCGAAGATGGTAAATTGTTAAATGAATCCCATTATAAGCATGGAAAACTAGATGGTACATCCAAAACCTATTATGAAAATGGCGAATTGTATGGAGAGGATAATTATAAAAATGGTATAAAAAATGGGATATGTACTAGATATTCAAGTACTGGAAAATTAACAATAGAAGCTATTTATAAAGAAGGCGAAATACTTGAAGATGAGATAAAAGAGGAAGAAATTCTTAAAACAAAAGATGAAGAAATACCTGAAGACCAATTTAATTATAATGATGAAAACCCTTTTGAAGTACCTGATCATAACTTAAAGGAGTTGTTTGAAGAAGAATACACATTTGTAAAATCTATCAGAAAAAAGCTAATGAACGGCACGCTAAAAAATGAAGATATGCTGAATGATTATATTTTTAATGAGCATAAAAAATATGATTTTGAGGTATTAATAGATAAGTGTAACAAATATGGAGAAATAAGGAATTATATTGGGGAATTTTTAAATGATTTGCCAGATGAAAATATACCAGGGCATGAAGACATTGAACAATATCACTCGGCTGCTGCAAGGTGCGCTGAGATACTATATGAATCTTATTTAAAAGGTGAGTATAAAAATAATAAAGCTGAAAAATATGAAATAGATAATAATTTGCCAGCAAAAGAAACTATTTTTGGTCAAGAGTTATTTAAAAGAGATGTAACTGGTTTGAAGGCATATTTTAAAGAAAGAAAAAATATGGAAAGATTATTCAATGAACTTACTTGGGCCATAAGAAATGGGCATTCTGTTCAAAAATACTTAATTGATTGTAATCTTATGGATGATAAAGAGATTAGGATGGTTGCAAAAACAGGGTTTAACGACATTGCATCATTCCTTAAAGATATGCTTGAATTGAATGAAAATGCTGAAATGAGAAAGGATTACAATGCTTGTCTTCAAGCTGTTAAAATACTAAAAGAAGTATAATTAAATTAACCCCTAATCCCTCTAATTAACTTTAGAGAGTTTTTTTTATCTTTAGTTTCAAATACAAACAAAATTAAAAACCTAATCCTTTTTTTAATACTATTATCATCCTTTAATTTATTTAGTCAAGAAAATAAGGAAATAGAAGAGATGAATGAAGCTTTAAAATTATTAAATAATATTAGAGTCTTTTCTCAATTAGAGCCTTTAAAGTTAGATGAGAGATATAATGAATTAGCATTAAGACAAGCAAGAAAAAAGGCTTTTAATATATATACTGAAATAGACTCTATAGGAGAGTCTTATTATTATCAAGGAGTAGACTTAAAAATACCTGTTAATTATTATAATGCAGTATTAGGATTAACTCTTAAAGAAGAATGGATAGATGAGGACGCTTATAGGCAAATAAAATGTAAAACCTGTACTTTAGTAGGGTTTGGTAAAGCAAAAAATGATAATAATGAATATCTTTTTATTGTCTTTGATTCTGAAGAATGAAAATAGAATTAATTTTACTAGGAATAATTGGAGTTGTTTTTTTAATTGATTTTTTATTAAAAGGTCGGAAAAAAAATACAGAGAATAGTGAAATAACTGTTCATGTAAAAGAGAAAAAGCAGTCTTACAAGACTACCTGGAAAGCTTGGGTATTTTTGATATTAGGAGGTCTTATTTTCGGAGTTTTTTTTGATTTTATTGTGAATTTATTTTACGGTGCAGATTTTAGAGATTATTATTTTAATTTTTCCTATGGTAGTAATTTTTATCTCTTTTTAATCAATTTAATTATTGGTTTTTTAATTTTTACTTTAGCTTTCTATTTAAAAAGGAAAATATGGTTTTTAAATATACTTAACTATATACTAAATAGAAAGAAGAATATTACTCTATCAATTATTATCATTGTTTTTTTGAAGGTAAATATTAACTATCGTTATTACAGACTAAAGGAAGTGATAGAGTTAAAAAACACTATCACTTCCTCTGGAAAAAAAGCATATAGAACTAAATTTTACAATTTTACAGAGCATATGGAATCTGCTTTTTCAGAAGAAATTTGGCTGTTTATTCCTTCAGTATTAATTATTATTTTTATCTCATGGTTTTTTAATGATAAAATAAAAGCAAGGTGAAAATAGAATTAATTTTACTAGGAATAATTGGAGTTGTTTTTTTAATTGATTTTTTATTAAAAGGTCGGAAAAAAAATACAGAGAATAGTGAAATAACTGTTCATGTAAAAGAGAAAAAGCAGTCTTACAAGACTACCTGGACAGCTTGGGTATTTTTGATATTAGGAGGTCTTATTTTCGGAGTTTTTATTGATTTTTTATTCAGATTTTCTAATAAGAGTATTCTTGATAAAGATTTTTATGACTGGGACAGAATTATAGATTATGTATATTATTTTGAGTTTTATCCCTTTTTAGGCAATTTAATTATTGGTTTTTTAATTTTCACTTTACCTTTCTATTTAAAAAGGAAATTAGGGTTTAAATATATACTTAACTATATACTTAACAGAAAAAAGAATATTTCAATTTTTATAATTATTATACCTATTTTAAAAACAATTTTTCATTATTTAATTTATCCTATTATGATTCAAGATTGTTTAAATTGTGGAACAAGAAGAAGAGCGTCAGAAGCAATTTATGGCGAAAAACATCGTGCCACATTAGGGGATCATTTTGATAAGCTTTTTATAGATGAAATTTTTCTTTTTATTCCGGCAATTATAATACCATTAATATTGGTTTGGTTTTTTAATGATAAAATAAAAGCAAGATAGATGGGGTATGTTTTTGATTACAAATATTACAAATTCATTGGTGCTATTGCAGGATTATATTTTGGGGGAATTATTGGAGCAATAAGTGCTTTTTTTCTAGTAAGAGAATTAGTAGATAATAAAGATCAAGGCATAGATATATTGGAACTTTCTTTATTAAGATTAAGTTCACTTATGATTAAGGCTGATGGGCACGTAGATGAAGAAGAGATAAAAACAGTGAGAGATTTTTTTTATAAAAGTTTTGGCAATCAAAAAGCAACAAAACTTTTTATAGAATTGAAAAAAAATCCACCGATTCCTAATAATATTAATGATATAATAGATACTATTAAATCAAGAATACAACCAAATAAACTTTATTCAATAATTCAATTTTTATATACAATTTCTGTCTCAGATGGTCACTTAGCTGTTAGCGAGGATGAATTTATCTTCAGTGTTGGTAAAAGGATGGGTTTTACCACCAAAAGACTAGATGAAATAAGAAGGCAGTTTGTGTTAAATGATCAGGAGTCTCAATCAGAGAATAATGAAAATTCAAATTATTTAAATAGATTAGGTCTGTCCGGAAACCCTTCTAAAGAAGAAATAAAAAAAGCTTATAGAAGGCTAGCGAAAGAATACCATCCAGATAAATTAGTTGGAGTTAATCAAACAATTAAAAAAATAGCTGAGGAAAAATTTAAAGAAATTAAAGAAGCATATGACTTTTTAATAGCTGTATAATCATGTCTAGAGAAGCAAAAATATTAATATTCAGTCTCGTTTTGTGTTATTCAATTTATAACCATCAAAATGATTCATCAATTTTTGATTGGGATACAGAAAAAACAGAAACTACAAAAGGAAAAAAGATTAACCCTGCTAATAATAAAAGAAATAAGCAGCCAACTAAAATTACGCCAGATCAAAAAGTAAACCCTGACTTATCACTTCCTAAAGAAATAAAAATACCTGAGTTAAAACTTTTAGATAAGCCGGATTTACCGGATTTATATTTACAACCTGTTAATGGATTTTCACCTTATGATAATTATTTTGGTAAAGGGCTTTATGATAATAGTACACGAAATAGTTTTAAAATCAAAAACTCTAATTCTACAGATGCTGTTGTGCTTCTTGTAAATGCTTACTCAAATAAAAAAGTTAGAAATGAATTTATTAGAAGAGGTGAGACATTTGAAATGACTGGTGTGCCTCATGGCACATACTATTTGGAATGGGCCTCTGGAACAAACTGGAGTCCTAAATTAAAGGTTGGAAGACTTACTGGGGGCTTTCAAAGAAATGCGTCTTTTACTAGAACTAGAGATAGAAATGATTGGATGAAAGTCGACGGATACAAGATATGGACCGTTACACTTTACTCGGTTGAAGGTGGAGATGTAGAATCAGAAAGTTTATCAGCAAGTGAATTTGGAAATTAAAACAGTCAACTGTTTTTGACTATTCTATCAACTTACTTGTTAAAGTTCATTAACGAATATTATAATTGCCCTCTAATTAACTTTAGGGGGTTTTTTTTATCTTTAGTTTCAAATACAAACAAAATTAAAAAGCTATTACTAATATTATTTGTTAGTTATCTTTCTTTTGGGCAGACTAAAGAAGAAATGGAATTGTGTCTTGCTATTCAAGGAAGTAGTTTTTATTCAGATACAGAAGCAGAAAATGCTCTTGACAAAATCTTATCTGTTGTTAGTCTTGCAAAAAATTTTAGCCTTGTACCTTGTGACAACATTAATAATGCATTTGCAACTTCTTATAAAGGAGAAAGATTTATTCTGTATGATAAAGCGTTTATGAAAAAAATTAATTTAAGAACTAATGATTGGTCAAATCTGACAATACTTGCTCACGAAGTAGGTCATCATTTAAATAATCACGCTGTTGATTTAGCATTGTACAAAATGGTTGAACCTAAAACTTTAGCAAAAAAAAGAAAACAGGAATTAGAAGCTGATGAATTTTCAGGATTTATAATGGCAAAATTAGGAGCAAGTTTAAATCAAGTTAAGGACGCAATAGCTTTAATATCTTCTGATAAAGATGATACATATTCTACTCACCCATCTAAAAGTAAAAGAATGATTGCGTTAACTAATGGATGGAAAAGAGGTGAAACTGAAAAAAATATAACTGATAAGAAATACGAAAAAAATGAAATAAGAAATTTTGAAAATAAAGCTGAAATAAAAAATTATTGGAATGAAAGTTATGATAAGTATGGATATTGGTTTCGAACACAAAAAAAAGATATTTTAAAAAATTATATAGAATGGACTTCTCACTCATATGGTCAAATAATTGGTAATTCTCAATATTTTAATCAAGCTCCTGTTTTAACAATAAATCATAAATATCAAGTTTATATAGAATCCAATTTTTTAAAAGAATTTCTGCATAATAGAAAAAAACTTACTAAAAAAGTTGTTCAAACACATTTTTATAAAGGTGTGGAAAAGAAAAAATATGGAAGTCCTTTTGCAAAATTTGGTTCTGTAGATTTAAAAATAATCTTGATTGACTCTGATGATAATCATTTATTTTCAGAAGAATATAGAGCATACCCTCCAAATATTATCTCTAAAGAGAAATTATTTATAACTGATAAAATAAATCAAGAATTATTAAATGAAACAGATAAAATTTTAATCCTTTACGGTAAATATTATCCTCCATTTATTTCAGGAAGAGAAGTTTTTGTAACAAAAGATTATTTAGAAATTGAAGAAATTGGGAGTAATTCATTTTTTGAATATAAAGTTGGAGAGGATTCTTTAAAATCCTTTTCAGAAGAATTTGTAACTCCAAATATGTTTGATAAAATGATAAATTTTCTATTTTATAATTAAAAGACCAATGCAACTAACCCACATCCCTCTAATTAACTTTATGGCTTTTTTTGTAAATTCAATATGAAAAAAAGATATTTCATATGAGAATTTTTTAGAATGAAATACACCGAAAATACAGCGAAAATACAGTGAAAATAAGATCTCTAACTAATTTACAAACTAAATACAGGTGTCTTTAGATAATAAATAAAACTTAAAACTTTATTTATAATGAAAAAAATCATATTAACCCTTATAACTATTTCCTCATTAAATTTATTTTCACAACAAGATTTAAAAGATTTTGAAGGATTATGGACAAGTGGAGATACTAATTTTATTACTGTTTTTACTCACAATGATGTTGAAAACAAATTATCAGTTCATACATTTAGTTTTATAAGCAATAGTGAAGTAATAGAAACTATTGTAAAAGCTAATGATACTATTGTTAAAACAAAAACAATAAACCCAAGAAATGGTTGGGAAGTTACAACAGATTACAAATTATTAACCAAAGGTACAATGTTAGCTTTGTTTGAAGGAGATACTAATATTAAATCTTTATTTTATAAAGGAAACTTTAATACAGACAATAGAAATAAAGAATAAAAGCCTTATAGAATTAATCTCATCATATTTTCTTAAATTTAGTTTCTATATAATAATTAGAATTATGTCTGACGAAAAAATAACATTAGGAATTTATGGAGAAGCAATTGATGAAATTGAGAAGCATAAAGTGCCTTATATAGTCATTAATATTTCAAAGGATGAATTAGAAAAAAAACTTGAATACTTTAGAGATATTGATGATGTGCTTGAAGATTGGGATTACGGAGGTTCTGTGGATGGAGATTTAAAATTGCTTGAAGTAAATCCAGAAGTAGGCGACAGATTTTTCCATGAAAACGACACATATGGTGAAATTATATCTGTTGACAGAGCTTCGTGGGCAACTGGCACATTGACTATAATGAATGTTATAGTTAAAAATTGTTTTACTACAAAATATATAGAAGAACTCTATATAAACAGAGATACAGGAGAGGAATATGATTCATCAAAAGTAGTTGAACTTTACAATGAGGAATTTCCTGATGACGAAATAGAAAGTGTTGATGAAATTGAATGGGGAATTGAGTCTGGGGGTGGTATTAATTATTACAGAATAGAGGATTATAATCGAAAAGAAGTAATTGAAAATTCTTTTGAATAAAAATTAGAATTAATGGAGTGGAAATACAAAACTAATCCATTTATATTATGAAATTAAATTACGTTTAATCTTTTGCCCTAACTCCGACTTATTTTTAAATGGTTGAAAAGGAGTATTTTGAGCACTACCCCATATAAGGTTTGTTTTATAATCGAATATTTTAATCTCATAGTGGTCAATATAATAATTAGATTTTTTCCCTACCTTATTTTCAATATGATTAATAAAATTTAAGTCAAATAGTTTTAGATATTCTTTACTCAATGATACTAATATTAAATCAGGTTTTAAATAATAAATTAAACTTTTCCATAAATTGAAACCCTCTTCAAAAATTGATTTTTTTTGAATGTCGTTTAGTTTTGACCAAGTTGGATTTGTAGCAAGAGGTGAGCAAATATCAGTATGTAATGAGGTGTCCTTAAATTTATAAGAATTATAGTAGCAACATTCCATACCATTGAGAATAGGGATAAATCCCTTTTTTGATTTACCAGAAATTCCAAACCAATTTGTATACGGTTTATTTTCAAAGTAATTATTTAATGACTTCTCTAAAGTTATTAGGTCTCCTTTATATTCTGGGAATCTGAAAAATGATGGTCTATCATCTTTACTTTTCTTAAATTCAATATCCGATGGATTTAAAGCAGCTGTAACAACTTTAAATTTTGATTTTAAGTATAATTCAATGTTGCCAAAATAAAGAATAGGAAGGCTTGGTTTAATAACAAAATCAAAATTTTTATACTTATCATAGTACTCAATTGAAGATTTAAATAATTCCTTTTTGGTCATTATTTTAATTATGATTTTAAAAGTAATTCTTATCTTATTAAAAATATCACTTATATGAATTATATTTTAATATTTGCTGGCGTTGTAATAGGTGTAATTTTGGTATTGTATTTAATTGGGAAATTTGATCCTGAAATTAAAGCTCAAAAAGCTGATTTTGATTCTAAAAGTAAAGCGCAAAGTGATGATGTTGTGGATGAAATATTGACTGAATTTGAAACTAAAACAAAAAAAGAGCAACTTAAAAGGCTTCAAGCTGTAAAAGAAAAAAAAGAAATAAAGAAGAAAGTTTCCAAATCAAAAAAACATGTAATTACTGAAGAAAATAAGCCTTGGATTAAAGTAGTAGATATGCGCGTTCAAGCGATGCCGATGGATTTTATAAAACAACTTGGATATACCATTGACAGCTTAGGTCATGACCACTTTCAGGAATATAAAAATAATGAATTTCGTGTACCTAAAGAGGATCGAGAAGAAGTAGCATTGGGCAGATTGCAAGGTTTAAAAAGTATTCGAGATTATATCCAAACCAAGGGTACTAATGCACAAAAGTTTCACCTTGACGCATCAATAAAAGGAGCTGCGCTTTATGCATCTTCATTAGGGATAGATATTGATTAATAAAATATTACTGTATTATTAATTTAGAATTATGGGAATATTTGATTTTTTTAAAAGTAATCCGACTAATAAATGTAATGTCTGTGGACAAGTAATAGATAATTCCTTTCAAACTTGTTACGAATGTTCTAATAAATTTAAAGAAAAGATAGAGTCTGAAGGAAACTTCAAAGATGGTATACAAGAAGCAGTGAAAACCTATCATGAAAATGGTCAATTAGAATCTGAAGGAAACTATAAGAATGGCAAAAAAGAAGGGTTATGGAAAGTCTATTATGAAAATGGTAAATTAAAAGGTGAAGGAAACTATAAGAATGGCAAAGAAGAAGGGTTAACTAAAATCTATTATGAAAATGGTCAATTAAATTCTGAAGCAAACGTCAAAAATGGCAAACAAGAAGGGTTATGGAAATTCTATCATGAAAACGGTCAATTAATACATGAAGGAAACTTCAAAGATGGCAAAAAAGAAGCAGTAAAAACCTATCATGAAAATGGTCAATTAAGATTTGAAAGAAGCTTCAAAGATGATAAATTAGAAGGATTAAAGAAAGCCTATTATGAAAACGGTCAATTAAAACGAAAAATAAACTATAAAAATGGTAAAGAGAACGGATTATATGAAGTCTATTCTAAAAACGGTCAATTACATTATCAAGGAAACTATAAGAATGGCAAAGAAGAGGGATTATGTAAATTATATCATAAAAACGGTCAATTAGAATATGAAAATAAATTAAAAGATGGCAAAGAAGAGGGATTAGTGAAAACCTATTATGAAAATGGTCAATTAAGAAAAGAAGGAAACTATAAGAATGGCAAAGAAGAGGGATTAATGAAAATCTATCATGAGAATGGTCAATTAGCAAATGAAGGGATATATAAAAATGGTTTAGAAGAGGGGTTAACTAAAATCTATTATAAAAATGGTCAATTAAGAAAAGAAGGAAACTATAAGAATGGCGAAGAAGAAGGATTATGGAAATTCTATTATGAAAACGGTCAATTAAAAAATGAAGGAAACTATAAGAATGGCGAAGAAGAAGGATTATGGAAATCCTATAATGAAAATGGTCAATTAGAAGGAGAACATAAATACAAAAATGAAGCCCAAGAGGAAGTCGAGGGAAAAAACGAAAAAATGCTTCATACTATCTATCCAAAATTAAAAGGAATAGACTTTAGTAAAGTTAAGTTTGGTGCTTCTGGTAATAGTGCTGCAGAATTTTTTGCTTCTGATATTGATGGAGATTGGCATTATGCACAATCTCAAATGATAATGATATTCAAAGCATTCTCTAAAGATAAATTTGAATCAGAGTTAAAATTATTACTTGACCAAAATGAAATAAATTTTGATAACAAAATAGAAAAAACAGAATTTTTTGCTGAACATTGGAAAGGAGATGGGTTTCAGATAGAGCACCCTGTAATGGAAGGTATTGATGTAATAATTATTACAAATGAAGATGTTGTACCTGAGGATTCTTTAAATTTAAAACAAACTGATTTAGCACCTGAAGTGAAACTGCCAACTGGTTATGAGAATATTGGTATTGAAAATGTATATGACGGCTCAACGTTTCTAAAGGCAAATCAAGGACAACTTTCATTAAATATTCCTTTATTATTTAAAGATAATGATGACAGCTCTCATTATATTCTTATAGGTATATCTACTTTAACTCTTGCTAAAAGAATTATTGATGACATAATAGAAAAAAATTATGGCAAACAGCATTTTAAAAAATTAGATGAAAAAGAGGGTTGGCAATATATATTTGCTAATAAGTTTTTTACAATAGGATTTTTATCAAAATATAATTGTGTAAGAATAAATATGCTACATAATCTTGTTGATATAAGTCAAGATAGTAGTAATTAGTTCCAATTATAAATACCCAAACCGATTTTTTTTATCTTTAGTTTCAAATACAGACAAAATGAAAAAACTATTATTAATACTATTAATTTTTCCTCTATCTATTTTTTCACAAGTTCAGCAGAATAATGTACAAGTAAATTTAAACAATCAAAAAAGTTCTGCCGAAATTATTAATGAAGGGCGTCAAACAGCAATAAATAGAGCAAAAGCAATGGATAAGGCATCAACTATTATTAAGATACCTGTAACGGTTGATTTTAATAACTATACTCATATTGCTTTAGTAGGAGTTGATTATTGGGTGAGAGGATGGGGAATAAGAAACCACAAAGGGGCATATAAAAAAGTAAAAGAATTACTTTCGTACTCTTTTTTAGAAATTATAAACCCTGCAGAAGAAGATAAAAAGAAATTTAAAGAAAATCCGATGTTTTTAAGACGTATTAAAGACCCTAATTGGTTATATGTTTACTATAAAGACGAATTTGTAGGTGTTAATACTGTTTCGAGTTTAGTAATAAGAGATTCAAAAAATAAAATTCTTTATTCTGCTATTCATACAAATACCACTTCAGCAGAAATATTCTCTCCTTTAACCGATTTTTAAAGTTCATTAAAGAATATTACAATTTCCCTCTAATTAACTTTAGGGGGTTTTTTATTTCTCAAAATCCAACGAATCGAACACCTATAAAAAAGGGTCAGAATTAAACGAATTAAACACCTATAAAAAAGGGAATTTTTTTAGTACAATGAAACAGGTAATATGAATGGTTTATTTTCCTTTAATAGTATAATATTTGCGGTGTGTTTGTACGGATTTGTGTACGAAAGTTGGCTTAGACCTTATAATTATTAGTTTTAATAAATAATTGTCGAATATATGGAGTTGTAACCATTAGTAAAACATACATCCTTCAGATACAATTATTTCGCCTGTGTCAACAAAATCTTTTGAATAATCTTTTTCAGAAGGACTGAATATAAATGTTTGATCTATTTCGCTTGTGTCAACTAAATCTTCAGAATTATTATTTTTGATTTTATTACTAGAAAAATGAAGTAAGCTGTCAATTACTTCATATTTATAACTTATAGTATATTCAACTTCTTCATTAAAACCATAATAATCATAATCAAACCAAAAAAGATCCCACTCATCTTTTTTGATTCTTATATTCCATTTTATTCCATCGTAGGTTGTTTCACCTAATTTCCATCCGTCACAATATGAAGTAGTATTATCAATATTAAAGAAAGATATAAAATAGTTGCTGTTTGAAAATTTTATATCTGAAAAGTCACTGTAATAATTTTCTACATCTTCCCAGATTGTCCCGTCATATTTATCTAAAAATCGACAAAATTTTCTTCCCAACCCTCCATTACAGTATGATAAACGTGATCCGTCAAGAAAATAGTACTGTAATCCTTGTGCATCTATTGCAGCGTTTTTTCTTTCATACCAATGTTGGGTTATTTCGCTTTTCATACAAGAAAACGTAACAATGAATAAAAAGAGTAAAAGTATTTTTTTCACTTTAATAAAACATACATCCATCGGATACAATTATTTCGCCTGTATCAACTAAATCTTTTGAATAATTTTTTTCAGAAGGACTGAAAATAAATGTTTGATCTATTTCGCTTGTGTCAACTAAATCTTCAGTATTATTTTTTTTAATTTTAGTACGTGAAAAATGAAGTAAACCGTCTATTACTTCATATTTATAACTTATGGTATATTCAATTTCTTCACTAAACCCATAATACTCATAATCAAACCACAAAATATCCAACTCATCTTTTTTGAACCTTATATATGATTTTATTCCGTCGTTGATTGTTTCACCTAATTTCCATCCATCACAATATGAAGCAGTATTATCAAGATTAAAGAAGGATATAAAATAAGGACCATCCTTAAAGTTTGAGAATTTTATATCAGAAAAATCACTATAATAATTTTCATCATCTGCCCAGATTGTTCCATTATGATTATACAAAAATGCACAACCCTTTGATCCCCAACCAGGAGCACAGCCAACTCCAGTAGCTGAATTTCCTTTACTAAAATAAAGTTGTAATCCATTTGGAAGTCTCCTATCACTTTTATTTTCATACCAATGTTGGGTTATTTCGCTTTTCATACAAGAAAACGTAACAAAGAATAAAAAGAGTAAAAGTATTTTTTTCATTTTAATAAAACATACATCCTTCGGATACAATTATTTCACCTGTATCAACTAAATCTTTTGAATAATTTTTTTCAGAAGGAGTGAAAATAAATGTTTCGATTTTGTCAACTAAATCTTTAGCATTATATTTTTTGAATTTAGTACTTGAAAAATTGAGCAAACCATCAATTACTTCATATTTATAACTTATAGTATATTCAACTTCTTCACTAAAACCATAATAATCATAATCAAACCAAAAAAGATCCCACTCATCTCTTTTGATTCTTATATTCCATTTTATTCCATCGTAGGTTGTTTCACCTACTTTCCACCCTTCACAATATGATGCAGTATTATCAAGATTAAAGAAAGATATAAAATAGGGATTATTTGAAAATTTTATATCAGAAAAGTCGCTGTAATAATTTTCTGCATCTGCCCAAATCGTCCCATCATATTTATCTAAAAATCGACAAAATTTTCGTGAATTCCCATTACAATAATCTAAACGTGATTGATCAAGAAAATAATACACTAATCCCTGAGCATCTACTGCAGCATTTTTGTTTTCATACCAATGTTGGGTTATTTCGCTTTTCATACAAGAAAACAAACCAAAAAATAAAATAAGTAAAAGAAACTTTTTCATTTATCTTAAATTAAAAAATAAATTTGTCCAAGCAAACTCCAATTTATTTTTATGAAGTTTTTTGTAAATTTAGTTTTAAATCAAAACAAATAAAAATGAAAAAATATATTTTAACATTTATTTCAACTTTTTTTGCCACTGGGGTAGTAGGTTCGATACTAGGTGTTCTTTACTATGGTCCAGAACAAGCAAAATTAAGTAAACTTTTCCCCCCTGGGATAGTAAATGAAATCCCAGATCCTGTTTTTATGCTAATTAGTGGCATTGCATTAATGCTTTTAATGATAATTAGTTTTGATAAAATGGGAGTAAATAATTTGAAAAATGGTGCTGTTACTGGAGCTTGGTATGGAGCTTTAATTTTTACATTCTTTGGTTTTCAATTTATGGGGTTAGTTAATATTGTTACAGTAGAATTTGTTTTAATTGATATCTCTATTTCTACAGTGATTGGAGCTTTTCAAGGTGCTGTAATTGGTTGGTCTCTTCGAAAATTTGGATAATTATTTCATATATTAATAACATATAATTTTTATTCTGAAGAACATTCTTTCTAAATAGATGAAAACAGAAACTAAAAGGTGATTTAAAGATTGACATTATAATAGTTGAGTAATTCTCGAATTCTATGATGCTAAAAATTAGGGGGTAGGGTTCCCTTTAATTGTATGATATATAAAATTAAAAACCATTAGTATTGATAAAAGTTACAAAACTTCACTTAATTTATATAATATCCTTATTGATATTAGGCTGTGACAATGGAATCTCTTTAGTAGATTCTCCAGAAACAATAGAAACAAATAGACATTACATTAGTAATAGATTTCCTTTACAGCCAAGTAAATTAATAAAACTTCCGATAGGTTCAATTAAACCTGAAGGGTGGCTTCTAGAATATTTTAATAGACAAAAAAAAGGTCTTACTGGTAGTTTGGGAGAAATTAGTGCCTGGTTAGATAAAAAGGATAATGCTTGGCTATCTAAAGATGGAAAAGGCAAATGGGGATGGGAAGAAGTACCATACTGGTTAAAAGGCTATGCTAATATCGGTTATATTACTGAAGATAAAGAAATTATTGATGAAGCTAAAATTTGGATTGAAGCAGCATTAGACAGTCAAAGAGAAAACGGGTTTTTTGGACCAAATTTTGCATGGGAAAGCTACATCGCAGATGAAGATAGAACTAATGAATTGGAGACTACAAAAAGAAAAGCAATTGATTTCTGGCCAAACATGATAATGTTATATTGTCTTCAATCATATTACGAATACTCTAAAGATGATAGAGTTATTGAGTTGATGACAAAATATTTCAAATTTCAATTTGATATTGAAGAAAAAGATTTATTATCAAATGATCACTACTGGGCTCGTATTAGAGGAGGAGATAACCTTCATAGTGTCATTTGGCTTTACAATCGTACTGGTGATAAATGGTTACTATCTTTGGCTGAAAAAATATACAGGAAAACAGCGCCTTGGGCTAGTAGAGGTCATAAACTTGAGGAAATTAAAAATTGGAAGGGAATAAGAGAAGGGTTTGATTGGCCAATATGGTTTTCGGATTTGATTGATTGGCATAATGTCAATATTGCACAAGGTTTTAGAACGCCCGCTCAGTATTATTTATTAAACGGGGATAAAAAATATTTAAATGCTACTTACGATAATTTCAATATTGTTAGAGATCATTTTGGACAAGTTCCCGGAGGAATGTATGGTTCAGATGAAAACTGTAGACCTGGTTATGATGATCCTAGGCAAGCAATTGAGCTTTGTGGTATAGTTGAACACATGAATTCTGATGAACATCTACTTAGAATAACTGGTGATACTTTTTGGGCTGATCATATAGAAAATATTGCATTTAATTCATTCCCTGCAACTGTTTCTCCAGACTTTAAAGCAGTTAGATATTTAACAAGTCCAAATATGGTAGTAAGTGATTCTGAAAGTCATTCTCCAGGCATTCAACAAACGGGACCATTTTTAAACTTTAATCCATTTAGTTCAAGATGCTGTCAACACAATCATACTCAGGGATGGCCATATTTTACTGAAAATTTATGGATGGCTACTCCAGATAATGGTATAGCTGCAGTCATTTATTCACCTTCAAAAGTTAATGCTAAGGTTGGAGATAACACAAATGTTTCAATCACAAACAAAACAAATTATCCATTTAGCGATAATTTAATTTTTGAAATAAAAACAGATAAATCTGATAATTTTCCAATTTATTTCAGAATACCCTCCTGGTCAAAAAAGTCAACAATAATAATAAATGGGAAAAGAATTAATACTCCAATTAAAGCAAGTAAATTTTTAAAGATAAATCGAAAATGGTCTAATGGTGATATTGTTAAAATTGTTTTTCCAAAAAATATTTCTGTAAAAAGATGGGTAAAAAATCACAATAGTGCGAGTGTAAATTATGGTCCTTTGACTTTTTCATTAAATATTAAAGAAAAATATGTTGAAAAACCAAGTGAAAAAAATGCTATACGTGATTCAAGGTGGCAAAAAAATGTTGACAAGAAAATGTGGCCTACCTATGAAATATATCCAGGGTCTAATTGGAACTATGGATTAATTTTAGACAAAAATTCAAATTATTCGTTTGAAGTGATAAAAAGAGATTGGCCAAAAAATAATTTTCCTTTTACAAATAAATCCACCCCAATTCTAATTAGAGCTAAAGCAAGAAAAATTCCAGAATGGAAGATTGATAAAACAACTGGTTTGGTTGGAGAATTAATGGATAGTCCAGTCGAATCAAATGAGATAGATGAGATGATTGAACTGGTTCCTATGGGTGGTTCTAGATTAAGAATATCATCATTTCCAGTAATTAAAAACTAGACTTTCAAAATTGTCAAATATATAAAACTGAAATATTTATATTTGATTAACTAATATTGACTTTGTATCAATTGTTACTATAAATATATATATTTGTGACCTATGAAAAACAAACTAATAATTTTACTATCGTTATCTTTTATTACAATTGGATTTTCTCAGGATAGAACCATTATTTCTGATTTAGAAAACCTAACTCTTGATGTTGGTCAAGTTTTTAAGCCAAACTCTAAAGTGATTAATTTTGATGGAAGTCAGGGTGATTGTGAAAGATTAATCTATTATAACAAAAAAGGTGTTTTTAGTTCAGCTAAATCAATAATATTTGACAGGTCTAAAGGAACTCTAAAAGCAAATGACCCAGGAACTCATGAAATAGTTGCTGTATGCATTAACTCAGGAGGTAAAAGATTGACAAAAACATTTTATGTAAATGTCAATTACCCAAAAGTTAAAGAAGTAAAACTTTCTCTTAGTGATGACAATATATTTGTTGGAAATTATATTCCGCTTGTTTATGAAATAACCGATGAACTTAATACTAAAAGAATAATTGATTATTGGAGTTATGATGTAGCTTCAAAATACTTTTCTGAAGTTGAGGTTTCTTTAACTTCAAGTAATGATAAAATTCAAATTGATAAATCAAATAATATTTTAGCTCTTGAAGAAGGTAGTTCTTCGGTAGTTGCAACATTTGATGGAATTTCAGGTATGATAGATTTAAAAATTAAAAAAAATCCAGTTGCAAAGTTAATTTTAAAGTCTGATGCAGATAAATCGAGATCTGGAGACGTGATAAATTTTGATGCAATTGCATATAATAAAAAAGGTGAAGAAATTGATGACATAAATGTAGATTTTTCATTTACAGGGAAGTCATTTGATAAAAGTAATTCTGCTTCAGGATTAATTTTAGAAGATGGAAGATTTGTAGGTGATGTTCCTGGGAAATATATTATTTCTGCAAAAGTTGGAAATGTAACAACTTCAAAAATCGTTAACATTTTCCCTAGAAACGTAAAACGAGAAATTAAAAAAGTTGGAACAGGTCTTGTCAACGACAAACATACATCTGATTTCTGGGTTTTTGAAGGAGATGATGGACGCGATTATGCAGTTACAGGAACATGGGGTGCTGATGGAAAAGCCTATTTTTGGGATGTTACAAATCCAGGAAATTTAAAAAAGATTGATAGTGTTCAAGTTGATGCAAGAACTGTAAATGACGTTAAAGTTTCTCAAAATGGAAAAATTTGTGTTATAAGTCGTGAAGGGGCTTCTAATCGAAAAAATGGTATGATATTAATTGATGTAACTAACCCTAGAGATGTAAAAATTATTTCAGAATATACTAAAAATCTGACGGGAGGAGTACATAATGTATTCATTGACAACAATCATGTATATGCATTAAGTAACGGTGAAAGATATTATATAATTAATATTGATGACCCCTATAATCCAAAAGAAGTTGGAATGTTTGAAGTAGGTAAAGAAGGTCAATCTATTCATGATGTATGGATTGAGGATGGTATAGCATATTCCTCTAATTGGAGAGATGGTGTATATCTAGTTGATGTGGGAAATGGAATAGTAGGAGGCTCTCCTTCTAACCCGGTTGCTTTTGGAAATTATTCCTATGCTACTGGAGCTCACCATGCAACATTTCCATATAAAAGTAGTTCAACTGGAAAGTTTTATACTGTGTTAGGAGATGAAATTTTTCCAAATGGCGTTAATCCCAATGGAACAAATGAAACTGCTGGATTTCTTCATTTTGTAGATTTTACAGATTTAAATAATCCAGTTGAAGTTGCAAGGTATGAACTTCCAACCCATGGATCTCACAATTATTGGATTGAAGATGACATCTTATATGTTGCAATGTATACTGGTGGTATACGAATTGTGGATATAAGTGGTGACTTATTAGGAGATCTTTATAAACAAGGTCGAGAAATAGGCTACTTGCTAACAGGCAGTCCAGATGGTTATATTCCTAATGATACAATGGTTTGGGGAACTCAACTTTATAAAGGACATGTTTTTTATTCTGATTTTAATACAGGACTGGGAGCAGCTAAAGTTTCACAAGAAAAGCCTGATAATAGTAAAACAAATCAATATCTAGATTAACTATTAACGATTTTTAAACTTTGAAATCTAATCCATTTTTAATTATCTTTTAAGTTATGTTAGCCTTTTCTAAAATCTCATATCCATATAAATTTCTACTAATTTTTTTAGTATCTAACATTATTAACTCACAAAACTATTATTTATATGTTGCTTCCGAATCAGACGATACAGTTTCTCTTTTGAAATTTGACGGAAAATACATTGAGGAAAAAGAAAGAATTAGTGTTGGTATATATCCTACAGAAATTGAGGGCCCTCATGGTATTACAATTGATCCAAATGGAAAATATTGGTACCTTACTCTAGCCCATGGAAATCCTTATGGAAAACTGCTAAAATATTCAACCCAAACAAATGAAGTAATAGATGAAACAACTCTTGGTCTATTTCCCGCTTCAATGCAAATTTCAAAAGTTACTGGTTTTTTATACTGTGTAAACTTTAACTTACATGGGAACATGAAACCATCTACTGTTTCAGTAGTAGATGCTGAAACTATGACCGAAATTACTCAAATTAAAACTGGGAGTATGCCTCATGGCTCAAGGGTTTCTAATGATGGGTTAAAACAATATTCTGTTGCAATGATGTCAGGAGAATTATTTGAAATAGATGCATTATCACTTAATGTTTCAAGAAAACTTAGTCTTGATAATCATTCAAAAATGGATCATTCAAAAATGGATCATTCAAAAATGGATCATTCAAAAATGGATCATTCAAAAATGGATCATGATAAAATTAATATCAGTAAAATGGTCCACTCAGAAATTAAACCAACTTGGGTCATTCCTCACCCTAAAGAAAATTTTCTTTATATCGCTGGAAATGGTTCAGATGAAATTATTGAAGTAGATATTGATAAATGGAAAATTTCTAAAAGAATCAAAGCAGAAAAAGGTCCTTATAATGTGGAAATTTCACCTGATGGAAAATATATGCTTGCGACATTAAAAAGTAGTGGGTACACAGCAATTTGGAACTTAAAAAATGGTTCTTTGATAAATAAAATAAAGAATTCAACTTCGGTTCCACATGGAATAGCGATTTCCGCTGACAGTAAATTTGCTTTTGTTTCTGTAGAGGGAATAGGAGGTGAACCTGGAATTGTTGATGTTATTGACCTTAATAAAAAAACTTTAGTTGATAACGTTAAAATTGGCAAACAAGCAGGAGGTATTGCTTTTTGGAAAAAAGAACCTTAATCATATGAAAAAACTTTTAACATTAATCATTATAATTCCTTGTATTTCGATAGCTCAGTGGAACTATGGCAACACTTCAAAAGGAAAAGGAGTTTATGCAAATGGGAAAATTGAATTTAGAGAATTTGAAGATTTTGAATTTAAATTAGTAAAATATAAGGATGTTGATATAGATTTTTCAATTAGCAGTGAATATTTCAAAGAAAGTTCAGGATACTACTATGTGGTATTAAGAGTCTTAGACAAAAATTTTAGAGTATTAGAGTTTGAAACTGTGGACGGTAATTATAAAATTTTAGAATTAAAAGATATAGCCAAAAATGACAAATACAAAGTTGAGGATTTTTTAAAAATTTTTAGAAAAGATATTAGTTGTATTGTTACAATAAAAAATAATAATAAAATAATTCAAGGATTTAGTTCTTTAGAGGGAGGTCTTCAAGCAATAAATTATGTGTTAATGAAATAAAAACACATATGAAGAAAATAATTATTATAATAGTTGTATTTTTTCTGTTATACCTTTGGGCTGAATTAGGTGTTGGTATTTTCTTCCAAGATTCCTGGGGAGGAGACTAAAATTAGTATCCATTTTTATGAATATTAAATTTTTTATTGGTCCTATGTCAAAAAATGTTGTTGATTCAATTATAGAGTTTCAAAAATCAACAAATCATAAAATAGGATTAATACCCAGTCGAAGACAAATAGAATTTAATGGTGGTTATTGTAACAATTGGACAACTGAACAATTTTCAATTTATGCTAAAGATATTAAACTAAAAAGAGATCATTCCGGCCCAGGACAAGGTTATATTGATGATGATGGATATGAATCACTAAAATTTGACAGTAAATACATGGATATAATTCACATAGATCCATGGAAAAAATATCCCTCTTACAATAATGGTCTGAAATGGACTATAGAAATGATTAAATTTTGTGTTAATATTAATCCTAAAATTGAATTTGAAGTTGGAACAGAACAAAGTATCAGACCCTTTAACACATCTGAACTAGATAAACTTGTTCTAGATTTAAAACATAATTTAAACAATTTAGAATTTAAACAAATTAAGTATTTAGTAATCCAATCTGGAACTTCGCTTTCTTCAACATTTAATACTGGAATATATGACCAAGAAAAATTAGTTTCTATGATAAAAGTTGCAAAAAAACATAATTTAAAATCTAAGGAACACAATGGAGATTATATTCCTGAAAAATTAATCAGGGAAAAGATGAAATTAGGATTAGACTCAATAAACATTGCTCCAGAATTTGGTCTTATTGAAACTCAAACTTATTTGGATGAAATTAAAAGTTCCAAAATTCTAAATCGATTATGGGAAATATGTTATAACTCTAACCGCTGGAAAAAATGGGTTAATAAAAATTTCGACCCTTTGTATGAGAAAGTCCAATTGATTAAAATCTGCGGACATTATGTTTTATCAAGTAAAGAATTTCAAAATGAAGTAAAATCTCATTTTCCAAATATTGACGGTATAATAAAATCAAGAATTAAAAGTAAATTAAACTCTCTATGTAATTAGGTAATATGAATTTTATATACAAATACAGATTTTTTTTCTTAATAATTACTGGAACTATTCTACTTTATTTTGATTATGGTAATCTTTCTGCAGTTTTTTTTGTTTTAGGAGTAGTTTCAATTTGGAGATATTATATTGACAATAATGAAAAGTGGAAAAAAAAAGAATAAAACTTTAATAATTAACTAAATTTATATTTATGAAAAAAGTATTTTCTATTCCATTATTAATTATCGGTTATACAATGATAGTTCTGGGTGTTAGATGGATGATTGTTGATGAGCCATGGATGCTTGATCAAGTTGCAAATGAAGAAAGGTTAAATATGACTTTTGATCAATTATTTAGTTATGAAATAAATAATACTCTTCCTGATTATCTTAAACAGATATATCGTTTTTTTGGGTTATGGGTAACTATTATTGGTCTTTTTATTACTTCACTTTCAAGGGAGAATATTTCAAAAGATTCTATAATTAGAATTATAATTCTTATATGTGTTGGTATAATGTGTTACTCAGGATTAATTCTTGTTCATGTGTGGATACCTAGTTCTCCTTTTTTATATTTAGCTTACGGAATGATATTATTACATCTTGTTTCAGTTTATGGGCATATAAATTTCAATAAAAAAACTTAATTATATTTTTAACAATCTTAACTGTAAATCCTAAAAACCTGTCCATTTTGTTCCCCATTAATAACTTTTTCATAAAGCTCAGCTAAATTTTGCATTTTAACAATTTCGTATCCGGGAAAATAATCTTTGTACTTTACTGCAGAATCTTCCACTAAACCAGGAGAAACAACATTTACTCTTATATTATTTTCCATCTCCAAGGAAGCTGCTTTTACAAAACTGTGAATCCCTCCATTTACAAGAGCAGCACTAGTAGTCATTTTAACAGGATTATCTGCTAAAATTCCAGTAGTAAGTGTTATTGATCCTCCATGATTCATATAATTACGTCCAATCTTTACAAGATTAACCTGACCCATTAGTTTATTTTTAATACCCTTATAATAATCTTCTTCAGTTAAATCTTTAAATGGGGCCCAAACAGCTTCTCCTGCTATAGAAATTACAGCATCAAAATCATTATTGTTTTCAAATAAATTTTTAATTGAATCACTATCTGATAAATCAATTTTTAAATCTCCACTATTTCTTCCAGCTGTTATAATTTTATTTTTAGTTGAAAGAAAAGTAGAAACTTTTTTGCCAATAGTTCCATTTCCTCCAATAATTAAAATCTTCATAATTTTTTTTTATAAAAGTAGAGTTATAAATTTATAACTTTTAAAAGTATTAAATCTCAAATTCAAAAAACAAACTTTTAATTTTAATTTAATCAATTATGTTAAAAAAATCAGATTATATTCTTTTAGGTGCAGCTTTTTTTAGTTTCTGTCTTTCAGTTTGGTTATGGTTTTCAGGACAGAAAGAAGAAGGATTATATGTCGGTATATGGGTTCCATCTATTTTAGCTGCTGGGGGCTATATAAAGCAAATAATTAACAATCAGAAATAATGAGTCTTATTGTAATATTTATTTTTGGTGTTGTTATTTTTGGTGCAGTTATTTTATCTTTTTTCCTGGGATTTTCAGAAAATAAATCGAAAACAAATAAGACTAATCAAGTTGATCCAATAGACTATGATGGAAGTGGAAACTGGAGCAGAATTCCTCCAAAAAAAAAGTAATACTTTACTTAAATGATTTTACCTGTGTCTTATGAAATAAAAATTAATTCTTCGAAAGAAAAATTATGGGATCTAATTTCATCTCCTGGACATTTAAATCTTTTTCATCCATTTTGTAAGAAAAACAATGTAATAGATTGGAATAAAAATGGAAAAAAAGATATTCTTATTTATTTAAATGGTTTAAAATACATTAGAGAATTTTATAAATGGGATGAAGATTATGGCTATAGTTTATTAATTGGTAAAGAAAATGGCGAAAAATCTAAAGTTGAATGGAAAATATTATCAAGAAACAATAAAGTGTTTCTAAATATCAAAGTATTTCCATATATCTTTCATAATAAAAACAAACTGGTTTATCTTTTTTATTATTACTTTTTCATAAAACCTATGCTAAAAAAATATCTAAGTTCTGTATTAAGAGGTATAAATTGGTATTTAAAAAACAAAAAACCAGTACCCAAAAATAAATTTGGAAAACATTCCTGGTTTTCTTAGTTAAAAAACTATCTCGATTTATATACTCTAGTTTCCCATGGACGGATTTTATTTTGATTTTTAACATTTTCATAATTTAAAATAACTAAATTATAATTGAGAGTAATTTTTTTTTCTAATCCTAAATATTTTTCACTAAAATTATGAATAATTAAAAATTCATTGTTTTCATCCCATCTTTTATATACGAATAAATATGGATGATTGGGTTCTAAATCTTTGTAGTTTCCATATACTAATGTCGCGTTCAATTTTCGAAAAGAAATTATTCTTTTATAATAATTTAATATAGAGTTTGAATCCTTTAATTGAGATGAAACATTTATATTCTTATAATTTTTATTTACTGGAATCCAAGGATCTCCAATTGTAAAACCTGAATTTCTTTTCAAGTTCCATTGCATTGGTGTTCGAGAATTATCTCTGCTTTGTAAATGTACTGCATTTAAAAATTCGGACATATTTTCTCCATTAATACTAGCTTCTTTCCAAGCATTAAGTGTTTCAATATCATTATAAAAATCTATAGAAGGATAAGAAACATTTGTCATTCCAATTTCATCTCCCTGATATATATATGGAGTGCCTCTTAAAGTCATAATAAGAGTGATCAATAATTTAGCAGATTCTACTCGATATTCCTTATCATTTCCAAAACGAGATACAATTCTAGAAAAATCATGATTACCCAAAAAAATACTATTCCAACCATTATTTGCTAGCAAATTATCCCATTTAGTAAAAATTTCTTTAAATCGAATAAAATTTAAAGGTATTGGGTCATATTTTCCTTTAGGTCCAAAATCAATTGTTAAGTGATCAAAATGAAAGATCATATTTAACTCTTTTTCATTTTCAGCAACATAATTGAGTCCATTTTTCAAATTTATTCCAGGACCTTCTCCAACTGTAACTATATCATATTTTGAAAGAACTTCTCTATTCATTTCTTTTAAAAATTCATGAACTCTTGGTCCATTAGCATAAAATTTTTCCATCACATCTTTAAAAGACATATTATCAGGAGTGTTTTTAAAAGCTATTCTTTTAGAAATTAAAGAAATTACATCCATACGAAAACCATCTATACCCTTTGAGAGCCAAAAATCTATAATAGAATATATTTCTTTTCTTACTTTAGGATTTTCCCAATTTAAATCAGGTTGATTCTTAGTATATAAGTGAAGAAAAAACTCCTCTGTTTTATTATTCCATTTCCAAACTCTTCCTCCAAAAACTGATCTCCAGTTGTTTGGAAATTCATTAATTTTTCCATCCTTCCAGATATAATAATCATGATAAGGATTAAGTTTACTTTTTTTAGCCTCTTTAAACCAATTATGTTGATCTGATGTGTGATTAACAACTAAATCCATAATTATTTTTAGTCCTTTTAAATGAACTTTTTCAATTAATTCATCTAAAGCTTTATTTCCACCAAAATCTTTATTGATTTCTTTATAATTAGATATATCATAACCATTATCAATACCTGGAGAATCATAAATGGGACAAATCCAAATTATATCTACTCCTAATGATTTTATATAATCTAACTTTTCTATTATTCCATTAATATCTCCTATACCATTTCCTGAGGAATCTTTAAAAGAACGAGGATAAATTTGATAAACAATGGATTCTTTCCACCAACTCTTTTTCACGGTCTATACTTTAAATAAAACAATAAAAATAGTGACTATACATATTAATAAAACAAATGCCCAAACCTTGTAATCATTATACCATTTTGAATAATCATTGTCTTGGTTAATTAATTTAGCATTATATGTGAATTGAGAGATTATTTCATCACTAGGAGGTGGCTTTAAATTACTAAGGAAAATGAAAATTAAAGTTGAAAAGGCAACTACAATTCCAGCGTTTATTGTAAAGTGGATTGACCATAGATCAAACTGTTGTAAAATAAATAATGATAACCCTAATAATGTTCCTATAATTAAAGTCATAAATGCTCCATATGCGTTTCCTTTTTTATAAAAAACACCAACTAAAAAAAGAACTACAATTGGTGGGACAAAAATTGTATACATTTGTTGAAGATATACCCATATTCCACCAAAATACTGAATCATTGGAGCCCAAAGAGCTGCAATAATCATTAAAACAAAAGTCGAAATACGACCATATTTAAGAATATCAGTAGGAGTTAAGTTTTTTATATTTGGTTTTATAAAATCAATAACAACAAGAGTTGAAGAAGAATTTAATGTTGAATCAACACTTGACATAATCGCTGAAATTAATCCTGCTAAAACTAAACCTACCAAACCTATAGGTAAAGCTTTAACAACAATAGTAGGAAAAACCATGTCTGGATTATCAATACCTGAATAAATACTGATTGCCATAGCTCCAGGTATTACCATAATAAATAATGGAATTAGTTTTAAAAAACCTCCTAAAAGAACACCCCAACGAGCATTTTTTATATCCTTAGCTCCTAATACTCTTTGAACTATATATTGATTAGTAGACCAATACCAAAATCCTAATAAAGGAGCTCCTAAAAATAATCCTGGCCATGGTAAAGTGCTATCATTAATAGGTCGATAAATTGAAAAATGACCTTCTGGAGCTGCAGCAATCATTTTTTCAATTGAAAAGTCAATTTTTTCAAAAAGTATATAGGTTAAAATTGTACTTCCTGTTATTAAGACTATAGCTTGTAAAGTATCTGTATAAACTACAGCTTTAAGCCCACCAAAAGCAGTATAAATTCCTGCAATGAAAGCTAATACGATAGTTGTTTGCCAGATTATAAGATTTGGAAAAAATGTTTTCAATACAATTGCTCCAGCATAAAGTCCTCCCGCAGTTTCAACCAATATACTTGTAAGTATAGTTACTATCGAGAAAAATACTTGAGAGCGTCTATCAAATCGTTTTCCTAGAAATTCAGGAATTGTAGTAATTTTTGAATTCAGATATAGCGGAACAAAAATCAATGCTGCTATAATTAAAGGAATCCCTGAAATCCACTCATATACAGATTGAACAATTCCACTTGAGTATGCCGCTCCAGTGAGTCCAACAATAGTTGTGCTTGAAATATTTGAAGCAAATAAGGATAATCCTATAACTCCCCATGTAAGACTTCTGCCTCCTAAAAAAAGATCCTCTCCAGTACTTGTTTTTCTAGCTACCCAAAACCCTAGAAATAAAACTATAAAAAAATAAAAAACAATTATCCATAAATCAATTGAACTAATTTGAGTCTCCATAAAATTTTAAAAATCTTTTTTAAGATAATCAAATAATAATATTATGTATTAATTTTATCATATGGATTCTGATATAATTGCTCTTATTTCTGTATTATTTTGTGAAATGATTTTTGTAATAATTGCTTATACCATTAATGAAAAAAATGCCAAATATTTACTCTCTGGATATAACACAATGTCAAAAGAAGACCAAAAAAAATTTGATCTAAAAAACTATCTAATATTTTTTAAAAAATTTTTTCTTAACCTAACACTATATTCCGCTTTAATTTTTCTTTTATTCTATATTCTCTATGATGGGATAACTGCATCACTTATTTGGTGTATTTCAATATTTATCCCAATGCCATATATGATATACAAAGGAAATAAATTTAAAAAATGAAAAGAAAGCTTCCTGTAGATGTTTTTAGTGATTGGGCTATAAATGGAAAAGATGTGGGTATGGAAAAAAATCATAAGTTCTCAGTAGATAATATGATTAAATTTTCAATAAAAAAGCTAGATTATTTTACTTTTTTAGATGCTGGCTGTGGAAATGGTTGGGTTGTACGGAAAGTATCAAAACTAAATAAATGCATCAAATCTATCGGAATTGATGGATCTCAAAAAATGATTGAAAAAGCAAAATCTATTGATAAAAAAAATAAATACTACTGTGAAGATTTACTTGATTGGAAACCGAAAAATAAAATTGATTTAGTTCACTCAATGGAAGTTTTTTATTACTTCAAAAACCCTAAAAAACTTATAAAGCATATTTATTCATCATGGTTAAAAAAAAATTCAAGACTTATAATGGGGATAGATTATTATTACGAAAATAAAATCTCACACTCATGGCCAAATGAATGTGGAATATCAATAATGAGTCTTTTTTCTGAAAAAAAATGGGAAAATTTCTTTTTTGAAGTTGGATTTAAAGAAATTAAAACTTGGAAGGTTGGAGAAACAAAAAAATGGAGAGGAACTTTAGTAATAACTGGAATCAAATAATAAAATATTTAATCATATAATACATTTGAAATTTAAACGTTTAAAAAACTAAATAAAAAAAGCTATGTTTTATAATTATAAACTTTTACTTTCATTTTTATTGATATTTTCATTTAATTTTTTGCAGGGTCAAAAAATTTTATTTGACTCTCTTACATACAAAATGCCTATTAAAAATGCAAAAGCTTATATTAAAACAAATAAAAAGAAATATAAAAACTTTTCTTTAGGGAAAGGAACTTCGTATTCTATAAGAAATAACTCGCTTGTTGAAAAAAATGAAGAACTTGTAGAAGTATCATTTTGGAGTAAAAAAAATCTTAATCTAAAACAAGCAGAAGAATATTTAGTTTCAACAAAAGCATTTTTGGAATCGAAAAATTATAAAGTTGTTTACTCTCAAGAAAATTGGTCAAAACCATTATTAATGAACAAAAACAAACCTTGTATTAGGTTTGTTGATGAAAATAAAAATGTTGTTCTTGCCATGGAACCAAGAGGTCAAGGAAGTGTTTACAATGTCTTTTTAACTTACTACAATTTTGATTGGTTTATTAATCAAGCAAAAGGAACTAATTAATTCTATAAATCTATATTAATACCTAAACCAAAGATTTCTCTAATTTGCAGCTTTTTTATTAAGTCATCATCGTAAATAAAATGAATAATTAAATTACTGGATATCTTATCATTAACCTTGAATCTAAAATCCATATTCCAATCAATATCTATATTTTTTGTTTTCTCTAAATAATTAATATAAGTGTTAAATTTATTCTCTAAAGTAATATTAGTCACTAAATTAAATTTTATGTTTCCTGTAACTGAAGCTCCAAAAAAGAACTTACTTACTTTATTTGGATCCACACCAAAATATTTTTGATCTTCAGTTAAATTCTTTGTATAACTAGAATTAACCATAATAACTCGAGCTGCAAGAGGTGACATATTAATCCAATAAATTGGTTCTTTTTTTATATATAAACCAAAGCCCCCTTGAATAATTGCTGGTGAGAAAAATTCTGATATTTTTTCTCGATTAAATTCTTCACCTGAAGTTAATGGATAATTATAACCTGGTCTTAATTGTGTCTTGAGGTTTACATAAACAGAATAACTTGATAATCTATTTATTTGCTTTCCAATTAATGAATTAATTTCTATTCTATCATCTGTTTTTTTGGTATAATCATTTCCTTTAATATAAGTTGCTCCAAGAGATAACAAGAAATTTGTATCCCAAATTAATCCATTTCTATCGGAATAATTATAATTATAATCCATTCCAAATAAACCTGTAATAGAACTTTCTCCTCCTGAAATCCAATTGGAAAAATAGGCCTGATTTAGAGTAAATCTAGTATTGCCATAAAATTTTGATCTTTTTCCTCCCAATTCTGATTGAATTATTGCCCCAAAGGGAATTGAATCCATCATCATTTCATTTTCCTGACTAAATAATAATGAACATGAAAAAGTTAAAACTGTAATAAAAAAAATAAATTTTGATCTGATCATTAAAATAATTTTTTAATTCTTAATTAATCCTATAGGTCTTACTTCACTTCCTTTAATACCTTTTAAACTATTCCCTAAAATTAAACTAATAGAATCTGATATCTTATCAATTTTTTTTACAATATTAGGATATAAATCCACAACATTCTTTTTTTCTTTAGGATCATTAATCAAATTATATAACTCTGGAGAATTTATATAATTAGTCTCATATTTTATTGGTGTTCCATCAGATTTACCTTTTTTTCCATTTAAGCTTCTGTATGAATGACTTAAATAATATTTCCAGTCTTTGTGTCTGATTGCATGTAATTCATTTTCTCTATAATAAAAAAATAAATTTTCATGAGGAGATTTATATGTTTTTCCAGTCAATAATGGAACTAAAGATTTTCCATCTATTTTATGCTTTACATTATCACTCTTTGAAAACTCTTTTATAGTTGGCAACCAATCAATCCCCATAACTGGAGCATCAATAATAGTATTAGGTTTTATATTCTTTGGAAAAGAGATAATAGCAGGAACTCTATTACCTCCTTCCCAACATGTCCCTTTACCTTCTCTGTAAATTCCAGGTGAACCTGAATGTGTACCATATGACAACCAAGGCCCATTATCTGATGTAAAAATTATTACTGTATTATTTACCAAATTATTTTTCTTTAAAACATCATAAATTCTTCCAAAAGAAAAATCAATTTCATTTATTACATCTCCATAAATTCCCCTTGCTTGAGTGCCTAAAAAATTATTCTTAGCAAAAAGAGGGACATGAGGTTGAGGATGAGGGATATATAGAAAAAAAGGAGTTTTCTTATTTTTTTCTATAAAATTTATTGCTCTATCTGTTATAGCTTCAGTTAAAAATGATTGATCCTCAATTGTTTTCAGTATATTTTCATTTTCATATAATTTTAAATCATCAAAATTAAAAATTGTTCCTTGTTCGGGGTGATATGGCCACATATCATTAGAATATAAAATTCCATAAAACTCATCAAAACCATGTCTTGTTGGAAAAAATTCTGGAGCATCACCTAAATGCCATTTTCCAAAAATTCCAGTAGAATATCCCTTGTCTTTTAACATTTCAGCAATTGTAGTTTCTTGAATATTAATCCCTTTTTTTGAATTAGGCATAAATGCACCATAAATGCTAATCCTGTCTGAATATGATCCAGTTAAAATAGATGCCCTTGAAGCAGAACATACTGGTTGAGTTGCATAATAGGAAGTAAATCTTGCTCCTTGTGAAGCTAAAAAATCAATATTTGGAGTTAAAATATCATCAGCTCCATAAACCCCTAAATCACCATAGCCTTGATCATCTGTTAAAATAAAAATAATATTTGGAGGCGTAAATATTTCATTTCTACATGAGAAAAGAAAAAAGATTAGAAAGATTAAACTAATATATTTTTTAAAAAACATAAAATATTTTAAAGAAAGGGCAAATTTAATAAATGAATTACAAAAATTATTTTGAGACTGATGTGTGATCACTAATTATAAACCATTTTTCATTTTCTTTTTTCCATATTAAAGAAAAAAAACCTTTACTATCGCCTATTTTTCTTTTTAAATAAAAACTTCCTTGCATTTGAATTATATGTTCGCTTAGTTTTTGGAAATTTATAATTTTAAATTTTAAATTTCCCATTAAAGTCCTATTAGAATAATTATTTAAATATCTTTTTTTTGTTTCTTCCCAACCATATATAGATCCACTTGATCCAGTAAATACTATTTTGTCAGATTTTAAATACCCTTCCATAAATTTATTTATATTTCCCTCATTCCATGCATCCTCCTGAAATTTTAAAACCTTAACAATCGAAATAGAATCTTTTAAACTAATCCTAGTCTGACCACAAACTGAAAATGTTAATAATAAAAAAATTAGAAATTTATAATTAGTCAAAAGTTTGTTTTTAAGTTAAAAATGATATCTTTTAAATGCTTCAATTGCTTCATAATCTGAAAGACCTAAATTCCTATACTTTTTTGCAGTTTCTGCATTTCTTTGCTCTGCTCTAACCCAAAATTCTCTTTGGTCATTTCCTTGATACATCACTCCATCTTTTTGAGATTGATGGAAAAAAATTGCATTTCTTTTTCTTAAAACTTGATCTGGACTCATAGGGACAGCCATATCAATTTCATAAGTTTCCCATTCATGCCAAGCACCTCTATATAACCAAACCCAACAATCCTTCATAAAAGGTTCTTTTTTTAAACTTTTAATAGCCTTAAAAATTATTTCTAAACAAACTCTGTGAGTTCCATGAGGATCTGCTAAATCACCTGCAGCATAAATTTGATGAGGTTTTATTTTTTTAATTAAATTTTTAGTTATTTCAATATCATTTCTAGAAATTGGATTTTTTGATACAGTTCCCGTTTCATAGAATGGAAGATTCAAAAAATGAACCTGATTATCAGGAATTCCAATATATCTTGTAGCTCCAAGTGACTCTCTTTTTCTTATAGAGCTCTTAAGTTTTCTTATTATATTTGGATCAGGATTTTTATTTCCTTTAGATTTAAACTTATTGATTATTTCCTCGTATTCCTTTTTAATTTTGTCGGGGAACATATCATGAGTTACTTCTAAAAACTTAGATGCATCTTCATTTGAAACGGCAATATTTCCAGAAGTTTGGTAGGCAACATTAACTTCATTTCCATGAGAAACTAATCTGTCAAAAGTTCCCCCCATTGATATTACATCATCATCTGGATGAGGACTAAAAATTATTACTTTTTTTGGATGAGGAGATTTCCTTTCAGGTCTTTTTGAATCATCTGAATCAGGTTTTCCCCCTGGCCATCCTGTAATTGTATGTTGTAATTTATTAAACATTTTAATGTTTAAATCATAACTAGATCCACTTGCATTCAATAAATCAACCATTCCATTTTCTTTATAATCACTATCAGTTAATTTTAATATTGACTTACCAGTTTTTTCACAAAGCCAAATAACAGCTCTTGCACTATTTTCTATATTCCATTCATATGCCCCAACTAACCATGGAGTTTTAACTCGAGTTAATTCTGAAGAAGATTCATTATCTAAAACTAAAGTTGTATTCTTATGATGTTGCAAATATGATGTAGGAATTAAAGATGTAGTTTTTCCTTCTATTGCTTTTTTTAGAATTAAAGCTTTATTTGATCCCCATGCCATTAAAATTATTCTTTTAGCACCTAAAATAGTTTGAATACCCATTGTTATTGCTTCTCTTGGAACATTTTCAATTCCTTGAAAAGATTTTGCAGCATCAAAACGTGTTACATCATCTAACTTAACTAACCTAGTTTGAGAATTAAAATGAGAACCTGGTTCATTAAAACCTATATGCCCTGTTCTACCTATTCCCAAAATTTGAAGATCTATTCCCCCAGCCTTAATGATTTTTTTTTCATAATCATTACATGATTTTCTAACTTTTTCAAATGAAATTTCACCATTTGGAATGTTAATATTTTCTTTGGGTATATCAATATGATTAAATAAATTCTCATTCATGAAATAATCATAACTGTTAATATCGTTTTTACTTAATGGAAAATACTCATCTAAATTAAAAGTAATTACATTTTTAAAACTAAGTCCTTCTTCTTTATGCATTCTAATTAATTCTCTATAAACACTTAAAGGCGAAGAACCTGTTGCTAAACCTAAAACACAATTCTTTTTTTGAGATTGTTTTTCCTTAATAAGTTGAGCAATAGAAAGAGCTATAGATAATGATCCCTCATCAGAATTATTATAAATAATATTATGAAGTTTTTCAAATCTAGTTTCTTCAAAACTTCCTGGAGGTTTATATTTTATAACCTTACTTTTATTTTGATTCATTATTTATAAAAATGATTTTAATTAAGCAAAGATAAACATATCTTAAATTCATTTATTTCTTTAGTTAATTTCATTTTTTAAAATAAAAAAATCAAATTATTTAATCTTAACAAAATCTAATAAATTTTTGAAAATTATATACTTTAAGAAATTATATTTACCATTAATTTATATTGAAAATTACACATGTAAATTAATAATTAAAAGCATGGAGAGACTTGAAACATTAATTATTGGAAGTGGACCTGCAGGATATACAGCTGCTATATATGCCGCTAGAGCTGATTTAAAACCAGTACTATATACAGGGTTAGAACCTGGAGGGCAATTAACAACAACAACCGATGTTGATAATTTTCCTGGATACCCTAAAGGGATAGATGGTCCTACAATGATGATTCAACTTAAAGAGCAAGCCGAAAGGTTTGGAACAGATGTAAGAATTGGTCATGTTAAAAATGTGAAACTTTCTAAAAAAATTGGAAAACTGCATAAAGTTATTATTGAAGATGGATCTGAAATAGAAACAAAAACAATAATTATAAGTACTGGTGCAACTGCAAAATATCTTGGTTTAGAAAGTGAACAAAGATTAATTGGTGGTGGTGTGTCTGCATGTGCTGTATGTGATGGCTTTTTTTATAAAAATCAAGAAGTTGCTGTAGTTGGTGGTGGCGATACTGCTGCAGAAGAAGCAACTTATTTGTCTAAAATATGCTCTAAAGTAACAATGCTTGTAAGAAAAGATAAAATGCGGGCATCCAAAGCAATGCAAAATAGAGTATTTAAATCAAAAAATATTATTCTAAAGTTTAATTCTGAAATTGACGAAGTTCTTGGAGAAAATGTTGTTGAAGGTTTAAGAATAATAAATAATGTTACAAAAAAGAAAGATGAAATTTCCATTTCTGGTCTCTTTATTGCAATAGGGCACAAACCTAATACTGAAATTTTTAATGATCAATTAGAAATGGATGATCTGGGTTATATAATTACAAAAGGAAAAACTACAAAAACTAACATTCCCGGAGTTTTTGCTTCAGGAGATGTTCAAGATAAAGAATATCGTCAAGCAATAACTGCAGCTGGAACTGGTTGTATGGCTGCACTAGATGCTGAGAGATATCTTCAAAAATTAAATTAATTTTTATATAATTCTTTATATCTATTAATAGAAATTTCCTTGTAAAATTCTTTATTATCTGATGTATATTCATACAACCATTTTGATAATAGGGGAGCTAACATAAGACCTCTAGTTCCTAATCCATTATATAATATTAAGTTTTCATATTTTGGATGTCGACCTAAAATTGGCCTCCTATCTTTAACAACAGGTCTAAAACCAATTTTATGATCAATTACTTCAAAGGGAACTGAAATAAAAGAATTAAGTTTAGATAATAAAAAGTTATATCCTTTTTTTGTTTTTTTTAGTGATTTATCATTAAAATCATATGTTGAACCTACCCAAAAAAATTTTTTCTCAAGAGGAATAATATAAATTGAGGATTTTAAAATGTAATTACTTGATAATTTCGGTGATTTAATTATTAAATATTCTCCTTTTAAGCTTTCAATCGGCAAATAATTAAAAAAAATGTTATTTTTTATTCCTACTCCTTCACAGAAAACAATTTTTTTTGATTTGAAATTTCCATATTTTACATATTGTTTAAAAATTTCCAGTTTTTTATAATCAAATTTTTTATTGATAAAATTATTTTTTGTAAGATTAAATTTAAAAGTATCTAATAATAATTTTGGATAAATTTTAGCTGTATTTTTTACGATTCCATAACCATTTTTTAATAAAATAGGATAATTACCTTCATTGATAACTTGATGATCTAAATAATTTTCAAGGGATTTTAAACCACTTGCTACAATCCAATCATTTTGTTCTTGTTTTCTTGAAAAGTATCTGTGAATCATAATTTTGTCAAAAACTTTTACATTATATTCATTTTCAAATTCAACATAAAATTTCTTTGCAAATTTTAAAAAATCAGATCCTTTCCATGAAATAGTATATCGTTTTAAAATTGTTGGATTTAAAACTGCACCTGATTGGAAAGTAGAATTTGTTTCAGGTTTATCAATAATTACAAAATCTTTCTTTTCTTTAATAAGCTTAAATGCAAAAGATAAACCAGCTATTCCATAACCTACGATTATGTAATCTATCATCATTGATTAAATTAGAAATAATAATGTAAAAAAAAACGCTACTTTAAAAGTAGCGTTTTAAAATTTGATTAAAATTAGTTATTCCACTGATCTTGTTCAAAATCACGTATAACTGATTTAATTCTTTCTGATTCTAGAAGTTGCCTAAGAGCATCCTCATACATATAATCTTTAACCTGTCTATCTTCATATACATTTTCTTCCTTATATATAGTTGCATTAAATCTTCTAGAATTTAACATATGATCAAAACTTACAGGCTGAGATGAATTTTTAATATTAAATACTTTATTTTCATTTAATACCTTTCTTGCATCAGGAAACCAAACCCAAAACAGAGGGTTAAAGTTTTCAGGATCAGCTTTTGCAGTTTTATCACTGAAAGTAGAAATATCTGCAGCTACTGGAGCAATTGCTAAAAGCCTATATTTCAACTCTCCTAATCTCTTATTAAAATACCATGTTCCTTTAACAAAATACTGTTCAATGTCATCAGATTCCATGAGATTAGTATCATAATCATCTTCAACTAAAAAATCCTCTGTTATCTCACCTGCATTTAATCTTTCTCTTGCATCTTCAGAAATATCTCTACTTACGAGTCTATCACCTAATTCAACTAATGTTATTTTCTCTGTAAAATAATCGTCATTATAAATCTCTTTTATTTCACCACTTTTAATTCCATCAATAATTATTCTCCAAAGAGATTTTCTGTTTTCTGATAACATACCATTAGCCACTGTAGGATAATAATAAGGAAAATTAATTCTTTCATCTAAATCAATTTTCTCCCAAATTGTTTTAGACCACATGACATCACGATCTTCCACAAAACCATAGGCAATAGGTGTCTCATCATCCGCTTCTAGTTGTTGTTCATTTGGAATTCCTATTTCCTGAGGAACCTTAGCGTTTAAAAGATTTGCTTGGGAAAACGAATATTTAAAAGAAAACAATAATAAAAAACTAAAAAGATAGATGATAAAATTTTTCATGACAATAAATTTTAATTTATAGTAATAGAAATTGGCGATGGATTTTGTAATCTATATTTGGATCCTGTTATAGCAGTTTTAATATCTGTTATAATAATTGTTTGCCCAGCTTTTATTCTTCTCAAAGAATTTACTGCCTTTGAATTCAGTCTATTACCTTTGATAACCATACTTGGCATTCCAGGAGCTCTAAATCTGAATTCAGTAACTTTAACAGGTAAGTCAAAATCAAAATCAACAAGTCTAGCTTCAACCCTTCCTTTTTCTAAACTAGTTTTCGGTAAGCCAAAAGCCCCATCTTTACCTCTAAAAAATCCTGTTGGCTTTGGAATTTCTTTAATTCTAAATTTTGATACGGAAGAAACTCTTTTACCATCTGGAAGAGTTCCAGAAACATTTATTTTTACTTCTCTTCCTTTTTGAGGTGACAACATGTATTTACTTCCTCTGACTCTTTTTAAACCTGGAGCGCTTGCTCTAACCTTACTATCTATAATTCCAGGAATAGATATTGTAATTGGATTATCAACACCTCTATAAACAACATTCATCTTATCAGCAGAAATAACTGCTGAATTAGGTTTAGAAATTGTTGTAAAAGTTTGATTTACACTAATCTTAGACTCCTCACCATCATTAAGAAAAACAAGATCACCAGTTAAAGTATGATCCCCAGGTCTTCCTGCGTCTACTTTTAACTTAATTCCTCCTGGTATAAGTTCATACTGTTTATCTGTCAACTCATTACCATCAAGACTTATCTTTACACTGTTTGGGTTTTGGGCACCTCCTTTTCTTCCTAAAATAACACTTCCATCAAAAATTTCTCCAGAATAATAAGCCCCTTTTTCAGTTTTTAATAAAGTAATATAATTAGATTCATTAACTCCGGTCTCTAATTCCATTTCTTTACCCATAAGAGTTGTAAGAACATCTGTTTCAGTTTGTCGAATATCATTTTGAAGCATGGTAAGTTTTGCTAATGAAGAAATCAAAGGAAATCCTTCATAGTTCCATGCTAACCAAGGTTGGTCCTGATTATCTTTGTTTTTAACATTGCTGTTTTGATCTCCAGTAAAAAACCTAGCCTCAACAACTTCTATAGATTTTGGATACTGACTTCCAAAAACTTGAATAACTTGCATTTTATAATCATTTATTTGATTAACAAACTCATCTCCCCTTTGAGAAACTCCATCAGGCCCAAAAAAAACAGAATTTAATTGATCTCCTTTGTCCATCTGTTGAAACTCTATTAATTCGGGATCCTTTTCTTTTTGTTGCTCAGTTATTTCATTTTTAATTTTCGATACTAAATCATATAACTTATCTGATTCCTGCTTTATTCTTTGAGCAGTTCTATTGTGTCCTAACCACTTACCTTCTTTATCATCAGCGTTAGTTTTTACTTTTTCGTACAATATTTCATTAGTTTCAGCTAATCTAGCATTAGCATCTTTAATCTTATAAAACATTTGACCAAAGCCCGCTAAAACTTCTTTACTCACATTTAAAGCAAGCATTGTAATAAAAACCAGATACATCAAACTAATTAGTTTCTGTCTGGGTGTTTCTTTAGCTCCTGCCATTTTTTATTTTTTTTCCATTGCATTTAACATTCCACTATACACTTGATTTAATGAAGCTAAATTTGCATTCATACTATCCATTTGAGCTTTAAGCTTTCTTGCATTACTAGCCAGTTTCTCGTTAAACTCAGAATTTCCTTGCGCAGAATTAATTTGCTCTTGATATTTAGAATTAAGTTCTTCCATTTGAGCTGCTGCTTTAGACATCTTTTCAGCATAAGCTTCTGATGCAGAAACAGCATTTGTAGCTGGATTAAGTGCTTGTGCAGATGACTCAAGATCTTTAATGCTTTTAGTTAGTCTATTCATTAATTGAACATCAAGCTTAGCTTCAGCCATTAATGCGTCAATTTTTGATGATAATCCAGGACCTCCTCCAGATGATTTAGCTGGGCCTCCTCCATTTTTAACTTTTTTTACATAATCATCATGCTCCTCATGAATTTCACCAGTAGCAAGTGCAGAAGCAGTAAAAATGAGTGCTTCAGTTCCAAGACCTATTCCAAGAACAAGTCCTCCAGTTATAGGGCCAAATTCTAAGTGAAGAATCTTGAATAATGCTCCAATAATTACAACTGCTCCTCCTAATCCGAAAAGCATATGCATAATTAATTTACCTCTTAGTCTTTTTTGTAATGATTTATCGTCCATTTTATTTGTTATTTTTTATTTCCTAAATATAAAAATTATTAAGTGTTTTTTTTTATTTTATTTTAACTTTTTGTGAACCTAAATAATCTTGTACTGTTCTAAAGCCAATGAAACTTCTAGAAGTATCAGCATATTCGTAATCTCTTGAGCTTACTCGAAGAAAATATGCAACATCTTTCCATGATCCACCTCTAATAACTTTTCTTTGTTCATTTTCAAAAGACATATTTGGATTTAGTGTTGCTACATAATCATATGCTCCAGAATCATAAGAAGAATTAGTCCATTCTGCTACATTTCCAGCCATATTGTATAAATTATAATCATTAGGGAGATAAGACTTTGCCTCAACAGTATAAACCGCTTGATCTGAAGCATAATCACCTCTCAAAGGTTTAAAGTTAGCTAAAAAACATGCTCTATCATTAAGAAGATAAGGTGATCCCCAAGGATATGTCCCAGAAGGTATTCCTCCTCTAGCTGCATATTCCCATTCACCTTCATTAGGTAATCTAAACCTACTTACTGTATGTTTACCTTTTGATCTTTGATAACCATTTTTAAAATTAGTTCTCCAATTACAAAATGCAACAGCTTGTTTCCAAGAAACCCCAACTACAGGATAATCTTGATATGCAGGATGAGAAAAATAATCATTATGCATAGGTTCATTGTAAGAATAAATAAAATCTTTAATCCAAACCGTGGTATCTGGATAGATTTGAATTTCTTCCTTTTTAATAAATGGTGTTCTGTCAATAAATTGTTGTCTATTTCTTTTAGACTCAGCAGCTGCACCTTCAGCATCAAACCATGTGTAAGCGTAAATAAGTTTAGTAACATCAAGCTTCATTTCTCCATTATACCATAATTCCGGAGGTAAATAAAGAGAATCCATAACCTCTGCATAAGCTTGATCAACATAATCTTCAGTCTCCCATGATAAATCAGCATCCCAGTTTAAAGGTCTTCCAGCATATGGATCTTCACTTACATCATAATAATTTTGTTTCATGTACTTTTGAAATTCATTTAAATCAGATGTATCAGCATCTTGAAAAGCAAATTCTCCTATACCCTCAGGATTAGGTTCTCCACCTTCATCTCTTTCTGCAGCTTTTCTTGCTAACATTGCAAGAGCAATAGAATCCTTTACCCAATATACAAACTGTCTGTATTCACTATTAGTAATTTCAGTTTCATCCATGTAAAAAGATGGAACAGTAACTGTTTTTGCTGGAGCATTTTGAGTTTGAGCTTGATCTTCGTCAGACTTACCCATAATATATGCACCACCTTCAATTAAAGTCATTCCATAAGGCTTTTCACCAAACCACTTTTTTTGTTTAACACCAATTAACTCACCTCTGTTTTTATTTCCACATGAAAATAAAACACAAGAAGTAATGATTAATAAAAATACTTTTTTCATTAAAAAATTGTTCAATAATATAGTATGCAATAAACGATTCAGCATAAAACTAACTATTTTTTATTCATAACATAATTAAACACAACACAAATATTTTTTAAAAAGACTATTTTAGTGTAACCTTTTTATGGCATTGAACCATCTTTCAGGTATCTTATCTTTCATAGCCTCTTCATAATCTTGCTCCGTGCAAGGTAATAACGTAGAAGTTTTAAATTTATTATTTGTTATATTATCATTTATTAATTCCATCCACCATCTTTGACTCATATTGCTTTTATAAAAAACAATTTCTCTGTCAGATAAATTAACATTATATTTTATAAAACCTTCATTTATATTAACGGGAAATTCATTATACCTATATTGAACTCCTTCAATAAAATACCAAACTATTTGTGCTAATAATTGATTAAATATTGAATTAGACCATCCTAACTCATACAGACCTAAAAAAGAAACTTTATCACTAATACCAGCATATCTAGATAAAGCACAAATAGTCCTACTATCAATCCCGTTAGGAGTTGAGTTAATTTCTCCATTAGCTTGCCATGACAAACATTTCATATCAAAACCTACTATATCCGCATCTCTAAAAATTGGTTCTACTTGTTTTACATCATATAATACATCTCCTAAACTAATAGAATCAAAATATAATCTATCCATTAAATCTTTTTCCTCTTGTGCACAATAATAGTTTTGATATCCAATATTTGTATAATTATTTAGAAAATTTGGTTGTTCCATAATAATTTTGCTCATATAAGATCTACCAGAAATTAATTCTTCATCTTGAGAAAAATCATATGAACGATCAACTGAAACAATGTTTACTAATTGTTTTTTTGATTGAAAAGACCTATATGCAGGATAAATTAAGTCATGACTTCCGCCTAATACTAAAGGTATTACATTAAATTTTTGGAGAAAAATAATTATTTCTTTTAATGCAGAATAGGTGTCCTCAACTGTTTCTCCATTTTCTAAATTTCCTAAATCAATTATATTAATATTCCAGTTTCCTGGATACAAAGAATAAAAAGCACTTCTGAAATCATTCAATTCATTTTTTTCCATTTTATAGAAACTATTTCTGCTTTCAAAAACACCCATTATTGCAATCGAAAATTGCTTTAAATCAGGTAATCCTTCTTTTTTATTATAAATTTTAATGTTTTTTCCAATAATTTGTTTTGGAAGAGAAGAAATTTGATGGTATTGATTTATATCAACTGGATTTAAAAAATCTTCAATCATACTAATATATTTATTTTTTAGATTTTTTACCAAGGTAACCCTCAGCATCCTCTTTAGTCAACTTTTGGGTATCAATATCTTTAGAAAGTTGAATTCTTTTTTTCCCTTTAATAATTACTGATCTTCCCCATCTAGCTTTTTCAACTCTAATTCCCAAATCTTTCCAATCATGAATTATTTTATCTTTATCCTTCTGAATTCTTTCCTTAATTAAATCTTCAATTTGATTTTTTTGCAAATTCTCAAAATCATATGATTTATTGACATTAATAAATAGTCCATTCCATTTTAAGAATGGACCAAATCTACCAATCCCTTTTGCCACAGGAAGATTATCATATACATGAATTGGAGCATCTGCTTTTCTTTTTTCCTCAATTAATTTAATTGCACCATCAATATTTATTGAATATGGAGACAAATCTTTTGGAATAGAAATAAAAGTTTTATCAAATTTTAAGTAAGGACCATATCTCCCATTATTAACAGAGACTTCATTATCTTCATAAGAACCTATTATTCTAGGAAATTCAAATAATCTTAATGCTTCTTCAAATGTAATGGTTTCTAATTGTTGATTATTAGTTAAGCTTGCATAAACAGGATTCTTGTCGTCAGTTAATTCTCCTAATTGAGCAATTGGACCAAACTTACCTAGTCTAACTTTTAGTAACCTTCCAGTTTTAGGATCATTTCCTAGTATTCTCTCACCTGATTCTCTCTTTGCATTTTTTTTGACATCTTCGACATTTGAATGAAAATTTTTATAAAAATTATCAATCATTTGAGTCCAGTCTTTAGAACCTTTAGCAATATCATCAAAACTTTGTTCTACCTGTGCTGTAAAGTTAAAATCCAAAATAGATTCAAAATTTGAAACTAAAAAATCATTAACAATAATTCCAATATCAGTAGGGATTAATTTTCCTTTGTCACTTCCAGTAAGTTCAGATAACTTTTTTTCTGAGATATTAAGATCTTGAAGTTCTAATTCTAAAAAACTTCTTTTTAAACCCTCAAAACTGCCTTTTTCTATATATCCTCTATTTTGAATTGTTGAAATAGTAGGTGCATAAGTAGAGGGTCTACCTATCCCCAATTCTTCTAATTTTTTTACTAAAGAAGCTTCTGAAAATCTATATGGTGGTCTAGAAAATCTCTGCCTAGAGGTTATTTTTTTTCTAATTAAACTATCACCCTTATTTACAACTGGCAATAATCCTTTGCTATTTTCTTCTTCTTCATCTTTTCCTTCTAAATAAACTTTTAAAAATCCATCAAAAATTATTACCTCTCCATCTGCTAAAAATTTCTGAGAAAATTTATTAGATAAAATTTCAATTTGTGTTTTTTCAATTTTGGCCTCAGCCATTTGAGATGAAACAGTTCTTCTCCATATTAAGTCGTATAAACGACTCTGATCATAATCAGAAGAAATAGTGGCTTTAGAGAAATCCGTAGGTCGGACTGCTTCATGAGCTTCTTGAGCTCCTTTAGATTTTGATTTATAACTTCTTAAAGACAAATATTCACTACCATATAAAGACTTAATTTCATTAGCAATACTATTTTTTGCTTCATTAGAAATATTTACACTATCAGTTCTCATGTAAGTAATTAATCCTGCTTCATACAATCTTTGAGCAACATTCATTGTTTTGCTTACAGAAAAAGAAAGTTTTCTTGATGCTTCTTGCTGAAGTGTAGAAGTTGTAAAAGGAGGAGATGGCATTTTTTTGGATGGTTTTTTTAGAATTGAATTAACCTTATAGTTAGCATTCTTATTTATTTCTAAAAAATTTTTAATCAGATTCAAATCACTGAAATCCTCATTTAAACGAGCTAATATATGTTTCCCGTCATTTGTAATAAATTTAGCTTGAGTTTTAAAACTTTGTATGGGAACAAAATTTTTAATTGACCTTTCTCTTTCCACAATTAATCTAACGGCAACTGATTGAACCCTTCCCGCAGATAAACCCCCTTTTACTTTTTTCCATAAAACAGGAGATAATTCATATCCTACAAGTCTATCTAAAACCCTCCTTGCTTGCTGGGCATTAACTAAATTATCATTTATAGCTCTAGGCTCTTCAATCGCTCTTTTTATGGCTTTTTCAGTTATTTCTGAAAAAACTATTCTACGAGAGTTCTGTTGATTTAAATTTAAATTATTAGATAAATGCCATGCTATTGCCTCCCCCTCTCTATCTTCATCACTAGCAAGCCAAACAATTTTTGCTTTTTTAGAAAGTTTTTTTAATTCACTAACAATTTTTTTCTTTTCAGATGAAATTATATATTTTGGAATAAAATCCTTGTCAACATCAACTCCTAATTCATTTGAAGGCAGATCTGATATATGTCCATAACAAGAAGCTACTTTATAATCCTTACCTAAAATTTTTTCTATTGTTTTTGCTTTTGTTGCAGACTCTACAATTACTAAATTTTTAGACATATCTTAAAAAATTTCTGGACAAAAATAGTTAAGTTTTTTTTTAACGTTAAAATTTTTAACTTTTTAAAATAAATAAGAATAAAATTTTAACTAAAAAAAAGAACCTTAATTTTGAATAAATATAATGTTTTGAAGAAAATTATTCCAATTCTTAAATGGCTTCCAAATTATAAAAAAAAGAATTTATATTATGATTTTTTTGCTGGAATAAATGTTGGTATCTTATTAATTCCTCAAGGAATGGCTTATGCTTTAATTGCAGGTTTACCTCCTATTTATGGTCTTTACGCAGCCTTAATACCTCAAATTGTATATGCTATTCTTGGGACATCCAGGCAATTATCAGTAGGGCCAGTAGCTATTGATTCTTTAATTGTAGCTTCAGGCCTAGGAATAATTTCAATTTTAAGCCCAGAACAGTATATATTAATGGCTATTTCATTAGCATTCATTGTAGGATCGTTTCAAATTTTAATGGCATTATTTAGATTTAGTTTTATTGCTATCCTCTTGAGTAAACCACTAATAAATGGGTTTATCTCAGCTCTCGCAATTATAATTGGTTTTAGTCAATTAAAGTATTTACTTGGAATAAATATATCACAAACTAGTTTAATTCAAAATATTTTAATTGATATATTTAATAATATAAATCAAATTAATATATCAACATTATTACTTGGTTTATCTTCAATTTTAATAATATTTTTTTTTAAAAAATTCAGACCTAAATTCCCAATATATTTTACGGTATTAATTTTAGGTACATTTGTATCTTATATTTTTAACTTAAATAAATTAGGAATTGAAGTTGTAGAAAATATTCCAAAAGGACTACCAGAATTTAAAATTCCTGTCTTAAACTATGATGTTTTTTTTGACCTTTTTAATGTTGGAATAACATTAGCCATTCTAGGTTATATCCATGCTATTTCAATAGCGAAAAAATTAGAAGAAAAACATAATTATTATAAAATAGATGCTAATCAAGAACTTTTTGCAATTGGAATGTCAAATATAATAGGTTCACTTTTTCAATCTTATCCTGTAACCGGGGGTCTTTCAAGATCAGCAGTAAATGATGAGTCCGGAGCTGTTTCTGGAATTTCAGCTATTATTAGTTCTTTGGTAGTTGGTCTAATAATTATTTTTTTTACATCCTATCTTTTTTATTTACCAAAAGCAATATTGTCTTCAATAATTATTGTAGCTGTTATTAATCTTTTTGATTATAAATTTCCTCAAAAATTATTTTCAAACTTTAAAGACGAATTTTTTTTACTATTAATTACTTTTTTTACAACAATTTTTTTCGGAATTATAGAAGGCATAATTTTAGGATTCTTTATTTCTACACTAATAATTATATCAAAATTTAATAAATCCGGTCCTTCGATAAATTATAAGATTAAATATTTATTAAATTCTAAGAGTATTATATGTATATCAGAAAAAAAATTTAAGAAAAGTAATGTTCTAATTTTAGAATTAAAAGGTCAACTTTTCTTTGGAAACTTAAATTATTTAAAATCATTCATTGATAAGCAAAACATTTATAATTCTTTTTTTAAAACATTAATTCTTGATATTGAAAATTTATATAATATTGACAGCTCAGGATCAGAACTACTTTGTCAAATAATTAAAAAGCTTAACAATAAAAAAATTAGAGTCATAATCTCTGGTTTTAAAAAAAGCAAAAAAGGTTTTAAATTTGAAAATAATTTAATTAGAAGCATTAAAAAGAAAAATATCTTTTTTTCAATTGATAAAGTTTTAGATCAATTGAACGTACAAAATAAATTTTAATGATAATTGAACAAATATATACAGAATGCTTATCTCAAGCCTCTTACTATATCGAAAGTAATGGGGAGGCTGCAATAATTGATCCTCTTCGAGAAATAGACTCTTATATAGAAAAAGCAAAAAAAAATAATGTTAAAATTAAATATATATTCGAAACACATTTCCATGCTGATTTTGTTAGTGGGCATTTAAGTCTTTCAAAATCTACCGGAGCCCCAATTATTTTTGGACCAACTTCAAAAACATCATTTAAATCTATTATTGCAAAAGATGGCGAAGTTTTTAAGCTAGGATCTATCAAAATTAAAGCTTTACATACACCAGGTCATACAATGGAAAGTACAACATATCTTCTTATAAACTCTAAAGGTAAAAATCATGCGATTTTTACTGGAGATACTTTATTTCTCGGGGATGTTGGGAGGCCTGATTTATCTCAAAAGTCATCAAAAATAAAAAATGAAGACTTAGCCGCTATTTTATATGAAAGCATTACAAATAAAATAATTCCATTATCTGATGATATAATTGTTTATCCTGCACATGGTGCTGGTTCAGCATGTGGAAAAAATCTTTCAGAAAAAACTTTTGGAACTCTTGGAGAGCAAAAAAGAACAAACTATGCATTAAGACCTAATATTAAAAAACGAGAATTTATTAAAGAAGTTCTTGAAGGTTTAGATTCTGCACCAAAATATTTTAACCAAAATGTAAAGTTAAATAAAGAAGGTTATCAAGATATCAATGATATTATAGAAAAAAGAAAAAAAGCATTAACACCGACTGAATTTGAAATCAAATTAAAAAAATTTAGCGCAATAATTCTTGATGTTAGAAGTAAAGATGAATTTTCAAAAGCTCATATACCAGGTTCAATTTTTATTGGCTTAAATGGAAGTTTTGCGCCATGGGTAGGAACTATTTTGCAAGATGTCAAAAAAGCAATACTAATTGTCAGCCCAAATGGAAGAGAAAAAGAAACTATTGAAAGATTAGCTAGGGTTGGATTTGATAATTCACTTGGTTTTTTAAAAGGAGGAATAAATAGTTGGATTTCAAGTGGAAGAATAGTTGAGGAAATTAAAACAATTAATGTTTTTGATTTTGAAAAAATTTATAAAAAAAATGATTTACTTATTTATGATGTTAGAAAGAAAGATGAATTTTATACTGAAAGTATTAGTAATGCAATTAATTTACCATTAAATAATATCCAAAAAAACATTAACGAATTTTCAAAAAAAGATGAATTTTATATTCATTGTAAAACTGGTTATAGAAGTGTAATTGCATCTTCATATCTTAAGTTAAATGGATTTGAAAAAATTGTGAATATTAAATCTGGATTTGAGGGTATTAAAAAAACAAACATTGAAATTAATAGTCTTATCTCAGTATAGATTTAATCAATCCTCATCCCATAAAACTGTTTTACCTTGATTTGAAGATTTTAGTGCTAAATCCAAAATTCTTGATACTATTAGATTATTTTCTATAGAATATAAAGAAAATGGTTTTAGTTTATAATTTTCTTTAACTACTTTGTAAAGTAATAAAAAAGGATCTTTTCTTTCAGAACTTATTTTTGGTGGATTAATTTTCTTTAAAGAGTTATATTCTCTTTTGATGAATTCCATTTTTTTATTATTTATAGCATTAATATAACCTTTATCACCATAAATTTGCATATCTTTTCTATTATAAGGCCAATTCCATGAGGCATTAATAATTACTTTTTTCTTTTCATAATTTAATATTATTGTCGTATCATCGTCAACCAATGGATATTTTTCTTTTTTTATTGATTTAGCTATACAACTAACAGATAAAGGCTTTTCTCCATCTAAGAGCCATGTTGATATATTAGCTCCATAACATCCAAAGTCAGTTAATGCTCCTCCACCATTTAAAACAGGATCGGTTAACCATTTTAAAAACTCTGATGTACAACCAATCTCTATAGGGCCTTGATGTCCAGTATTGAAAACTAATTTATTTAAACTCCCAATTTTCCCATTATCAATTAATGTTTTTGAGTGATAAGTCGATTCATACCACGAAGTTTCATAATTCACTAACAAACTAATATTATATTTTTTAGCTATAGAAGCCATCTCTTTTGCAATTTCATAATTAACTGAAAGAGGTTTTTCAACCATTATGTGAATACCTTTTGGCGCAAAAAACTTAACAACTTTTAAATGATCATATGTTGAGTTAAAAGCAGTAACTGCATCAATTTTTCTTTTATTATATAAATCATTCATCGAGTCAAAAAAAATGGAATCTGGCAAATTGTAACTTTTTTTATATCTATTAATAGAATTGATATTTTTCTCAACAATTCCAACAATTTTTACATTTTCAGACTTATAATTAAGAATCCAATTAACATGATCATGAACAAGTCCAATTACTCCAAGATTTAATTTGTCTTGACCATAACTAAAATGAATAAATATAAAAGATATTAAAGAAATTATATATAATTTGTTTTTTTCCATTTAGCTTAATTAAATTGCGCTTATAAATATATGTAATCTTAAATTGTTACTAATAAAATAGAAAATGACTAAAAAAATTTTAATTATTATTTCTATTCTTTTCTTTACTCAGGCAAACTGCCAATTTAAAGGAAAAAAAATATTAGCAATATTTTCCCATCCTGATGATGAGCAGACAATTGCTCCAATTCTAGTTAAGTACGCTGATCTAGGTGTTTCAGTTGATTTAGTGATTTGTACTGATGGACGTTATGGAGTAAATCAATATAATAATTTCAAAGCAGGAGAAGAATTAGTTGAAATAAGAAAAAATGAAATGAAATGTGCTGCAAATAAATTAGGAGTTAATTTAATTCATCTTAACTATCATGATCAGCTAAAAGCTAGGGAAGGTTTTGATGGGCATATTCCTCACGTTAGAAAATTAATTTTGGAATTAAAAGAGTTAATTGAATTAAGTGAGCCCGATGTGATTATCACATGGGGACCAGATGGCGGAACTAATCATTTAGACCATAGGTTAGTAAGTACATCCGTAACCCAAGTATTTTTATCTAAAGAATGGAATAAAGAAATTTCATTATACTATTATGGAACACCAAATCATTTTATAAAAGATAAAAAAAATCAAACTTTAAGAGGACAAGAAAAAAAATATTTAACAACTGAAATTTCATTTAACGATAATCATTTTAAAACTGCATATGATGCTTTACTCTGTCATGAGAGTCAGTATCCTAAAGAAATTATAGAAAAACTAAGAAGAGAAAGAAAATCAAATGGTAACATAGTTTACCTTAGAAAATTTGTGTTTCCTTCAACTATTGAAAAATCCTTATTCTAGATAATTTTATTTGAATTAATTTTAAAAACCCGACATAATGTCAGTTTTTAGTTTTGTTTGTATATTTGTGTAATTTTTAAAAAACAGTTGAATAACTCAAAAGAAATATTATTAAAAAATCCATATAAGCATAATGGAACAATTACAAGTACTGTATTAAAAAAAACAAGTTCAAAATTTACCAAAAAAGCTTATATAGAGTCATACGGATGTCAAATGAATTTTTCAGATTCAGAAGTTGTTGCTTCTATATTATCTAGCAATGATTATGAAATAACTTCTAAACCTGAAGATGCATCTCTAATTTTAATAAACACATGCTCAATTAGAGATAAAGCTGAACAAAGAATAAGAAAAAGATTAAATGATTTTAATCATTTAAAAAAAAATAATTCCAAAATTAAAATTGGGGTTTTAGGTTGTATGGCTGAGAGAGTCAAACACAAGTTTCTAGAAGAAGAAAAAATTGTTGATATTGTTGTCGGCCCTGACTCTTATAAGGATCTTCCTAATTTAATTGAAAAAGCAAAAAATAATATAGAAGCTGTAAATGTTATTTTATCTAAGAATGAAACATATGGAAATATATCCCCAATTAGAATTAATTCAAATAATATTAGTGCATTTGTGTCAATTACTAGAGGATGTGACAATATGTGTACCTTTTGTGTAGTTCCATTTACAAGAGGTAGAGAAAGAAGTAGAGATCCAAATAGTATTATTAATGAAATTTACTCTTTAGAAAAGAAAGGGTTTAAAGAATTAACTCTTTTAGGACAAAATGTTGATAGTTATTTATGGTATGGAGGCGGATTAAAAAAAGATTTTTCAAATGCTTCAGACCTACAAAAAAAAACTTCTATTTCTTTTGATAAACTTCTTAAATTAATTGCTGAAACTTTTCCTAAAATGAGAATTAGATTTTCTACATCTAATCCTCAGGACATGACAACAGAAGTTATAAAAATAATGATGTTATATGAAAATATTTGTAAGCATATTCATCTTCCTTTTCAATCCGGAAGTAATAGAATTCTTAAAAAAATGAATAGGTTATATACTAGAGAAGAATATATAGCTTTAATAAAAAAAATAAGAAAATTAATTCCTGATTGCGGTATATCTCATGATATAATTACTGGGTTTCCTAGTGAGAATGAAAAAGATCATGAAGATACTTTAAGTTTAATGGAATATGTAAAATATGATTTTGGCTATATGTTTGCTTATTCTGAAAGACCTGGAACTTTAGCCTCAAGAAAATATGAAGACAATGTAAGTTTAACAATAAAGAAGAGAAGATTAACAGAAATAATTAATCTTCAGCAAAAACATTCTCACATAAGAATGAAGAGCTTTATTGGAAAAACAATCTGTGTTCTTGTTGAAAAAAATTCAAAAAAATCAGACTTAAAATGGAGTGGAAGAACTACTCAAAATACAGTTGTAGTTTTTGAAAAAAAGAATTTTAAAATTGGTGATTTTGTTGATGTTAAAATTAAAGATTGTACTTCTGGAACTTTACTAGGTGATGCAATTTCATATTCTAAATCTATATAAAGAATGGATTCTCTTCAAAATATAAAACAACGTTTTGGAATTATTGGAAACAATATTAGCTTAAATAGAGCTCTTGAAAAATCTTTAAGAGTTGCCGAAACTGATATATCTGTCCTGGTTGTGGGAGAAAGTGGAGTAGGAAAAGAAAATATCCCTCGTATAATTCATCAATATTCTCACAGAAAACATTCAAAATATATAGCTGTTAATTGTGGGGCAATTCCTGAAGGCACTATTGACAGTGAACTTTTTGGTCACGAGAAAGGAGCCTTTACTGGCGCTACCCAATCTAGAGATGGTTATTTCCAAGTTGCAGATGGTGGTACTATATTTTTAGATGAAGTTGGAGAGCTTCCATTATCTACTCAGGTAAGACTTCTTAGAGTATTAGAGTCAGGTGAATTTTTAAAAGTGGGATCTTCTAAAGTTCAGAAATCTAATCTTAGAATTGTTGCTGCCACAAATTTAAATATTCCAGAAGCTATTCAAAAAGGAAAATTTAGAGAAGATCTTTATTATAGATTAAGTACAGTTGAAATCTTAATTCCTCCACTTAGGAATAGAAAAGAAGATATTCCATTATTATTTAGAAAATTTGCTTCTGATTTTGCTCAGAAATATAAAATGCCAACCTTACGGCTTAATGAAAATACTGAGAAAATTCTCACTAATTACAGATGGAGTGGAAATATAAGACAATTAAGGAATGTTGCAGAACAACTATCTGTACTTGAAAAAAATAGAGAAATTAGTCCTGAGCTAATTAAATCTTATCTTCCTAATTCAAACTCTCAGCTTCCTGCAATTTTTGAAAAAGAAACTAAAGGAAGTGATTTCTCGTCTGAAAGAGAAATTTTATACAAAGTTTTATTTGATATGAAAAATGATTTGAATGATTTAAAAAAAATTACCCATGACTTAATTAATGATGAAAATATTGACTCTATCCACAAAAAAAATAAAGCTATTATAAAAAAAATGTATCAGGAAAATGATGAAATAAAGGATGAAGATTTTAAAAATGAAAAAAAATCATTTGAAGCAGTACCTCTAGATACTAATAAAAATAATTTAAAAGATAAAGTTGAAAAAGATAAATATGAATATGCTGAAACAATTATTGAAGAGGAAACCTTATCTCTATTAGAGAAAGAGATTGAAATGATTAAAAGGGCTCTTTCAAGAAGTAAAGGTAGACGAAAACTAGCTGCAAAAGAACTTGGGATATCGGAAAGAACTTTATATAGAAAAATTAAGCAATTTGATTTAAATAAAAACATTAATGAATAGAATCAAAATATTATTTTTAATAACATATTTTTTAATTCAAAATGGATGTGGAATCTACTCTTTTACTGGAGCATCTATTCCTGCTGGCACAAATACCTTTCAGGTTAACTACTTTGAAAATATGGCTGGAAACAGACCTGGGTCAACAGTTGAGCCAGGGCTTGATAGAGATTTTACAATTGCTTTACAAGATTTAATTTTAAATCGAACAAATTTAAGTTTAGTAAATCAAGGAGGTGATTTAATTTATGAAGGAGAAATTACAGAATATAGTGTGACCCCAATGTCTGCAACTGCAGAAATCACAGCTGCTCAAAACAGATTAAAAATAAGTATTTCTTTAAGATATTTTAATAAAAAAAAGGAGGAAGATGACTTTAAAAGAAGTTATTCTTTCTTTTATGATTTTCCAGCAGAACAACAAGTTTTTGAAGTAAAAGACAATGCTCATGAGGAAATTTTTGATCGTATCACACAAGATATTTTTAATGACACTCTAGCTAAATGGTAGTGATGAACAAAATAGAATATGAAAAATTTATTGATGATTTTGATCCCAATTCTGAGGAAAATATTCAAAAACTTGAAAATTTAATCAAAGATTACCCTTACTTCTTACAACCAAAATTATATTACCTCAAAATTTTAAATGATAAAAAATCAAAAAAGTATGATTCTGAATTAAAAAAAACAGCTATTAGTATATATGATAGGTCTTGGCTTTTTGACTGGATTAATTTACCATGGGAAACGAAAAAAGACAATAATAAGACTATTGAAAAAGATGTTTCGATAAAAATGAATTTTATAGATTGGATAAATTATATAGAAAAAAATAAAGTTGATATTAATTTATCAGAATCTTTAGATAAAAAATTTGATTTAATTGAAACTTTTTTAAATAATCCCTCAAAAATTGAAAAAGAAGATCATAATAGGAATCAAAAAGATATTAGTGTTGAAACTATTACATCTGAAAATGAATTAATGACTGAAACACTAGCAAAAATATATTTAAAGCAAAAAAAATATAAAAAAGCAAAAGACGCATTTAAGATTTTGTCCTTGAAATATCCAGAAAAAAATGCTTTCTTTGCAAACCAAATAAAAAAAATTAAAAAATTAGAAAATAAAAAATGAGTACATTTTCAATTTTTATTGCCTTAATAATAATCGTTTGCTTTTTATTAGTATTAGTAGTAATGGTCCAAAATCCTAAAGGAGGTGGTCTTTCTTCCTCTTTTGGCGGAGGTGGCTCTCAGCAAATGGGTGGTGTTCAAAAAACAACTGATTTTTTAGATAAGAGTACTTGGATTCTTGCTATTCTTCTTCTTGTATTAATTTTAATATCGAATGCCACTATTACAGAAAATATTGAATCAAATGAATCAAAACTTTTAGACGGTAACTCTGTTGAACAGGTTCCTGAATCAATACCTGAGATTATTCCAAATCAAATTCCTGAACTACCTATAGAAGATGGCAATTAATGTTTTTGTACTATTTATATGACATGCTGGCATTTTTTATATAAAATTTTATGAAATTATTCTAATGGCATAGTTTATGAAAATAAATAAATTAAAAAAATAAATATCATGAGTAAATTAAATATTAAACCTTTAGCAGATAGAGTGCTAATAGAACCTGCTGCTGCTGAAACAAAAACTTCTTCTGGTATTATCATTCCTGATTCTGCAAAAGAAAAACCACAAAAAGGAACTGTTGTTGCTGTAGGTAAAGGGACTAAAGAAAATCCCATTACTGTAAAAGTTGGAGATCAAGTTTTATATGGTAAATATGCCGGAACTGAGCTTCAACATGAAGGATCGGACTACCTAATAATGAAAGAAAGCGACATTCTCGCTATTGTTTAAATAAAATCTAAAACGTAATAAAATGGCAAAAAAAATAGAATTTGATATTGAAGCTAGAGACGGTATAAAAAGGGGTGTAGATGCCCTAGCAAATGCTGTCAAAGTAACACTTGGCCCTAAGGGTAGAAATGTTATCATCGGAAAGTCTTTTGGAGCTCCTCAAGTAACTAAAGATGGTGTAACAGTTGCTAAAGAAATTGAACTAGAAGATGCATTGGAAAATATGGGAGCTCAAATGGTAAAAGAAGTAGCTTCTAAAACAAATGACCTAGCTGGAGATGGAACAACTACTGCGACTATTTTAGCTCAAGCAGTTGTTAAAGAAGGTCTAAAAAATGTTGCTGCTGGTGCAAATCCTCTTGATTTAAAAAGAGGAATAGACAAAGCTGTAGATGCTATTGTTAAATCTTTAGAGAAACAAGCAGTTTCTGTTGGAGATTCCTCAGAGAAAATAAGACAAGTTGCTAGTGTATCTGCAAATAACGATGAAGCTATAGGTGATTTAATTACTGAAGCTTTTGAGAAAGTTGGAAAAGAAGGTGTTATAACTGTTGAAGAAGCAAAAGGCACTGATACATATGTAGATGTTGTTGAAGGTATGCAATTTGATAGAGGTTATTTATCTCCTTATTTTGTTACTGATTCAGAAAAAATGGAAGCTGATTTAGAAACACCTTACATTCTTCTTTATGATAAGAAAATTTCAGCGATGAAAGACCTCTTGCCTATATTAGAGCCAGTAGCACAAACTGGAAAACCTCTTCTTGTTATTGCTGAAGATGTTGATGGAGAAGCTCTTGCCACTTTAGTAGTTAATAAATTAAGAGGTTCTTTAAAAATTGCTGCTGTCAAAGCTCCAGGATTTGGTGATAGAAGAAAAGCTATGCTAGAAGATATTGCAATTCTAACTGGAGGAACTGTTATCTCTGAAGAAAGAGGTTTTAACATAGAAAATACTACTATTGAAATGCTTGGTTCTGCTGAAAAAGTAACTATAGATAAAGACAACACTATTGTAGTAAATGGAACTGGAAATTCTAAGGACATTAAAGCTAGAGTAAATCAAATTAAGTCTCAAATTGAAACTACAACATCTGACTATGATAAAGAAAAACTTCAAGAACGTTTAGCAAAACTTTCAGGTGGAGTTGCTGTACTATACGTAGGAGCACCTTCTGAAGTTGAAATGAAAGAAAAAAAGGATAGAGTAGATGATGCGCTTCATGCTACAAGAGCAGCCGTTGAAGAAGGAATTATTGCTGGAGGAGGCGTAGCTCTTCTAAATACTAGAAATGAAATTGAAAAATTGAAATCTAATAATTCAGATGAAGCTACTGGTATTCAAATTATCAATAAAGCAATTGAATCTCCTTTAAGAACAATAGTAGAAAATTCTGGAGGTGAAGGATCTGTTGTTATTTCAAAAGTGATTGATGGAAAAGATAATTTTGGATATGACGCTAAAGACGGCTCATACGTTGATATGTTAAAAGAAGGGATTATTGATCCTAAAAAAGTTGCAAGAGTAGCTCTTGAAAATGCTGCTTCAGTAGCTGGGATGATTCTGACAACTGAATGTGCTTTGGTAGATATCAAAGAAGATACCCCACCAGCAGCTCCACCTATGGGAGGAGGAGGAATGCCTGGTATGATGTAAATTAATTTTATCTACAATACAAAAAAATCCGCATAATTGCGGATTTTTTTATTTATTGTATTCAATTTTTCTTTCATATAAACAGCAAATGGGTAATTGATTATAAAATTCATCAGAAGCCATAAATAAAGGAGTATCGTGACCAACATCTGAAATGGATTTCTGGATTGAATCCAATGAATTTTTTTTTGAGTTATAAATTAAAGTTAATTGATTTGAAGGTATATCCCATGAAGCAAATTTAACTCCCTTAGAAAGTAAAGCTGCATTCTCAATTCTTTTTTTACACATAATACAGTTTCCAGTTACTTCAAATTGAACTTTATTATTTTTCTCATTTATCTCCTGACATGAAAGAATAAAAGGAAAAGAAATTAAAAATATTAAAATTGTTTTTTTCATTTTGTAAAATTATAAATTCCATCTTAATCCAATGTATATCATCCTACCAAAAATTGGAGCATAAATTTGACTAGTGTCAAAATCCGGTCCAAAAGGGTTTTCTGAATCTATTATAGGTGTTTTTTGAGTATAATTTCCTATGTTTTCAGATCCAAGATATAATTCTAAATTATAATCAATAGCTCTTGTTAACTGACTATTAATTAAACTATAATTTGGAGAAAAATTGGAAGATGAAATTTCTTGATTAGAAAAATATCTTTGTTTTCCAATAAAATGATGAGTAAAATCATATCTCCACTGAGCTCCTTTTGTATTTCTTTCAGACTCAAATGATATATTTGAAAAAAACCGAGTTTTTGCAATCATTGGAACTCTTAAATATCCATTTATATACTCTGCCTTTACATCATAATCTTTATAAGCAAATCTGAGATTTATTAAATTTGATGGTGAATAATCAATTTCGATTTGAAAATTTTTAGATTGGCTTTCACCTTCTAAATTATAAAATGAAATTTTTCTAGATTCTTCCCAATCAACAATTACCTGATCATCAAATTTAGTTACATATCTTTCTATAAAAATATTAAAAGGTCTTTCAAATAATAAAAGTTTGTGATTAATTCCAAACCCATAGTTTAAAGCTTTTTCTGGTCTTAAACCATAAATACTACCACCATTATTTTTTATTTCTATTTGTCTGTTTGATCCAAACAAAGATTGATTTTCTGCAAAAATATTTGACACTTTTCTTCCAGTTCCCATTGAAAATCTTAATGATGTTTCTTTAAAAACAGAATACCTTAAATGAAATCTTGGAGTAATAAAAAATCCCATTCTATTATGATTATCAACTCTTAATCCAGCAATGAAATTTAAATCATCTAAATTATTATAATTATATTCAAAAAAACCTCCTATTGAACTATCAATTCTATTATAATAAAAATTATCTATATCCTCATTATAATTATCACTTGAAAAATTAATTCCAGTTTTAAATTTATGTTTTGTATTACCAATTATTGAATTATAAACAAAATTTGTAAAAAAACTTTCATGATTAATATTATATACTCTATAACCATATGAACCCATTTGATCATGAAAATTATAAGAAACTTGAAGACCTAAACTTTGATAAGGTAATTCTGGTGAAACATAACCTAATTTCAATGAAGTATCTAATCTCTCTGTATTTACTTCGCTCCCCCAAATCAAAAACTTATTACTTATTTTTGGATCATAAAATTTACTTCCCATAAGTTTTTCATCCTTTAAAAATCTAAAACTTAAAAAACTTATTATTCCCTTTTCATTATCAATAAACTGTAACCGGTTTAATACATTTATTTGTTCAGAAATTGGCAAGTCTAGAAAATTATCATTATTCGAATCTGTTTTTTTATCTCTCTTATTTCCGTGGATGTATACTCCATAAAAAAATTTATCAGATATTTTTTTATTTAAATGAGAATTAAACTCCAATCTACCATTAGCTGAGCTAAATAAATTTAAAAAAAATGGAAAATCAGAAAATGGCTTTTTTAATTCAGTATTAATTTGCCCTGTTATACTCTCAAATCCATTAGTTACGCTTCCAGATCCCTTAGATATTTGTATACTTTCTATCCAAGTCCCAGGAGTATAGGTTAATCCATAAAATTGAGAAGCTCCTCTAACTGATGGTATATTTTCTTCAGTTATTAAAATATAAGGGCTTTTTAAGCCTAGCATTTTAATTTGTTTTGTTCCAGTTAATGCATCTGCAAAATTAACATCAATAGACGGGTTAGTTTCAAAACTTTCAGACAAATTACAACAAGCAGCTTTCAAAAGTTCGGAACTATTAACATTGATTACATTTTGAGCCTGAAAAGATAATCGAGAAATAGTTTTTCTTTTTTCTAAAGTAACTTCATCAAGAGAGTTTGAATTATCAATTGTAAGAAAATGAACTATAAATTTATTGCTTTCACGGACTAATAAAGTATCATTTCTATATCCAATGTAACTAATAACTAGTTTATTTGAATCCAAGCTTGGTTTGATTGAAAACTTTCCCTTTTCATCAGTTATAACTCCATAACTTGTGTCTAACCAATAAACATTTGCACCATAAAGTGCGGAAGTTTCAGTTCCTTCCTTGTATACAATTCTGCCTTCAATGTTATCTTGAGCGAAAGTACTGAGTATTGGTAAAAAAATTAAAAATAAATATCTATTCATGTCTATATAATTTAAATGTTAAATGATTTTTCAAAAATCAAATGACATTAACCATATAGCATAAATTGATTAAAAATTATGTAAAGATTTGATTCTGATTTAGGTGGAGGTTTCCAATTCAAACTATAATATAAAAAACTTCTAGGCTTTAAAGAAAAACAGTTATTTAGCAGAAAAGTAGCATCTGTTATTTTTTCAATTTTTTGATTTGAATTATACTTTTCAATATTATTATTTTGAACAAAAACTATTTGATCATCACAACAATCCTCTGGATTTACTTCAAAAGAGTCTTTCTTATCTTCCGAATAAGAAGAATGCATTTCACATACTTTCGGATCAGATAGAGATGAGATTTGATAAAGATTGTCTCCACAAAAATGAAAATTTAGAGACATTCCTATTTTTGAAGTCAAAAAAAGGAAGGAAAAAAAGTATATAAAATTATTTTTTAAACTCAAATTTTTCATTTCTAGAAACAAAATTACAAAAACTCATACTTTAATTATAACAAATAATAAAATATTGAATTAAAAACATTTGTATTTTTTAATTTTACCAAATGATTTTAACAGAAAAAAAACTAATTATAAAAAAAGTTAATTCTATTTTATCAAATAAGGATCTTTGGGGGGGGGAAAATGTTTAAAATTTGTGATCTTATTAGAAATAGTCTAAAAAAATACGATTGGGTAGGTTTTTATTTTTCTGATTTAGTAAATAAACAGTTAAAATTAGTTGCTTTTTCAGGTGACGAAACGGAACATACCATAATTCCATTTGGAAGAGGTATTTGTGGTCAAGTAGCTAATTCGAATAAACCATTAATTGTTCCTGATGTAAAGTCGGAAAAAAATTACATATCCTGTAACATAAATGTTAAATCAGAAATAGTAGTTCCCATATTAAAAAATAATATAAATATTGGACAAATTGATGTAGATTCAAATACCATAAATGCCTTCTCTGATATAGACAAAATATTTTTAGAAGAAATTTGTGAATTAGTCTCTAAAAATTATGTTTTAAATAATAATTAATGATAAAAAAGAAAATAAGATCCGCGTTAATTTCAGTCTTTGACAAAGACAAACTAGAACCAATAATTCAAAAATTAAAAAAATTAAATGTTGAAATATATTCAACAGGGGGCACTCAAGATTTTATTAAGAATTTAGGATATGATGTTATTCCTGTTGAAGATATAACAAGTTACCCATCAATATTAGGTGGCAGAGTCAAAACACTTCATCCTAAAGTTTTTGGAGGAATTTTAAATAGAGAAAATAATGAATTAGATCAAAGTGAATTAAAAAAATATAATATTCCTCAAATTGATCTTGTTATCGTCGATCTATATCCATTTGAAGATACAATTAAGTCCAATGCCTCTGAAGAAGAAGTTATTGAAAAAATTGATATTGGTGGTATTGCTTTAATAAGAGCAGCTGCAAAAAACTTTAATGATGTCGTATGTATTTCCTCTAAAGACGATTACTCTAAATTATTTTCTCTGCTCGAGAGTAAGCAAGGTTATACAGATCTTAATGAAAGAAAAGAATTTGCTATAAATGCATTTAATACTTCCTCTCATTATGACACCTCAATTTATAATTATTTTAATACTAAAAATACAAATTTGAAAGTAAGTTTAAAGAATCCAATTAATTTAAGATATGGAGAAAACCCTCATCAAAAAGGAAGTTTTTTTGGAAATTTAAATGATTATATTGAACAAGTTCATGGTAAAAACATTTCATACAACAACTTGCTAGACATAGATTCCGCAATAAATTTAATTTCAGAATTTCAGAAAGACCTACCTTCTTTTGGTATTTTTAAACATAATAATGCCTGTGGGTTTTCAGTAAGAAATAATCTAAAATTAGCTTATCTTGATTCATTGAAAGCCGACCCTATTTCTTCTTTTGGTGGAGTTCTAATTTCAAATAAAATAATCGATACTGAAACTGCAATTGAAATAAATAAGTTGTTTTGTGAAATTTTAATTGCTCCAAAATATGAAGAGGAAGCTCTGCAAATTTTAAAAGAGAAAAAGAACAGAATAATACTTATACAAAAGGAAAGTAATCTTCCAAAAAATGTTATTAGAAGTTGTCTAAATGGTTTTCTTAAACAAGAAAGAGATGTTTTAACTGACAAAAAATCTGATTTAAAATATGTTACCAAATTAAGTCCTGACGACAAAACTATAACAGATTTAATTTTTGCATCTAAAATTTGTAAACATACTAAATCAAACACAATAGTTTTAGCAAAAAATCATCAATTAATAGCCTCTGGAACCGGTCAAACTTCAAGAGTTGATGCTTTAAATCAATCTATTGCTAAAGCTAAAAAATTTGGATTTGATTTAAATGGATCTGTAATGGCTAGTGATGCATTTTTTCCTTTTCCTGATTGTGTTGAAATTGCTCACAAAGCTGGAATAAAATCAATAATTCAACCAGGTGGATCAATTAAAGATCAGGATTCAATTGATTATTGTAACAAAAATAATTTATCAATGGTATTTACTGGAAATAGGCATTTTAAGCATTAATTTTTTTACATTTACAAAAATTTTAATTTAAAAAATGGGATTTTTCACTGAAGAAATTGCTATAGATCTTGGGACTGCAAATACATTAATTATTCATAATGATAAGGTAGTTGTTGATAGTCCCTCAATTGTTGCACTTGATAGAACTACTAATAAGGTTATAGCTATAGGTCAAGAAGCAAATATGATGCAAGGTAAAACTCATGAAAACATTAGAACTGTAAGACCTCTTAAGGATGGTGTAATTGCAGATTTTAATGCTTCTGAGCAAATGATCAATATGTTAATCAAAAGTATTCCATCATTAAAAAGAAAGTTTTTTTCTCCTTCATTAAGAATGGTGATATGTATTCCCTCAGGTATAACAGAAGTTGAAATGAGAGCAGTTAAAGAGTCTGCAGAAAGAGTTAATGGTAAAGAAGTATATCTTATTCACGAACCCATGGCGGCAGCAATTGGAATTGGAATTGATATAATGCAGCCTAAAGGAAATATGATAGTGGACATTGGAGGAGGAACTACTGAAATTGCAGTTATAGCTCTTTCTGGTATTGTTTGTGATAAGTCTATTAAAATTGCTGGAGATGTGTTCACTAATGATATTGTAAACTATATGAGAGGAAAACATAACTTATATGTTGGTGAAAGAACTGCTGAAAAAATAAAAATTATTGTTGGAAGTGTAATTGAAGAACTTGAAAATCCTCCTGATGATATGTCAGTTCAAGGAAGAGATCTTTTAACAGGAAAGCCAAAACAAATTACCATATCTCATAAAGAAATTGCCAAGGCACTAGATAAATCAATTATAAGAATTGAAGACGCAATAATGGAAGCACTTTCCCAAACACCACCAGAATTAGCTGCTGACATATACAATACTGGTATTTATCTAGCTGGTGGAGGTGCTTTACTTCGAGGCTTAGATAAACGTCTATCTCTTAAAACTGATCTTCCAATATATGTTTCTGAAGACCCACTTCAAGCAGTTGTAAGAGGAACAGGAATCGCATTAAAAAATGTAGAAAGATTCAAGACTGTACTTATTAAATAATTGAAATATGCAGCGAATAATTAATGCGCTTGCAAGGAATAAAAACACAGTTCTTTTTATTTTATTATTAATTATTTCTTTATACTTTTTAAATTCAAGAAGCTACTTTCATCAAACAAAGATTGCCAAATTAAGTCTATCAATATCAGGAATTCTAAATAATTTAAGTTCAAATATAATTCGATACTCAAATCTTAATAAAGAAAATAAACTCTTAATTCAAGAAAATTTAATTCTTAAATCAGATTTAATAAAAAATAAAAATATAGAGACTATTAAATCTAAAAAAGAAATATATTTTCCTTTTTCCTTAATCAACGCCAGAATTGTAAAAAACAATTACAACAAAAAAGAAAATTTTGTTATAATCAATAAAGGAAAAAAAGATGGTGTTAAAAAAGAAATGGGAGTTATAACTTCAAATGGTATTGTTGGAATAATTAATAATGTTAGTAAAAACTATTCAAGTATAATTTCGATTATAAATTCTAACATTAAAATTAATGCCAGAATTAAAAATACTAATTATTTTGGGGCTATCGGTTGGAGTGAAAAAAAAATAAATATAATGACTTTAGAAGATATTGTTTCAACTGCAAAAATTTCAATTGGAGATACAATAATTAGTGGAGGAATGTCATCATATTTTCCCTCAAATCTAGAAATTGGAAAAATAGTTACGCTGAAAAAAGAAAAAAATGAAGGCTATTATTCAATTGAGGTAGAATTATTCAATAATCCTAGTCAATGGGAATATGTTTATGTAATTAAAAATATGGACATAATGGAAATAAATAACTTGGAGAAAAAAAATTAAAATGATTAATGAAAATTTAAAAATATTTTTTCAATTTATGTCATTAATATTAGCTCAAATAATTGTTCTTGATAATATTAATTTATTTGGGTTTTTAAATCCTATCATATATATATTATTTATTATAACATACAGGTTTGATCAAAATCAAACTCTATTTATTTTTCTGTCCTTCTTATTGGGGCTAACTATTGACCTACTAACTCAAAGTTCTGGAGCTAATACTATTTCTTGTTTAATCCTTAGTTATATAAGACCTTTTATCATTAACTTTTCTTTTAAAATTAATTCTGATATGCCAAAAGCTTATATAACTGATCCAAAAATCAGTAATCGGATTTCCTATATTTTTAGTATAGTTTTAATTCACCACTTAATTTATTTTTCAGTTGTTTATTTTGATATTAATTCTATTATATTAATAATAAAATATACTTTTTTAACAACTATTTTCTCAATAATTTTAATTTGGACTTTAATTAGTTTTTACAAATCTTGATGATTAAAAAGGAGTATTTATTGGCAATTTTTATTATTTCAATATCTCTCATTTATCTTTTTCAACTATTTAATCTTCAAATTTTCAATGATGATTATCAACTTTTATCAGAGAGTAATGCCATTTATAAAAAAACTATTTATCCAGAAAGAGGATTAATCTATGATAGGAATAATAAATTAATTGTAGCAAACCAACCATCTTATGATTTAATGTTAATTCCTGAAAATCTTGAAGCTTTTGATACTCTAGAAATATGCTCAATTTTAAAAATTGATTCTAATTTATTATTAAAAAAAATAAATGAAGCAAAAAGTTTTTCAATAAAATTACCTTCAATTATTCTCAGACAAATTACAAAAGAACAAAATGCTTTATTTCAAGAAAAAATATGGAAATATCCTGGATTCTTTATTCAAAAGAAATCTTTAAGAGATTATAAAATTTCAATCGCTTCAAATTTGTTAGGATACATCAGTGAAGTTAATGAAAATGAAATAAATGATCAAAGTTATTATAATATAGGTGAATTAATTGGAAGACAAGGAATTGAAAAAAGTTATGAAAAAATTTTAAGAGGTAAAAAAGCTGTTAAATATTTTCAAAAAGATAGATTTAATAGAATAATTGGACCATATAAAAATGGAATTTATGATACAGATGTAGAAATTCCTAAAAATATAACTTTAACAATAGATTCTGAACTTCAAAATTATGGTGAAAAGCTTATGCAAAATAAAAGAGGAGGCATTGTTGCAATTGAGCCAGATTCAGGAGAAGTCCTTGCACTAATTACTGCTCCTTCTTATGATTCTAATCTTTTAATAGGTAGAGATCGATCTAAAAACTTTAAAACTCTTTTGAATGATACAATTAATAAACCTTTATTTGACAGAGGGCTTCAGGCAGAATATTCTCCTGGATCCCCATTCAAAACTCTAATTGCCTTAATCGGTTTACAAGAAAATATAATAAATAATAATACAAAATTTAAATGTGATGAGGGCCATTACTATGCTCCTGGAGCATTCATGGCTTGTCATAATAAAAAAGGAACATATAACAACTTATTAAGTGCAATATATAATTCATGTAATACATTTTTTGCCAAAACGTACAAAAATATTATTGATTCTAAAGAATCGCCATTTGAAGGAATGAATATGTGGAATTCTCATCTTAAAAGTTTTGGTTTAGGTGACTATTTAGGATATGATTTAAATATTGGAAGACCAGGTTTTATTCCAGACGGAAACTATTATAATTTCTGGTATCCTCAAAAAAATTGGGGATCTGTTACTACAATTTCAAATTCAATAGGTCAAGGTGAAATCTTGACTACTCCTATTCAAATGGCAAACTTTACTAGTGCAATTGCTAATAGAGGCTATTATATCAAACCTCATTTTGTTAAAATAAAATCAAAAAAAATACATGATTCCTTGTATCCTAAAAAAATGACTAGTATTGATCCCGAATTTTTTGAACCTGTAATTGAAGGTATGCATAAAGTTATAGAGGAAGGAACAGGAAAAATTGCAAAGATTCCTGGATTAGAAGTTTGTGGTAAAACCGGAACTGCTGAAAATTTTATTAAACTAAATGGGATAAAAACTCAACTAACGGACCATTCAATTTTTATTGCATTTGCCCCAAAGAAAAACCCTAAAATTGCCCTTGCTGTTTTTGTTGAAAATGGTTATTGGGGAAGTAGATGGGCTGCTCCAATTGCAAGTCTAATGATAGAAAAATATATGTTTTCGACAACAAAAAGAAAATGGCTTGAAAACAGAATGTTCAATGGTAGTTTGGAGTTTGAATATCAAAAACCTTTGACTAATAAATCTTTTAAAATAAATGAATAAAGATTTATTATATAGAATAGATTGGATCACACTTATAATATATTTTTTATTAGTGTTATTTGGAATGATTAATATCTATTCAATATCCTATGAAAATATAGAATTATCAATCTATGACATAAATAATTCAATAGGAAAACAATTTTGGTTTTTTATTTTTTGTCTTCTTATAGGAATCCCAATAATTTTTTTAAAGCCAAGTTTTTTTGACAAAATTTCATTTTTAACATATATAGTTTGTATTGTTTTACTAGCTGGACTATTTGTTTTTGGATCAACAATTAAAGGAATAACGGCATGGTATAAATTTGGTCCTATAAGTATGCAGCCTTCAGAATTTGCTAAAATAGCTGTTGCTTTAATAATTTCATCTTATTTAAGTTTTATTCAAAATGATATTAAAAATTATAAAACAATTTTAAAAATCGTTATTATTACTATTGTTCCATTAATTTTAATTCTTTTACAACCAGATTTAGGAACAGCAATAATTTTTATAGCTATTATATTTGTTCTAATTAGAGAAGGGTTAAGTATAAATTTTTTTTTGAGTGGTATTTATGGAATAATTTTATTTTTAACAACATTAATTATAAACCCTTTAAATACTAGTTTAATTCTAAGTTTTGGATTCATAATATTAATTTTCTTTTTGAGAAATAAAACTAAAAAACTAAAAACTAATATTTACATTTTAACATTATTAATTTCAGTCATTTATTGCTTTTCTGTTAATTATATTTTTAATGAAGTTTTTGAACAAAGACATAGAGATAGAATAAGTATTATAATAGGAAAAGAAGTAGATCCTCAAGGAATCGGTTATAATATTAATCAGTCAAAAATAGCTATAGGGTCAGGAGGTTTTTTAGGTAAAGGGTTTTTAAATGGAACCCAAACTAAAGGAAAATTTGTTCCAGAACAAGATACAGATTTCATATTTACAACCATTTCAGAAGAATGGGGATTTTTAGGATCCGCATCTGTGATTTTATTATTCAACTTTATGATTTTAAGAATAATATATAGAGCTGAAAAACACTCCAAAAAATTTAACAGGATTTTTTCGTATTGTTTTGCAAGTTTCTTAGGTTTTCATTTTATAATTAACATTGGTATGACTATAGGTTTAATTCCAACAATTGGAATACCTCTTCCCTATATTAGTTATGGTGGATCTAATCTTTTAACTTTTAGTATTTTTTTAATGATTTATCTTAATTTAGATGCTAATAGATTAAATTAGCTTCTTACATCAAAAGCATCTCTTAAACTATTTCCTAAAATCATAAATGATAAGACTAAACTCATAATAGCCAAGCCAGGTAAAATTGCCAAATATTCTTTTCCAATTATAATGTATCTAAAATGATCTTTAACCATACCTCCCCAACTTGGAATTGGGGGCTGAACTCCAATTCCTAAAAAACTTAAACCGCTTTCAATTAAAATAGCACTTGCAAAATTGGCAGCTGAAATAACAATTAATGGTCCTAACAAATTTGGTAATATATGATTTAACATAATTCTATAACTAGAAAATCCTAAAACTTGAGCAGATTGTATAAAAAGCTTTTCTTTTAAAGTCCTTACTTGACCTCTAACTAGTCTTGCAACTTCTACCCACATAGTTAATCCAACAGCAAAAAAAACTTGCCAATAACCTTTTCCCAAAGAAATAGTAATTGCTATAACTAATAATAAGGTTGGAATGGCCCAAAAAACATTAATTAACCACATTATAAAATTATCAAACCATCCTCCAAAATACCCTGAAGTTAATCCTATTAATATTCCTATAATTAATGAAATAATAACAGCAACAAATCCAATTGAAATTGAAACTCTAGAACCTATAATCATTCTACTTAACATGTCTCTTCCATATTTGTCCGTTCCAAAATAAAAAGTTACTTTATTTATATATTTTAATTCAAATTCCTTAATATCAATATCTTTTAAAATTTCAGTTATATTGATTTCTTTCTTTTCCTTAGAAAATGATCCAACTTCTGAATAAAACAATTTGTTGTTTTCTATATTGTAATCCTTAACAAAAATCTCATTACTTAAAATGGGCAACTGATCAATTTTTAAATTTTGAGGAATTTTTATTTTAAAAGTCGAAAATCCAGGAGGTTTAGAATGAATTTTTAAATTCATTTGATTCGCATTTGGCGATGAATCTGGAGAAATCCAATAAGCAAAAATTGAGATTAGAGTTATTATTAATATATAAACTAAACTTAAATAACCCCAATAATCCTTAAATAAATTTTTTATTGCAATTTTAAAATTCAAATTTGAAAAAATTTATTTTTTATTATTAGCTATTTTATAATTATTTGATAGGCTTTTATTTAAATCTTTTAAAACTTCTATTGCTTCAGATACGTATAAATCTTTTTTCAAAGATTCTTGCCAACGTTCTCTTTTCTCTAATAAATCAGTTGGAATTGAATCTCCAATTTCAAATTCATTAACCCACTCAAAATCATAGGAAGATTCATATTCTTTTAGTTGTTCAAATCGCTTAGAATAAATATTATCTTCTTCTCTTTTTAAATTATATACCTCATAATTTAAAGAATAAGAAAAATTCTCTTGTTGATTTTTTATCCACTTAGCTTGTTCGTCAATTAATTTAAAGTAATAATTATTACTTAATCTTTCTTTACTCTTTTTTAATGAATAGTCATAATTTAAATCTTTTTCCCAAGTAGTATAATCTGCAGGACTTATTTTATCCCATTTTAAAGGATTATCCTGATCTTTCTCACCTATTTCAACATATTTATATCTATTTGGAAAAATGATATCACTTTTGACACCTTCAAGTTGAGTTGAACCTCCATTTATTCTATAAAATTTATCTGTAGTTACTTTTAATGCTCCTAAATCTCCATATGTATTACTTGATATAATTCTATTTAAATCAACCATATTTTGAACAGTACCTTTTCCAAATGTTTGTTTACTTCCAATTACAATTGCTCTTTTATAATCCTGAAGTGCTGCAGCAATAATTTCAGATGCAGATGCAGAAAACTCATTTACTAAAACTACTAAAGGACCATCCCAAAAAATATTTGCATCAAAATCACTAAGAATCTCTTTTTTACCGCCTGTACTTTTAACTTGAACTACTGGCCCAGTTTTAATAAAAAAACCTG
>CACEKG010000003.1 GCA_902560065.1 uncultured Bacteroidota bacterium
AAATCTATATGATTCCTTTAATAATGCAAAAATTTCTTCTAATGAAATTGAACTAATTTCTAATCACCCTTTATTAAATATTCTACAGCCTGAAAATTCTACTTCGATAAAAAATATAATGAATAACAGTTTAAAATAAATTATTAATATGAAAAAAATTAAAATCGCTGCAGGCTTAGCTCATGTTGATTATGGTCAATTAGTCAATATTGTAAAAGAAGCTAGTGATGCAGGTGTAGATTATATTCATTCCGATGCTGCAGATATGCATGACTTAAAAAACATGCAATTAATGGGGGGTCACCAAATCATTGAAAGTATTAGGAAAGTAACTACTAAACCAATTGAATGTCATATCTATACTCGAACTTGTGATAAACTTTTTATTGATAAATTATCTGAAGTAGGAACGAATATGTTAATTATTCCAGCTGAACATTTTATTGGAGCTCCTTTAGCCTACATAATTAATTGGTGTAGAGAGAAAAAAATAAAAGTTGGTCTAACAATTGGTTTGTACACACCTCTATCTTTTGTTGAAGAATCTATTTATGATATCGATAGGTTACATATAGTTGTTCACGGAGTTGATGAAACTGATGGAAAAGATAATTGGAGTTGGAGAAAATCCTGTTTAGATCTATTAAAAAGAGCAAGAAAACTTGTAGATGATAAAAATCCAAAATGTGAAATTGCTATTGATGGTGGAATAAGGGCAAATAATCTTGAAGAACTTATTAAATGTGATCCCGATGTTGTTGTTTTTTCTTCTGCAATTTTCAAAGATCCTGATGGAATAACTAGTGCTGTTAATAAATGTAGAAGCTCTATAAATAATGCCCAAGTAAATTGAATTTCAACCCAAAAATAAAATTGTCTCTTGATGCAAAAAATAAGCATGAAGCCATTAAGGAGCTGTCTTTAATGCTAAAAGAAACTGGAAAAATTGATAATTTAAAGAATTTTATAAACGAAATTAACAAAAGAGAGGAAATACTGTCTACCTATTGTGGGCATGGTGTGGCGATTCCTCATTGTGAATCAACTGAAGTTCTTGAGTCTGGATTTGCTTTTGGTAGATCAAATGGATTAATTTGGGACAAAAATGATGATTCAGTATTTTTCATAATATTATTAGCTATTTCAAAAATTGAAAAAACAGAAAATTTACATATTGAAATGATGTCTAAAATTGCAAGTTTAGCTCTTGATGAGAAAATAAGAAAACAATGGAAAGATTCTAAATCCATAACTGAAATTAAAAATACTTTTAAAATAGAGGATGAATGAAATTTTGGAAAGAGACTAAAGAAATTTTTGTAAACACTGGACTTCATTTTAGAACAGGTGTTTCATATATGCTACCTGTTATTTTAATTGGAGGTATGGTAGGTAGTTTAGCTGTATTAGGAGGAACTGAATTTTCTGATGATTCAATTTGGAAAATTTTTAAAACTATTGGAGAAATTGGTCTCAAATATTTTGTTCCAATAATGGCTGCCTATACAGCATATAGTATTAGTGATACCCCTGGTATTGCTCCAGGGTTTATAGTAGGTATTCTTGCTCAACAAATCGACACTGGTTATTTAGGTGCTCTTTTTGGCGGAATACTTGTAGGATATGTTACTTACATGTTATTAAAAATTGAACTCACAAATATTCTTCAGAGCACATGGGGATTTATAGCCCCTGTTTTTAGTACAATTATAGTTTCTCTTTTTCTTTTCTACGTTATGGGTCCTCCTATAGCTAAGTTAATGAACTTTTTAACTGACTTTTTAAGCAGTTTAAATAAAGATGGGTCAGCTGCTATGGGAGCAGTTATGGGATTCTTAGGAGGAATTGATTACGGTGGCCCATTTAGTAAAACTCAAAGCACATTTGCTACAGCTGTTATGGACATAGATTTGTATGTTCCTTTAGGGATATGTGGTTCTATTGTTACCGTTCCTCCTTTAGGCCTTTGTTTAGCAACTTTTTTAAAACCTAAACTTTATACCAAAACTGAAAGACAATATGCAAAAAATTCATGGTTATATGCCATAATTGGTGGATTTACAGAAATTGTAATTCCTTTAGCTGCAGGAGACTTAATAAGAGTTACTATAGCAACTGCAATTGGAACAACTTTAACAGGTATAATTGCAGGTTTCTTTTTATTAGAGTTAAGTACTCCTGTTCTTGGGATTGCACAATGGTTTTTTTACAATAAACCTTTGGTATTTGTTCTTTCCGTTTTGGCTGGAGTAATTACTGTCGCCTTAATTGTAAACCTTTTAAAAGGTATTAGTAATAGAGATATAAAAGCTATTGAAGCTGCTGAAGAAAAAATGAATTAATTAATATATTTATAGAAATGAAAATTGCATTAATAACATCTTGTCTGGCTGGGGTAGCCCACAGTAAAATGGCGGCTTTAGCTATTAAAAAAGAATGTGAAAAACGAAATTATCAATTATGTATTGAAGAGCAAGGAGGTCATAAGATACCTGTTAAACTTACAGAAAAAGAAATTAAAGAAGCGGATATAATTATTATAGCTAAAATGGTAACTATATCTGGTAAAAATAGGTTTGAAAACAAAATTGTTCTAGATGTAAGTGTAAACAAAGCCGTAAGAAATCCATCTGAAATTATAAATATGGCTGAAAAACTGCTTGAACAAGAAAAATGAAAACAATTAAAATTCAAATAAATGATAAAATTGGATTTCATGCCAGGACTGCATCCATATTTTCTAAAAATGCTAGTAAATTTAAATCAGTCATAAATATTGAATTTAAAGGCAAAAAAGTTAATGGAAAAAGCATGTTGTCAATTATGAGTCTTGGTGTTAAAACTGGTGATTCGGTTATTCTATCTTGTGAAGGAGAAGATGAAGAAATTTCAATTAATCATTTGAAAAATCTTATAAATAATAATTTTAATTCTTGAACCATAATAAAATAAAAGGTATTGGAGCATCCCCAGGGATAGAAATAGGTGAAATTTTTTTTATTAAAAAAAATAATATCTCTATAATCAAAAAAAAATCATCAAATAAACCAATAGATGAAATAAATAGATTAAAAAAATCAATTTCGATTTTAGAAAAAAAAATACTTAGTTTAAAGAAAAATTTAAAAAATAAAATTTCTAAAGAAAATCTTTCAATATATGATTCAAACATTGAAATATTAAAAGATCCTGATCTAATAGAAAAAACAACCCATCTTATTAAAAGCAAAAATTATTCTGCTGAATATTCTTATAAATATTGTTCTGAAGAATATGCGAAAGTTATTAATGAAATAGATGACGAGTATTTAAGTGCCCGTGCAAAAGATATAAAAGAAATTTCAAATGAGCTTATTGAAATTTTATTAGGTAAGTCAAGTGTTGATATAAATTTTTCTAGCCCAAAAATCATTGTTTCTGAAAATATATCAACTAATGAAATTGCCTCAATTAAATCAAAATACATTAAAGGAATTGTAACTGCTGAAGGAGGATCAACTGACCATGTTTCAATAATTTCTAAAGCATTAGAAATACCTGCAGTTGTGGGCTTAAAATCAGAAATTAAAAAATTAAAAAATAATGATAAATTAATTTTAAATGGACAAGAAGGCGAAGTAATTTATAATCCTACCCAAAAGCAATTAAAAGAATATAAAATCAAAAAAAACATTTTAAAAGAAAAATTCAAAAACGCCATTAAAAAAAATAAAGAAACTGCTAAAACAATTTCAGGTGAACTTATAAAAGTATATGCTAATATTGGGAGTTTAAATGATGCTAAAAAAGCATTAAAATATGGAGCTGATGGTATTGGTCTTTTTAGAACAGAATTTTGTTTCTTAAATAGACAAAATTTTCCATCAGAAAATGAACAATTAAAACTTTATACTAAAATTCTAAATGTCTTACCAAAAAAAGAGTTTATAATTAGACTTTCAGACTTTGGCTCTGACAAAAAAGTCGATTACATAGATCTGCCATATGAACAGAACCCTGCAATGGGATATAGAGGTCTAAGACTTGGTTTTAAATATTATGATAAACTTTTAAAACCTCAATTAAGAGCTTTGATTAGATTATCCCTTAATTATAATATTAAAATATTGTGCCCTATGATTTCTGATATAGATGATATAAAAGAAATAAAAAAGGCTTTGATTAATGAATCTGATGATTTAAAATTAAATAAAACATCGCAAATTCCATTGGGAATTATGATTGAGACGCCAAATGTTGCAATGAATGCTGAAGAATTTATTGATCATGTAGATTTCTTTTCATTCGGAACTAATGATTTATCTCAATTTTTAATGGCAGCAGATAGAACAAATGAAAATGTTGCCAAGTATCATGAAAAAGCTATTCCTTCTATTATGAAACTTATAGAAAATGTATGTAATATTTCCCAAAAAAAAGGAAAATGGGTTGGGATTTGTGGAGAAATTGCTTCAAAAAAAGAATTATTAAAAATGTTTATAAAAATTGGAGTTAATGAATTAAGTATGTCACCAACTATGATTCCAGAAATTAAAGAAAGTATTAGAAAAATTAAACTATGAAAATTCCCTATTTTTTTTTATTGTATTTGATATTCTTTATTCAAATTAATACTCAAGCACAAGGTTTAAATTCACTTAAGCCCTCTATATTAATTGTTCAACCAATTATGCTTCAAGATGATAATGGAGAAAATCCTGCATCAATGAATATCCCTAAAAAATTGATTAATAAAGCATATGAAAAAGCTGGAATTAGTTTTAGGTTTTTAGAGCCTATTTTTTTTAACAATACTAAGGCAAGAGATGGAAAAATAAATTTAGATAAAATTGTTGAAAAAGCCAAAAAACTAAATTTAATTAAAGGTCAAAATGATATTGTAAATATGTTTTTTGTTAATGCTGTTGATGGAAATAAAGGTCCTCTAGGAAGGGCAAAAATGAATGGGAATTTAATTTTTATTTCACTTGGAGAAAATAAATTTGAATCCTATGAAAAATACAGAAATATGCAAGCCTTTGTTATAGCTCATGAAATAGGTCATAATTTATCATTAAAGCATGCTGTTGACGATCCAAATGTTGAAAATGACATTCCAAACATTCAAGGAGATGGAGAATTTAAAGATAGAATAGATCCTAAATATAGTTTAAATGAATATCAAATAAATCAAATTTTAAAAAGTCCTCTTATTCATCCAAGAGTTAAATTTTTATCCAAAAAAGAAGGTGAAGTTGCTATATTAGATGAAACATTTGAACCATACTTTTCAAATTTACAAATTAGAGAAATCACTGCATTTATTAATGAAGAAGTTCCTTATAAAAATTTATCTAAAGCTAGAGATTTTGCAAGAAAAAAATTTCAATCGGCAGTAATTAATTTTAATACTAAAGAAAAAGAAATAATAACTTATGCTGTTAATGAAGTTCTTAAAACTCTTATTAATAACGATATTTCTTTAATGTATAATCATCCATGGAGATTCATAAAAGTTCAAAGTTGGCTCTGCGGGGGATTTGCTCATACCAGAGGTACCTATATAATTCTAAGTCAAAAATATATTGATAGACTAATAAAAGGTTGGAATGAAAATATGGATAATACTTTAAAATCAAATATTATTTCAAAACTTGGCGGTCTGTTAGTTCATGAACAAATGCATTCTCTTCAAAGAACCTTTAAATCAAAATTTGATAAACTTTACATAGACTATTGGAATTTTGAGAGAGGAAAAGTCAAAACTGAAAAAGAAATTAAATTAAATCAAGTTTCAAATCCAGATGCACCAATCCCTGAATGGCTAATTAAAAATAAAAATAATTTTAATGAATTTTACTGGGTTAGAACACTTTTAAATAAATCTCCAAAAATTCCTGTCATGGGAAAAGATTTTCAGGATAAAGTTTTTATAGTTGAAAGGTTTAATAAAAATTTTAGAGTAAAAAAAGACTTAAATAAAAATTTAATTTCATTAGAACTTTCAGATATTGGGTTCTATAAAAATTCTTTTCCTGTAGATAGAGGCTTAGATCATCCGAATGAAATTTCAGCTTATATGTTCTCAGAACTTTTTCAAGCTCTTTATTTAAATAAAGAATTTATTTCCGATAAAGGTAAAGAAAACACTTTAAGTTTTTTAAACTGGATAAATGTTGAAATGAAATTGAATTAATCTATTTTTTTGGGTAAACCACATTTTGAATTTCTTTCCAGGTAACCAATTTTATGTCATTATTCTTTATTATATTTTTTATCTGTTTTGAATTTAAAGCGTCATAATCTAATTGTCTCCAATAAGATCCGAATTCTGGGTGATCAACTGTTATAGCTTTAAGCTCATTGTCATCATATCCTAAATGAACCAAAATTACAGTTAAACCTGGTTTTAAAGATTCAATTTTAGCAGAGTATTTTTCAATCCATTCCTCTAAATTATATTCAGAAACTAAAATATTATCTGCTTGTTTTTTTCCAACATTTTTCTCTACAAATTCTCTATCAGAAACAGGATATAACATAAAGAAATCATCTACTTGAACTACATGATCAGGCTTTGGAAATTCTTGATCAAAAAAATCACTAGTTCTTGGAGGAACAAAGCTTATCAATTTATTTTGGTGAGCTACTTGAAGATAAACTTTAAATAATTCTTTTTTAACAAAAAGTGAACCCATATGACTATCAATATGAGATGGATCCAAGCCAACAGCTCTAGACAAATCTATCTGAGCTTGAATCTCTTTTCTTACCTCATCAGGATTAGCTTTAAAAAAAACATCCGTTGTATTGTCATAAAAATGATTCTTATCATTTAATAGTGAAGATATTTGATTTGAAGATGTTACTCCATCCCATTTATAGTTTTTCCACTCAGCTGTTAAAGTTATATGAAGTCCCAAATCAAATTCCGGGTATTTATTAAAAAAATCAACTACCTCTAATAGCCATGGACAAGGAACCATAACGCTTCCTGAATTAATTGAAGAGTTTATAAATCCGTCAAAAGAAGCTTTTGTAACTGAATTAGACATTCCAATATCATCTCCATGAATGATTAAAAGTTTTGCATTTTTCTTATAACCAAGCTTTTGAGCCAAGTTCTTTTCCTGAGAAAAAAGTACTAAAAAAAACCCGAAAAAAAATAAAAATAAAATTCTACGCATAATTATATTTTTAATAAAATAAATATATTATAATTGAATTAATTTCTTATCAGTTTCAAAAATTATTTTAAATATTGATAAATAAAATGTTAAAAAATCTTATAGTTGGACTTACCCTTTTAGTTATTATAATTACATCATTTAGTGCTTATATTTATATAAAAGCATCTAATTACAAAGATTATCCAATTAAAGGAGATAACCAGATTTTTCAAAAAATTGGAATTGAAGAAAACTATGATAAACTTTCTAATTATCTCCTAGATCAAATGACACTAGATGAAAAAATTGATCAACTTTCTGGTGAAAAGGCATTTTTCGGTTGGATTAAATTCATAGTCAATTATGCTATTAATGGTGTTTTTCCTCATGTCTATGTCGGAGAGAATGAAAGACTAGGAATTCCTCCATTAGTTGGATCGGACGGTCCAAGAGGAGCAAGAGTGATAAAAAAAGAATCTAAAGGAGTTACAACATTTCCAGTTGCCATAGCCAGAGGAGCCAGTTGGGATTTAAATTTAGAAAAAAAAATAAATGAAGTAATTGCTATTGAGATGAGGGCTAATGGGACTAATTATGCCTTTACACCATGTATAAATTTGTTAAGACACCCTGGGTGGGGAAGAGCACAAGAAACTTATGGTGAAGATCCTTGGTTGCTGGGTGAATTTGGGGTAGCTGCAACAAAAAGTTATAAAAAACATAATGTGATGGCATGTCCTAAGCATTATGCTCTTAATAGTATTGAAAATTCCAGATGGTTTGTTGATGTAAAAATAAAGGAAAGAGCATTAAGAGAAGTTTATTTACCCCATTTTAAAAAAGTAGTTAAAAAAGGTGAAACCCCATCATTAATGACTGCTTATAATAGTGTTAATGGCTACTATATGTCTGAAAATAAATATTTATTAGACGATATCTTAAGAAAAGAATGGGGATTCAAAGGTTTTGTTTCTTCAGATTGGTTTTATGGTACACATAATACAAAAAATGGAATTATAGCTGGAATGGATATTGAAATGCCAGTACATAATCATTATAGTCATGAAAAAATAAAAAATGCTATTGAAAAAGGTGAAATTTCTGAAAATTTAATTGATAAAAATGTTTTAAGAATATTAAAAACAAGACTTCCTTATGCTTTTGAAAAAGATATTATGCAATATGGTAAATCATTAATTGCAAGTAAAAAACATACTGAACTTGCTCTTGAAGCTTCTTTAAAATCTATGGTTTTAATTAAAAATGAAAATATACTTCCTTTTAAAATGGATAAAAATCTTAAAATTGCTTTAATTGGTAGACTAGCAAATGAAAAAAATGTTGGTGATGAAGGGAGTAGTAATTCAAAATCAAGGTATGTTATTTCACCCTATGAAGGTCTTAAAAATTATCACAAGAACTTGAACAATAATATAATTTTAAATACTGGTGAAAACCTAAAATCTGCAATTGATGATGCTAAAACATCTGATCATGTAATTTTAATTGTTGGATATGCTTCAAATGAGGAAGGCGAATATGTTCCTGCAATTTCAATGAATATGCAGTCTAATGTTTTAGAATCATCTAAACAAGGTAAATTAATTGGAGATAAAGGGACTGGGGGTGATAGAGAGTCACTAAACTTAAATAATAAAGACATAACCCTCATTAAAGAAATATCTAAAGTAAATAAAAATTTAGTTGTATTATATATTGGAAGTTCTGCAATTAATATGAAAGAATGGAATGATTTGGCACCTTCTATTTTGTTCTCATGGTATGGAGGTATGGAAGGTGGTAATGCAATAGCAAAAGTACTCTACGGAGACTATAATCCAAGTGGTAAACTTCCTTTTTCAATTGCAAAAAACGAGAATGATTACCCATACTTTAATCCTTACACAATGAAAACAGATTATGGATATTATCATGGATATACCTTGTTTGATAAAAATAATATTGAACCATTATATCCTTTTGGTTATGGATTAAGTTATACCTCTTTTAAATTAAAAGATTTAAAAGTAAATACTCCCAAAATAAATAAAACCGACACTCTTTCCTTTAGCATTGATATTGAAAACACTGGAGAAATTGAAGGTGAAGAAGTTATTCAATTATATGTTGGGTTTTCTAATTCCTCCATAGATAGACCTGTCAAATTACTTAGAGGCTTTAAAAAAGTTCTTCTTAAACATGGTGAAATTAAAAAAGTTGATTTTAATTTAAATCCAGATGATTTAGCATATTATAATGTTGAAAACAAAAAATGGGAAATAGAAAAAATGAAATATGAAATATATATTGGATCCTCTTCAAATAAAAATGATCTTTTAAAAAGTTCATTTGTAATCAAATAATTTTTTTTAAAACTTTAATGTTTATATTTTTGACAAGAAATATATAACAGAATGGGACTTGTTTTTTACGTCACAATTATAACTACAATTTTAACTCTTGTCTTTATATTGAGAGATATGTATAAGGATTAAATTTTTCAACTTTTATTATTATTTAGAAGGGTTTTTTACAAATAATATAATATTTTGTATATTTAAATATCATAAAGCTATTAAATATAGCTTTTAAATATGTTATTCAATGGAAGTAGAATTATTAATTGTATTAATTTTTGTAGCTTGTTTATTAGGTGGAGTATACTGGTATGCTGGTTATGCAACTAGAACTGGTTTTGCAAAAGATGAAAACCAGAACTTTATACCTGATGCTTGGGAAGAAAAATATAGTTGGCTTTTTAGTTCAAAAGGATTAATTATGTTAGCTATAGGAATAGGTATAGGTTTTATGCTGGCCAGAGTAATAGGATAACAAGATCTTAAAGTCTCCCTGAAGCTTCTGCAAATTTTTTAACTTTTAAAGCTTGAGCTGTCGATAAATTTGAATTTATCGCTGATTTCCTTATACTATTGCCTTTCTTTAATTCATTAAGGCATGCTAAGTTTTTTTCTTTTTTAAAAAATTGATCTATGGACAGCTTTGGCTTTTTACCTCCAACATTTTTATAATTACCTTTTAATCTTGCCTTTTCAATTCCTTCTTTTTGTCTTTGTTTTCGAATTTCATCTTCATTTTGAAATAAGGAAATTAAAAAATTTAAAATTGAATATATAACAGTATTTGAAGAATTATCCTCGTTTTTAGTTTTAATATTCTCTTTTTCAAAACTTACATTAACTCCTTTATCATCAAACTCTTTGATTATTTTTAAAATATTAAGTTTATTATATCCTAGTTTACCTAAAGAAGGAAAAATTATAGTATCCATCTGATTTTTTTCAACCATCTCTAATATAATTTTATAATTTTCCCTTTCTTTAAAAGGTAATGTTTTAGGGCAAATGTCAGTAATATTTAGAATTTGATCACCATTAGGCAAAACAGATAATCGAGGTTTGTTTATGACAGAATCCTTTGATTCATCTAACCGATCATATCTAAGTATTTTCATAAAAATTGTATTATATTAATACATACCACAAATATAGTACAAAATTTTTATAAATAAATTACTTTGTAATTTAATAATACACACTTATAAAGTAATACATTAGTTTTTTCGCAATAATGAATCTAAATATTTTCTATTCAATAAATTTCCATTTTTTATAACAGCATCTATTTCCTTGGTATTAGAAATATTCTCTAATGGATTCTTTTTAAGAATTAATAGATCAGCAATTTGTCCAGGTTTAATTGAACCTAATTCCTTTTCCATTCCAAAATATTTTGAGGGATTGTATGTAGCTGACTTAATTGCTTCAAGATTTGAAAGCCCACCTTCAGAAAGCATTGCAATTTCATCATGAAGACTTAATCCTGGAATTAAAAAAAAGATCGGAGCGTCTGTGCCAGCCATAAATTGAACTCCTTTGTTATTCATTAAATTAACAATTCCTAGAGCCCAATTTGAATAAGCTTGTCTATCCTTATTAATTTTATCATCTATTTTTGAGATTTTATTAATCCAATCACTTCTAACATCAGATGGGAAAGAATTAAAGTATTCCATCCAAGAATCTAACTTAAATGTTTTATTTGCAAATGTTCTGTAAAGAAATAATGTTGGTATTTGCCATGTTTGATTCTTAACTAAAACATCAATTACTTGGTTAAGTTTTAAAGAATCGATATTATTTATAGCACTCATTCTTTGAAGACTATGAATTGATGATCTTAATTTTGCTCCTGAAAAATTCTGAAGATTTTTTAATAAGCGCTTTCTTTTTTTCAAAAGTTCTTTTGAATCTTTAGATACTGATAATTCAAAGTTTCTAAAATGTTCCATACTGTTTAAACCCATATTTGAAGCACTAATAACATCCATGCTTAAAGGGACATGGCCAGTTAGTTTTAAATTATTTTCTTTTGCAATATTTGCTAGAGCTTGAAATTGATTTGGTGTTAGCATTTCATAGGCTTTTAAAAAGTTGACATTCTGATCAATTAATATGTTAACTTTTTTATATAAATCTTTTTCGGTAACATTTTGGATAGATAAAGGGGGAAACTGATGACTATGACCATCATAAACATTATATTCCCCATCAATGAGTGGTCCAGCTACCATTATTCTTGGATGAGTGTCAGGGTTATCTTCTGATTCGTGCTTAAATTTATTAACAAAATTTATCTCTCCTCCGGTATCCCTCACACTTGTTACACCATAAGCTAGAAAAAGGTCTGACATTGATCCTGCTAATGATTCATCAAAAGCAAAGTGAACATGAGCATCCCAAAATCCAGGAATTAGAAATTTGTCTTTTCCACTATAAATAATATTTTTTTTTGATAATTCTTTTTTGGTTGAATCAAATATCTCATGAATTTTATTTGATTTAATTACAACTGTTTTATTTTTCTTAAAACCATCATTAGGGTCTATAATCGAAATATTTTCAATTATATATGCGTCTTCATAATAAACTGAATTATCATGACATGATATTGAAACTGTCAATAATACTATAACACTTAATAATTTTTTCATTCTATAACTAAATTTTGTTTAGGTAATATAATTATTCTATTTTAACAAAAAAAAATCTTATGAGTTTTTCAAGAAGAAAATTTATAACAAACTCTGCTAGCTCAATTGCTCTATCAACCATGATTGGATCAATTTTAACTTCATGTTCTAAAAAAAATCCAAAAAAAAATAAAAACCTAATTAGTTCTGATAGCACTATACTTTTTCAAGGAGATTCAATTACAGATGCCGGAAGAGAAAAAAAACTCGAACTGTCAAATAATGCAAATTCATTTGGAAATGGGTATGCGTTTATAGCAACATCTTATTTATTAAATTCTTATCCTAAAAAAAATCTAAAATGCTACAACAGAGGAATAAGTGGCAATAAAGTTTATCAACTCTCAGATAGATGGGATAAAGATTGTTTAAATCTAAAACCAAATATTTTAAGCATTCTTATTGGTGTTAACGATTATTGGCACTTTAGAGATGGAAATTATACAGGCACTATAAAAACCTATGAAAATGATTATAGAAAACTGATTGAAAGAACAAAAAAAGAATTACCAAATATTAAAATAGCTATTTGCCAACCCTTTATACTTAAAGTATTACCTACGGTTGACGATTCATGGATAGAGCCCTTTAAGGAATACCAAAATAGTGCAAAAAAAATATCTAATGATTTTAATACTTTATGGATTCCATTTCAAGATGTTTTTGATGAAGCTATTAAACACGCACCTGCTAAATATTGGCTTTACGATGGTGTTCATGCGGCCATGCCTGGAGCCCAACTTATGGCAGAAACTTGGCTTAAAACTGTCATTTATTGATGCAGTGAAAATTCAGTATTTGTTTTTAAATAACTTCAAACTTTAATTTTTAGTTTTACAGTCCATTTTAATCTAATGGTTGAAAAAAAACTTTTAAAACATTATAAATTTCCTTTTGGAGTAAGATCTATTTTTATAAATGGTAAGAATTATTCTCGAGATGAATTTTTAAAAGCTCAGTCTAAAGAAAAGTTAAGAGATTCAAAAGGAAGATATTGTAAAAGAAAGGTTTTCATATAAAACATTAACATTAATCAAAATTGATATCTACAAAACAAATTGGAGAAATTATTATTATATTAATATGCGCTATTGCTATTTTTGTAATGTATAAAGTTTAAATTTTGAGACTCTTTTTCTTCTTCTTAACATTTACCATCTCTTTTAATTTTTCTTACTCTCAAATTATTGATAAAAATCTGATAGAACTAAGAGACAGTATTCAAAAATATAAAGAAATAAACCCGAATAAAGCACTAGAATTTTCATTCCAAATTATTAATAATTCCAATAATTTAGCTAGTCCTTTTTTAGTTGGAATATATGGTGTGATTGGAGATATTTTAAACAGCAAAAATTTAAATGGTGATGCTTTAAATTATTATTCAAAAGCTTTAGAACTATTTAAATTAATTCCTATACAAAATAAAATACATAAAAAAATTAATTACCCGCCTTATACTTTAATTAGTATTGGTAACATATATTTTAAACAAAAAAATTATGAAAAAGCTGAAGAAAAATATCTAGAAGCTTTAGATAATTTTAAGCTTATTAAAAATGAAAAAATAAAACTTGAAGGATCATCTACAATTTATGATAATATAGGTTTAATAAATATATTAAATAAAAATTACAAAGTGGCTGACTCATTACTTGAATTAGCTTATAATTTAAGACTAAAACAGAAGAAAGATAGTGATATTATATATTCTTTGACAGCTAAATCAAGATTAGCATTTGAATTAAATGATTTTTTTAAAGCAAACTCTATGTTTAATGAAGCTTCTCAAATATATAAAACCGCATCAGTAAATCAAACTGATTTAGCTAACTCAACTCTTAATAGGAATTATGGTTATTTATATGTTTTATTTGCTTATCATTATTATAATCTTGAGAAATATGAGACCTCGATTGATTATTTTGAAGAAGCTTTAATGTACCTTAAAAATTTTTCTTTAGAAATATCTCCAATAAACTCTATGATTGCTAAATGTTATTTAAATCTGTCAAAATTAGATATAGCTGAAAAAACTGCATTGAATAATTTAAAAAAAAACAAAAGCATTGGACTAGAGCAAAAAATTGAAAACTTTAATGTTTTAGAAACAATTTATACTAAAAAAGATAAAAAAAATGAATTGATTTCAATAAAAGACTCAATTATTAAAATAGCTTCATTTCTTAGAGTTTCCAATATATCTAAATCTATGTCTAAATTAGAAACTCAAATTCTTTTGAGTAAAAATCAAAATGAATTAGCTCAAAATAAAATAAAATATAATACTTATTTATATATCCTTATAATTAGCTCAATAGTTTTGTTTTTCATTTTAATTACTATGAGAATTAATTATAATTTTCAAAAAGAAAAGAACAATAGATTAATAATGGAACAAGAAATTATTTCAAAAGATTTAGAAAATAAGAATCTTCAATTAATTAGCTCTACAAATTTTATATCTCAAAGAAATGAATATTTAAAATCCCTAAGAAATAAAATAAAAACTTTAGAAGAAAATAAAGATTCTAATGAATCATCAGAATTTATCTCCAAAAATATTAAAAGAAATATTGACAATATTATAAATAGTGAAAAAACATTTGAAAGCTTTGAAAAACAGTTTACAAAAGTTTACCCAGATTTTTTTAAAAAACTTATAGAAAAACACGGAAAATTAACTTCGACAGATTTAAGACTTTGTGCCTATCTTAGAATGAATCAAAACTCTAGTGAAATAGCTCAAATTACTGGTGCCTCAATCAGAACAATTGAAAGTCAAAGGTATAGATTGAGAAAGAAACTTAATCTTAAACCTGAAAATGATATTCTTAATTACCTTATTACTGTATAAATCTTACTTAAAAAACACCGCATCTATTAAAAAAAATTGGATAATTCATTTTTTTAATAATTAATTAACAGAAATTTGCTTTTTTTAATAAAAACACAATAGAAATTAAAACATTTCGTTATAGAAAAGGCTTAATTAATCGAAACGATGAAAAAAATAAAAGGGTTAACTGCAGTAATAAACTTTAGAGTATTTATAGTAACCATAACTACTCTTATAGCATTTTATCTTTGCTATACATATGAACTAAAGCTTTTTGTCGATTTTAATGTAATTAGTATCGCTATAGTCTTTCCTCTTGTTTTTACAATTACTGGAGCTTATCAAAAAAGACAAGATGCCTTAAGGTTACTTTCTGATTATAGAGCTAATCTGGTGGGAATAAGTGATTATTTTAAAACTGTTTACAAAATGCCAGAAGAAAATATTAAAAAATTTAATTCTCTTTTATCCTCCGTTTCTCAATCTTTATATGAAATGCTTACCGATAAATCTCAAAAAACTTCTGTTGATGAAATCAGAAATATTATGAAAGATATTCATGGTGTTATTTATGACAATATGAGTCGTTTCAATGAAAGAGAAAAAGACAGTTTGATAGGAACTAAAAGAGAAATTTCCAGATGTATAGAAAACTTAAATGCATTAAACATTCACGGAACTCCAAGTTCTTTAAGATCATACTGCCTATTTTTTATCTATATTTTTCCTTTTATATATGTTCCAGCTTTATTTAATCATTCTTTTGTTGAAGTTACTCTAACAAACCAAGTAATTATCATGATTTTGTCGGTTTTAATAAGTTTTGTTCTAATGGCTTTGTACAATATTCAGTTGTATATAGAGAATCCATTTGATCAAGAGGGTTTAGATGATATTAAAACAGAAATATTTAAAATCGAAGACAAAGAAATTGCTTAAAACAAAAGGAATTTTAATTCGACTTTCTTACAAAACTTAGTTGAGAAAAAAGATAATCTACTGATCCTTTCCATTTTTCAAAAGACGTTGCATCTGAATGAGTTTCAGATTCTTCTATTATAGAACTCTCTATTTGATCTATCCATTCATTAATAATATCATTAACGAGATTTTCGTCAAAAGGACCATTTAAAAAATTTAATTTATTATTTAATAGTTCATCAGAAAAAAAAGTCCATCCTTTTGTTAATTTATCACAACTTGCTGACCATTGCTTAATATTCCAAGGACCAAATTCAAATGGCTCACAATTGTTTGTTATTTCACCAAAATTATCTGCTATTGGTGTAACTGGATTTGTAGAGAAAACAATATTTTCAAATGCATTGTCTAAATCCCATGGAATTAAATGAAGTTTTTCAGTCGAGGGTTCTTCATACCAATAATAGTTATGATTAGAACAAAAGTTATTTTCATCACAATACCAATGAAAAGGACCATCATCATTTCTTATAAATCTATCAACTACAATTAATGAAATGATTTTATCAATATCCATTCTGGAATTTATTACTTCTTTTAAAGTAATTTCATCCTTTGATTCTAATATTTGCTTAGCAAAAGATTTAATTATTTCAAAAGAAAAGTTTTCATCTTCATTTGTTCGTAAGGATTTCTCTAAAGATTGATCTGATTGAATATTTCCCTCAAAATCTATAGGCCAAATTTCCTTATATAAATTTCCTGTTTTGTCTTGAAAATTATATTCAACAAATTGACTATCTATTTGTTCAGTTAAAGCATAAACACCTGAAAATTCTCCATTAATATTTAACCTTGCATGTACAGACCTTGGAGCCATTACACCCATTTTCCTAAAAAGCCAATAACCTAACCTCTCATGAAACTTTGAATCATCTAAGTTTTGAGAATGAAATTGAAGCTTTTTTAAATTAAAAAATTTTTCATCCCTACCCTTCCAATTTATTTTAACTTTCATTGAAAGTTTCGTACATGTTTTATAACCAGAAGGATTTGAAAAATCTGGACCTGAAGTACATCCAACAAAGGCCCCAATTGACCCCTTATATCTTATCCCAACTGGACTAATAGTATCCTCCTCAAAAACCAACATTCCTTCTACATATTCCTCTGCAACTGGATCAGAATTAATTTCTGCTAGAGAAGTTTTTGGTAATATCAAATCATAAGTTCTTAATTTTTTTTGATCAAAAATATAATCTGAATTATAATTCAAATATTTTTCAGATCCATTCGGAGCTATATTTAATACTTTATTATTTAATAAGTCTCCATTTGATTTTTTATTATTATCGATTGAATCTTGTGTGCAATTAAATAATAAAATAAATAATGACATAAAATATTTTTTAATCATTTTGTTATATAAAAATAAAATTATTCCCCTCTTTATTTTAATTGTTGATATTATTTTTGTTTTATTTGTCAAAAAATACAAAGAAAATTTATTTTTGTTGCATAATAAAACCATAAATCAAAAAAATTGGAAGTAATATCTACACTTAATCTAGAGCTAGAGTTAATTAAAGAAATTCATAAATCAAAATCTCTAACTGTAACTAAAAATCAAAGTATTCTTAAATCAGGTGATATTGCAAAATTTGTGCCTGTTGTAATTAATGGTTCTTTAAGAGTTTTTTATAAAGACAAAAAATTAAAAAAGGAGATTTTACTTTATAATGTTATTCAAAATCAAATTTGTTTTTCCTCCTATATCTCAGTTATAAAAAATAATTCAAGTAGTGTTTTTATTGTTGCAGAAAAAAAATCAAAGTTAATTTTAATTTCTAAAAAATCAATTTTGAGTTGGCAAGAAAAATATAAATCTTGGAATGAGTTTATTATAAAAAATTATATAAATCAGCATGAAATTCTATTGGAAAGCATAAAAGATATTGGTTTGAATAAAATTGATACAAGATTAAAGAAATATTTAGTTCAAAAGTCAAAAAATACAACTGATAAAATCATTTATTCAACACACGAATTTATTGCAAACGAGTTAGGTACATCAAGAGTTGTAATTTCCAGAATATTAAAAAAGTTTGAGAAATCAGGTAAAGTTGAATTATCAAGAGGATCTATAAAACTAAAAAATGTTTCCTGATTTTATTTTGAAAGAAACTTTTCATAAGAATCAATTGAAAAATCTTTAATACTTACTTTAGATTTTAACTTTTCAAAAGTCTTTTTAGCTTGTTTAAAACGTTTTTTAATTACCTCATAATTATTCAATTCAGAGTTAGATGGAACGTCCCAACTTTCTGCAACTTTGCTATACAAATCAGCCATTTTTTCTCTCAACTGAGATTCAACAGATCCAACATAATTGTCACCTTTTGTTATAACAAGAGTTTCTTTTAATTCTTGAAGAGATTTTAAAACTTTTGATTTTGGGGGTAGTTTAGAAATTATTAAGTCCAACTCATAGACCAAATATGCTAGTTCTTGAGTCATATCATATAATTTCATGGTGATTGCATGTTTTTTTTCCCTTTCAATTTTCGATAATCCTGTTATAGAATCATATACCAATTCAATTTTATTTTCAAAAATATCCCTCCCTTTCTTAATTATGACATTGTAAGTTCCTTCTTTAACTCTTGGTGAGGTAAATCCTCCTCTGCTTAAGGTTTTACCCTTAGCTACTTTAGGTTGTCTTATTGTAAAACCCCAATCTACAATATTTATACCTTTAGATTTCCCTGGATTTAAGCTTGTGATAATTTTTCCTTGTGAATCTTGAATCTCCAAAGTCATTTTACCAAAAGTATGACGTTTAGGAAGAAAGTATTTTATTTTTGCTGAGGAAGAACTACTTTCACCAACAAACCTAGTTTCTCCACCAAAACTTCCTACAAAATCTGATTTATCAGCCATTACTGTCTTTTTACCTTGAAAAAAATGTAACTTTTTATTTAAAGTAGTTAACTCTATTTCTCTCAGTGGAGAAATATCATCAATTATAATTACACCTCTTCCATGAGTGCCCATAACCAAATCGTTTGTTTTCTTTTGAAGGTCAATAAAATGAACAGCAACTGGTGGCATATTATTAGTAAACCTAGTCCATTTATTTCCACCATCAACAGTAATGTAGAGCCCAAATTCTGTTCCTAAAAAAAGCAAATTTGGGTTAACATAATCTTCTTGAATATTTCTTACAAAACCTGTAACCTCGTTTTTATCTATAATATTTTTCCATGTTTTACCATAATCATCAGTTTTATATGCATAAGGAGTCATATCTCCTGATGTATGTCCATCAAAAACCGCATAAGCAACACCCGGGTTGTGATAACTTGCCTCTATGTGATAAACCCAAGTATTTTTTGGTAAGTTTTTATTTTTTGGGGTTACATCTCTCCATTTTTTTCCTCCATCTCTTGAAAGTTGAATATTACCGTCATCTGTTCCAATCCATATTATTTTTGGGTCCAGCGGGGATTCATCTATAGTAAAAATAGTTGTATGATTTTCGGCTCCAGAGTTATCTGCAGATAAACCTCCTGAATCTTCTTGCATCTGTTTTCTTGGATCATTAGTTGTTAGGTCTGGAGAAATTATCTCCCAAGTATCTCCCATATCTTCTGACTTGTGAAGAAACTGACTTCCTATGTAAAAACGATCAGGATAAAATGAACTAATTTCCATGGGAGTATTCCAATTAAATCTTAACTTAGGATATCCTATTTCTGGTAATGGTTCAATAGTTTTAATAAGACTTTTATCAACATCAAACCTCCATACATTTTCTGCTCCCTGCATTTCAGAGTAAATAATATTCTTTTTAGGGTGTTTTAAGACCCTAAATCCATCACCAGGACCAATTGATTTCCAATGTCTTGCCCTTACACCTCCAATTGCAGAAGAAGGTCCATACCATGATCCATTATCTTGTAATCCTCCATATACATTATATGGTTCTTCATCATCAACACTAATATGATAAAATTGAGAAAGAGGAAGATTTTCAGTTATTTCACAAGTTACTCCTCCGTTCCAAGATCTGTATACTCCTCCATCTGTTCCAAAATACATTCTATCAGAATCAAAAATATCAAATAAAATATCATGAATATCTGCATGCATATTTCCCAAATTTTTAAAAGTTTTACCTCCATCTCTAGATATAGAACCATAAAGTCCAGCTTTAACAACCACATCATGATCCTTTGGATCAACAACTATTTTTGAAAAATAAAAAGGTCTAACAGTAATTTCAAAATCATTATTTAGCTGATTCCAGCTTTCTCCATGGTCTTCACTTCTATATAAACCCTTTTCACTATCTTTTTCGGCTTCAATAACAGTATAGAGAATATTTGTTTTAGATGGAGCAACAGAAATTGCTAATCTTCCTAGATTACCTTTAGGAAAACCTTTATGAATTTTTTTCCATGATTGTCCTCCATCATTTGACTTATAAAGAGCACTATTCTTTCCGCCAGATTCAAAAGACCATGCTGTTCTTCTGTGCTCCCACATAGAAGCATATAAAACTAAAGGATTTTCTGGGTCTATAGCTAGATCTGCACATCCTGTAGATTCATTTACGTATAATATTTTCTTCCATGAAACTCCTCCATCAATTGATTTATAAACTCCCCTCTCTTTACTATCGGACCATAATGCCCCTAAAACTCCTACATATATTTCATTAGAATTACTTGGGTTAATTATAATGTTAGATATTCTTTCAGATTTTTCAAATCCAATCTTTTCCCAATTATTTCCTCCATCAGTAGATTTGTATAAACCGTCTCCAATAGAAACACTATTTCTTGTCCATGTTTCTCCAGTTCCCACATAAATTATTTTATCAGGATTATTAGGGTCCAAACTAACTGCCCCAATGGATTGACAATATTCATCAAAAATTGGATTAAAAGTAGTGCCAGCATCATTAGACTTCCAAACACCTCCTCCGGCAGTACCTGCATATATAATTCTTGGATTTGATGGGTGATTTTCTAAATCATTTATTCTTCCACTCATTAAAGCCGGGCCAATATGCCTTGCTCGCATATCACCAAAAAAATATTTTAAATCAATCTTTGTCTTTTCTTGAGTAAATGAAAATTGAGAAAAAATAATTAATAATATTAAAATAAAATATTTATTCATTATTAATATTTAATTTTCTGGAAACTTAAACTCATTTTCATCAATTATTGGATTCAATTCAATACTGTCTATTATAAGTGGTAAAGAAGGTTGATCTTTTATTCCCTGAGTTTGAGAAAAAGGAAAATATAATCCTTCAACTTCTTGGTAATCAGACATAGTTATTTCCATAGTCATACCTTTACTAGGACCTTGTGTAATCATAGTTTGAATTGCTATAGGAACATAATTTTCAGTATCAAAAAAATAAAATGTTATGTCATCCTCTTTTTTCCCATCAATTGTTTTAGGTTCTTTTGTCAATTTAATCTTAAAAGTTTCTGTTCCATCAAAAGTTTCTTTCCCAATTAATTCAGCACTATATCCTTTACTTTTATAATCCATAAAAGAATCTGGAAAATCATTATTTTCTAATTTAAGATTATCAGTAGTTTCCTGATCACTCTTTTCGGGTTGTTGACTCATCATGTTTATACCCCAACTTACTTCACCATCAAAAACCTGCGCCTTTATAGATTGCCCCTGAAAATTTATTATTTGCATTGACTTTCCTCCCTTCATTTGAATAAGCTCAATTGGAATCTCCATTCCTTGCTGATTCAATTTTGCTAACATTTTCACTCCTTTTAATTCTTTCCATTTATCAATACCTCCTGTATTTTCATAATAATTTTCAATTATCTCATCTACTGATTGAGAATATGAGTTTAGAGCAAAAAATAATAATATAATTAAGAATTGAATTGATTTTTTCATTTGATTTTAAGTTTGAAATGCAATATATATAAATATGAATCTAAAGGCATTATTATTTATAAAATAATTTCAAATTAATTATGATCATAATAGAATAATCTTAGAAATTGTCTATTGCTACATTTAATCTTTAAAAAGTTTTATTTATAAATAATTGGAATTATAATTTCATTTCTTCTGTTGAAGAACTTATATGGACTATTGTAAACTAAAACCTTTTCTCTACCTATAATTTCAATATTTTTCTCAAGTAATTTAGACTTAATTTTCTTTATCATTACTCTTTCCTTGTCATAATTTGTATATCCTGAATAAGAAATTGCTGCATAAAATAAATTTTCAGATTCATAAACTTTAACTTTAGAATCATTAGGTTTTGGAGCATTTTTGTAACTAAATTCTCTTGGAAGAACAAATTCCATTGATGAATTTTTATCTCCTCTTTCCATATGAACCGGAGTAGTCATTTCAATTTTTTTATTTAAATCATTCCCTCCTGAAATATATCTAAAAAGATACTTAAATCCTCTATTTAAATTTTGATCATCAATATATTTAATCATAACTGAAGATGGATAATATCTTATCTCTATTTCATCTAAATTTGAAATTAATTCATATTCTTGGGTTTCATATTGGGACATGGAAATAATAGGTATGAAAAATAAAACTAAAATAAATTTATATTTATAATTATTCATTAATACTTAAATTTGAAAAAAATTTTAATATATGAGTGAAAATTTTCACAAATTTATTTTTTTATTTCTAATTATTAGTGGATGTTCCTTAAATAAAGAAAATCCTAAGATTGCAATTGCTGGACTTGCAATTGAATCTAGTACTTTCTCTCCTGCAATCACAGAAGAAAAAGCATTTCATGCAAAAACAGATGATGATGTTTTTTCATTTTATCCTTTTTTATCAAAAGATTCCATTCTTAGAAAAAACATTAACTGGATTCCAACTTTAAGAGGTCATGCCTTACCAGGTGGTATTGTAAGTAAGGAAGCCTATGAAAGTCTTGTAACAAAAACTTTAGGTAAGTTAAAAAAAAACATGCCGTATGATGGTCTTTTTTTTGACATACATGGGGCTATGAGTGTTCAGGGATTAGATGATCCAGAAGGAGATTTTATTACTAGAATTAGAAAAGTTATTGGAAATAAAACTTTTATTTCTACTTCAATGGATTTACATGGTAATGTTTCAAAAATATTAGCAGAAAATACAGATTTAATTACATGCTATAGAATGGCTCCACATGAAGATGCTATTGAGTCAAAAAGAAGAGCAGTTGAAAATTTAATTAATAGAATTAAAAACGGAAAAGGCAAACCTAAATATAAAGCCTGGATTCCTGTTCCTATTCTACTCCCAGGAGAAAAAACTAGTACAAGGGTAGAACCTGCGAAAAGTCTCTATTCGAAAATTAAGCCATTAACAAAACAAGAAGGAGTAATTGACGCTGCAATTTGGGTTGGTTATCCTTGGGCTGATGAACCAAGAAATCATGGGGTTGTTATGGCTACTGGAGATAATGAAAAACAAGTTAAAAATGTTGCTGAAACTCTTGCAAAAAACTTTTGGTCTGTAAGAAATGAATTTAAATTTGTTGCTCCAACTGCAAACCTTAAGGAAAGCATTGATATGGCAGTAAGTAGTTCTGAAAAACCATTTATAATTAGTGACATGGGAGATAATCCTACTGCTGGTGGAGCAGGAGATGTCACATGGACTCTGGATAAAATCTTAAAAAGAAGAGAATTTGCTTCAAAAAATGGGCCAACTCTAATATATGCTTCAATACCTGGGCCCAAATTAGTTGAAAAAGCTGTAAAAATTGGAATTGGTGGAAAAGTAAAAGAATTTGTTGGGGCTGAAGTAGATAATAGATATTCTCCACCCCTTTTATTAGAAGGTGAAATAATTTCAATTTTTCAAGGAGATGTCCATGCTGAAACAGAGGTCGTTGTTAGAAAGGGAAGTGTTTTTGTTATTGTAACAAAAAAAAGGAAACCATATCATAAAGAAATAGATTTTGTTCAATTAAATTTAAATCCAAAAAAAACAGATATAATTGTGGTCAAAATCGGATATCTTGTTCCTGAACTTTTTAATTTGAAAAAAGGGTGGATTATGGCTTTAACTCCTGGAGGAGTTGATCAAAACTTAGAAAGATTAAATTACAAAAGAATTAAAAGACCTATGTTCCCATTCGATAAAGATTTTGATAATCCAAACCTAAAAGTCAGGTGGATAAAATCCTCTAATGAACTATGAGAAAAATAATTTTAATAAATATTTTAATATTTTCCTTTTTATTTTTCTATAGTTGTTCCAAAAGAGAAAAATATGAAAATGTAATTCTTGAACAACAAGAAGAGGAAGAACCACAATTGGATAGCTGCGTTGATTATACATCTGTAAACCCAGACAGTTTAGAATCCTATTGGGAATTATTTGTTGAAGATGTAAAATGTTCGAGAGGTGGTCCAAATTATGGTGAAATAAATAAAACAGTAACTCTATATTTTATTGTTCCTACTGCTGAAACTATTGCTTCTGGAGTTACAGTAGATCATGCCGGATACTCTACATATTCAGGTTATTGCAACAGCGAAGCAGTAAATATTGGAGTAATTGAAGATTATTGGATTGATTACACGGAAGTGCAAAAACTTTGGTTAATGTATCATGAATTTGGCCATGATGTTTACAGATATCGTCATAGCTCTGACCCTAAAGATATAATGTATCCATCGGTAGCTAGAAGTGATGTAAAAATAAATGATTTCATTAGAGCTAAAGAAAAGTTTTTTAAAAGAGACTTTGAGGGAATTGAATATATTAGTTGCGATCAAGATTAACTAAAAATATTTTCATAAAGATGCGTTTATTATTTATTATTTTATTTTTTCTTTTAATTTCAAATCAAATTATCTCTCAAAATAATCCAAAAAAAATAGTTTTGGAATATTATAGTGAACTTCCATATAAATATATAAGTTCTAGTGATGAATTTACTCAATTAGAAATTAGCCTTTTTGTTAGAGAAATTTCAATTAATTTATTAAACAAATTTTTAGAGGATTTTTCAAAAAATATTGAAGAAGAAAACGGTTATTTAGTTATTATAAATTTAATTAATTCTAATCAAATTAATATTCAAATTCCATTTGCCATAAATCAAGATAAGTTAAAATCTTTAAGGGAATCAAAAGAGAGCTTTGAAGAAACATGTAATATCATCTTGAATGAGAGTTATGAATGGATTCTAAGATATATATAAAAAAAGCCTTTGAGTAAACTCAAAGGCTCATAACCATAAACCAATTCATTCTGAAGAATTGATAATCAAAAATAATAATTTTAAACCAATTATTTATACATTTAAAAAAAAGTTATAAAATAGATTTTACAGGTTTTTAACTAATCTTTAACCTTTCTTAAACATTTTTTAACAAAAACATAAACTAAATTTATAATCGTTAAACAGCATCTTAAGTTTAACCCTTTTAGTTTTAATTAGTTAAAAAACCCTGAAAAAAACTTTTTCAGGGTTTTATTTATTGTGTAACTTCAAAATCTCTTTCCCAATTTGGGTTTTTTAATTTATTGATAATATACTTTATTGTTAGTTCTTCTCCCTTTTTAATTTTATTAATTGTAATTATTCTAATATGCTTAAGGTTACCTAATTTGGAATCTATTTTAAATACAACAGCTTTACAATTTGGCATTTCATGATGATTTATAAAAGCTCCAAGAGACAATCTAATATATCCATCTTGAAATTTACTATTATAAATATGAGAAATTCCTAAATCAACTCCTTTATCTAAATCCTTCAAAGTAAATAATCCCAAACCATCAATTTGACTTTCTGAAATAGTTAAAAAGTCTGGCAGTGGTTTCCATTCAGTTTTTTCTATCATAAAGTATTATTTAGTATAAAAATTACAAATTTATTTTACAATAAAAAATAAATTTATTATTTATAAGCTCTTATCAGTCCTTCTTGAGATACTGATGCAACCATCTCTCCTGCTTGATTAAATATACTTCCAAGAGTAAAACCTCTTGAATTTGAAGCACTTGGACTTTGCATTGAATATAAAAGCCAGTCATCTATTTTAAATTGTCTATGAAACCATATAGCGTGGTCTAAACTTGCATAAAAAATTTTTTTTCCGAATAATTTTTCTCTATGAGGAAGGGTAGCGGTTAATAATAAACTATAATCAGATGCAAATGCTAAAAGTTGATGTTGAAAAGATATTTTAGCATCAACTTTTTCTTTTGTCTTAAACCACACATGAGATTTAGGCAAACTATTTCTAGTTTGTAAAAAAGTTGCCTTTTCAACAGGCTTAAATTCAAAAACTTTTGGATGAGATTTTAAAATTTTCTCATATCTCTCAGAATCTATTTTCTTTAAGTTAACTGCTTGTTGAAGATCAGTCAATAATAAATCTGGAGTTAATACATTAGGCATATTAATTTGATGATTAACTCCTTCTTGATTAAGTTGAAAAGAAGCTGCCATTATAAAAATAGCTTTACCTTTTTGATAAGCTATAACTCTTCGAGTAGTAAAACTTTTACCATCTCTAATATTATCAACATGATAATTAATAGGAACATTAATATCTCCCCCCAATATAAAATAACCATGCATGGAGTGAGCAATTCTATCTTCAGGTACAGTTTGATATGCTGCATGTAGCGACTGTCCTAAAACTTGTCCTCCAAAAACTCTTCCCCATTCTGTCTTATAATTTTGTCCTGTAAAATTATTATCCTTGGTTTTTTCTAAGGATAAAAGTTGTTTTAACTCACTTAAATTAATCATTAATTATTATTTATTCTTAAATAAGATTACAAAAATACTGCCATATAAAGAATGAACCAAACTTGATATTGCAGATGGAATTGCAATAGCAGGGTTAACAAAATTTTCTTTTGACAAAACTACACCTAAACCTGAATTTTGCATACCAACTTCAACTGAGATTGTTTTGGCTATAAAATGATTTCTAAAAAAGATTCTACTAATAAAGTAGCCTAAAAAAAATCCTAAAAAATGTAGTGTCATGATTGAAAATAAAAGTGAAAGGCCTGAAGACAAAATTATATCCTTTCCTTCACCTATTATACTAGCAACAATCAATGTTATTAAAATAACTGCCAATGATGGTCCAACTTTTACAAATTTTTTGGTTTTATCAGGAAAAGTCCTATTTAATATAATTCCTGTTATTACTGGAATTAAAACTACTTTTAAAGTACTTAAAAATAACCCTATTGCATCTACTTCTATTTCACTTGCTGATAAATTGCTAATTAATAAAGGAGTCATTACAACTGCTGAAACAGTTGAAGTAGCTGTCATTGCAACCGAAAGTGCCAAATTAGAATTTGATAGATAAACTATAACGTTGGAGGCTGTTCCTCCTGGACAACTAGCAACTAAAATTAATCCTAAAGAAAAAAAGGGAGGTAAACTAAATATGATTGATAAGCCCCAACCTAAAAAAGGCATAATTGTAAATTGTAAAATAAAACCCATCAAAACCCAATACGGATGTTTTAAAATTTGCTTAAAATGGTTTAAATCTAAAGTTAAACCCATTACTAGCATTATTATTCCAAGACCAATTGTTATTAAATTTCCAGAAAACCAAGTAAAAATTTCAGGATTAAAAAATGATAATAGAGAAGCTATAGAGACAAACCAAGGAAAATAATTTGGAATTTTACTTAACAAAAGTCATTGTTTAAATTTTTATTTTCTTTTGGTCCAAATTTCATGCATAGGGCTTCCTTTACTACTAAAACCTTTATGATACCAATCATCACTTTTTTGGACAAAATTAAATTTTAACTTAATACCAACTTTGGAATTATCTCTAGAAAAAAACTCAATTTTTTCAATATAATCTGATTCTTCAATTTCATATGACCCCCCTCCAGATCCAGAGAATTTGAAAGTTTCTGTGTTAAATGCAGTCCATTGAAAATATCCATCTAATAAAAATTTCATGGTCTTTCTAGGCTTATTTAAATCTCTTCTTTTCTCCCCTTCTTTAGTTACTCTTCCTCCCATTAACCATTTTCCATCTAATGCTTTTTTTGATTTTGAAATATATTTCCAAGACTTATCTTTAACTATAGTCATATTTTTTAATTGATCATTTTCAAAGTTTGAATTAAACTCAAATGTAACATTAAAAGTGTTTTTATCCATTGACTTATAGTATCCTCCACGGGATAGAATAAATATATTAGGATCATGTGAATATTGAGTTTCAATTAAATAATTATTATCTAAAAAAATTCTATGATGGATTGTTTTACCTTGATTTTCAGAATAAAATAAATAAACTTGTGAAAATGAGTCTTCAAACACAAAAGTTAGTAAAATAAGAAAATAAATGTGTTTCATTTTTTAAAAAATTTAGTTTCTATAATTTAATGCAGGTTTTCTTTTACCAAGTAAAGGAATATATTTAAAATTTTCACCTCTTTTAAGTAAAAATTCTTTTTTAGCAGATTTAACAATTTTAGGGTTTTCAATTAACTGAATAGCGGTTATAGCCAAAGTTTTAGAAGCTACTATCATCCCTTTATTACCAATAGATGTACCTCCAGCCGCAACTGCTTGCCAACTATGAGCTGGGGTTTCTGGAACCCAAGTAGCAGCTCTGAAACCAACAGTTGGAACTGTATAACTAACATCTCCTACATCTGTCGATCCTCCTGGAGGAGAATAATCAGCATATGGAGCAACTCCCTCTACATATTTTATATCTAGTTTTGTATTCATGCTTTTTGAAATTTCCTTTGCAAAAACTAATTCTTCTTTATCATATTTATACCCTCCAACGTAACTTAAGTTTTTATGAATCATTTTTTGTAAAATTTCATTATGAAGCATATCATGAGTACCTCCTATCATTTCATAATCCATTGTTGTTCCAGTTCCAATTGCAGCTCCTTTTGCAGCATCTACAATCCTGTCAAAAACTTTTATTACTTCATCTCTAGTTTTATGCCTAGCATAATAATATACCTCAGCAAAATCAGGAACAACATTTGGAGCTTCTCCTCCTCTTGTTATTACATAATGTATTCTTGTACTTTCTGTTACATGTTCCCTTAACATATTGACCATTGTGTTCATTGCTTCTACAGCATCTAAAGCAGATCTTCCTTTTTCTGGGGCCCCAGCTGCATGAGCAGAAACTCCATAAAATCTAAACTTAGCTGACTTATTTGCAAGAGCAGGTCTTATACTTGCCGAATTCTGATTAGCTCCATGCCAATGAAGTGCTATATCAACATCATCAAATAATCCTTTACGAGTCATATATACTTTACCTGATCCCCCTTCTTCCGCAGGACATCCATAAAATCTAATAGTTCCAGACTTTTTATTTTCTTTTAAATAATTTTTTATTTCAATGGCCGCTGCTGCTGAAGCGGTTCCAAATAAGTGGTGCCCACAAGCATGACCAGCTTTTCCTCCAGCTGAAATTTTATATGGAACTCTTTGTTGAGATAAACCTGGAAGGGCATCATATTCCCCTAAAATTGCAATAATTGGTAAACCATTTCCATAACTAGCTATAAAAGCTGTAGGGATATTTGCGACACCTGATTCAATATTAAAATCTTCTTGTGAAAGTATTTTTTTTAAAAGATCACTACTTTTTTTCTCTTGATATCCCATTTCAGCAAAAGACCAAATATCTTGAGCTATTGAACCATATAATTCCTTTTTGTCATCAATATTTTTTAATATTTTATTATACTTTTTTTGACCAAAAGAAAAAAATGAAACAAAAAAAACAAATAAAAAAGTTAATGCTCTCATAAAACTAATTGTCTAAGGTTCAAATTTATACAAAATATTCTATTTCAAATTAAATTAATATTCTTAAAAATTATTGTCTGTTTTTTTTGTCACCAAATAAATTCCATACAAAATAATAAAACAGGAGATCCATTGAAACTTGGAAAAAATTTCTCCATCTAAAACACCCCAACCTATTCCAACTATTGGCAGTAAATAAGTAACCGAAACAGAAAATACAGGGGAGGAAATTGAAATTAATTTATTGAACATAACATTAGCTAGTGCAGAACCAATTAATGCTAACACTAAAATATAACCTATTGACTCAAGTATTAGTTGTGATTCATAAAAATTATTATAAGGAAAATCTGAAAAACAAAAAATTATAATCCCAAAAGGTAAAACTGAAATGAAATTTCCTAAAGCTATAGCAAAAACTGAAACTCCTTTTAATTTATATTTAACTAAATTGGCATTAATTGCATAACAAACTGTTGCTAGAATAATTAATAATGAATAAATTCCTCCATAATCTGAATTAATAGAAATTTCATTTGAAACTAAAAACATAGTAGCAATAAATCCAATAAATACTCCAATAATTTTATTTTGATTAAATCTTTTTGCGAAAATAAAATACCCAAAAATGATAGTAAATAATGGAGTCATCGCACTTAATACAGCTGCTACTGAACTATTAATTATTGTTTGTGAAAATGAAAACAAATAAACTGGAAAAAAATTTCCAATAAATCCCGTTAAAATAATCCATTTCCATTTATCATTTGGTATTAGTTTTAATGTTTTAAAACCAAAAATTGAAAGAAAAAATGCACTAAATATTACTCTTAAAGATGCTAATTGAATTGGGGTCAAACCCAATAATCCTTTTTTAATAAGTATAAATGCACTTCCATAAATAAATGAAAGTAAAATCAAATAGGTCCATTTTTCAAAAATTTTCATTAAATGATCAAATTATTTCCACTTTAAACTATTAAATAAATGAGAAATGTCTTTTTCAATATACTTAATAGCAGGGTATAGAGAATCATAATTTGGTTTAGAATAGAAGTATAGTGATCCTACCAAAAAATTACTGGAACTATCCGTTAAAAAAAATTGAAACTGAGAAGCAGCATTTCCTATAACCGAAAAAAGAGTTCCATAAACTTTTTCATTTTTATTTATAAAAATTCTTTCTGGAATTTCAATTGCTTTTACAATGTGTTTATATGGTAATTTATATGCATCATTTAAAAGAGAGTCTAAATTTTTATTAACCTTATAATAGTTTAAATAAATTGTAGCCTTCATTTTAGAATATGAAACCTTATAACTTGAATTTGAAATTTCTTCAAATTTTGCCATGCTATTAAATTCAAAACTAAAAGGAAGCTTTTTATTTAAAAATTCATTATAATTTGATTTTGGATAATTTAAAGCAAGATAACCTTTGGGTTTAGGTAGATTTATTGTGTCACATGAAAAAGATAATAACATAAATAGAATTATTTTAAAAAATCTCATTTTAATATTTTAAATTTAACTCTCTTTATCCTTATTTAAATTATTTAATATATTGTAATATCAAGTATGTTGGAATTAATTAAAAAGGAAGGTCTTGATTATTAATATCTGAATCATTGACTTCATTAGATTCGTTTTCTGAACTGTTTAATTGCTTATCTTCATTTTTATTATTTAAAAATGTAAAAACATCTGTGTTTATTTCAGTCATATATCTTTCTTTTCCTGAATCATCTGTCCATTTTCTAGATTTTATTTTCCCTTCTATGTAAACTTTATCTCCTTTACTTAAATATTTTTGACATAATTCTGCTGCTTTATTTCTGACAACAATATTATGCCACTCTGTTGATGAAATTTTTTCTCCAGTAGATTTATTAGTATAACTCTCATTTGTTGCTAAAGGGAATCTGCCTATACAACCACCTCCTTCAAAATGATGCATTTTAACTTCATCTCCTAAATGTCCAATTAACATAACCTTATTTAAAGTACCACTCATATAATTTAATTTTTCTAAAGTTAGAAAATCAACTCTTTAAGTTAAAAAAATTATTAATAAAGTTATCAAGAACAATCGGCATTGGATATTTTTTTAATTTGTTATAATTAGATTTATTCAAAACTCTTTTGTCCAAATTAATCAACCAAAATGTTACTAATAATTCTTGATGACTTAATATACTTTTAATAGGTTTTAAATTCCACTTTCTAATATTAGTATTAACTAATTTATAATATTTCGAGGCAATTTTTTCAACTTTTTTTATTGAAATATTTTCTTTTTTGGTCTCAAATAAAGGAAATTGATAAAGGTTTTTCCATATATCATTTTTGGTTCTTTTTTCAAGAATTATTTCATCATTTTCTTTAATAATTATTAAATAATTTAAAAATCTATTTATTTTTTTTCTGCTATTTTTTTTTCGAACAGGAAAATCATAAATCTTATTTAAATTGAATGCGTAACAATTTTTTTTAAAAATACATTTTTGGCAATATGGATTTCTTGGTTTGCAAATTTCAGAACCAAATTCCATTAAAGCTTGATTATAATCTCCAGGATTTTGTTTACACATTAATTTATAGCTCTTATTTTTAAAATATTTTAAAGATTTAGAATTATCAATTGATTTTTTTATCCCAAAATACCTTGAAAAAAATCTAAATATATTTCCATCTATTGCAGCTAATTGAAGATCAAAAGCCATAGAACCTATTGCGCTTGCAGTATAATCTCCTATACCTTTTAATTTTATTAATTCATCATAACTTGAAGGAAAAATACCCTTATACTTTTTTAATATTAATTTTGATGTAAAATGAAGGTTTCTTGCTCTGCCATAATAACCTAATCCTTGCCATAGTTTTAATACATTTTCTTCTTTTGTTTCTGCTAATGATTTTAGTTTTGGATATTGACTTATAAATTTTTTATAATATGGAATACCCTGTTTTATTTTAGTCTGTTGAAGTATCACTTCTGATATCCATATATAATATGGGTTTTTGGTCTTTCTCCATGGCAGATTTCTTTTATTCTGATAATACCAGCTCATAAGTTTTTCTGTCCAATTCAATTAAATACAATAATTTTTTCTAAAATAACAGATTCATATTAAATTAAGATAAAGAAATTTAATTTTTAATTTATATATTTGCGAGCCTGATTTAATTAAAGGCAAAAAAAAAATTTTATGACAAAAGCCGATCTTGTATCAAATATCTCTGACCAGCTTGGAATAGACAAAGCAGATGTTCAAGCAACTATTGAAAACTTTATGAAAGAAATTAAAGTTTCTTTAGAAAAAGGTGAAAATGTTTATTTAAGAGGTTTTGGAAGTTTTGTAATTAAAAAAAGAGCGGAAAAAACTGGCAGAAATATTTCTAAAAATACTGCGGTTAAAATCCCTGCCCAAAATATACCTTCATTTAAGCCTGCTAAAATATTTATGAGAGGAGTTAAATCTAAAATGCCTATATCTTAAAAAAAACTATATTAATTCAATATTATAATATGCCAAGTGGTAAAAAAAGAAAAAGGCACAAAGTAGCTACTCATAAACGTAAAAAAAGAAGAAGAGCCAATCGTCATAAGAAAAAATAGTGTTGTCAATACACTAAGTTTTATGTTCTTTGAAATAATAATTAATTAATTGACAAATTAATTATAAAAGCATATTCCTGAAAACATAGTTTAATCAGTTGAAAATATTTTTTTCAACATAAAATATAATAGAGTGAATAAAGAAATGATAATTCGGTCAAATTCCTCTGCTGTCGATTTTGCACTTCTAAAAGGTGGAAAATTAATTGAGTTAAATAAGGAAATTGAAGATAATAAGTTTTCAGTAGGTGATATTTTTATTGCTAAAATAAGAAAATCAGTTTCTGGACTTAATGCATCATTTATTAATGTAGGTCATCAAAAAGATGGGTTTTTACATTATCATGATTTAGGACCAAAAGTTCTTTCCTTAATAAAATATGTTAAACTTGTAAGTACTGGCAAATTCAATAACTATTTGTTAAAAAATTTTCGTTATGAAAATGAAATAGAAAAAAATGGCAAAATAGAAGAACTTTTAAAACCTAAACAATCAATTTTAGTTCAAATAGTCAAAGAACCCATTTCAACAAAAGGGCCAAGACTAAGTTCAGAGATTTCCTTAGCAGGAAGATTTATGGTTCTTATCCCTTTTTCTAATCGTGTTTCAATATCTCAAAAAATAGAAGATATTAGTGAAAAAAAGAGACTAAAAAAACTAGTTTTAAGTATTAGACCAAAAGGATTTGGAATTATAATAAGAACTGTAGCTAAAAATCAAAAAGTAGCTTCATTAGATTCAGATTTACAAAATTTATTAGAAAGATGGAAAAATTTGTCAAAAAAATTAAAAGAAATAGACAATTTTCCGTCAAAAATATTAAGTGAAATAAATAGATCCTCATCAATTTTGAGAGATATCTTTGATGATTCCTTTTCTGGAATTCATGTTGATGATGAAAATTTAAAAATTGAAATAGAAGACTACTTAAAAACAATTGATCCAAAGAAGACTTCTATAGTTAAATACTACAACAATCATTTGCCAATTTTTGAAAATTTTGGAATAGAAAAGCAGATAAAATCTTCTTTTGGTAAAACTGTTTCAATGCAAAAAGGAGCATATTTAGTTATTGAACATACAGAAGCATTACATGTAATTGATGTAAATAGCGGAAATAGATCTTCGAAATTAAAAACACAAGAAGATACAGCTATGGAAGTTAACTTAATTGCATCAGCGGAAATTGCAAGACAATTAAGACTTAGAGATATGGGGGGAATTATAGTTGTTGATTTTATTGATTTAAACTCAAATGAAAATAGAAAAAAACTTTTTGATCATTTAAAAAATGAAATGAGTTCAGATCGAACAAAACATAAAATATTACCTCCAAGTCGTTTTGGTTTAATTCAAATTACTCGTCAAAGAGTTCGTCCTGTTCTTAAGATTAAGACTAAAGAAAAAAATCCTAATGAAAATGATGAAGTTGAAGCTCCTATAGTATTAATTGATAAAATCAAAGCAGAGCTTAGTAAAATTACTATGAATAGAAGGCTAAAAGCAGAAAGTGTGTATTTACACCTTCATCCTTTTGTAGCTGCCTATATTTTAGAAGGCTATCCATCAGTTCGTCTAAAATGGTACTTTAAATTTAAAAAGTGGATAAATATAGTCCCACGACATGCATACAAATATTTAGAGTTTAAATTCCTTGATAAGAATAGGAAAAGACTTATCTATTAAATTCAAAACTGTCAAGTAGTTTTACTTGGCAGTTTTTTTTTAAATTTATTTAATCAAAAATTAATTTTTAAACTAAAAAAAATTAAAAAATCCAATTTATTTATTGATGCTAAATCAAAAATTAAAAATTTTTGCTCCTATCAAGAAAGGTGCCATCTCGAAGTAAAAAATAAACTTATAAAACTTAATCTTTCAAAAAACGAAATAGAAAAAATCATTGTTTATTTAATTGAAAATAATTATTTAAATGAAAGTAGATTTGCGAAAATTTTTGCGGGCGGAAAATTTAGAATAAAAAGTTGGGGTAAAATTAGAATTGTTCGAGAGTTGAAAAATCGAAAAATATCTGATTATAATATTAAGTTAGCATTAGAAGAAATATCCCAAGATGAATATATTAAAATATTTAATTTAGTTAGCAGTAAAAAACTGGATACATTAAAAAATTTAAACCCTATAGAAAGAAAGAAAAAATTATTTACCTTTTTAATTTATAAAGGATGGGAAAAAGATATGATATATGAAAAGTTAAATTCTTTCTAATCGGACAATAAAATAACTTTATTATCATTCATTTCAACTGTACCAGAGGATATTTTAAAAAGTGTTGTTTCATTACCTTCTGTGATGAATTTATCTGAATGATTTTTTTCTAATTTTATTTTACCAAAAATTTTAACGATCCCTGAGGTTAAAGTAGAAACTATAGGTGCGTGATTATTCAATAATTGGAAAGAACCCGAAGATCCTGGTAAAATTATACTCGATATTTCTCCTTCAAATAATTTTGCTTCTGGAGAAATTATTTCTAAATACATAATAAATTTATTTCTTAAACTTCTTTCAACATTTTTTCGCCTTCAGCAATTGCATCTTCAATTGTTCCTTTCAAATTAAATGCAGATTCAGGAATATGATCTACTTCGCCATCCATTATCATATTAAATCCTTTTATAGTGTCTCTAATGTCAACTAAAGCTCCTGGAATTCCTGTAAACTGCTCAGCTACATGAAAAGGTTGAGATAAAAATCTTTGAACTCTTCTAGCTCTTGAAACAGCAAGTTTATCTTCTTCTGACAATTCTTCCATTCCAAGAATTGAAATAATATCTTGTAACTCTTTGTATCTTTGGAGCAACTCTTTAACTCTTTGAGCACAATTGTAATGATCCTCCCCTATAATTTCAGGAGACAAAATTCGTGATGTAGAATCCAAAGGATCGACTGCGGGGTATATTCCTAACTCTGCTATTTTTCTTGAAAGAACAGTAGTTGCATCTAGATGTGCAAATGTAGTTGCTGGGGCTGGATCAGTTAAATCATCAGCAGGAACATATACTGCTTGAACAGAAGTTATCGAACCACTTTTAGTAGATGTAATTCTTTCTTGCATCGCTCCCATTTCTGTAGCTAAAGTGGGTTGATATCCTACGGCTGAGGGCATCCTTCCAAGAAGAGCGGAAACCTCTGAGCCTGCTTGAGTAAATCTAAATATATTATCAACGAAAAATAACACATCTTTGCCTTGTCCGTCACCTGCTCCATCTCTAAAGTATTCGGCAATTGTTAAACCTGATAAGGCAACTCTAGCTCTTGCTCCTGGGGGTTCATTCATTTGACCAAAAACAAATGTAGCTTTAGATTCTTTCATAGCTGACTTATCAACCTTTTTTAAATCCCATCCTCCTTCTTCCATTGATTTTAAGAAATCATCGCCATATTTTATAATACCTGATTCTAGCATTTCTCTTAACAAATCATTACCTTCTCTTGTCCTTTCTCCAACTCCTGCAAAAACAGATAACCCTCCATGACCTTTTGCAATATTATTAATCAACTCTTGAATTAAAACTGTTTTTCCAACACCTGCACCCCCAAATAAGCCAATTTTTCCTCCTTTAGCATAAGGTTCAATTAAATCAATCACTTTAATACCTGTAAATAAAACCTCTGTTGATGTAGACAGGTCTTCAAACTTAGGAGCCTCTCTATGAATTGGTAATCCATTTTTGCCAGATTTAGGCAAATTTTCCATACCATCAATAGCATCGCCAATAACATTAAATAACCGTCCATAAATATCCTCTCCAATAGGCATTTGAATTGGCACTCCTGTTGGGATTACTTCTTCACCTCTACCTAAACCATCAGTTGAATCCATAGAAATTGTTCTAACAGTATCTTCTCCAATATGAGATTGAACTTCCAAAACTAATATTGAACCATCTGATTTTTTTATTTCTAAAGAATCATAAATATTTGGTAAAACATTATTTTCCCCTGAAAATTCAACATCGACAACTGGTCCAATTATTTGAGATACTCTTCCTTTTATCTTAGACATATTTATTAAGTTATTTTTTAATTTAAAGAATACTATTTGAGTCAGCAAATATATGATGTTAACATCAAAAAAAAGACTTAGATTTTATTTTTTTTTTACTAAATATTTAACAAAAAAATTAATATTTATTCAAAGTAGCTAATTTGTCCAAATGAAAATTATAATCTCCAAATAATTGTTGTAATACTCTTGCTCTTTTCATGTAAAATCCAATGTCAGCATCATCAGTAACCCCGATACCTCCGTGCATTTGAATTGCTTCGTTTGTAACAAGCTTTATAGTCTTTCCTAGTTTCGCCTTAGCTAAATGAGAATATTTATACCTCTCTTTATCACCATAATCTATAGATTGTAAAGATTTTATTACTATAGATTTACACAATTGTATTTCTGAAAACATTTTTGAAGCCCTATGTTGAAGAGCTTGGTATGATCCAATTGGAACACCAAATTGTTGTCTTTCCTTTAAATAACTAACAGTAATATCAAAAGACTCTACAATTATACCTAACATTTCAGAGGCAATCCCAGAATAAGCAATTGCTAATATATCTTTTAATAATTCTTTACCATTAATTTTAATATTCATTCTATTTTCCTTTGGAACTATGACATCATTGAATTTTATATCAGAATAAGTTCCTGAATCTAATAATATATTATTTTTAATTTCAATTCCTTTTTGTTCTCTATTAATTATAAAAAACCCTATTTCACCCTCAGCAATTTCAGTTACTAATATAATTTCATTAGATGTACTTCCATCAATAACAAAAGTCTTCAATCCATTTATTATATAATTACCGCCTTCTAATTTTGCTCTAGTTCTAAAATCATATGGTTTATGATAGGAGTTTTCTTCAATAGCAAGAGTCATTGTTTTTGTTCCATTCATGATTAGAGGAAATTCCCTTGCTTTTAAAACTTCATTATCACAAAGATTGATTACTGAAGATGATAAAAGACATGAGGATATAAGAGGAGATTTACATAGATTTTTTCCAGTTTCTTCTAGTATTTGTCCCAGACCTACATATCCAAAATTTAAACCATTAAAATTTTCAGGAATAATAAGTGCTGTCCAACCCATCTCAACCATTTCATTCCATAAAGATTTATCATATGGAATATAATTTTGATCTCTTAAATCTCTTAAACTATTTACTGGTGATTTTATTTTTAATAATTCTGCTGCAGATTCCTTCAGCATTTTTTGTTCTTCTGATATTATAAGTGCCATTATTAATAGTTTTTAACTTGGTAAACCCAAAATTCTTTTTGAAATAATGTTTAATTGAATTTCAGAAGTTCCTCCTTCAATTGAATTCCCTTTTGATCTACAAAACTTTCTTGCCAAATTACCGTCTGATTTATAATTTTTTTCAAAAACTAATCCATCAGATCCTGATAATGCTAATATTAATTCTTCTCTAGACATATTAAGCTCCGTAGCATAATATTTAAAAAAAGAAGATAATGCGCCAGAATTATTTCCTGTTTTTGCCTCATCAGTAACTCTTTGAATAGTTAAGTCAAAAATTTCTTCATCCATTTCAAAATTTGAAATTTCGTTTCTCAAAATTCCATCAACTAATTTTCCTTTTATTAAAGGTAAGTTCTCCAATGCTATTTGATGTAATTTTTTCTTAATATCCGTTTCTCCAATTCCTCCTATCATTTGCCTTTCGTGAGTCAAGAGGTATTTTGCGATAGTCCATCCTTCATTTAGTTTTCCAACTAAATTTTCTTTTGGGACATTAACTGAATCAAAAAATGTTTCACAAAAAGGTGACTTGCCACTAATTAATTTAATTGGTCTTGTACTGACTCCATCATAAGTCATATCTATGAGGAGAAAACTTATTCCATTATGTTTTGATGATTCAAAATCAGTTCTAACCAAACAAAATATATAATCAGATTTATCAGCATATGAGGTCCATACTTTAGAACCTGTAACTTCAAAATAATCTCCTTTGTCAACTGCTTTAGTCTGAAGCCCTGCTAAATCACTTCCAGCATTAGGTTCACTATATCCCTGACACCACCATATTTTACCTTCAACGATATCTGGCAAATATTTCATTTTTTGTTCCTCACTGGCAAACTCTAAAAGAGCAGGACCCAACATAGAAATTCCAAAACTATAGATTGGTTTTCTGCATCCTAATCGACTCATTTCTTGAGTTAATATATTATTCTGATCCTGACTCAATCCACCTCCTCCATATTTAATATCCCAATATGGAACAATCCATTTTTTTTCTAACATTCTTTCAAACCATATTTTTTGATCCTCTGAACTAAACTTTGGATTTCTGCCTCCCCAATAAAAATCATTTGCAACTTTAATTGGCTTTCTCATACTCATAGGACAGTTTTCTTCAAGCCATGCTCTGGTTTCCTTTCTAAAATCTGTTAAAGACACATCCGTTTTTGACTTCATAATTTAAAATTTTAATTAAAATAAGTTATCTATGCTATTTTTATCTATTGATCTTTTTGCCATTAATCCATATATTTTTACAATCTCATTAAGATTTTTAAATCTTTCATCTGTGGTTTTTCCTAATTTATATCTATAATAAATTTGCTGAACAATTACTGCTATTTTAAACAATCCAAAAACATAATAAAAAACTATATTACTTACATCCAATTTAGATTCTTTTGAATATTTAGAAACTAATTCTCCTCTATTTAGATTTCCCTCAGCAGTGGTTAAGTTAAATTTGTTTTGCTGAATATTTTCTGGATCAGTTTTATCTATCCAATAACCTAAAGATGTACCAAAATCCATTAAAGGGTCTCCTAATGTTGCCATTTCCCAATCTAATATAGCTAAAACATGATATTTTCCATCATCTGATAAAACCAAATTATCATATTTAAAATCATTATGAATCAAAGATGAAAATTTATTTTCATGAATATTTCTTTCAAGCCATTTATAAACATAATTAATATGAGATATATCAGAAGTCTTAGATGCCAAATATCTATTAATCCATCCTTTAACCTGTCTTGAAATATATCCCTTAGGCTTTCCTATATTTTCCAATCCAGCTTTTTTATAATTTAATCTATGGATTTCTGCTAATGTAAAAATGAATTCTTTTGAAAGTTTTCTCATACCTAATTTATCAGGTAATTGTTTTTTCGGGGTATTACCTCTTAGAATAATTCCTTTTTTACGTTCCATCAAATAAAATGGAGCCCCTATAATCTTTAAATTATCAGAATAAATATATGGTTTAGGAACTTTATTATATATTTTTTTTAGACCATTCAATATTGTATACTCTCTATTCATATCATGACCAGATTTAATATTTGCGCCAACAGGAGGCCTTCTTAACACAAAATCTTTATTATTAAAGTTTACTAAATATGTCAAATTTGAAAACCCTGATGGAAATTGAGATATATTAATTATCCCTTCAATTAAATTTAATTCATTTTTAAGAAAGGTTTTTAAACTATTCTCATCAAAACCTTCATTAGGTCTTATCTGTGTAGGCTGATCAAGATTGGTTAAAGCCATTTATTTTACATTAAAAACTCTTTCAAAATAATCTCCAAGCTCATCAACTATTTCTTTCTTGTCATCTTCTATCTCTATACCAGCTAAAATTTTTGCTAATCTTTTTTTATATTCAAGCTGCATCATTCTACCAATTTGAATTCTTTGTGCTTGAGGTGAACCTGCCCCATGGACGCTTTCGGTTAAATATCCAACAGCATTTCTGCCCATGGTCATATTCTCAATTAAACGTAAAATTCTTATTCTTTCTTCAGAAGAAAACTTAGAGTTACCTCTTAAATATTTATGTAATAATTTTCCAATCTTTGGATGATTCAAATCTTGTTCTGAAGGTAAAGTAGTAACAAAACCACCAGCCAAATCTTGAGCGATTTGAGACACCTCAAAAGGTAATTTAGTCACATGATGCTTGCAAACATTTGACAACATATCGTCACACTGAAAACAACCAGATTTAGTTTTAAAGCCTTGATAGGATGATGCTATTCCTGTAGCATATATCGTTTCATTTAGGTGAGACATTTGAACCAGTTTATCTTTAATATGAGAAGATTTTTCAACTCCATTAAATTCAGCAATTGAAGCTGCTGCGCCGATTAAAACATCGCCTACACCTGACTTACAAACATAACTTCGTCTATGATATGTTGTGAACCTTTCAACTAACATAGCAGCAAAATCATATTCTCCATCCATGAAAATATTCTTATTTTCAATAAAAACATTTTCAAAAATCACCATAGCTTCTTGTCCTCCAAATTCCTTATTTCCAACATCTATAGAACCTTCTTCCATGCTTCTTGTATCACATGATTGTCTGCCATATATATAAGTTATACCCTTTGAAGAAACTGGAACTGCTCCAACTATTGCATATTTTTTATCCTCTTCTAATAATCTCATTGTTGGCATGATCATTAACCAGTGAGAATTAATACAACCTGTTTGATGAGCTTTAGCTCCTGAAATATATACTCCTTTAGAAGTCCTCTTTGTTACATGAACAAACATGTCCGGATCAACTTGTTGACTTGGCCCTAAACTTCTATCCCCTTTAACATCTGTCATTGCGCCACCTAAAACAAAATTATATTTATGCATTAAGGTTAAAAAACTAATCAATTTTTGATGATAATTTGTTCCATTTCTTTCATCCATTTCAAATGTCACAGAATAAAGTGAATTAAAAGCATCCATTCCAACACATCTTTGAAAGCATGTTCCAGTGAGTTGTCCTAATTTTCGTTGCATTTTATTTTGAAGAACAAGATCTTTAGAGCTTGTACAAATATGAAGAAATCTACTAATCCTTTCCCCTGTAAAAGGAGAAATTACACTTGCTAATTCAGGATCCGAAACAGCAAGGTCATATGTTTTAGCTATTGCATTAATAGAGGGGCGAATCATATCATGATCAACTGGCTCTTTAATTTTATTTCCAAAAAGATAAACATTTAGATTTCTATTTCTTATGGACTCGATATAAGATTTTCCATCAATTATTTTTTTCATATTTTACCTTGATTCAATTATGAATTATATAATTTTAATATACTTCTTGCTAAACGACTCTTATGAACTTCGTCGGCACCATCATAAATTCTAGCAGCTCTTTCATGTCTATAATATGATGCTAATATTATATCATCTGTGACTCCCAGAGCTCCATGAACTTGAATTGCATAATCAACTACTTTTTGAAGGACATTAGCACAATAAAACTTTATAATAGAAATTTCTGAACGACTTTTATAAGATCCATTTTTATCAATTTTTTCTGCAGCATCTTTTACAAGAAGTCTTGCTGCATTAATTTCTGCTCTACATTCTGCAATCCAATTTTGAATTGTTTGTTTATCAGCTAATTTTTTTCCATGAGATATTTCTCTTGAAACAGCTCTTTTACACATTAAGTCAAATGACCGTTCACAAATCCCTATCCATCGCATACAATGATGAATTCTTCCCGGACCTAATCTTTTCTGAGCTATTGAAAAACCCTCTCCATCTCCACCTAAAACATTAGAAGAAGATACTTTACAGTTATTAAATTTAATTTCAGAATGACTCTCCCATCCTCCACCAGGATGACCCATTATTTGTACATTTCTTACAAATTCCAATCCATCGGTATCTGTTGGAATAATTATTTGACTAGCTCTTTTATGTTGATTATCTTCCTCGGGCTTAGTTATTAGCATAACAATAACAAATGAGGATCCATCAAAACCTGATGTAAACCATTTATGACCATTAATTATATAATTTTCACCTTCTTTTTTAGCAATTGTACCCATTTTTACAGGGTTTGAACCTGCATAGTTTGGTTCAGTCATTGCAAAACAACTTCTTGTTTTTCCCTCTAAAAGAGGATATAAATATTTTTCTTTTTGTTCGTTAGTGCCAAATTCAATTAAAATTTCCATATTTCCAGCATCAGGAGCTTGACAATTAAAAATATAATGTCCATAAGGACTCGTTCCTAATATTTCACTAACCTCTCCATGCTGCTGAAGACTCAATCCAAGTCCACCATATTCCTTAGGGATTTGAGGAAGCCACAATCCCATATCTTTAACTTTTTCTCTTAATTCATTTAACTTTGGAAGCTTTTCTTCCCACCCTACATTTATAATCCAGGGTTCTAAAGAAAACAATTCTTCTTCTACTAGCTTTTTTATTTTTATTTTAATTTTTTCAAAATCCATACCTTTTCTATTTACCTAAAAAATTGGGTTTACGTTTCTCTACAAAAGCTGTCACTCCCTCTTTTAAATCATGACTTCCAAAAGCTAAAATTTGTCTTTCTGCTTCATAAGCAATAGTTTTTTTTAAATCATTATTCATTGAATAAAAAATATCTTGTTTTGTAATTCCAATCGCTAAAGTTGGTTTTTCAGCTAATTTTGAGGCCCATTTTTGAGCTTGACTTAAAATATTATTTGTTTCTACAATCTTATTTGTTAATCCTAATTTTAAACATTCATCTCCAAATATTTTTTCCCCACTTGTAGCAATTTCTAATGCTTTACTATAACCTACCTGACGAGACAATAGCCAACTTGCGCCACCATCAGGTCCTAAACCTATATTAATAAATGCAAATAAAATAGCACTTTCAGAACTCATTACTCTAAAATCACATGCTAAAGCAAAAGATGCTCCAACCCCAGCTGCAGTTCCATTAATAGCTCCAATTATAGGCTTCTTTAAATCAAAAAATTTACCCATAAGAGGTTGATATTGATCAATTAAGTAATCTCTTCTTTGTTCAGGAGTAGCTTTCTGAGCAAAAACACTCATATCTGCTCCAGCACAAAATCCCTTTCCTGAACCAGTTAAAACTACTGACCTTACATCTTGATCATTTGAAGCTTTATTTAATGAATCCAATATTCCATCAACTAAATCTTGATTAACTGCGTTGTAGCGATCTGGTCTATTCAAAGTTATTGTAGCTACAGAATCTTTTACCTCATATATAACTGCTTGTTCCATAAATATTATTTATTGTAAGCTAAAGCTAAAAACTCCGCTATGCAAGCAGGTTTTTCTTCTCCTTTTAGCTCGATTATTACTTTTAATTTGAATTTCGCTCCTGAAGGATTTGAATTAAATTCTAATAAAGAAAGTCTTCCCCTATAAAAAGATCCTGCAGGAGTAGCATTAGTAAAACGAACTTTGTCAAGTCCATAATTTATAAACATTCCTATATTATTTACTTCATAACTTTCATACATTAGTTTTGAACACATTGATAACATAAGAAAACCATGTGCTATAGTCGTTTTATAGGGAGATTCTTTAATACAACGATCTATATCAAGATGAATCCATTGCAAATCTTCAGTGACTTCAGCAAAAACATTAATTTTTTCCTGAGTAATTTCAAACCACTCTGTTAATCCTAGTTCTTTTCCTAGACTATTTTCAAGTTCAATGATCGAATTAAATTTTGACTTATAAGCTTTATCTGTTTTTGATTCCATAAAAAAATAATTTTAGATTGTCATATGACCTCCATCAGCTGTATAAATACCCCCAGTAGTATAACTTGCCGCTGAAGAAGATAAGTAAACTGCCAAACCACTCATTTCAATGGGTTCTGCTACTCTTCCTGCTGGCAAGTGTTTTTCAATTTGTTTTTTTAATTTTTCATTCTGCCATAATGCTGAACTAAATTTTGTTTTTATTAATCCAGGACATATTGCATTAGAACGAATTCCATGTTTTCCCCATTCTTTTGCTTGGACTTGGGTTAACATAATTAATGCAGCTTTTGTAATACTATATAGCCCTAGACCAAAGCTTGGTTTTAAACCCTCAACTGAAGCTATATTAACAACAGCTCCTTGTTTATCTTTTTTTAAATATGGAAAACATAAATTACTAAGATCAAAAGCAGCTTTAAGATTTACATTTAACATCTTATCATAAACTTCGCTACTAATGTTTTCAATAGAATTATGCACAGGATTAATAGCAGCATTATTAATTAATATGTCTATTCTTCCGTAAATATCTATTGTTTTTTTTACTAAATCCTTTCTCTGATTTTCATCTCCAACGTGACATTCATATGGAAAAACCTTTAATCCTTCAACTAATAATTCTTTAGCAACTATATCCAATGATTCTTGAGATCTACTACTAATCACAACTTTTGCTCCATATTCTGCTAATCCTCGTGCAATAGAAAGTCCTATGCCTTTACTAGCCCCTGTGACAATTGCCACTTTACCTGCTAATTCAAAAAGATTTCTTGTACTCTCTTTCATTTCTTACATTGGCATTGCACCCCCATTTGCATGTAGAGTTATTCCTGATATAAACCCTGCTTCTTTTGAAGCTAAAAACAAATATGTATATCCCATATCTTCAGGCGTTCCTATTCTTCCAACAGGTATCTGAGCTATTCCCGCTTTTATGATTTCTTCAGGCATAGAATCAGACATTAATGATTTTATAAATCCTGGGGCAACTGCATTTACAGTAATTCCATATTTTCCTCCTTCTTTACATAAAGCCCTTGTAAAACCAGAAATGCCTGCTTTAGTAGCAGAATAATTTGCTTGACCAAAAGCTCCTTGAAAAGCATTAATTGAAGATGCTGAAATAATTCTTCCATATCCAGCTTCTTTCATTATAGGAAAAACTGCTTTTGTTACAATAAACATTCCTGATAGGTTAATATTAATAACTGTATTCCATTCTTCTTCAGACATTTTCATAAAAGAACGGTCACGAATAACACCAGCATTATTTATAAGAATATCTATTTTACCATGAGCTGAAATAATTTTAGAAACAGCTTCTTCAACAGAAGATTTATTTGTTATATCAACTTTTTGAAAAAAAATTGATCCTCCGTCTTTTTCTATTTGATCTGCTGTCTGAGTTCCTTCATCCAATACATCCCACAAAGCAACTGTTGCTCCTGCTTTGCAAAAAACCTCACAGATCCCTTTTCCTATTCCACGGGCTCCTCCCGTAATAATTGCAATTTGTCCTTCTAAGCTATACATAATTAATTGATTTTTAATTTATTATTTATTTTGTATTTAACAAAACATTTCATGATATCATATTAAAAAAATGATTAATACTTCTATTTAAAATTATATTTTTTTAATGTATTATATAACTCCATTCTATCACCAGCTAAATGTTCTAGCCCATCAACGGGTAGAGTTACCCCACTTATATAATCACTCATAGGGCTTGCTAAGAATGCAACTGCAAAAGCAACATCATCAGGATTGCCAAATCGTTTCATAAGATTCTTTTGTTCAGAGGCTTTTAAAAGTTTTCTTATTTCTTCAGGATACGATTCAAGACCAACTGTAGTAATAGTTCCAGGAGCAACAGTATTAACTCGAATTTTATATTCTGCCCACTCCTGTGCAAGAGATTTTGTTAAATTTTCTACACCTGCTCTTGCTGCACCAGTATGAGACATTCCAGGAAACCCTCTAGAAATATTTGCAGTAATATTAATAATTACACCTTTTTTTTGGGGAATAAAAAAATTATTTCCAATAGTATGACACATATTAAAAGTCCCATTTAAATTATTGTTGATTACGGCGTTCCATCCTTTTGGAGACATTGTTTTAACAGTTGAGGGAAATTGACCTCCCGCATTATTTATCAAAACATCAACCATTTTAAATTTATTTTTTAGCCAATCAGAAAATTTATTTAATGATTCTAAATCTCTAATATCACATTGGTGTCCATAAGATTTTCCATATGAAGATAATTCTTTTACAGCCTTTTTTATTTGAGACTCTGACCTTGAAGCAATTATAACTTTAGCTCCCAACTTAAGAAATAGTTTAGAAATTGAAAAACCAATACCGCTTCTTCCTCCTGTAACAATAACAATTTTATTTAAAAAAAGATCTGAGCTAAACATTTTTAATGCAATAAAGGTAAATTTAAGTAATTCTTTATATCTAATTAAGAAGTAGTTTTTTAAATACCCCTATTTTAAAAAAAAAAGGGTAACCGCTCTCACGATTACCCTTTTAGTATTAAAGTATGAAATTAAAAACTATAAGTAGCTTTAGCTAGGGTTCTTCTTCCTATAACTGGAAGACCTGGCATAGCTCTATATTTTTCATCAAATAAGTTAGTAGCACTTATATCTATTGCAAAATTATCACTGAATTTATATCCAATGTTTAGATCAAAAAGATTCTTTTCAGCAGCATCTCCTTGAATGAAATTTCCTTGATCAACATAAAAACCATCATCATGTTGGAATGAAATTCTTCCTCTAAATCCTTTACTAGGTGAATAAACTAATCCTGTTCTCCACTTATTCTTTGGTTTGTTCAAATATGAATCAAATGGAAGACCCTCGTCTCCTCTTTCCCAATCAGTTCTACTAAGAGTTGTCATATTTGCATACCAAGTCCAATCTCTATTAAGAAAATACTCCATAGATATATCAATACCTGTATGCTGTCTTGAAACGTTTGCAAAATCTCTATATCCAGTAGGAAGGTGAACATCATTTCCGCCAGCAGGAGCTCTATTTGACTCAATTGCACCCGCAATTGGATATAACTGTGCTAATGCAGAACCATTTATTCCCTGTCCTGCCTGAACAAATCCATCATTATATCCTCCAGCAAATAAAGCCAAAGTTCCAAGACCTAAGGCGCTAGCTGAAGGCAAAGATCCGTCAGGAGCTAAAAAACCTGCAGCAGGAGTAGCCGCTAAACCAAGAAATGCAACAGTTCCTGCATCCAGTCCTGTAAGTGGTAATCCTGCGCCAGTATATTGTGCAGCAAACGCTCCCTGGAATGTAGCTTGTAATACAGGATCCGCTAATATTGCCGCTTGTACAGCATTTCCATAATCAGAAGGGAAACTGCTAGCATCAAATGCATATGCTGGAGCTAGAGCTCTAAATCTAGTAAACCCTGTTCTTTCATAGGTATAAAAATCTGCAGAAACTACTAATCTGTCTCCAATTACTCCCTTATAACCTATTTCAAAACTTTTTAACAACCCTATTCTTCCCTTACCCGTATCAGTTCCATAATTATCAAACGCATTTCCGTTAAATACATCATAAGGTGATAGTGAACCTGTAAATTCAGTTAGTCCTGGTGAATATGTAGTAAACCAATTATTCATAACGTCAACCAGTGGTTGAACTGCCGGTCCTGCTAAACCAATAATTCCTTGACCAACTGCGCCAAGTGTAGCATCTAAAATTGTTGGTCCACCAGCAACAACAGGTGTTATTGCCGCAAGTTGATGAAAATAAGCTAGAGGGACTCCTAAAGATGATGTTGCCGCTGGCAAATTACTTAATCCAGGGAAAGTCATATCAATTGTTTGAGTCGATGGATCACCAAAAGTTTGAGCTTCACTCTGTCCTGATAACCATATATCTAAAATTCCATTAAGTGCTGCAGGAGCATTAACTGGGAAGTCTATAAACATTTCTAATGCTGAAGGAATTACAGTAGCTTCATTATAAGAAACTCTAAAAGTATTCTTTTCATTTGGCTTATATACTAAAGCAACTCTAGGTGCAAAACCAGAATCATCTAAAAAGCTAAAATTATCATATCGTCCTGCAACAGTTAAATCTAATTTACTTCCTAACTTCATTGTACCTTGCAAGTAAGCTCCGGAGATATTATAATCATCATTGTTTTCATTTCTACCCCAAATAGTATTTTCTGAGTCCTGTGAATTCATTCTTGCATCTGCTCCTATTGTCCAATTTGAATTTAAAAATCCTGGCATATCAAAATTATACTGAATCTGAGCTTCTGTTAAAGCTCTTTTAGCTACTTGGTTTAATCCTGTGTTGTATAAAAATGTTGGTGTTTTACCTTCTCCTCCATCATTTGCTACAGTATAAAGTTGAGCAAATAATCCGCCCGATTGTATTCTAAATTGAGACCACATCTCATTACCATCTGTTCTACCATATCCTTGTGAGTTTGCAAAAAATCCATCTCCTTGATTAACTCCACCTGATAAAAACATATTTGTTTTATCTGAAGGTCTATATTCAAGGTGAATGTTATATGATGAATTACTATAATTTGTTTTTAAACCTTTTCCATTTGGATAAAGCTCACTACTAGTTAAAATAGTTTTTCCCGGTACAGTAGGATCAGCTACTCCTCCAACAATCCCAGGCTCGCTTATAGAGTCAGCAAATTGAGCAATATTTGCATTATCATCTGCATTATTAGGGTCAAAATTAAAATCATCTCCTTTTAAAGTACGAGCATTTATTTTATAACCAAAAGTTTTGTTTTTGTTAGTCCAAGCATGTCTAAGTGCTATTCCTTGAGTTTTTAAAGAACCTCCTATAAGCTCAACTGTTGTGCCAGGATAATCAATTGGATTCTTAGTTAAAAAATGAACAATCCCTGAAGAAACACCTGGTCCATAAAGTGCTGAATTAGCACCACGAACTACCTCAACTCTTGCAATATCAATATTAGATAATCCACTTTGATAACTCAAAAAAGATGATGAAGTAGGGTTAAACAAGTTTCTGTAATCAAGCATTGGAAATGTAGAAGTTCCAAATACTCCATCACCAGATCTCATCTCAATATTTATTACGTTAGCTGATTGTTGCTGTAATTGAACCCCTGGTATATTTACTAATGAACGAATTGGATCCGTAACGTTAGCAGAATTCTCAAGGTCTCTTGATGAAATTATTGATACAGATTGTGGTGAATCTAAAACCTTTTGAGGTCTTCTAGAAGCTGAAATCACAATTTCATCTAAATTTTGTCCAAGTTGAAGCTCTACATTTATTTCTTGATCAGCAGAAGTTAACTCAATTGTTTGAGTACCAAAGCCAATAGAGCTTATTTGGATTGTTAATGGAAAATCACTTGATGTTGAAAATGAAAAATTACCATCAAAATCTGTTGCTCCTCCAGTATTAGAACCAATAACTATAACATTGGCTCCTGGAATTGCTTCTCCATTGTCGGCGTCAGAAACAGATCCACTTATAGTATTCTGTGCCTGAACTATATTTGCTACAAACATTAATAGAGCAAATAGCGCGGTTTTAATTAGGTTTTTTGTTTTCATACTTTGTTTGTTTATTTTATGTTTTGGAACCGATATTATTATTTGTTTGTTATTGATTTTGTTTACTTATTTGTAAGGTCGTGTCCCATTCCTTTCAAATAAATTTATTGCTTTTGGTATAAATTTAACATATTTTTTCGCATGTTCTAAAATTTATTAGCATATCATCTGTTACACGAATGATTGATGAAGGTCATTTTACCTCCTTATAACCCATAAAACGCTAACCTACTTTTTTTATTGCATGGAATTTAATGTTAGAAAAGATCATTAGAAATTAAAGTTCAAAATTTATTCCCAAATAACATTTCTCTTGTCCTCTTCCCAAGACTCGTAATTAGAAGAATACATTTTGTCAATAGTTCCTCTTTTTATTTTCAAAGTCGGACCAATTGCATTATTTTCCTCTGTCCATTTATCTTTAACAATAATTAAAGTTGACATCTTCTTATAATTTTCAAGACCACTATTTATTTCATTAAATTTCTCAGTTAACATATTTGTTAAATCCTCTTTAGACATTTCTCTTCCAATATCAGATAATTGAGCCAAACAAAGAGGCTGAGACATTCCAAGTCCAGCAACACACACTTCCTCTAATTCTTTGATATCACCAAAATAATATTCCAATGTTAGAGGCTCAATATACTTGCCTTTTGAGGTTTTAAAACTATCAACAACTCTTCCTGTAATATGAAGGTAATTATCCTCATCAATAAACCCTTTATCTCCAGTATGAAGCCATCCCCCTCGAAGAGTTTCATCAGTTAACTCCTTTCTTTTATAATATCCATCCATTAAAAAGGGTCCTCTCATTAAAATTTCACCATTAGAATTATCAATTTTTACTTCAACTCTTGATTGAGGTTTACCAACAGAGTCCATTTTACCAAAATCTCTTCCATCAACTTGTGTGCAAATAGCACAATTCTCTGTCATTCCATAGCCATTAGTTATATAAACTCCAATCTTTCTAAACCATTCAATTTGAGTAACTTGCATTGGCGCAGCACCTGATACAGTTGATCTAGCTCTACTTAAACCTAATGCTTTCTTTAGTTTACCTTTTATAATACCTGAAATAATCGGAATTTTAAGAAAAGTATCTAATTTTTTTTGAGAAAATTTTGATAAAATTCCAAGTTGAAACTTTGTCCAAACTCTTGGTGCAGCAAAAAACACATGAGGCTGGACATCTTGAAGATTTTTAGAAAAAGTTTCTAATGATTCAACAAAAGAAATGGTTCCACCAAAACGAAAACAAGTATGCTCAACAACAACTCTTTCAGCTATATGATTTAAAGGAAGAAATGAAATAAAATCATTGTCTCCTGAAAAATTTATTTTTAAAGGATTTGAATCTTCAGTTATAACTTTAGTCATATCATTTGCTAAATAAGATAACATTACTCCTTTAGGATTACCAGTAGTTCCCGAAGTAAATATAATTGTCCATAAATCCGAAAGTTTTGGAACATTAGGTTCCATTAATGGCTCAAACTTACTTATAAAATCAAACCACTGATGTCCCTTCGTTATATTTGAAAAGCCTTTATATGTTGGGAAAGAGATTAAAGGCATATCTTTAGGTAAATCATTTTTTATTTCATCCCAGGTCTCTATTTTTCCAACAAATAAAGCATCTACATCTCCAAAATCCATAACGTAAGCAAGTTCCTTACCTTTTAGTGATGGAAAAAAAGGAACAGAAACATACCCCGCAATCATAATTGCTAAATCTGCAATTATCCACTCCCGACAATTTTTTGAAATTAATCCAATATGAGCCCTCTCTCTTAATCCCAAAGATTTTAGTCCTGAGGCAAGCTTTCTTGCCATTTGTCCAACCTCTCCCCAGGTATACTCTTCCCATTTATCACCAAAAGGTTGTCTTAAAAAAGGTTTATCTTTAAGTTCTTTTTCCCATTTATAAAATTTAAAATCAAACATTTCACTCATAATTTTTTCTTTAAATTAATATTTTAAACTAGTATTTAATCTTGTGGCTTTTGTAAATTAGGAAAAAAAATCCATTTTATTTCTTAAAAACTTAAAGATCAATTAATTGGTGTTTAGAATTTGTAAAAGCTGATCCAAAAAAATAAAAAAAAATGTGATTAAAAATGGTTTAATATCTACCTTTGGCCTTGCCGTATGGAAATTTTATAGAAAAAGACATTCTAAAATATTTTGAATAAACTAAAAATTAAACTTTAATGGCTCAAATTGGGACTCAAATAAATCCTAACGATTCTAGCTTTTTAGAAAATAAAAAAAAGATGCTAGAAAGTATAAATATGCTTGAATCTTATCTTGAAGAAAGTAAAAGCCATGGTACTGAAAAAAGTGTAAAGAGAGCACTTTCGAGAAAAAAAATGTTAGCCCGTGAAAGAATTGAATATTTGTTAGATAAAGACAGTCCTTTTTTAGAACTTTTACCTCTTTCTGGTTTAAATAATGATTCTGGTTTTGGTCCTGGAGGAACAAATATTACTGGTATAGGTTTAGTTTCTAATAAATTATGCATGATTCAATCTAATGTTGGAACTAAAAAAGGTGGTTCAGTTGACTATGCTACAAGTTATAAAAGTCTTAGAATTGGAGAAATTATTGAAAAAAATAAACTTCCTACAATAATTCTTGTTGAAAGTGGAGGTGTTAATCTTCCAGATCAAAATAAAATTTTTCTTAATGCTGGCGCAAACTTTAAACAAATTACTCAAAGGTCCAAATTAGGTTTATCCACAATTTCACTTGTTTTTGGAAATGCAACCGCTGGTGGAGCCTATGTTCCAGGCATGTCTGACTATACTATACTACAAAAAAATGCAGCTAAAGTTTTTCTTGCAGGACCTCCTTTAGTTAAAATGGCTACCAATGAAATTTCCTCTGATGAAGAATTGGGAGGAGCTGAAATGCATAGTAAAATTTCTGGAGTATCAGATTATCTAGCTGAAAATGAAATTGATGGTATTAGAATAGTAAGAGAAATTGTAGAATATTTAGATTCTGGTAAGCCACATCTTATTCCAGATGATAATTTTATTTCTCCGAAATTTTCAGCTGACGAATTATTGGGAATTATTCCATTTAATCCTAAAATCCCATTTGACATAAGAGAATTAATTGCTCGAATAATTGATAATTCAGATTTTTCTGAATTTAAAAAAGAATACGGAAAAACCATGGTTACAGGATGGGCAAAAATCCACGGATACCCACTGGCTATAATTGCTAATAATGGTGTTATATTTTCAGAATCTGCAAATAAAGCTACCCAATTTATTCAATTATCAAATAAAAATAATGTCCCTATTCTTTTTATAAATAACACAACCGGTTTTATGGTTGGTAAAAAATATGAAGAAGGTGGAATAATAAAAAGTGGAGCTAAATTAATTAATGCTGTTTCAAATAGTGAAGTTCCTCACCTTACATTAATGGTTGGATCTTCTTATGGAGCAGGTAATTATGGGATGAATGGAAGATCATATGATCCAAGGTTCCTTTTTACTTATCCAAATGCCAAATCAGGGGTTATGGGATCAGAACAATTAGCGGGTGTAATGGAAATAATTAAAGTTCAGTCTGCCAAATCATATGGGAAAAAAATTAATATTAAAGAATTAGAAAAAGAAAAAGAAGAGCTTATAAAAAAGATGAGTGAAAAAGAAACAGCCTGGTTTTCCACTTCAGAGATGTGGGATGATGGAATTATAGATCCAAGGCAAACAAGAAATTATTTAGGTTTTTCTTTAGCTGTGGTCTATAATCAGCCCATTAAAGGAACTTTAAATTATGGAGTGTTTAGAATGTAATGAAAAAGAAAATTAATTCAATATTAATAGCAAATAGAGGAGAAGTTGCTTCTCGTATAATAAGAACATGTCAACAAATGGGAATAGCTTCTATTGTTATCTATTCCGATATTGATAAATCCGCTAATTATGTAAAAAAAGCAGACCAAGCTTATTATATTGGAGGTAATCAACCAAGTGAATCCTATTTAAATATTAATAAAATAATTTCAATTGCAAAAAAAATAAAAGTAGATGCTATTCATCCAGGATATGGCTTTTTATCTGAAAATGTTGGCTTTGCTAAAAGGTGTGAAAAAGAAAACATAATATTTATTGGGCCAAATGTTGAATCAATGGAGATAATGTCCTCAAAATCAAAGGCAAGAAATTATCTAGAAAAAATTGGAATTGAAATGGTCCCTGGTTATTCTTGTGAAACAAAAGATATAAACTCATATCTAAAACAAGCGAAAAAAATTGGTTATCCAATAATTATTAAAGCAGCATTAGGTGGAGGAGGAAAAGGCATGAGAATTGTAAACAAAGAATCTGATTTCAAAGAACTATTTATTCAAGCTCAAAGAGAATCTAAAAATGCCTTTGGAGATGATAAAGTGTTAATTGAAAAATATATCTCTGATGGCAGACATATTGAGGTTCAATTGCTTGGTGATAAATTCAATAATCTTATTCATCTTTATGAAAGAGAATGTACTATTCAAAGAAGATTTCAAAAAATCATAGAAGAAAGTCCATCTCCAACTTTAAACGATTCTTTGAGAAAAGCGATGTGTGATTCCGCTATTTCAATAGGAAAATTACTAAAATATGATAGTCTTGGGACTGTTGAATATATTTTTGATAATAATACCAAAAAATTTTACTTTTTAGAAGTAAATACTAGATTACAAGTAGAACATCCTGTTACAGAAGAATTAATTAAACTAGATCTAGTAAAACTTCAAATTGAAGCTGCTCAAGGTCAAAAGCTTAATCTGTCCCAAACTGATATTAAACCAATTGGGTATTCCATAGAATTGAGGCTATATGCTGAAGATCCCAAAAATAATTTTACACCATCATCTGGAAAAATTGAAAAGTTTATTTGTCCAGAAAGAGATTATGTTAGAATTGAGACTGATTTAGATAAAGAATCATTAATTCCTATTCATTATGACCCTTTATTAGCTAAAATTATTGTATCATCTGAATCAAGAGAAAAAAGTATTAATAAAATGAATCATTTCCTATCAGAAATGGTAATGCTTGGTATTGATCATAATCAAGATTTTCTTAAAAAGATTTTATCTCAAAAAGATTTTATAAATGGAAATTATAATACTCATTATTTAAAAAATAATTTAAAATCTCTGAACTCTGAAATAAAAGGTTCCATATCCCCTTTTTTAATTTGTGCATCCTTGTATGATTGGAAAATTAGAAATGCAAAAAGAACACTTTTAAAAGGGCTGCCATCAGGTTGGAGAAATAATTTTTTTGAAAGTCAAAAAACTTCTTACATATTATCAAATAAAGAAGAAGTTCAATTTGACTACAAATTTATAACCTCAAATAAATTTGATTTCAGCATCCTAAATTATAATTATAAAGTTGAATTAATTGATTCCTCTAAAGAACTTATAATTGTTGAAATAAATGAGGAGATTTTTAATTTTCACATAATAGAAAAGAAAAATAAACTCTTTATTAAAAATAACAAACTTGGTAATTTCAAACTATTAAAAAAAGATCAATATCCTATTGCTAATTCAGCAATTAATGAATCTCTTTATTTAGCTCCAATTCCATCTTTAGTTATAGGTATTCTTGTTAAAAAGAATCAAAAAATAAAAAAGAATGATCCTCTTATTGTTTTAAGTTCAATGAAAATGGAAAGTACCATTACAGCATTAAAAGACGGAAAAGTCGAATCAATTTTAGTTAAAGAAAATCAAAATGTTAATGCCTTAACAGAATTAATTAAAATTGTCTAAATGAATTATTATTCTAAAGATCAAACTAACAAGGTTAATAATGAAAATTTTGAATTTATAAAATTCAATCAGCAAAATTATTTAATAACTATTACACTTAATAGACCACAAAAAAGAAATGCTATACATCCTCAAACCATAAATGAGCTTGCTTTTTTACTTCAATATATTTATTATGAAAAAAAAATTAGGGTTATTGTTTTGGAATCTTCTGGAAGTGTTTTTTGCTCTGGATTAGATTTAGATGCAATTTATGGAAAAGCTGAAGCACATAATTCATCTATTCCAAATTCGAAAAAGAAAATTCTATTAGGTCAAATTTTAACTGAAGTACATAAACCAATAATTTCAAAAGTTGAAGGTAATGTATATGCTGGTGGTTATATTTATTTAGCTTGCAGTACATATGTTATTGCATCAGATCATCTTGAATTTTCTTTACCAGAGGTAAAAAGAGGAATATTTCCTATGCAGGTAATGGGACTATTAATGAGAGTTATGACTCCAAGAAATATAATTGACTGGTGTATTAGAGGTTACAGCTTAAGTGCTAAAAAAGCAAAAAAAAGGGGTTTGATCTCTAAGGCCGTACCTCTCAAAAAAATTGATGAAGAAGTAGAATTGTTATATAAAAATATTATTGAAAATAGTCCTCAAGCAATTTCACTTGGATTGGAGGCTTTTGAAAAGTTAATTGATCAAGAAAAAAATCAAAAATATTTAGCTCAAATGTTAGATAAAGTTTTAGAAAGCGACGATGCAAAAGAAGGGATTACTTCTTTTAAAGAGAAAAGAAAGCCTAACTGGACAAAGTAATAATTATTTCATTTACCCTTGTAAAACTTTTATATAGATATAAATAAGTTAATTGTATCAAAATTTTATTTACTTTAATTTCTTGTAAAGACTGAAGTTTAAATTATGCTTAAATCATTATTTTATCACTTTATAAGAAACTACCTAAAATTATATGGTTACATATATTTTAGAGATATTAAGATTTATGGTAGAGAAAATATACCTAAAAATGGAGGTTTACTATTTTCTCCTAATCATCAATCCGCATTTATAGACCCCGTACTTGTTGCATCATATAATTCTGGAAAAATTTTATCATTAACTAGAAGTGATGTTTTTGGAGGCCCTTTACAATGGTTCTTAGATGCTATGGAGATGATACCTGTATATAGGTTAAGAAATGGTTATAGAAATCTAAAAAAAAATGAGAAAATTTTTGATAAGTGTTATAAAATACTTGGTAAAGGTAAAAAAATGCAAATGTTTTCAGAGGGAGGACTTCACACAGAATATTATCTTAAAAGAATTTCAAGAGGAAGCAGCAGACTTGTATATAATGCTCAAAAAAAATATCCTAAACAGGATATTTACATTATTCCCGTAGGAATTAATTATGGACATCATGAAAAACCAAGATGTTCTGTTCAATTAGTTTTTGGCAAAGCCATTAAAGTTAAAGACTATATAGATAAAACTAATCTTGAATCTGAAAATATTAATAATATCCGAGATTCCTTACAAATAGAAATGGAAAACTGTTTGTGGTTACCAAAAAAAGAAGATGATTATGATTTAAAGAAAAGTTTAATTGATAAAAAAACAACAAAAATGTCATTTTCAAAAATTAAAACTTTACTAAAAGAAAATCATAAAAATCAAAATAATATAAAAAAATCTCATTTCATTAAAAGCATTATTATAAAGATTCTTACAATCCCTAATATAATTCCTATTATTATCTCAAGAAAAATATTAACCCTCATAAAGGATAAAGATTTTATAGGATCTATGAAATATGGATGTGGAGCAATTATTTTTCCAATATGGTGGATTACAAGTGGTTTAATATTGGTTTATTTCTTCAGTATAACAATATGTCTTATATACATTATTTGTTCAGCTTTTTCAATAATTATAAGACAAAACTTATTATTATAATTTTATTATAAATTTATCTTATAATTAAATCATAAAAGCATATAATTATTTACCTTAAAACAAATATTTATAATATTAAATTATAATTTATTTATTTACTATAATAAATAATTATAAATATTGATTATAATCTTGTTTGTACATTAGCAATATGGATGATTTATTAATTATTGGTGCTGGCCCTATTGGTATAGCATGCGGTATTGAGGCAAAAAAAAATAATTTAAAATATACTATTATTGACAAAGGATGCCTTGTAAACTCTTTATATAATTACCCCCTAAATATGACTTTCTTTTCTACATCTGATCGTCTTGAAATAGGAGAAATCCCCTTTATATCAAATAATTCTAAACCTACCCGATTAGAAGCTTTAGAATATTACAGAAGAGTTTGTAGCCATTGGAAATTAAACATAAAGCTTTATGAAAAGGTCATTTCTATAACAAAAGAAAAAAATTTTAAAATCATTACTGATAAAACAACCTATAAAACCAAAAATATAGTTATTGCAACTGGATTTTATGATATTCCATTTTTATTAAATGTTCCTGGTGAGAATTTAGAAAAAGTTTATCATTATTATTCTGAACCCCATCCTTTTTATGGAATGAATATAGCTATTGTTGGTTCAGCAAACTCAGCTGTAGATGCTGCTCTTGAAACTTATAGAAAAGGGGCTAAATCAGTTACAATGATAATTAGAGAAAATGAAATTGGAGATAATGTTAAATACTGGGTTCGCCCTGATATTATAAATAGAATTAAAGAGGGTAGTATACCCGCATTTTTTAACTCTGAAATAATTGAAATAAAAAAAGAGAGCATAATTATTAAGACAAACAATAAAAATAAAGAACTTAAAAATGATTTCGTGCTTGCAATGACAGGTTATCAGCCAAATTTTAAATTACTTGATGAAATAGGTGTAAGTTTTGAAAAAGATAAATATAGAACCCCAAGATATAATAGTAAAACAATGGAGTCAAATATTAAAGGAGCTTATCTCGCGGGTGTTGTTTGTGGCGGTTATAAAACAAATAAATGGTTTATTGAAAATTCAAGAGAACATGCTCCATTAATAATGAATTCAATAAAAAAAAATAAATAAAGTTGAATATTTTAATTATTCCAGATTCATTTAAGGGTAGTCTTACGGCTACTGAAGTCTCTAAAGAAATTCATAAAGCAGTAAAAAAAATAATACCTAATAGTAAAGTTAATGAAATGCCTTTTTCTGATGGTGGAGAAGGGGCTATAGATTTTTTAAAGAATAACAAAAAAGGAACATTAATTTTAACTAAAACATTTGATCCATTAGGAAGAATAATAAATGCTCCATTTTTCTTATTTAATGATAAAAAAACCGCTTGGATAGAACTCTCTCAAGCCTCAGGAATTAATTTATTAAAAAAATCAGAATTAAATCCTTTTAAAACTTCAACTTTTGGAACTGGTATTTTAATTAAGAAAGCTTTAGATATAGGTTGTGAGAAAATATATCTTGGAATTGGCGGAAGTTCAACCCATGACCTTGGATCAGGAATTTTTGTTGCTTTAGGTGGTAAGCTTTTAAATAAAAAAAATGTTGAAATATCATTAGGAGGAGGGGAATTAAATAAATGTGTTAGAATAAAAATAGAGTCTCTTAATAATAAAGTTAATCAAGCCCAAATAATTATAGCTTCAGATGTAAATAACCCTCTAATAGGAGTAAATGGTGCTGCAAAAATTTATTCCAAACAAAAAGGTGCATCAAAAAATCAAATAATAGAATTAGAAAAAAAATCAATTTATTTTGCAAACTTAATTAAAAAATTTAACTCAAAAGATATTACTAAAATAAGAGGGGGAGGTGCTGCAGGGGGAACTGCGGGAGGTTTATATGGACTGTTAAATTCAAAAATTAAAAATGGATTTGATATATTAAAAAAAATTTCCAACCTTGAAAAAATAATTAAAGAGTCTAATCTTGTTATTACTGGAGAAGGTCGTTTTGATAATCAAAGCTTAAATGGTAAGCTTCCCATAAGAATAGCTGAAATAACTGCTAAACATAAAGTTCCAACAATAATTTTAACAGGAAAAAAATCAGTAGATGATAAAAAAATTCAAAATGTTAATTTTAAAATTTATGATATTAATCCTCCTAATTTGCCCTTTGAAAAAGCTATTAAGCAAAGTCGAAAGAACATATCAATAAAAATGACCGAAATATTAAATTATTATTTGAAAACAAATACTCTTTTATAAAAATGACATTTTCAATTTTAACAATTTTAATAGCTATTTTAATTATAGTCATTGGTACATCTTATTTTAAAATTCATCCTTTTTTGGTACTACTTTTTGCAACTTTGATTTTAGCTTTTTTTAATGGTTTTAATCCTGCTCAAATTATTTCTGTTATAACATCTGGTTTTGGAAAAATAATTCAAAATATAGGATTACTTATACTTTTTGGAACAATAATTGGTGCTTCAATGAAAAAAACAAATGCCACAAAATCAATAGCTAACGGAATTATAAACTCTTTAAAAAAACTTCCTTTACCCTTTGCAGTTAGCTTTATAGGTTATTTAGTTTCTATCCCAGTATTTTGTGATGCAGCATTTGTTATTTTATCTCAATTAAATAAAACCTTATCAAATAAAACAAAAACTCCATTGATAGGATTAACTGTTGCACTTTCAACTGGACTTTTTGCTCCTCATGTTTTAGTTCCTCCAACACCAGGACCCTTAGCTGCAGCAGCTAACTTAAAATTAGATAATATTTTTTTATTAATTATAATAGGCGGATTTATTGCATTTATTTTAGTGTTGGCAGGAGCATTCTATGCTAATTATTTAGCAAATAAAAGTGAATATAAAGAATCCATTGAATTAAAAAATGACCCAAAAATTAAAAATGAAAAATTACCTAGCTTCTTTGAATCGATTTTGCCAATTTTAATCCCAATATTGCTTATGTGTTTTGGATCAATAGTTTACAATTTTAACATCCCTAATAAAATTGGAAATATTGTTTCATTTATAACTAATCCAACAATGGCAATATTTATTGGCATGTTATTATCTTTTAAAATTATTAAAGAAGGTTTAATAAAATCAATTAATTCTTCTATATCAATAGGTGTTAAACAAGCAGCACCTATTATTCTTATAACAGGAATGGGAGGTGCCTTAGGGGCCGTAATTGAACAAATGGAAATAGAAAATTATATTAATAATTTAACAATAAGCTCAAACTTAGGTATAATATTTCCTTTTTTAATCGCAGCTTTTCTTAAAACAGCTCAGGGTTCCTCTACAATTTCAATTATAACTACATCATCAATAGTTTTTCCTTTATTACCTGCCATGGGATTAGACTCTGAAATTGGTAAAGTATGGGTTATAATGTCACTAGGTGTTGGTTCAATGACAATTTCTCACGCTAATGATTCATATTTTTGGGTAGTATCTCAAATGGGGAATATTGATGTAAAAAAAGCATATAAAACTCATACTGTTGGAACTTTTATACAAGGAATTTTTGGATTATTATTAGTTATTATATTTTATAATATCTGGAGTGTTTTTTAATATTCTGTATAAATAATTTCTAATTGTACTTTTTTATCATTGTTTTCTTCTTCAGGCAAATTTGATCCAACTAATATAGCTCCTAAAGGATTCAAAATTGAAGACCTTGGATAATTTAAAAATTCATTTTCCCGAACTATAGCCTTTTTACGAAAAATATCATTTATGTTTGAACTAACAACCAATCCCAAATCAAAATTGGTTGAATCTTTTCTAATAACATTTGATATGTGATTAGTTATATTAAATTTATAACGGTATGGTTTATTATTAGAATCATATTCAAGAATACCTCCAAATATTTTTTTATCTCCATTAGTCACAAATAAATCTGTTGAACCATCAATAATTAAATCCTCTAGAGGTTCCCCAGATAAAATGTCATATAAATATAATCTTTGAGCCACAAGATTATGGGCTCCTTCAAAATTATCATCTATATAAAATGATATATTAGCTTCATTAATAATAATATTTTTATTTCTTAATTCATTTAAAAATGTATTATCGTTTGAAGAGTTTTTTGAAAACAAACGAATTAAACCATGATACTTTCCAGATTTAACAAAAAGTCTGTCCGTATGATTTCCTTCAGTCGATTCTTTAATTCTTCTCTCAATCTCTAGATTAAAAAATGAATTTTTTATTGTATTAACTCTTATTCCACCAAAAGGAATTGATATAGAACTACTTAATCTTTCAATTTCATCATCATCAGTGTCATTTTCAGTCCCGTTTTTGTTATAACTATCAAACTCATATTCTATTCTTATTTGAGCAGAATTAAAATTCAATAACATAAATAAATCACTCGAAAAATTTTCAGTTTGAATTATTAAGCCTCTTATACCGTCTAATTTGAATGATGAGGAACTTTCCAAAACTGAATTACCTTCCATTTCAATAATTTTTCTTTGAAAAAAATCATTACTTAATGGAATTCTAATTCTTGGACTTAATCTTAGCTCAACTTTTTCCCTTTCATCTACATCTTCCGTTAAAGGATCATCTGTCAAGTAATAAAACACTAATTCTTCCAAATTTAATTTGACGTTTGTATTAGATAACTCCTCACCAAAAAATCCTTGATCGTAGAAATCTTGATTAGAATAATAAATTTTTTGTGTTTCAAAATTATTATTTGCATCAAGGTCATTTAAATAATATGTGAGTTCATGAACCTTGATATTAAAACTTGAATTTATATCTCCATATAATGAATCAATTTCATAAAGATTATCTTCTGAATCATAACCAGAATTATCTAGGTCTTCATGATCTAATATTCCATCTCCATCACTATCTGAACTTAATGGATTTAATCCTGCTTGAAACTCAACAATATCTGTTAATTGGTCATCATCTGAATTACTTTGAGGATCATTAGGATCGGAATCTTTTGAATCAATTAGCCCATCTTCATCTTTATCATTTTGATTTGTAAAAAAAGGTATTTCTAAATAAACATTTGTAACTTTTTCATTCTCAGGTATTATTGAAATATCCTCTTCACTTCCCTCTTCTTCAAAAGATTGATTTATTTTTCCAAAAACAGGAGAAGTAGAAATTTCAATTTGACTAATTATACTAGCTTCAGTAACTCCAAAAGTTGGATGATCAATTAATCCTAACTGCGCAATAGGCAAACCATCTGCTTGAACTGAATTTATTTTTTCTTGGAAAGTATATACTGGAGCAATTAACTTGTTACTTTTTAATTCCTGGTATGAAAATAAATCTCCTCCAATATTATGGAAATCCTTATCACAACCTGTAATTAAAACTAAAATTAATGAATATTTTAAAATACTTAAAAGATCCATATTTTTCATCAAAGAATTATATTATTTTATCAGAATAAAAATCTGTATAAGCATTTTTTTGGGTAGACGAATCATAACATAGATGAGGTTTTTTGCTTTGATCAATTATTTCATTCAAATCTTTTGGAGTTTGGTTTGAGGAAGAAACTATTCCATCAGAATGTTTTAAACTTAATTTTATTAAGTTATTAAAATTCGCATTTGATAATGCCTCAATCTCCTCCTTAGGAATAAGATCAAATTCCACCTTATTTTTTATTTTTTTTGAAACAACACCACTAAAATCTTTTTTATAAACAGAAGTAACTATTTTACTTTCAGAAAAAATCGGTTCATCTTTATAATAAGTATTTAAATACAATGGGAAAAGTGCTGTAAACCAACCATGAAGGTGAATTATATCAGGAGACCAATTTAATTTCTTTACTGTTTCTATAACTCCCTTAGTAAAAAAAATCATTCTTTCATCATTATCTGAATGTAGCTTTCCTTTATCATTATGTAACAAGGATCTTCTTTTAAAATATTCTTCATTATCAATAAAATAAACTTGCATTCTCTCCTTAGGAATAGATGCTACTTTAATTATTAGAGGCATATCTAAATCATTAATTACAAGATTCATTCCCGAGAGTCTTATAACCTCATGCAATTGATGTCTCCTTTCGTTAATAACACCATATCTCGGAATAAAAATTCTTGTTTGTCCACCATTTTCATTAATTTCTTTAGGCAAATTAAATGAGTTTACCGCCTGCTCTGTTTGTGGCAAATATGGCACAACTTCTGAAGAAATAATCAAAACTCTTTTATTTTTCATCAAAGAATCAATCTTTTAAAGAAAAGTTTAGCGAAAATACGAAAATTATGCTTAATTATAGAAAATCTATACATTAGCCAGATCGAAAATATTTATGATGTACTATTTTAAAACATCAAAAGAAATTTTAGATTTTTTAAATAAAACTAATAAATCTGTAGGTCTTGTTCCAACAATGGGAGCCCTTCATCCAGGGCATGAGTCTTTAATTAAAAAAGCTTTAATTGAAAATGAAATAGTAATTGTAAGTATTTTTGTTAATCCTACACAATTTGACAATAAAGATGATTTAATCAACTATCCAAGAAACCTTGAGAGTGATGTAAAAAAAATCAAAAAAATAGACTCGAAAATAATAATATATAGCCCTTTAATCAAAGACCTATATGTTGACAATATAAGTGTAAAAGATTTTAATTTTGGATTTATTGGCAGTGAACTAGAAGGTCATTTCAGAAAAAATCATTTTAATTCAGTTGCTACAATAGTTGAAAAATTATTTAATCTATTTAAGCCAAATAGAGCTTATTTTGGTGAAAAAGATTATCAACAAATACTGATCATTAAGAATTTAATCCTTAAATCAAATTTAAATGTTGAACTAACTTCATGTCCGACAGTTAGAGATCCCGATGGTTTAGCATTAAGTTCAAGAAACGATTTGCTGTCAAAAAAAGAGAGAAAAATAGCTCCTATTATATATAAAACTCTTTTAAATGTTAAAAATAAAATTAAAAATGAGCAAATTGAATCTGTTATTTTTAAGATTGAAAATGAATTTGAATCAACCCCATCCTTAAAGCTTGAATATCTAGAAATTAGAGAAGCTTTATCTCTTAAGCCAGTAAAAAAAATTAATAAAGAAAAAAAATACAGAGCTTTTATTTCTGCTATAATAGGTAAAATAAGATTAATTGATAATATTGAATTATAATTAATATAAATACATTTGCAAAGTGAGTATCAATTTTTAAAATCAAAAATTGATCTCTTTAAATTTTGAAAAAACTAAGTTCATTTATCAAATTTATCATCCCTCTTTCTCTTGGGGTTTTTTTCATCTACATAACTTTTGAAAATACTACTGAAGAAGATCGAATCACTATTATATCCTACATGAAAGAATCCAATATTTTTTATGTATTTATATCAATAATTTTTATGTTTCTAAGCCATTTATCCAGGGCATATAGATGGAAATACTTATTAGAACCTTTAGGCATTTACTCAAGCTTCATTAACAGAACACTCTCTGTATTTATATGCTATATAAGTAATTTGGGAATTCCAAGATCTGGTGAAATATTAAGAGCCACTTCTTTATCTAATTATGAAAAAATTTCATTTGAAAAAACATTTGGGTCGATTGTCGCAGAAAGGATTGTTGATCTTGGAATTTTAATTCTAATAATTATAATATCAATGTTTTTTCATTTTGATTTAATTAGCAATTTTATCTATGAAAAAAACATAAACATAAAATATATTGTTGCCTTTTTTTCTGTTTTTTTGATTTTATTTTTGTTTTGGTTGATAGTATTAAAAAAGCTTTCTTTAAATTCTAAAAACAATATTGTAATTAAAATTAAATCAATTATTAGTGACTTCATAGAAGGTGTTTTGTCCTTAAAATCAATGCCAAATAAAAGTTCCTTTATTGTTCATACAATTTTTATTTGGTTAATGTATATAGCTATGTTTTATGTGATTAAATGGAGTTTCGCTGAAACTTATAACTTAACATTTTTACAAATTCTTCCTGCTTTCATAGCTGGTTCATTAACTATTACTGCAACTAATGGAGGTATTGGGATTTTTCCTATAGCAGTTGCCATTATGTTAAGTGCTTTTGACATATCAAAAGAAACAGGATTAGCATTCGGTTGGGTACTATGGTCAGCACAAACATTAATTATTATTGTACTTGGTGGTCTTTCTTTTTTTATATTACCTTTAGTTAATAGTTTCAACTCAAAATAAATTTTTTGAAAAATTAAATCAAAACACTTAATGAATAAAACAAAAAAACTGTTTTATTGTAAAAGTTGTGGAGCAGAATCTCCAAAATGGATAGGTCAATGTAACTCATGTAAAGAATGGAATACAATTGTTGAAGAAATTATTGAAAAAAACAATAATTGGAATATTGATTATATAGATTCTTCAAAAAAACTTCCAAAAAACATTGATGAAATTGAAATAAAAAATAATCCAAGAATTAACACAAAAGATACCGAATTAAACAGAGTTCTAGGTGGCGGAATAGTTCCTGGATCTTTAATTCTTCTTGGAGGTGAGCCCGGCATTGGAAAGTCAACTCTCCTACTTCAGGTTTCTTTGCAAATTAGTGGTAATGTTTTATATGTTTCTGGAGAAGAAAGTGAAGAGCAGATTAAATTACGTGCATTGAGAATAGAAAGTTCCAAATCAGAGTGTTATGTACTTTGTGAAACAAATACTCAAAAAATTTTTAAACACATAAAAAAAATTAATCCTATTTTAGTTATAATTGATTCTATTCAAACCCTGTACAGTCAGAAAATTGATAGCTCAATAGGAAGCATATCTCAATTAAAAACATGTGCAAATGAGCTGATTAAATTTTCAAAACAAACTGGTACACCATTAATTTTAGTTGGTCATATAACTAAAGATGGTAATATTGCAGGTCCTAAAATTTTAGAACATATGGTTGACACTGTCCTTCAATTTGAAGGAGATAGAAATAATATTTATAGGATTTTAAGAGCTCAAAAAAATCGATTCGGGGCAATATCTGAAATAGGCATTTATGAAATGTTTTCTAATGGTCTAAAACCAATATCAAATCCACATGAATTTCTAATATCATCAAAAAACACTGATCTAAGTGGTCATGCAATCGCAACATCTATTGAAGGTCTAAGATCATTAATGGTAGAAATACAAGCTCTGGTTAGTACTGCAGTTTATGGCACCCCTCAGAGAAATAGTAATGGATACAATACAAAAAGACTTAATATGCTTCTTGCAATACTTGAAAAAAAAGCTGGCTTTTCTCTTGCAACTAAAGATGTTTTTTTAAATATTACCGGAGGAATAAAAATTGTTGATCCTGCTATAGATTTAGCTGTAGTAATGGCCATTCTATCGAGCAACAATGACTTTCCTATAAATACTAAAATTTGTTTTTCAGGAGAATTAGGTTTATCTGGAGAAATAAGACCTGTAGCAAAGATTGAACAGAGAATTAAAGAAGCAGAAAAAATTGGTTTTGAATCTATTATTATTTCAAAATATTCTAAAATAACTGAATCATTTAAAAAAATCAAAATAATTAAATTCTCAAAAATTGAATCATTAATAGAGTATATATTTAAATAATTATTTAATACCTTATACTAAAATTAATCCTGTAAATCCTTTTTGATTATGGAAAAAATTATAAAAAAATTTCTAAATGAGGTTAACAATAGAAATCAAAACGAACCCGAATTCATGCAAGCAGTTTCAGAAGTAGCTGAAACTGTTATTCCTTATATAGTAAATAATGATATTTATTATGGTCAAAATATTCTTATGAGAATGGTTGAGCCAGAAAGAGTACTGTCTTTTAGAGTTGCATGGATTGATGATCAAGAAGAAATTCAAGTTAACAGAGGTTATAGAATTGAAATGAATTCAGCAATTGGTCCTTATAAAGGAGGTCTTCGTTTTCACCCTTCTGTAAATCTTAGTATTTTGAAATTTTTAGCTTTTGAACAAATCTTTAAAAATAGTCTCACAACATTACCAATGGGGGGAGGAAAAGGAGGCTCTGATTTTAATCCTAAAGGCAGGTCAGATACCGAAGTAATGAGGTTTTGTCAGAGTTTTATGACTGAATTATTTAGACATATTGGCCCAAATAGAGATATTCCAGCGGGAGATATAGGAGTAGGTAGTAGAGAAATTGGATATTTATTTGGTCAATATAAAAGATTAAAAAATGAGTTTACTGGTGTTTTAACAGGCAAAGGTGTTTCTTGGGGGGGGTCTTTAATAAGGCCTGAGGCAACAGGATATGGTGTTGTTTATTTTGCTAACCAAATGCTAAAAAATGCCTCAAAAAGTATTAAAAATAAATCTGTTATAATATCTGGCTCTGGAAATGTTGCTCAATATGCAGCTGAAAAATGCATAAATCTTGGCGCTAAAGTTTTAACTCTTTCAGACTCTTCAGGCTTTATATTTGATCCAGATGGAATAAATATTGAAAAACTCCATTACATAATGGAATTAAAAAATATAAAACGTTTAAGAATAAGTGAATATGTAAAAAAGTTTTCTAAAGCTACTTTTTACAAAAATAAAACTCCATGGAGTATGAAGTGTGATATTGCATTACCATGTGCCACTCAAAATGAACTAAACGAAATTGATGCAAAAGTTTTAATTAAAAATGGTTGTTTTTGCGTAAGTGAAGGTGCTAATATGCCTTCTACAAACAATGCAATTAACTTATTTGTTAAAAATAAAATTTTATATGCCCCAGGAAAAGCATCAAATGCTGGAGGAGTTGCTGTTTCAGGATTAGAAATGGCACAAAATTCTTTGAGATATAATTGGTCGAGAGAAGAAGTAGATGAAAGACTTCAATCTATTATGAAAAGTATTCATGAATCATGTCTGGAGTATGGAAAAGAAAAAAACTATACAAATTATGTAAAAGGAGCAAATATTGCTGGTTTTGTTAAGGTCGCTGATGCGATGTTAGCTCAAGGTGTTGTATAGTATGCTTGAAAAAACTAATGCAATAGTAATTAAGAGTTTAAAATACGGAGACACTAGTTTGATTGTTAATTGCTATTGTGAAGACTTTGGACTTCAAGCGTTTATTTTAAAGGGGATCCTTAAATCAAAAAAAGGTAAATATCCTAAAAAATCTGTTTTTGAACCTTTAAATATTATTGAAATTATTTTTTCAAAAAAACCAGGGAATAACCTAGGCTACATTAAAGAAGCTAAATTGAAATTTCCTTATGTTGATATTCCTTTTAACATTAATAAAAAAAATGTTTTCTTTTTTTTAAATGAATTTCTCTATGAAATATTAAAAGAAGATAAAACCAAAAACTTAAGTTTATTTAAATATTTATATAATGCTTTAGTTTGGTTTGATTCAAATAAAAGAATTTCAAATTTTCTAATAAAATTAATGTTTGATTTAACTAAATTTCTTGGATTTCAACCAAATTTAGAGAATGAAAATCTATCTTATTTTGATCTTCGAAATGGCTATACTACTAATACCAAACCTAAAGGAGAATATATAAAAGGAAAATTAAAAAAAACTATGATTTTACTTTTAGGCACAACTTTTGATAAAGTAGTACTTATAAAACTAAACAAAATTGAAAGAATAAAGCTTTTTAATTACGCTTTGGACTATTTTAAATTGCACTTGCAAGGATTCAATAAGCCAAAATCAATCTCTATATTAAATGAAATATATAATCCAACATAACTTTTTATTATTATATTTTTTATTTTTTTCAAATCTTTTATTTGCACAAGAAATTGAAGTCAGAGATTCTGAAACTGGTTTCCCACTTTCTGGAGTATTAATTAATAATAATGACAAAACTATATATACTGTGACAGATGAAAATGGGTATGCTTCTCTTTCAATTTTTAAAAAAACCGAAACTCTATCTATTCAGATTTATGGCTATCAAGATCAAATCATTAACTTGGTAGAGAAGGATAAGTTTATAATATACATGGATGGTGAAGAAGAAGCTTTAGAGGAAGTTATTTTATCTGTAGCAAGATCAAAAACTTCAAGAAAACAAATAGCCGAAAAAGTAAATGTTATCTCTTCAGAGGAAATTTCTTTAAATAACCCTTCTACTGGCGGTGATATCTTAAAATTGAGTCCTGGTATAAGACTTCAAAAATCTCAGGGTGGAGGTGGAAGTCCAGTTTTAAGAGGGTTTGAAGCTAATAGAGTTCTTTTAGTAGTTGATGGAGTTAGAATGAATAACGCAATTTATAGAACTGGCCATTTGCAAAATTCTATAACAATTGATCCAAATAATATTGAAAGAGTTGAAGTTATTTTTGGTTCTTCTTCAGTTGGTTATGGTTCAGATGCCCTTGGTGGAGTTGTTCATTACTACACTAAATCTCCAAGAATTAATAACGATAAAAAAATAAAAACAACTTTTAAATCTCAATTACAAACTGCAAATAATTCAACCTCAAATAACCTGACTACAGAATTAAGCTTTAAAAAATGGGCAAGCCTTAGTAGTATAAGCTTTTCTAATTTTGGAGATATAAAAATTGGCAAAAAAAGAAATCATGGATATGAAACCTGGGGATTAACACCATTTTATTCCAATAATAATATTGATAATTATAATCCTAATCAAATTGAAAATAAAGATCCTAATATTCAAAAAAACACAAACTATAATCAACTAGATATTCTTCAAAAACTTTCTTTTTTACTAGCTCCAAAAAAACAATTACTATTGAATTTTCAATTTTCAAAGTCTTCTAATATTCCAAGATATGATAAGCTTATAGAAGAAAAAAATGGAAATTTAAAATTTGCTGAATGGAGTTATGGTCCTCAACAAAGATTAATGATTGCCCCACAATTTAAATTTTTCTCCGAAAAAAAATTTTTAAATAAAGGAAGTTTAATTATAGCATATCAAAATCTAAGGGAAAGTAGAATTAAAAGAAAGTTTTCAAGTTTAGATAGACAGAATCAAGAAGAATATTTGAATTTGTTAAGTATTAATGGGGATTTTGACTTTAGTTTAAATAATCACTCTTTTTCATATGGGTTTGAGGCTACCTATAATGATATTTATTCTGTTGGATATTCTCAAAAATTACTATTAAATCAAAATAAAATAATAGACTTAGACATTAGATTACCAATAACTTCAAGATATCCTAGTGCAGGAAGTTCCTATGAAAGTATGGCTTCATATATCAATTGGATTTGGGACATTAAAGATAATTTAACGCTAAGTACTGGGTTTAGATTAACCAGAACCTTTTTAAAAGCTAAATGGAAAGATATAAATAATATAAATTCCTTGTTGTCAAATGTTAGCTTGAACTCCTTGGCTTTAACTGAAACTTTAGGGCTTACATACAGACCAAAAAAAAATATACAATGGAGCTATATAATATCAAGTGGATTTAGAAATCCAAATATTGATGATATTGGAAAAGTAAGGGAACAGAATGGTATTTTAATTGTTCCTAATTCCTTTTTAAAACCTGAATATGCATATAATTTTGAAACTGGGTTTACTAAATTTCTAAATAATCCAAGAGATTTTATTTCATTAAGAGGATTTACAACTCTTATTTCAAGACATATAGTTAGATCAAACTACTCTATATTTTCAGATATCACAACTGAAGATGATTCAACAATTATTTATAATGATGAAGAGGTGAAAACTATAGCAAATAAAAATTTAGGTGATAGGTATATTTTTGGGGGTTCTTTTGATAGTCAATTTTCATTTACAAAAAATATTTTTATAAAAAATAGTATAACTATTACTGAAGGTGATAAGAATAAAAAATATGGTCCACTACCCTCAATCTCTCCAATATTTGGGTTTTTAAGTTTAAACTATAAAGATTCATTTTTTAATTTGTCAAGTATCTTAAACTTTAGTGGCAGCAAAAATCCAACCAAATATAGCTTTGGCGGTGAGGATGGTCTTGAAGAAACACCAATAATTATGGGTTCAAATGAGATTAAATATGCTGGAACTCCTTCATGGTATGACTTTTCAATACTTGGAGATTACATTTTAAATAAGAACATTAAACTTAACTTTGGTATTTACAACTTATTTGATTTCCATTACAGAGAATTTGGATCAGGAATCTCAGCTCCTGGAAGAAATTTTCAGATTGGATTAAATTGGGAACCCTAATATTTTAGTCAACTTTTTATAATAAGATTAAATTATATTTTTGTTTAAAATAACTACTTTCGCATTTAATAAATTAACCTATTATCCATTTGAAAAAATTCCCTGAATATAAAGAGCTTAATCTAAATCAAATTTCTAAGAAAATATCTGACTTTTGGGAAATAGACAATTCTTTTAAAAAAAGTATTGAAACTAGATCTTCTAATAAAAGATTTATATTTTTTGAAGGACCTCCATCAGCTAACGGAATGCCAGGAATTCATCATGTTATATCAAGAACTATAAAAGATATCTTTTGTAGATATAAAACTCTTAAAGGGTTTTTAGTTGAGAGAAAAGCAGGGTGGGATACCCATGGCCTTCCAGTTGAATTAAGTGTAGAAAAAGAGTTAGGTATAACAAAAGATGAAATTGGCAAAACCATATCCATAAAGGATTATAATGACGCGTGTAAGAAGGCAGTAATGAAGTATACTAATTCCTGGAATGATTTAACAAAGAGAATAGGATATTGGGTTGATATGGAAGATCCTTATATTACTTATACGACTAAGTATATTGAGTCAGTTTGGTGGTTAATTAAAGAAATTTATAAAAAAAAACTACTTTACAAGGGGTATACTGTTCAGCCATATTCTCCAATGGCAGGTTCTGGCTTAAGCTCACATGAACTCAATCAGCCTGGCACCTATGTTGATGTCTCTGATACATCTGTTACTGCGCAATTTAAAATCATTAACGAAACGTTACCTGAAAAATATAAGGATGATAGTGATATTTTTTTTCTTGCTTGGACAACTACTCCCTGGACATTGCCGTCAAATACTGCTTTGACTGTTGGTTTGAAAATTGAATATGTAATTGTCAATACATTTAACCAGTATACATTTAATCCTGTAAAAGTTATTATAGCAAAAGATTTAATAGAAAAACAATTTGGAAATAAATATTACTTGATTAAAAATAAAGAAGAACTTTACAACTTTAATTCAAAAAATAAAACCATTCCATATTTCATTGAATCAAAATTAATAGGGAAAGAATTAATTAATGTCAGATATGAAAAAATTTGGAAAGATGCCCCAGATCCAATTGATCATCCCGAAAACGCCTATAGAATTATCTCAGGAGATTTTGTCAATACCGAAGAAGGTACAGGCATTGTTCACACGGCTCCCACATTTGGTTCAGATGATGCTAAAGCAGCAAATGAAGCTATCCCAAAGGTTCCAGCTTTATTAATCTTAGATGAAAATAATAATAAAGTTCCACTGGTTGATTTAAAAGGAAAGTTTGTAAAAGGTTTAGGCTTTTTGTCTGGAAAATATGTGAAAAATGAATATTACAAAGAAAATGAAATTCCAGAAAAATCTGTAGATATAGAAATAAGTATAAAGCTAAAGATAGAAAATAGAGCTTTTAAGGTTGAAAAATATAAACACTCATATCCAAATTGTTGGAGAACTGATAAACCAATTTTATATTATCCTTTAGATTCTTGGTTTATAAAAATTTCTGAAATCAGAAATAAAATGAGCTCTCTGAATAAAAAAATCAATTGGAAACCAAAATCTACTGGAACAAAACGTTTTGGAAATTGGTTAGAAAATGCAAATGACTGGAATTTATCAAGATCTCGTTTTTGGGGTATTCCTTTGCCAATATGGAGAAATAATAAAGGAGATCAAACCAAAGTAATTGGATCTGTTAGTGAATTAATTTCTGAGATAAATCTTTCTATTAATAATGGTTTAATGTCAACTAATCCAATTAAGGATTTTAAAATAAATGACTTATCTGAATTGAATTATAATAAAATTGATCTTCATAAGGATACTGTTGATAATATAATTTTATCAGATTCAAATGGAAAACCTATGTATAGAGAAAAAGATTTAATTGATGTCTGGTTTGATTCTGGAGCAATGCCATATGCGCAATGGCACTATCCTTTTGAAAACAAAGATAAAATTGATAAAAACAAAAGTTTTCCTGCAGATTATATTGCTGAGGGAATAGACCAAACTAGAGGATGGTTTTATACACTTCACGCTATATCAACACTTGTTTTTAATACTATTTCTTACAAAAATGTAATTTCTAATGGACTGGTTCTAGACAAAAATGGTCAGAAAATGTCTAAAAGACTTGGTAATGCTCCAGATCCTTTTAAAATTATAGATGAATATGGACCTGATGCAACAAGATGGTATATGATATCTAACTCCAATCCCTGGGATAATTTAAAATTTGATGAAAGTGGTATTAATGAAGTTAGGCGTAAATTTTTTGGCACCCTTTTTAATATTTTTTCTTTTTTTAGCTTATATGCAAACATTGATAATTTTTTATATGAAGAAAAATATATATTACCAAAAGAAAGAGCTGAAATGGATCAATGGATAATATCAGAATTAAATACCTTAATCAAAAAAATTGATGCAGCTTATAAAGATTATGAACCCACCAAAGTAACTAGACTGATTTCAGATTTTGTCCAAGAAAAACTTAGTAATTGGTATGTGAGACTTAATAGGAGAAGATTTTGGAAAGGAAATTACACTGAGGATAAAATATCAGCCTATCAAACTCTTTTTGATTGTCTTAAAACAATTGCAAAATTATCATCCCCTATTGCTCCTTTTTATATGGATAATTTATATCAAGATCTTATCTCTGTAACATCAAAAAATATTTCTTCGGTCCACACGTCTTCTTTTCCTACATGTAATGAATCTTATATTAATATTGATTTAGAAAATAAAATAAATAAAGCTAGAAATATTACTTCTCTTGCATTGTCAATAAGAAAAAAGGAACAAATTAAAGTTCGACAACCTTTAAATAAACTAATAATTCCAGTAAAAAATGATCGCGAAAAAAAATTAATTAAAAGTATTCAAGATCAATTAATTTCAGAAATTAACATCAAAAAAATTGAAATAATTCATGGTGACAACAACTTTTTCATTAAAAAAGTTAAGCCTAATTTTAAAAAACTTGGTCCAAAATATGGAAGTGAAATTCAATCAATTTCAAAATTGATAAATAAATTAAATCAAAATCAAATTTTAGAGTTAGAAGAAAAAAAATCCTTAAATATAAAATTAAATGGAAAAAATATTATCTTGGACATTTCTGAAGTTGAAATATACTTTAGTGATGTCAAAGGACTTCAAGTTGCTCAAGGTAATGGTGAAATTGTTGCTCTTGATATTTCTTTGAATGATTCTTTAATTAAAGAAGGTATATCTAGAGAACTTGTAAATAGAATTCAAAACTTAAGAAAAGAAAATGGATTAGAAGTAACCGACAGGATAAGTATAATTTTTGAAAATAATGAAAAAATTAAAGAATCAATTGAAGCCAATAAAAATTATCTAATGACAGAGACATTATGTAATAAAATAATGTTTAGAAATAAGATTGATAATGCTAAATTAATTGAGTTTGATTCAATAAAAGTAAAAGTTTGTGTAATTAAAGATCATACAAAATGAAAAGTAAAGTAAGATACAACGACAAAGAATTAAATGTGTTTAAAGTTTTAATAGAAAAAAAAATTCAAAAAGCAAAAGCTGATTTAGAGCTTTTAAAAAGTTCCTATATGAACGACGGAAATAATGGAACAGATGATACTGCACCTACATTTAAAGCATTTGAAGAGGGGTCTGAAACCATGTCAAAAGAGGCAAATACACAATTAGCTCTTAGGCAAGAAAAGTTTATAAGAGATTTAAAAAATGCATTAATAAGAATAGAAAATAAAACATATGGAGTTTGTAGAGTTACTGGCAAATTAATTAACAAGAAAAGATTGCATTTGGTTCCACATGCTACATTGAGTATAGAAGCTAAGAATTCTCAAAAATAATTTTATAATATATTATTTTAACTCAAAAATGTTTTAAAAAAACATGGCTGAAAAAAAACAAATGTCCTTAATATGGTCAATTATAATTGTTCTTGTAATAATTTTAATGGACCAATCTTTCAAAATATATATCAAACTTAATTATTCTATTTCCTCGTTTAATCAACCTTATATAATAGATTGGAAGTTTTTTAAACTATTATTTATTGAAAATAGTGGAATGGCAATGGGTGCAAAATTGAATGATTTTATTCCTTTTTTGTCTGATAAAAGTGCAAAGTTATTGCTTACTTTTTTTCGGCTTTTTGCAATAATAGGAATTGCATATTGGCTTTGGAGTAATTTTAAGAAAAATAGTTTGTTATTTAATTGGGCTTTATGTTTAATTCTAGCTGGTGCAATTGGAAATATTATTGATTCTGTTTTTTATGGCGTTCTTTTTTCTCATAGTTATGGGCAAATAGCTAGTTTTATGCCTGATAAAGGTTATGCCCCCCTATTTTTGGGAAATGTAGTAGATATGCTACAATTTCCCTTAATAAGTTGGACTTGGCCTAAATGGATTCCTATAATTGGTGGAGACTCATTTACTTTTTTCAAATACGTATTTAACATTGCAGATACTGCAATTAGTAGTGGAGTTGGAATTTTATTAATCTTTAATAAAAGGATTTTTAATAATTAAAATTTAATTATTTTTTTGGGTGTTATACAATAATTAAGTTTAATATCACTATATGTTGTGTCTTCAATTTTTTCAATAATATCAAAGAAAGAAAGTCCAACTTTAATAACTTTTTTATCACACTTGTTTAAAAACCTATCATAATAACCTTTACCGTAACCAACTCTATTACCAATTTTATCAACAATGATTAATGGCACAAAAACAACTTCAATTAGATTTATTTTGATTTTATTTCCATTTAATGGCTCAGGAATTCCTAAATTATTTTTTTTTATTAATATATTTTTTTCATATACGTAATGATTTAAATTCAAACCATTAATTTTAGGTATAATTATCTTCTTATTTTTATCCTTTAATAAACTGACCAATGGATCGGTGTCTACTTCTTTATTTTTATAAATTGATAAAAAAATATGAAAAATTTTATTATGCCATATTGGAAGTTTTAAGCATTGATTAGCAATTTCTTTGCTCCATAATTTTCTTTCAAAATCTGAAATATTTAATCTTTTTTTTATATACTTTAACCTTAATTTTTCCTTAGTTGTAATCAATTATTTAATATTACATTTATACTTACTAAATTATAAATTCTAGATGTTTGAATCATTTAAATGCATCAAAATTTTATTAAAATATGATTTATTCAAAAATTGATCTCCAAAAAAAAAGTCTACCAGAAGATCCTGGTATTTACAAATTTTTTGATAAGTCAAATAATATTATTTATGTAGGAAAGGCTAAAAATTTAAAAAAACGAGTTCTATCTTATTTTAATAAAAATCATGTTAATCATAAAACTGAACTTTTAGTAAAACAAATTAATAAAATCGAAAATATTGTTGTTGAAACAGAAATGGATGCTTTACTTCTTGAAAATAGCTTAATAAAAAAATTTAAACCAAAATATAATGTTTTACTTAAGGATGATAAAACCTATCCATGGATTTGTATAATTAAAAAACCTAAACCTGAAATTTTTTATACCAGAAAACCCAAAATAAAAAATGGAGAATATTTTGGCCCCTTTACAAATGTAACTTACGTTAGATATTTAATTAAACTGATTAAAGATATCTATCCCTTTTTAAACTATGATTTGATAAACCTTTTAAAAAAAGAAACTAATGAATTAACTCAAAAAGAAATTGATGAAAACATCAGATCTATAAAATCTATAATAAAAGGAAATTTTAAATCAACTGTTAAAAATTTAAAATATAAAATGAAAAAATTTTCTTTATCCATGGAATATGAAAAAGCCCAAGAAGCAAAAGAAAAACTAAATATTTTAAAAAATTATCAGGTAAAGTCTACAATTGTTAATCCTAAATTATCAAATATTGATGTTTTTTCTATTTATTCAGATGAAACTTTTGGTTATGTTAACTTTATGCAAATTTCTTATGGTTCAATTATTAGCTCTTATACAATTGAAATAAAGAAGAAAATTAATGAGTCAGATGAGGAAATATTAAGACTTGCGATTATAGAGCTAAGACAAAGGTTTAAATCAAATAATAATTTAATACTCCTGCCTATTAAAATCAATATAGAAAATACTATTAAATGTAATGTTCCAAAAAAAGGGGACAAAAAAAAATTAATTGATTTATCGATTAAAAATGCAAAATCTTATAGGTTAGAAAGATTTAAACAAATTAAATTAACCGACCCAAATAGACATACCAAAAGAATGTTATCACAAGTAAAATCTGATCTTAAATTAATTAATGAACCTTTTCATATAGAATGTTTTGATAATTCAAATATCCAAGGTTCAAATCCTGTTGGTTCTTGTGTAGTTTTTAAAAATTTAAAGCCCATTAAAAAAGAATACAGATTATATAACATAAAATCTGTTGAAGGTCCAAATGATTTTGCTTCAATGGAGGAAATTATCTATAGACGATATAGTAGACTTTTAAAAGAAGAAAAAACACTGCCAAATTTAATTATTATAGATGGAGGAAAAGGTCAATTAAGTTCTGCCTTAAAAAGTTTATGCTTATTAAAACTTGATAAAAAAATTGAAATAATTAGTATTGCAAAAAAATTGGAGGAAATTTATTCTATTAAAGATCCAAATCCTTTATACCTGGATAAAAGATCCGAAACATTAAAAATAATTCAACATGCTCGAAATGAATCGCATAGATTTGCTATAAATTTTCATAGAAAAAAAAGAGAAAAATACTCTTTAAGCTCTGAGCTTAATAATATAAAAGGCCTGGGTCCAAAAACAAAATTAAAATTATTGAAAGCCTATAAGTCTTTTAAAAGAATTAAAAATACTTCTTTATCAGATCTTCAATCATTATTAGGAGAAAAAAAAGGAAAGAAGATATTTGAAGCATTAAAAAAAATTATTTAGATTAATTAATTTAGCTATAGATGTCATGAAAAGTATTTTTAGGTTATTAATATGTTTTTTTAGTTTACTTAACTCTATTGAATTAAAATCTCAAACTGAAAAAGTTATTGAAACACCCTTTGATGGAGGAGAATGGTTTGAATTTAGAATTTATTATGGTTTTTTTAATGCTAGTTATGCTTCAATTAAATTAGAAAATGATACTATTAATAATATTCCAGTATTACACTCTATGGGCTATGGAAAAACTACTGGACTAGCAAGATGGTTTTTTAAAGTAGACGATTATTATGAAAGCTATTTTGATAGGGAAAAAATAATACCCTACAAATTTATTAGAAATATATATGAGGGCGGATATACTAAAAATATTGAAATTAACTTCAATCAAGAAAAGCAAATTGCAAACATTACTGATAAGAAAAAGAATACAATAACTAAACTACCATTCAACTATAATGCTCAGGACTTAGTATCCTCTTTTTATTACTTAAGAAAATATTTTCCAAGGGATGAATTTAAAATAAATGAAAGTTTTGTTATAAATATGTTTTTTGATAATGACAATTATGTCTTTAAACTCAAGTATCTTGGTAATGAAGTAATTGACAGTAAGTTTGGTAAAATTGAATGTTTAAAATTTATTCCTATGGTGCAATCTGGTAGGATTTTTAAAGAGCAGGAAAGCGTTACAATATGGATTTCAAATGATAAAAATAGAATTCCTATAAGAGTTCAAGCAGATGTAATTGTCGGTTCTATAAAAGCTGACCTTGATAACTTTAAAAACCTTAAATATCCTTTCAAAATTAAATTTTAGCCTTTATATGAAAACTTTTTAAAAACTTTTAATTAAAAAAAAAATACATATTACAACATTTACGAAATTTGAATTATCATGTATTTGATAAGAATAATTATTGTCTTTATTTCATTAACAATTTTTTCTTGTACTGAAAAAGAAGTATCTAAAATCTCCATTATAAAAACAAAAATTGATAAAAAAAATGTAAATAAACTATATGGTATTAATCTAAATTCACATATAATAAAAGAAACTAAGATAAAAAGAGGTGATACTTTTGGAAAAATACTTGAAGAAAATGGAATTGATTATCCAGAAGTTCATAACATTCTTTCAATTATTAAAAACAAGGTCAATATTAAAAAACTTCGAGTAGGAAAACCTTACACTCTCTTTTTTAATATTGATGATATTAGTTTTCCTGAATTTTTTGTTTATCACCCAAGAATTGAAGAGTATACTATTATTCATTTAAAAGACAGTATTTATGCTAATAAAATCATTAAGAAATTCAGAATTAAAGAACTCGAAACATCAGGAATAATAAATAGTTCATTATATGAAACTATGAAATCTAATGGTATTAATGAGTCTCTAACATATTCCCTTTCAGATGTATATGCTTGGAATATAGATTTTTTTAGACTCCAAAAAGGAGATAAGTTTAAAGTTATATATACTGAAAAATTTATTGATGATTCCATTTCAATTGGAATAGATAGAATTAAAGCTGCTTATTTTGAACATAATAAAAAACCTCTATATGCTTTTGAATTTGAATCTGATTCAATCAAAGGAATTGTAGATTATTTTGATGAAAAAGCTAAAAACTTAAGAAGAGCTTTTTTGAAAGGTCCTTTAAAGTTTAATAGAATCTCCTCAAGATATAATATGAGAAGACGAATAGCTCTTTATGGAAATAGAATAAAACCTCATAAAGGTACTGACTTTGCTGCTAGAGTAGGAACTCCAATACTTGCAACAGCAAATGGAACTATAGTTAAATCATCTTATTCTAGAGCAAATGGAAATTATGTAACAATAAAACATAACAACACTTATTCTACTCAATATCTACATATGAGAAGAAGAAAAGCAAAATTAGGTCAGTTTGTTAAACAGGGTGATGTAATAGGCTGGGTTGGAATGACTGGATATACGTCTGGACCTCATGTATGTTATAGATTTTGGAAAAATGGTAGGCAAGTAGACCCTTTTAAACAAAAACTTCCTGAAGCCAAACCTATATCTAAAAAATTAAAAAACAAATACTTAACTTATATGGAACCCTATAAAATAAAATTAGATGCTATTAATTTTAATGAAGAATCCATGAAATCAAATATAGTTAATATTGAAAATAATATAATTAAAAATGACGCTCCCTAATAAAAATCCGACTAAATTAAAAGCATGGGGAAAATTAATTTCTCATTATAATTCCATTTGTAATAAATCTATCTATTCCCATTTTAAAAATGAAAAAGATAAAAGAGACTATTGTTTTATAAACTGGGAAGATTTTTATGTAGATGTCTCAAAAAACAGGTGGAATAAAAAAACTTTTGATTTATTAATGAATCTTGCTAAAGAAGCTGGGCTAAAAGAAGCAATAGAAAAATATTTTAATGGAAAAAAAATTAATGAAACTGAAAATAGAGCCGTTCTTCATACAGCAATAAGAAAAAAAAGTAACTCAGAAATTTTAATTGACAATAAAAATATTATTGAAATTATAAAATACGATAAATCTAAAATGTATTCATTTTGTGATGAGGTTATTTCTGGAAAATGGAAAGGATTTAGTGGTAAAAAAATTAAAAGTATAGTTAATATTGGAATTGGAGGATCAGATCTTGGCCCATCAATGGTAACTGAAGCATTATCATATTATAGAAATAAATTAAATTTAGTCTTTATTTCAAATATTGATGGTGACCATTTTTCTGAAAATATAAATAAAATAGATCCAGAAACTACTCTCTTTATAATTGTTTCCAAAACCTTTACGACTCAAGAAACTATTAATAATGCTGAAAAAATAAAGAAATGGTTTTTAAAAAAGACTAAAGCCAGTGGCATTGAAAAAAACTTTGTAGCTGTTTCAACAAATATTAAAAAAGTTAAGTCTTTTGGAATTCCACAAGAAAATATTTTCCCAATGTATGATTGGATTGGCGGGAGATTTTCTTTATGGAGCTCTGTAGGAATTAGCATTTGTCTTTCAATTGGAGTGAAAAATTTTAAAAAATTAATCAAAGGTGCAAGATCAATGGATAATCATTTTGAAAAGACACCATTTGACAAAAATCTTCCGATTATTTTAGGCGTTTTAAGTATATGGTACAATAATTTTTATAACTCAGAAAGTGAAGCTGTTATCCCTTATTGTGAATATTTAAAAAATCTTCCGAAATATTTACAACAAAGTGTAATGGAAAGCAATGGAAAAAGCGTTGATAGAAATGGAGATAAAATTAACTATCAGACGGGAACTATTATATGGGGTTCAACTGGCACAAATGCTCAACATGCCTTTTTTCAATTAATTCATCAAGGAACTAAATTGATTCCTTTAGATTTTATAGGATTTAAAAAACCTTTACATAAAGATGAAAAAAGTCATAAAAAATTAATGTCAAACTTTATTGCTCAAAGTAAGGCTTTAATGCTAGGAAAAGACATTGGCTCAGTAATTAAAGAATTAAATTCTAATAATATAGAATCTGTTGAGATAGATAAAATATCTCCTTTTAAAGTTTTTGATGGTAATAAACCATCTAACTCTATTTTAATTGATAAATTAAATCCATATAACTTAGGAGCTTTAATTTCAATGTACGAACACAAAATTTTTGTACAAGGAATTATATGGAATATATATAGTTTTGATCAATGGGGAGTTGAATTAGGAAAGAAATTAGCAGATGAAATATTTAAAGATTTTTACTCAAAATCAAAAGAACACGATATTTCAACTGAAAATTTAATTGCCAAATTAAAATAATTCTTTCCTATTTACTTACTTTAAGACTAATGTCAATAGGCTTTGCAGAATGAGTTAAGCATCCTAAGGAAATAAAATTCACCCCAGTTTTAGCAATAGCTAAAATATTAGATTTATCAATATTCCCAGAAGCTTCTGTTGGCTTTTTATTACCAATTAAACTTAAAGCTTTTTTAATTTCATTAATATCCATATTATCAAGTAAAATTCTTGTTACAATATTATAATTTAAGACGTCTTTTACCTCTTTTAAATTTCTTGTTTCAACTATTAAATCATATTCTTTACCTAAACCTGATAAATACCTTTTTGTTTTTTTTAAAACTAGATTGACTCCTCCTCCAAAATCTATATGATTGTCTTTAATCATTAAAGCATCATATAATCCCATCCTATGATTATTTCCTCCTCCTATTAGGACTGCCCATTTTTCTGGATATCTAAAATTAGGGGTAGTTTTTCTTGTATCAAGTAATTTACAACTCGTTTTAGATATAATTTTTTTATATCTACTTGTAAGACTTGCAATACCTGACATCCTTTGAATACAATTAAGCACTAATCTTTCCATAGCTAAAATAGATAGGGAATTTCCTTCAACAATAAAGCCTTTTGTTCCGGCATTTATTTTATCTCCATCATTAACTAAATATCTAAAATTAATTTTGCTATCATATTTTTTATAAATAATTTCAGCTAATTCTAATCCAGCGATTACACAATTTTCTTTAACTATAAGAACTGCTTTACCCTTATCATTTTTTGATAAAGATGCTTTACTAGAATGATCAATACTATTTAGATCTTCTTTGATGGCATTATTTATAAAAAAATTTATTTCTTTTTTATAATTTATATAAAAATTATTTTTCATTATCTACATTATAAAAAACTCCTTTATTAATTTTAATCTTTTGAGCCTGCTTAATTAATAAATATGAAATACTTACCATGTTTCTTAGTTCACTTAAACTCTGGGTAAGTTTATTTTTATTATATAAACGAGTTACCTGATTATAAATATTTAATACTATATTTTCAGCCTCATTTAGTCCTCCATTAAATTTAAAAATTCCAACTTTATTATTCATAGTTTTTTGCAACTCTTTTCTCAAAATATTCTCTTCTTTAATAATCTCACTACTTACAAATTTTTCTCCTTTCCAACTTGGAACATTAAAAGCTAAACTATTATTTGAACTAATAAATTTTGAAACATCAACAGCTGCTCTATGAGAAAAAACTAAAGATTCTAATAAAGAGTTAGAAGCTAATCTATTAGCTCCATGAAGACCAGTAGATGAACACTCTCCAATAGCATATAAACTATTCAAACTTGACTCACCATTTTCATTTACTTTTATACCTCCGCAAAAATAATGAGCTGCAGGAACAATTGGGATCATATCTGATGGCAATTTTATTCCAACTGATAAACAGTTGCTATATATTTTAGGAAAATACTTTTTCCAATTTTTTCTTTCAATTGAACTACCATCAAGATAAACATATTTACTGTTTAAATTATGCATCTCCATTTGGATAGCTCTTGCGACAATATCTCTTGGAGCTAATTCTCCTCTGGAATCATATTTTTTCATAAAAAGTTCTCCTTTTGAATTTCTTAAAAAAGCGCCTGCACCTCTTACCGCCTCTGAAATCAAAAAGGTTTTGTCATTTATTTTATGGTATAAAGCTGTAGGATGAAATTGAACAAATGGAAGATTTTCCATAAAAACTTTAGCTCTATATGCTGCTCCTAAACCATCGCCAGTTGCAATACTAGGATTTGTAGAATGTGAATATATATTTCCTGCACCTCCAGTTGATAAAACCGTAACCTTAGCAGCTATTTTAATTATCTCTTCTTTTTCTTTTGAAATCACATAAGCACCATAACATTTATTATGGTTAGTTTTAGTATGATGATCTGTAATTAAATCTACTAATGTATGATTTTCAAAAATTTCAATATTCTTGAATGATTTAACTTTTTCAATAAGTTTTTTTTGAATCTCCTCTCCAGTCTGATCTTTATGATGTAATATTCTATTTTCAGAATGCCCCCCTTCTCTGGCTAGATCTAATTTGTTATTGTTAGTATCAAATTTTGTCCCCCATAAAATTAATTCTCTTATTCTCTCACTTCCTTCTTTTATTACAAAATCTACAACCTTTTTATTACATTCTCCTGCTCCAGCTTTTAATGTATCATCTATATGTTTTTTGAATGAATCTTTTTTGAAATTTGAAACTACAGCTATACCACCTTGAGCATACCTAGTATTAGTTTCCATTATATTAGATTTAGAAATTAAAGTAATTTTAATATTAGAATTGATCAAAGCTAACTTTATAGAAAATGTAATTCCTGAAATCCCTGATCCAATAACTAATACATCTGAAACCATTGATCAGCCTAATTCTAACATTCTCTCAATTGGCTTTTTTGCTTTTGAAATAATTTCTTTTGATAAATTAACTTCAGGTAATTCATATAATAAACAATTATAGAGTTTATCTAAAGTATTCATTTTCATATACGCACATTCACTACAAGCACATGAATCATCTTGAACTGGAGCAGGAATAAAAATTTTATCAGGACATTTTTTTTTCATCTCATGTAAAATTCCGACTTCAGTGGCAACAATATATTTTTTTGATGAATCTCTTTGAACAAAATTTAACAATCCTGTTGTGCTCCCCACAAAACTAGCAAAATCTAGTATTACAGAATCACTTTCAGGATGAGCAATAAATTTAGCATCAGGGTTTTCATTAGAAATTTTTAATATTTTATCAAATGAAAATGCTTCATGAACAATACAAGATCCATTCCATAAAATCATATTTCTTCCTGTTTCCTTTATTAAGTACTTTCCTAAATTTTTATCAGGTGCAAAAATTATTTCTTTATGATTAGGAATTGACTCTATTACTTTTTTAGCATTACTAGAAGTACAAACTATATCACTTAAAGTTTTAATTTCTGCAGAACAATTAATATAAGTCACTACAATAGCATTTGGATATTTTTTTTTAAATAATTTAAAATCCTCAGGGGGACAAGAATCTGCAAGTGAACATCCAGCCTTTAAATCTGGTAAAAGAACCTTTTTACTTGGATTAACAATTTTAGCAGTTTCAGCCATAAAATGAACACCTGCCATAACTATCTTATCATTATTAATCTTTGAAGCCATTTGAGCCAAATAAAGACTGTCTCCCAAATAATCAGCTAATTCTTGAATAAGAGGATCCTGATAGTAATGAACTAAAAGAGCAGCATTTTTTTCTTTTTTTAATTTTTTTATTTCATTAATTAAATT
>CACEKG010000004.1 GCA_902560065.1 uncultured Bacteroidota bacterium
TTGCGATACTTAATCCTAAATTTCCCGTTCCAATTATTGCTATTTTCATATTTCTTTTTTTTAATAAATAGATGCTTTTAATTTTAAGCCTAAATTTTCATCCCAATTCATCATTAGGTTTAAATTTTGTAATGCTTGACCAGAAGCTCCTTTTGTTAGATTATCTATAATACTTGTAATTAATAAAATGTTTTCGTGTTTACATAAATGTATGTAACAGTTATTGGTATTTATTACTGATTTTAATGAAATTTCTTCATCAGAAATATCTGTAAATGGGTGGTTTTTATAATAATTTTTATATATATTTTTTATTTCGTTTAAATCTCCACTATACTTAGTATAACTAGTTGAAAATATACCTCTTGTAAAATTTCCCCTTTGAGGTATAAAGATCAATTTTGATTTTTGATTTAATCCATTTAATGTTTGATTAATTTCTAAAAGATGTTGATGATTAAAAGCTTTATACCATGAAATATTATTATTTCTCCAACTAAAATGTGTAGTATCAGAGTTTTTCATTCCAGCACCGGTACTTCCTGTAGTTGCATTAACATGAATTGTATCTTTAATTAGATTATGTTTTGCCATTGGGATTAAACTAAGTTGAATTGCTGTTGCAAAACATCCAGGGTTCGCTATGGCATTTGCTTTTTTTATTGTTTCTTTATTTAACTCTGGTAAACCATAGATAAACTTTAGATTATTTAATTCATTATTTTTTCTAATTCTAAAATCATTACTTAAATCAATAATTTTTGTTGTTTTCAAAAATTTATTTTTTTTAAGAAACTTTAACGAATTTCCGTGTCCAGCACATAGGAATAAAACATCTATTTCTTTTTCGGGGATATTGGTAAATTTCAATGTAGTTAATCCTAATAAGTCCTTATGGATTTTAAAAAGATAATCTCCAGAAAACTGAGTGCTATATACAAACTTTATATTTAATTTTGGATGGTTGATAATTAATCTAATTAACTCACCTCCTGTATATCCTGATCCTCCAACAATACCAACTTTTTTCATGTTTATTTTTTTAAATTATGATAAATTTTTCCTGCATTTGCATTTATTTTGATAAACCCTTTAACATCTGTTGCATTCCAATTTTTATTTACTTCTCCATAAGTTCCAAATTCATTAGTCATTAGGTCATTTTTCGATTTTATTCCTTCTAAATCAAAACTATACGGTTTTAATTTTAGGTAAACTGTTCCACTTACATTTTTTTGACTATTTGATAAAAAAGATTCTATGTCCCTCATTACCGGATCAAAGTACTGTCCTTCGTGTAACAACATTCCATAAAATGAAGAAATAGATTCTTTTTGAAATTGTTGCCATTTAGATAGGGTATGTTTTTCAAGTAAGTGATGCGCTTTGATTATGATCAAAGGAGCTGCTGCTTCAAAAGCAACTCTACCCTTAATTCCAATTATTGTATCTCCTATGTGAATATCTCTTCCTATGGCATATTTTTTTGCAATATTTTCTAGATCTCTAATAATATTAATTGGCGAATCTTTTTTTGAATTCAATGAAATTAATTCTCCGTTTTTAAATTCAAGTTTAATTTTTTTTTCATTTTTTAATTTAAGTTGACTAGGGTAGGCTTTTTCAGGTAAAGGATGTTTTGATGTTAATGTTTCGCTTCCACCTATTGAAGTTCCCCAAAGCCCTTTGTTAATAGAGTATTTAGCTTTTTTCCAATCTATCATTACTCCTTTAGACTTTAAATAATTTATTTCGTCTTTTCTAGAAAGATTAAGATCTCTTATTAAAGTAATTATTTCAGTTTTAGGAGATAGTATTTGAAATATTTGATCAAATCTAACTTGGTCATTTCCAGCTCCGGTTGATCCATGAGAAATATATTTAGCCTGAACTTTATTTGAATAATTAACTATTTCAATAGCTTGAATTATTCTTTCTGAACTGACAGAAAGAGGATATGTGTTATTTTTTAATATATTTCCAAAGATTAAATATTTAACTATTTTATTATAAAATGGAGAAATTGCATTTATACATTTATATTTTTTTGCTCCTAATTTTTTAGCTTTTTTTGAAATTTGATTTATCTCTTCATTTGAAAATCCACCTGTATTAATTGTAATGGCATGAACTTGATAACCATCAGATGATAATTTTTTTAGACAATATGAAGTGTCTAATCCACCACTATAAGCTAATACAACAATTTTATTTTTCATATTTTTTATTTTTTGGGTCATATAACATTCCAGTGCAAAGGCACATCGTTCGATTTGTTCTAGTAAGAACATCATAGTTTTTGCATGTTTGACATCCTTTCCAGAAGTCAGGGTCATCCGTAAGTTCAGAAAAATGAACTGGTTTGTATCCTAATTCGTAATTAATTTTCATTACCGCCATTCCTGTTGTAATCCCAAATACTTTAGAATTGGGATATTTTTTTAATGAAAGTTCAAATACTTTTTTCTTTATTTTTTTTGCTAAACCTTGTTTTCTATATCTGGGAGAAACAATTAACCCTGAATGAGCTACATATTTGCCGTGACCCCAAACTTCAATGTAACAAAATCCAGCAAAGATATTATTGTCAATAGCAATTACTGCATTCCCATTTTCAATTTTTTTTGAAATATATTCGGGAGTTCTTCTTGCTATACCAGTACCACGAACTTTTGCAGCCTGATCAATATGGCTACTTATTGTTTTTGAGTATTTAATATGTTTAGCTTTTGCTAGAATTATTTGCATTTATCTTGTTTTAAATTAATTTTTGAAAAATCTTTTACTTTAAAAGATTAGAAAATCGGAATATCCAATTTTCAAGAGAATATTACACCCACAAGGGGCGAAAAGGGAAACGACGAACAGAAGTTTTTGTTCGGTTATTCATATTAATATTTAACAATTGCCCTAGCATTTCGGATGCAAATTTGAGCTTTTTTTTATTTACAGCCAAAAAAAATCTGAAATTTTTGATAAAATAACATATTTAATAATTGATAAAGTTTGTGTTAAATTTGTTTTGTGAATATTTCAATTAAAGATAAAATCTATAATGATTTAATAAAATTTAAGTCAAAAAAAATTCTCCTAGGCCATAGTGGAGGTATAGATAGTTCTGTATTGGCAAATATTTTATATGATTTTAAAATTGATTTTTCCATAGCTCATTGTAATTTTCAATTAAGAGGAAAAGAGAGTGAAGATGATTTTAAATTTGTCTCTAAATGGAGCAATGAGAATAAAATACCTTTTTTTTGTTCTAAATTTTCTACTAAAAAATATTGTCAGATTAATAAAACTAATGTTCAATTGGCGACAAGAGACTTAAGATATAATTGGTTTTTTGAATTACAAAACATCTATAAATTTGATTTTATTTTTACTGCACATCATTTAGATGACCAGTTTGAAACTTTTTTAATTAATTCGTCAAGAGGAACTGGACTTAAAGGTTTACTTGGAATAGTTAATTCAAAGAAAGTTTACAGACCATTTTTAAATATTACAAAAAATGAAATATTTGATTACGCTATTCGAAATAAAATATCCTGGAGAGATGACAAATCGAATTATGAAAATTATTATGTGAGAAATAAATTTAGAAATAATATTATTCCAGAAATTGAAAAAATAACACCAGATTATTTAAAAAAATTTAAAAACACTATAGATAATCTTGATGAAACTAATTTGTTCATTAAAAATTCTATAGAAAAAATTAGAAATAAAATTTTTAAAATAGAAAATAAAATAATTAAAGTAAAAGTCAAAAGTTTGCTAAAATTAGAACCTTTAAACTTTCATTTACATGAATTGTTTTATTCATATGGTTTTAATTCTAAAGAACTTGAAAAATTGTTGTCTTCTAATACAGGAAAACAATTATTTTCAAAATCACACAGAGTCTTAATAGATAGAGGTTTTTTAGTTTTAAATCAATTAATTAAAAAGAAAAATGAAAGTTATTTAATTGATTTGAATGAAAAAAAAATTAAATCTCCAATCAAACTTAATTTTAAATACGTTAGTAAGTATGATAAAGAAATATTAAATCATAATTTTGCATCGATTGATTTAATGAAAATTAAAGAACCCTTGATTTTAAGAAAACCTTTATCAAAAGATTATTTTTATCCAATTGGAATGCAAGGAAAAAAAACCGTAAGTAAATATTTTAAGGATGAAAAATACTCTATTTATGACAAAGAAAATCAGTGGTTACTGGTTTCTGATAATGATATCGTCTGGGTAGTAGGTAAAAGACTAGATAGTAGATTTGCTGCAACTAAAAATTCAATTAAAGTTTTGGAAGTAAAATGTGTTTTATAAGATTATTTATTTTAAGTTTTTTTGTTGTTTTTATTTCTTTTTCACAGATTGAAGAACCAGTAACATGGAATTCAAATATTGATAAAGTATCTGATGAAAATTATTTAATAACCATAGACGCATTTATTGAAAACAATTGGAGACTATATTCTCAAAATTTACCTAAAGGAGGTCCAGAACCTACTGAATTCATATTCAAAGAAAAACAAGGATATGAATCATTAGGATCTTTTCAAGAAAGTAAGTCTATCAAAAAGTATGATAAACTATTTGAATTAGATTTGAATTATTTTGAAAAGGACGCTTCGTTTTCTCAAGAAATAAAATTAATTGATAATAATTTAGAAAAAATTGATGTAGAAATAAATTATCAAGCTTGTGATGATAGACTTTGTATTTTTAGATCTGAATTAATTACAATTCCTTTAAGCGAAAATTTTACTTCAATTGAAAAAAAATTAGACAAAAACAGTATTTTAAAATCTAAAGAATTATTTCTAAATATTAAGAATAAAGATTCATATATTTCAAAAGGATCTGAAAACACTAACAAGAATTCTTATTTAAAAATCTTCATGTTAGGTATAATTGGTGGAATATTAGCACTTTTAACCCCTTGTGTTTTGCCAATGATGCCTTTAACAGTATCTTATTTTTTAAAAAAATCAAACAATAAACAAAGTGGAATTTTTAATTCTTCACTTTATGGCTTTTTTATAATTCTAGTTTATTTTCTCTTAAGCCTTCCTTTTCATTTTCTTGATTTTTTGGATCCAGGAATTTTGAATACAATATCTACAAGTGTAACAACCAATTTTATATTTTTTGTTGTTTTTGTTTTTTTTGCTTTTTCTTTTTTTGGTTATTACGATATTTCTCTACCAAGTTCATGGGCTAATAAGTCAGAGTCCTCATCTAATTTGAGAAATGTTGTAGGAATATTTTTTATGGCTTTAACATTATCTATTGTTTCATTCTCCTGTACTGGTCCAATTTTAGGCTCTCTGCTTGCAGGTTCTTTAAATTCCAATGGTCCAACTGAATTGACTTTTGGTATGCTTGGTTTTGGATTTGCATTGGGAGTTCCTTTTTCTATTTTGGCATTTTTTCCAAAGTTAATTAAGAGTATTCCTAAATCAGGAGGATGGATGAATATTTTAAAAGTTACTCTCGGATTCCTAGAATTAGCTTTAGCTTTAAAATTTTTATCAAATGCTGACTTAATTGGAGGTTGGAATATATTAAAAAGAGAAATTTTTATTGTAATATGGGCTTTACTTAGTCTTTCATTGGGGATATATTTAATTGGAGGAATAAATTTTATTAAAAATTTTAATTCTAATTTAAAACTAAAACTATACAGTTCGATTCCATTTTTGTTTAGCTTTTATCTTATATATAGTCTTTTTACTGATAAAAATGAATTAAGGTTTTTGAGTGGTTTTCCTCCTCCAGAATTTTATTCAATTAATATTGCTAATAATGATTGTCCATTAAACTTAAATTGTTTTAAGGATTATGATAAAGGATATGATTATGCAAAATTGAATAATAAACCTATTTTGATTGATTTTACAGGATGGGCATGTGTAAATTGTAGAAGAATGGAGGAAAATGTTTGGTCAGATCCTCAAATTTATAGTTTACTTAAAAATGATTTCGTTTTAATTTCACTCTATGTTGATGATAGAAATAAATTAGATGTTAAAGATCAATTTGATTTTAAATTTTTAAACGGTAGAATAAAAAAAATTGAATCATTAGGAGAGAAATGGGCAACTTTTCAAGCGATAAATTTTAATTCTGCATCTCAACCTTTCTATGTTCAGTTAAATAAAGATTTAGAACTATTAAATTCACCAATTCAATACACAGGAAAAAATGAATTTAGAGATTGGTTGAAAACAGGTTTAAAAAGATCAATCGATCTTTCGGAGAAAAAAGATAAAAATATTTATGATCATAATTTGTGGTAAACTGACTCAAGAGGAACTCTAAAACGTTTTCCATAGATACCTTCTTGTGTTCTTATTCCACAACTAATTACCATATTGATTTCTGACTTTTTTGGTAGATTAAGAATTTCTTTTATTTTTTTTGAATCAAAACCTTCCATGGGACACGTATCATATCCAAATGAAGCCATTGAAATCATGAAGTTTTGAGATGCAAGAGCTAAACTTTTATGGGCTACAATTCTTAGATCACTTGATTTTACCTCACGGTAAGTTGGTTTAAATAATCCTCTATATTTCATCATAATGGAATGAATATATCCTCTAATAGGTGAAAACCCCTTGTATAATTTTGGAATGATTTCTTGATAGTATTTTAATGCACTTATTATGTCGTTTTTTGAATCATTTTTATTATTTTTTATAAAATCAATATTTGATTTTAGTCTATTTCTCCAGAGGTCATGTCTTACAACTGGTATTACAAATTGTTTAGATGTTTTAGCTGAGGATTGATTAAAACAACTTTTTGATATTTCTGCGCAAATTTTTTTAGAAATTATATGATAAAATTCCCATAGCTGAAGATTACTGCTATTTGGAGCCAATGTTGAGAGTTTAATGCATTGTTTTACAATTTTTTCATCAATATCTTTATTTTTATCATAAACTCTAACAGATCTTCTAAAGGATATTGATTCACTAACAGTTTTTTCTTTCATAGTTTGTTTAATAAAAATTTAAGAAATTTTATTGATTTAGGATATGGCGCAAATCTTTGGGGAAGATCAAATAGAAAAGATCTTTTCACAACTGGTTTAAAATGAGAAAAAAGTTTAAAGCTATGTTTTCCATGATATGCACCCATGCCACTAGCTCCAATTCCTCCAAAGGGCAAATTGATATTTGCAAATTGAATTAGAGTATCGTTAACAACACCTCCGCCAAAGGAGAATTTGTTAAGCATTAAATTTATAAAAGATTTATTTTTACTAAAAATGTAGAAAGCAAGTGGTTTTTCTAAATTTTTAATTATTTTAAAAATTCTATCGTTACTTTCATAAGAAATAATAGGAAGAATTGGTCCAAAAATTTCTTCTTGCATTAATTCACTATCTAGGTTTGGTTCATCAACAATCGTAGGACTTAAATAAAGATCTTTTTTATCATTAATACCTCCATATATAATTTTTTGATTTTTAAGAGATTTTATTAATTTTTCAAGATGGTTTTTGTGAATTATTCTGCCATAATCCTTAGAGTTTTTAATTTCTTTAGTAAAAGCTATTTCAATTTCCTTGATAATTTTCTTAATTAAAATTTTTTTTATTTTTTTTTCAACTAAAATATAGTCAGGGGCTATACAGGTTTGACCACAATTGATAAATTTTCCCCAAACTATTCTTTTTGCAGTTTTATTTATTGAAGCAGTGCTTTCTACTATACAGGGACTTTTTCCACCTAATTCAAGGGTAGTTGGAGTTAAATTTTCAGCAGCTGCTTTTGCAACAAATTTTCCAACTCTTGTACTGCCAGTATAAAATATATAATCCCATTTTTGTTTTAGAAGATTTTTAGCAGTATTTGCGTCTCCCTCAATTACTTTAACCCATTCTTCTGGAAAAACAGTATCAATAATTTCATTAATTATTTTTGATGTATTTGGAGCAGATTCAGAAGGTTTAAGAACAACAGTGTTTCCAGCTGCTACTGCTCCAATTAAAGGAGTAAGAGAAAGTTGAAAAGGATAATTCCATGGAGAAATCATTAAAACATTTCCGTAAGGTTCTGGAATTAAATAATCTTTTGAAGGAAAGTTAATTAAAGAACTTGGAATTCTTTTAGGTTTAGACCATTTTTTTAAATTTCTAATCATTATGTCAAGTTCTTTATTCACAAGCATAGTCTCGCTTGTAAAAGCCTCAAAATCTGACTTTTTCAAATCTTTATAAAGTGCATCAAAAATATGTTCAGATTTTTCATTAAGTATCTTTTTTAGTTTTTTTAAATAATCAATTCTTTTTTTAATATTATAAGTGCTTTGTCTATCAAAAAATGATTCTTGTAAAGTCTTGATTTGTTTTTCTAACAATTTATTTCAATTTGAGAAATCAAATATAATTGAAATGATAGAATAAAATACAATGATTGAATATATTAAAAAAATGCATGAAACTAACTGACAATCAGTATTTTGACAAAATTAGCTTTGTTTTGACTATAATTTTAATCTTAACAATCAATAGATATAAATAATATTTTATGATTTAAATTAGTTTATTATATGTCAATAGAATTAAATAAATACAGTAAAATAGTTACTCAGGATGATACTCAACCTGCTGCTCAAGCAATGTTGCATGCAATAGGTATGAAAGATGATGACTTTGAAAAACCACTTGTTGGTATTGCATCGACTGGATATGAAGGAAATCCTTGCAATATGCATTTAAATGATTTATCTAAATTAATTAAAAAAGGCGTTAATAGTAATAATTTATATGGATTAATATTTAATACAATTGGTGTAAGCGATGGTATATCTATGGGTACTCCTGGGATGAGGTATTCCCTTCCATCTAGAGATATAATATCAGATTCAATTGAAACTGTAGTTCAGGCTATGAGTTATGATGCGTTAATTACTGTGGTTGGTTGTGATAAAAATATGCCTGGTGCACTAATGGCAATGTTGAGATTAAATAGACCTTCGATATTAGTTTATGGAGGAACTATTGCTCCTGGTTGTTTAGGAGAAAAAAAATTAGATGTTGTATCAGCATTTGAAGCATGGGGAGAAAGAGTTTCAGGAAAAATAGATGAAGATCAATACAGGTCGGTTATTGAAAACGCTTGTCCAGGAGCAGGGGCTTGTGGCGGAATGTATACAGCAAATACTATGGCTTCCGCGATAGAGGCATGCGGAATGGCTATTCCTTATAATTCATCTAACCCTGCAATTAGTAGAGATAAAAAATTAGAATGTAGTAATATAGGATCGTATTTAAAAAAAATATTAGAAAAAGATATTAAACCAAAAGATATTGTAACAAGAGAATCTCTTTTAAATGCCCTAAAATTAATAACTGTTTTAGGTGGTTCAACTAATGCTGTTCTTCATTTTTTAGCGATTGCAAAAGCTGCTGATATTAATCTATCATTGGATGATTTTCAACAAGTTAGTAATTCAACTCCATTTCTTGCTGATTTAAAACCGAGCGGGAAATATTTGATGAATGATCTTCATGAAGTTGGAGGTGTTCCTGGAGTTTTAAAATATATGTTAGAAAAAGGAATGCTTTATGGTGATTGTTTAACTGTAACTGGAAATACACTTGCTGAAAACCTGAAAAACTTAAAACCTTTAAAAAAAGATCAAGAGATCATTAAGTTAGTTAATGAGCCTATTAAGGAAACAGGTCATTTACAAATATTAAAAGGAAATATCGCAGAAAAAGGTTCTGTTGCAAAAATAACTGGTAAGGAAGGATTAAAGTTTGAAGGACCAGCAAAAGTTTTTGATAGTGAATTTGAGGCTAATGACGGTATAAGAAATGGTTTTGTTAAAAAGGGAGAAGTCGTAGTAATAAGATATGAAGGGCCCAAGGGAGGGCCCGGAATGCCAGAAATGTTAAAACCAACAGCTGCGATTATGGGAGCTGGTTTAGGTAAAAGCGTTGCTCTTATAACTGATGGAAGATTTTCTGGCGGAACTCATGGTTTTGTAGTTGGTCATATTGTTCCCGAAGCTCAGGAGGGAGGTGTCATTGGATTAATTAAAAATGGAGATATAATATCTATAGATTCAACAAATAATTCTTTAAATGTTAAATTAAGTCAAAAAGAAATAGATAAAAGAAAGAAAGAGTGGAAAAAACCTCCTTATAAGTTTAATAAAGGTATATTATATAAGTATATTAAATCTGTATCTAATGCATCAGAAGGATGTGTTACGGACCAATAATAAAATGGAAAAAGAAAAATATAATAAAATAACAATAAAACAAATTTCCGGTGCAGAAGCAATGATTCATTGTTTACTTGCGGAAGGAGTAGATTTAATTTATGGATATCCAGGAGGAGCCATTATGCCTGTTTATGATGAATTATATAAATTTCAAAAAAAACTTAATCATATTTTAACAAGACATGAGCAAGGAGCTGTTCATGCTGCACAAGGATTTGCTAGAACATCTGGTAAAGTAGGTGTTGCAATCGCAACTTCTGGTCCAGGCGCAACTAATTTAATCACAGGTATTGCAGATGCTTTAATTGATTCAACTCCAATAGTTTGTATTACTGGACAAGTAGCTTCTCATTTACTTGGTACTGATGCTTTTCAGGAAACTGATATAATTGGAATTTCAACTCCTGCTACTAAATGGAGTTATCAGATCACTAAAGCTAATGAAATTCCTTATGTTATGGCTAAAGCATTTTATATTGCTCGTTCTGGAAGGCCTGGTCCTGTTTTAATTGATATTACAAAAGATGCTCAATTTGAATCATTTGACTTTGAATATAAAAAGTGTTTAGGTATAAGAAGTTATAACCCTTTGCCTGAAATAAATACAAAAAAAATAGATGAAGCAATTTCAATTATTAATAATGCAAAAAAACCATTATTAGTTTGGGGTCAAGGTGTCATATTAGGTAGAGCTGAAGAAGAATTAAAATCCTTTATTGAGAAAACAGGAATTCCAGCAGTTTGGACAATTTTGGGATTATCTGCTCTTCCAACATCACATCCTTTGAATATGGGAATGGTTGGAATGCATGGCAATTATGGGCCTAATCTTTTAACAAATGAGTGTGATGTCCTTATTGCTGTTGGTATGAGATTTGATGACAGGGTAACAGGGGATTTAAATACGTATGCAAAACAGGCAAAAATTATTCATTTAGAAATTGATCCTTCAGAAATAAATAAAAATGTTAAAGTAGATGTTCCAATATTGGGAAATTGTAAAGAATCACTTGGTCTTTTAATTAAAAAAATAAAACAAAATAATTTTTCATCATGGATTAATCATTTTAAGGAATTATATGAAATTGAGTATAAAAAAGTAATTAAAGGAGATTTATTTCCTAAAAAAAATGGCTTAACAATGGGAGAAGCTATCGAATCAATTAATAAATATTCCAAAGGAGATGCGGTGATTGTAACAGATGTTGGTCAGCACCAAATGGTTGCATGTCGCTACGCTAAATTTAATAGAAGCCAAAGCAACCTGACTTCTGGAGGTCTTGGAACTATGGGTTTTGCCTTACCTGCTGCAATTGGTGCAAAGATGGGTGCACCAGATAGAGAAGTTGTTGCTGTGATTGGAGATGGTGGTTATCAAATGACAATTCAAGAATTGGGAACAATTTTTCAAACACAAGTTGCAGTAAAGATAGTTGTTTTAAATAATGATTTTTTAGGAATGGTAAGGCAGTGGCAACAATTATTTTTTGATAAAAGATATGCTTCAACTGAAATGACAAATCCAGATTTTGTTACTATTGCAAAAGGGTATCATATAGATGCAGTTAGAGTTACAAAAAGAAATGAATTAGACTCAGCAGTAAAAAAAATGATGTTATCAAAAAAGCCTTTCTTTTTAGAAGTTTGTGTAGAAAAAGAAGATAATGTTTTTCCTATGATACCATCAGGAGCAAGTGTTTCAGATATAAGACTTGAATAAAATGGAATTAAAAAAATATACAATTTCTGTATACAGTGAGAATAATGTTGGATTACTAAATAGAATTTCAGCAATTTTTCTCAAAAGACATATAAACTTAGATAGTTTTTCATCATCTGAATCTGAGATTAAAGATGTTTATAGATTTGTGATAGTCGTAAAAATAGACATAAACAAAATAAATAATTTGGTGAAACAAATAGAAAAACAAGTTGATGTTATTAAGGCTTTTTATCATACAGATGAGGAAACAATTTTTCAAGAATCTGCACTTTACAAGGTCAAATCAAATTCTCTTTTTGAAGAAAGAAAAATTCAAAATATTATAAAACAAAGCCAGGCAAACATCGTCACTGTTTCACCAAAATTTTTTGTAATTGAATTGACAGGGTTTAGAGAAGAAACGGAAAAGCTATACAACGATTTAAAACCACTTGGACTTTTACAATTTGTTAGATCTGGAAGAATTTCTGTTACAAAAGAAAAAATGGGTATATCAGAAATATTAAATACTTTTAAAAATAATAATAATAAAATTTAATCAAATGGCTAATTATTTTAATCAACTTTCACTTCGAGACCAATTGCATCAATTAGGACAATGTAGGTTTATGGACTTATCTGAGTTTAATGATGGTGTTTTAGAATTGAAGGGTAAAAAAATTGTAATTATTGGATGTGGAGCACAAGGTTTAAATCAGGGTCTTAACATGAGAGATTCAGGATTAGATATTTCATATGCTTTACGAGAAAATGCTATAAAAGAGAAAAGAGAATCGTTCATAAACTCAACAAAAAATAATTTTAATGTCGGTACCATTGAAGAATTAGTTCCAAATGCAGACTTAGTTTTAAATTTAACTCCTGATAAAAATCACACTAAAGTGATTTTAAATGTTATGCCATTTATGAAAAAAGGATCAACATTATCATATTCCCATGGATTTAATATAGTTGAAGAAGGAATTGAAATTAGAAAAGATATAACTGTTATTATGGTTGCTCCAAAATGTCCAGGTTCAGAGGTTAGAGAAGAATATAAAAGAGGTTTTGGTGTTCCAACCTTAATAGCTGTTCACCCTGAAAATGATCCAAATGGAAAAGGACTTGATCAAGCAAAAGCATATGCTTATTCAACTGGAGGACATAGGGCAGGTGTTCTAGAATCGTCTTTTGTTGCTGAGGTTAAATCAGATTTAATGGGTGAGCAAACAATACTTTGTGGTGTTTTACAAACAGGTTCAATCTTATGTTTTAACAAAATGGTAGAGAAGGGAATAAATTCTGCTTATGCAGCAAAGTTGGTTCAATATGGATGGGAAACTATTACTGAAGCATTAAAACATGGTGGAATTACAAATATGATGGATAGATTGTCAAATTCAGCAAAAGTTAAAGCTTTTGAACTTTCTGAGGAGTTAAAACAAATTTTAACCCCTTTATTTCAAAAACATATGGATGATATTATTTCTGGAAACTTTTCAAAAAACATGATGAAAGATTGGGAAAATGATGACAAAGATTTATTGAAATGGAGAGCTGAAACTGGAAAAACAGCATTTGAAAAAACAGAAATTTCATCAGAAAAAATAGATGAGCAAGAGTTTTTTGATAATGGAATTTTAATGGTTGCATTTGTAAGAGCAGGTGTTGAATTGGCATTTGACACAATGATAGAAGCAGGAATAAAAGAAGAATCAGCTTATTATGAGTCCCTACATGAAACTCCTTTAATCGCAAACTTAATTGCTAGAAAAAAATTATTTGAGATGAACAGAGTAATTTCTGATACTGCTGAATATGGATGCTATCTTTTTGATCATGCTGCAAAACCATTACTCTCAAACTTTATGAAAAAAATTGATAAAAGCTTAATAGGTGATGGATCAAAATATATTAAACAAACTGGCGTTGATAATAAAAAACTTATAGATATCAATGAAATTATTCGTTATCACCCTGTTGAGATAATTGGTTATGAACTTCGTGATTCTATGACTGCAATGAAGAAAATTATATAATTTTTATAAATATATGAGTAATAAAGTCCCAAAAAAATATCAAGTTTCTCTATTTAATTGTGACGAATACTTAATTAATGGAGAATTAAATAAATGGAAAGGTAATACAACACCTGTTTATTCTTCAATTGTTTTAGAGGATAAAAATGGAAATGAGAATAAAACACTTTTAGGTTCAATTCCAGATATGGAAACTGAATCTGCTATAGAAGCTCTTAATGCTGCAAAAAATGCTTTTAATAGAGGTCAAGGTTATTGGCCTACATTAAAAGTGGGAGAGAGGTTAAAATGCATGGAGAAGTTTGTTGAAAAAATGAAAGCTTCAAGAGAGGAAGTCGTTAAATTATTGATGTGGGAAATTTGTAAAAATAAAACAGATTCATATAAGGAATTTGATAGAACAGTAGATTATATTAATGATACTATTGATGCATATAAAACACTTGATAGAAAAAGTGCAAAATTTGATAAAGAGGGTGGTATCCACGCTCATATTCGAAGAGGTCCTTTAGGAATTGTTCTTTGTTTAGGACCTTATAATTACCCTTTGAATGAGACCTTTTGTTTATTAATTCCTGCAATTATAATGGGAAATACGGCTATTTTTAAACCTGCAAAACATGGAGTTTTATTAATTGCTCCTCTTTTAAAGGCTTTTAAAGAAAGTTTTCCTCCTGGAGTTGTGAATATATTATTTGGTCGAGGAAGAAAAATTGCAACACCAATTATGCAGACTGGATTTATTGATGTTCTTGCTCTTATTGGACATAGTTCTTCTGCTGTTTCCTTACAAGATGAACATCCAAATAAAAATAGATTAAGATTAGTTTTAGGATTAGAAGCAAAAAATCCTGGAATTATTCTTCCTGATGCAGATCTTGATCATACAGTTAAAGAATGTATTTCCGGGACTTTGTCATATAATGGACAAAGGTGTACAGCATTAAAAGTTTTATACGTTCATGAGTCAATTGTCGATGAGTTTAATAAAAAATTTGCTAATGCAGTTGATAATTTAAAATATGGTCTTCCTTGGGAAGATACTTTTTTGACTCCTTTACCGGAACCTTCTAAACCTGCCTATATTAAAGAACTAATTAATGATGCTGTTGAAAAAGGTGCTAAGGTATTGAATAAAAAAGGAGGGAAGTTATCTTCAAATTATTCTTTTCCTGCTGTTTTATATCCAGTTGATAATTCAATGAAAGTTTATCATGAAGAACAATTTGGTCCAGTAGTTCCTATTATTTCTTATAAAGACATAAACGAACCTTTAGATGCAATGGCAGCATCTGAATATGGGCAACAGGTAAGTTTATTTGGAAAAGATGTAAAAAAACTGGGTCCTCTTATTGATTCTCTTGCTAATTTGGTATGTAGAGTAAACTTGAATTCAGCATGTCAAAGAGGTCCAGATGTCTACCCTTTTACTGGAAGGAAAAATTCCGCTGTAAGTACCCTTAGTGTATATGATGCTTTAAGATCATTTTCAATAAGAACTTTTGTTGCATCTAAAGACAATCCATATAATAATAATATTCTTGAAAAACTTTTAAATTCTAATGAATCAAATTTTATAAATACAGATTATTTACTTTAATTTTCTGATAAAATTAGATTTTTAAGAAAGTCACCAATATCATTTGTTTTAAAAGCTTTTTCATTATTTTGAGCCAAATCCTCAGTTATAATACCTTTTTCTAAAGATTTTTCTACAGATTTTTTAATACATTCAGCTTCTTCTTTTAAATTAAAAGCCATTTCAAACATCATAGCAGCTGAAAGTATTGCTGCTAGAGGGTTTGCAATGTTTTTACCAGTAGCTTGTGGATAAGATCCATGAATTGGTTCAAAAAGACTATTGTTATTTCCAATTGATGCAGAAGGCATTAAACCCATAGATCCAGAAATTACAGAAGCTTCATCAGTTAAAATATCTCCAAAAAGATTTTCAGTAATTAAGACATCATAGGTGTTTGGCCATTGAATAAGTCTCATAGCAACAGCATCAACAAATTCATAACTTACTTCAACCTCTGGATAGTCTTTTTCCATTGATTGAACAGTTTCCCTCCATAATCTTGAACTTTCTAAAACATTTGCTTTATCAACACAGCATAGTTTTTTTCTTCTTTTCATGGATAATTCAAATCCTTTTTTTGCTAGTCTCTTTATTTCCTCTCTTTTATATGTACATGTGTCGTAAGCTGTATCACCATTGTCTTTTCTGCCTCTGTCTCCAAAATAAATACCACTAGTTAATTCTCTAACGAAGATTAAGTCAGTTCCATTTATTCTTTCTTTTTTTAAAGGTGATTTATCAATTAATGAGGAAAAAGTGAAAGTTGGTCTTATATTGGCAAATAAACCAAGTTTTTTTCTCATTTTAAGAAGACCTTGTTCGGGTCGAATCTTAGCTGAAGGATCATTATCATATTTTGGATCACCAATTGCACCAAAAAGAATTGAATCTGCTTCGATGCAAATTTTGTGAGTTTCGTCAGGATAAGGATCATTATATTTTTCAATTGCAATTGCCCCTGTTGAAGCATAAGTCCATATAATTTTATGATTATACTTTTTACATATAGCATTGCAAACTTTAATGGCTTCTTTTGTAATTTCTGGTCCTATTCCATCACCGGCTAAAACAGCTATTTTTAATTCCATTTTTTTGAATAAATAATATTTAACATTTTTTCAGTAGCTTTTATGGCAGATACAGTTTGATCAGAATCTAACCCTCTTGTAGTAAAATCACGATCATTATATTTCCATGTAATTGATGTTTCACACAAGGCATCAGAGTTACTTCCAGGAGGAATTCTAACAGCATAATCAATTAGGTTGGGTAGTTTAATTTTTTGATTTTTATAAATCTTGTTTATTGCATTCCAAAAAGCATCATATTGGCCATCTCCAGAAGAATTTTCTTCAAAAACCTTTCCATTGAAGTCCAAAGCTACAGAAGTTGTAGCATTTAATCCTTTAGAATGAGATAATGCATATGATTTTATTTTGATTTTATTTTTTATACTTTCACTTCCTATAACATCAGATATGATGTATGGAAGATCCTCAGCGGTTACTCTTTCTTTTTTATCACCTAATTCTATAACTCGTTCCGTAACTAATTTAATTTCACTTTCATTTAAAGTTAGACCAAGTTCAGTTAAATTTTTTTTAATGTTTGCTTTTCCAGAGGTTTTTCCTAGAGCATATTTTCTTTTTCTGCCAAATCTTTCTGGAATTAAATCGTTGAAATATAAGTTTTTTTTATCATCACCATCTGCATGAACACCTGCTGTCTGTGTAAAAACATTTTCTCCAACTATAGGTTTATTTGCTGGAATTCTAAAACCAGTTAAAGTTGAAACTAATTTACTTACCTTATGAAGAGATTCCTCATTAACCGAAATTTTAATATTAGGTAAAAAATCATTTATAGCTGCAATTACACTTGCCATTGGGGCATTACCAGCCCTTTCACCCATTCCATTTACAGTAAGATGTAATCCTTTAACACCAGCTCTTAAAGATTCTAAAGAATTTGCAACTCCTAAATCATAATCATTGTGACCATGAAAATCAAAGTGTAAATTGGGAAATTTATTAATGATTTCAGATAAAAAATTATAGGTCTCTCTAGGATTTAAAATACCAAGAGTGTCTGGTAATAATACCCTTTTAATTGGTTCATTTGAAATAAAATTTAAATATTCGAAAACATAGTCTTTTGAATTTCTCATACCATTACTCCAATCTTCAAGGTATACATTAGTTTCTATTCCAATTTTTTTAGCTTCAAAGATATTTTTCGAAATAGATTTAAAATGATCAGTAGGCTCTTTTTTTAACTGATACTTAAGATGATTTAAAGATCCTTTTGTCAATAGATTTTGAACCTTAGCATCAGCTTTTTTCATCCAATCTAAAGAAATTCCCTTGTCAACAAAGGTTAAAATTTCTATTTTATTTAAAAGCGAATTTTCTTTAGCCCAATTAGTAATATTTTTTACAGCATAAAACTCTCCTTCAGAAACTCTCGCAGAAGCTATTTCTATTCTGTTTACTTTTAATTCATTGAGCAGTAGCTTAGCTAAAGTTAGTTTTTCAGATGCGGAAAAGGATACGCCAGATGTTTGTTCTCCATCTCTTAAAGTTGTATCCATAATTTCTATAACTTTATTGCTCATTACTATAATGGTGATTTTTTTGCAAAACTAGTTATATCATTTTTAATACTATTAAGAAAATCAATGTCATCATAACCGTTTAATAAATTTTCTTTTTTATATGAGCTAATATCAAAGTTTTCACTTTTATTTTTAGATAGATTTAAAATTTGTTGTTTAGGCAAATTAATTTTAAATTCAGATTTAGGATTTTCTTCAATAGTTCTGAAAATTTCTTCTAAAAAATTATCTGAAATTTGAACTGGTAAAACACCAATATTTAAACAATTATTTCTAAATATGTCAGCAAAAAAACTTGAAACTACACATCTAAAGCCATAATCATATATTGCCCAGGCAGCATGTTCTCTTGAAGACCCTGAACCAAAATTTTTACCTGCCACAAGTATTTTACCATCAAAACTTTCATTATTTAAGATAAAATCTTTTTTTGGTCGATTATCACTAAAAAATCTCCAATCTCTAAAAAGATTATCTCCGAAACCTTTTCTTTCAGTTGCTTTAAGAAATCTAGCAGGTATTATCTGATCTGTATCTACATTTTCAATTGGTAGAGGAACTGCTGTACTGTTTAAAATATTAAATTTTTCGTATGCCATTTATAAGATTATAAAAAAATTCTTGGATCAGTTACTTCACCTGTAACAGCAGCAGCAGCAGCAACTATTGGGCTCCCTAATAGAGTTCTTGATCCAGGACCTTGTCTTCCTTCAAAATTTCTATTAGAAGTGCTTACTGCATATTTTCCTGGAGGTATTTTATCATCATTCATTGCCAGACAAGCAGAACAACCAGGCTCTCTTAATTCAAAACCAGATTCATTTAAAACATTTAATAAACCTTCATTTTTTATTGATTGAAGAACCTTATGGGAGCCAGGAACTAACCAAGCTGTAACATTATTTGCTTTTTTTCTCCCTTTTACAATATTTGTAAAAGCTCTAAAATCTTCAATTCTTCCATTAGTACAACTCCCTAAAAAAACAAAATCAATTTTTTTTCCAATCATTTTTTCTCCTTCGTTATATCCCATATATTCTAAAGATTTTTTATACGTTGAGGGATCTCCAATTACTGATGATGCTTTTGGAATAGATTTTGAAATAGGTAATCCCATTCCTGGATTAGTTCCAAAAGTTATCATAGGTTCTATTTCACTAGCATTAAAAATATATTCTTTATCAAATTTTGCTTTTTCATCAGATTTTAAAGTTCTCCAATATTTCATAGCTCTATCAAACTCCAATTTTTTAGGAGTAAACTCTCTGTTTTTTATGTAATCAAAAGTTTTTTTATCAGGTGCAATCATACCTCCTCTAGCACCCATTTCGATACTTAGATTGCATACAGTCATTCTACCTTCCATTGATAAAGATTCAAAAACTTGACCAGAATATTCAACAAAATATCCTGTAGCTCCTGAGGTAGTTAATTTAGATATTATAAAAAGAGCTACGTCCTTAGGAGTAACTCCATTATTTAATTTACCGTCAATTGTAATTCTCATTTTTTTTGGTTTTGGCTGAATTATACATTGAGTAGCTAAAACCATTTCAACTTCAGATGTTCCAATTCCAAAAGCAATTGCTCCAAATGCTCCATGAGTTGATGTATGTGAATCACCACATACAATTGTTGCTCCAGGTTGAGTTATTCCATATTCAGGACCTATAACATGTACAATTCCATTTTTTTTATGGCCTAAACCCCAATAAGAAATTCCATTATCTTTTGCATTTGTTTCTAAAGCTTTCAATTGTTTTGCTGATAGTGGATCAGCAACTGGAAGATGTTGATTTATAGTAGGAGTATTGTGATCGGCAGTTGCAAATGTTCTGTCAGGAAATAAAACATTAATTTTTCTTTTTTTTAAACCTAGAAAAGCAACTGGGCTGGTTACCTCATGAACCATATGACGATCTATAAATAGAACGTCAGGTCCATCTTTTATAGATTTTACAACATGAGAGTCCCAAACTTTATCAAAAAGTGTTTTATTCATATAAATTAAATATTGCTAGATTGAATAATTTTAGGAATATCTTCATCACGTACTTCTTTTTGAACATCAGCGACTTTAAGAAATTCTTTATAAACTTTATCTAGCTGTAATTTATCTAATTCAAAACCAACATTTCTTGCTCTGTAAGCTAATGCTGCCCTGCCGCTTCTTGCAGTTAAAACAATTGAAGATTTATCGACACCAACATCTTTTGGATCAATAATCTCATACGTTTCTCTTCTTTTAATTACACCATCTTGATGTATTCCTGAACTATGAGCAAATGCATTTGCTCCAACAATAGCTTTATTTGGTTGAACAGGCATACCCATACTTTCTGAAACTAGCTTACTTATACCATAAAGCATTTCAGATTTTACTTTAGTATCAAGGTCAAGCCTTGGGTGTTGTCTCATTATCATAACAACTTCCTCTAATGATGTGTTTCCTGCTCTTTCACCAATTCCATTAATTGTACACTCAATTTGTCTAGCTCCATTTTGAATACCAGCTATAGAATTTGATGTTGCTAATCCAAGATCATTATGACAATGACAAGAAATTTTTGCTTTATCGATACCTTTTACATTTTCTTTTAAGAATTTTATTTTAAAACCATATTCTTCAGGTAAGCAGTATCCTGTAGTATCAGGAATATTGAGAACAGTAGCTCCAGCTTTTATAACTTCTTCGCAAACTTGAGCTAAAAATTCATTTTCAGTTCTTCCAGCATCTTCAGCATAAAACTCTACATCGTTAACATATTTTTTTGCATGAGATACAGCAGCAACAGCTCTTTCAATAATCTGAGATTTAGTTGCTTTGAATTTAAATTTCATGTGACTTTCAGACGTGCCTATACCAGTGTGAATTCTTGGTTTTTTTGCATTTTTTAAAGCTTCTGCAGCTACATCAATATCTTTTTTAACAGCTCTAGTTAAGCCACAAACTGTTGCATTTTTAATAATTTTTGAAATTTCATTTACAGCATTAAAATCACCAGGGCTTGATATTGGAAAACCTGCTTCAATAATATCGATACCTAGAAAGTCAAGTTGTTCTGCAATTATTAATTTTGTTTTAGAATCTAATTTACAACCAGGAACTTGTTCACCATCTCGAAGTGTGGTATCAAAAATCTCAACGTACTCCATAAAAATTCGTTAATAATCGATTATTAATTAACAAGTACAATATACATATTATCTAAAAAACATATAAATTATTTATATTTGTATTACAATATTCTATTATAATACTAATTTTATAACTAACTAATAGACAAGGTTTTAAACTTTAGCTTTTTACAATGACAAGTGAACAGAAAGATAATTTGTTTGTTTTAATTAAATCATTAACAAAGTCTGAAAAAAGACAATTTAAATTATATGTCGGCAGAATGGATTCTAATGAAGATTCCAAGTACATAAGTCTTTTTAATTTAATGGATAAAATGAATGATTATAGTGAAGATGCTATTTTAAATAAAGGTATAGTAAAAAAACAACAATTATCAAATTTAAAAGCCCACTTATATAAACAAATTTTAATTAGTTTAAGACTAAATCCGGTATTAAAAAATGTTAGAATACAAATTAGAGAACAATTAGATTTTGCAACTTTATTATATCAAAAAGGCTTATATAAACAAAGTTTGAAGGTTTTAGAAAAAGCTAAAATTATGGCTTTGAATCATGAAGAGAAATATATTGCTTATGATATTGTGGAACTTGAAAAAGTTATAGAGTCTCAATACATAACAAGAAGTTTATCTAATAGGGCAGAAGAGTTAATAAATGAAGCTGATAAGTTATCTGAACAAAATAATATTTCAACTCAATTATCTAACCTTTCACTAGAGTTATACCAAAGATTAATAAGGGCAGGTTATGCAAAGAGTGATATAGAATTTAGAGAAATAACTCAGTTTTTTTATAAAAGAATGCCTAAAGTAAAAGAAAATGATTTAGGATTTAGAGAAAAACTATGGTTTTATAAAGCACATGTATGGTATAGTTTTTTAACCCAAGACTTTTTATCTAGTTATAAGTATTCATCAAAATGGGTAAAAATGTTTGAGGAATCTCCCAAAATGATTCCCGTTAATCCTGTTTTTTATTTAAAAGGTAATAATTACTTAATGGAAATCCTTTTTTTAATTAAACATCCAATAAAATTCAAAAAAGTTTTAACTCAAATGAAGAAGAGAGTTGATAACATTAATTTTCCTAAAAATGATAATTTGGGAGCTCTAACTTTTCACTTTAACTATAGTAATCTTGTTAATCTTTGTTTTTTGGAGGGTGATTTTGATAGAGCTTTAAACTTTATTCCATCAATATTGAAAGGAATAAAAGAATATAATAATCAAATTGATGCACATCATGTAATGATGTTTTATTATAAAATAGCATGCATTTATTTTGGTAAAGAAGACTACGAGAATTGCATTATTTATTTGGATAAAATAATTAGCAATAAGGACTTAAAGATGCGTGAAGATTTATTATGTTTTTCCAGAGTTCTTAATATTTTTGCTCATTATGAGGCTGGATTTGATTATCATTTGGAAAAGCAATTGAGAGAAACATACAAGTTTTTAATTAAAATGAATGATTTACATGAAGTTCAGAAGGCAATGATAAGATTTGTAAGAAAATTAGATCAGGTATATCCGCATGATTTAAAACATGCCTTTAAAAAGTTATTGATCGAATTAAAAAAATATGAAAATGATCCATATGAGAAAAGATCTTTTCTTTATTTGGATATATTATCTTGGCTTGAATCTAAAATTGAAGGAAAACCAATTGTAGATATAATAAAAAGCAAGGCCTCAAAATTTAATCGAAAAGAACGTTCTTCCATATCCCATAACTCGGTATTGAAGCAATAAACTCTATCTTTTCTTTACTTATAGGATGATATATAATAAGCTTGTAAGAATGAAGCCCGATATAGCCCAGATCATTTGACCTTTTTGACCCATATTTTAAATCTCCCATTACAGGAAAACCAATCTTACTTAATTGAGATCTAATTTGATGATGCCTTCCAGTTTCTAATTCAATTTCTAAAATTGAGTAATTAATTAGTTTTTTTACTTTTTTATAATGAAGAATTCCTTTTTTACTATTATTAACTTTTTTATCATATGAAAAAGATTTGTTTTTAAGCTTTTTTCTTAATAACCAGTGTTCCAAAGATCCTATTTCATTTGGAAATTTATTCGAAACAATTGCAAGATATTTTTTTTTAGTTATTCTGTTTTTAAATTGATCGTTTAATCTTTTAAGAGCTTTAGAGGTTTTTGCGAAAATAACTACACCACTTGTTGGTCTATCAATTCTATGAATTACCCCAAGAAAAACATTTCCAGATTTAACATATTTTTTTTTTAAATACTTTTTAATTTTATCAACTAAAGAAATATCTTTTGTTTTGTCATTTTGAACTAATTCGCCATATTTTTTATTTATAACAATTATATGGTTGTCTTCAAAAATGATTTGATTAAGATTCACTAAAATAAATTAGTATTGTTCATCACTATTAGGAAAAGATGAATTTTTAACATCTTTAGTATATTCTTTTACAGCATGATCTATTTTTTCACTTAGATTTAAATATCTTCTTAAAAACCTTGGGTTAAATTTTTGAGTCATACCAAGAAAGTCATGAAGAACAAGAACTTGTCCATCAACATTTTTTCCTGCTCCAATTCCAATTACTGGAATTTTTATTGATCTAGAAATTTCAGAAGCTAGAGTTGCAGGTATTTTTTCAAGAACAATAGCAAAACAACCAATTTCTTCTAATTTTTTGGCATCTTTTATTAATTCATTAGCCTCTTTTTTCTCTTTAGCTCGAACATTATATGTTCCAAATTTATATATTGATTGAGGAGTTAGTCCTAAATGCCCCATTACAGGAATACCAGCTTGAAGAATTCTTTCAATTGATTCAACAACTTGACTTCCACCTTCTAATTTTACTGCATGAGCTCCTGATTCTTTCATGATTTTTATTGCTGACCTAAGTGCTTCCTTTGAGTCAGATTGATATGTTCCAAAAGGTAAATCGACAACAACTAATGCTCTTTTTACAGCCCTAATAACACTAGAAGCATGATATATTATTTGTTCTAAAGTAATTGGAAGAGTTGTTTCGTGACCAGCCATAACATTTGAAGCAGAGTCTCCAACTAGAATAACATCTATTCCTGCTTTATCAATAATTCCAGCAAGTGTGAAATCATAAGCTGTTAGCATAGCTATTTTTTCACCAGAAATCTTCATTTCAGATAAAGTATTTGTTGTAATTCTTCTATAATCTTTTGAACTCATTTATTTAAATTTAATTTGCTAAAATTAATATTTTATTATTAAGTACTATTTCTGTCATAGTGTCAGTTTCTTTTTTTTTGGCATAATGCTTGACATTAAATTAATAAAAATGAAATCATGAGTAAAATAATTGGAATAGATTTAGGAACGACAAATTCATGCGTTTCTGTTATGGAAGGAAAAGAACCTGTAGTCATACCAAATGCTGAGGGTAAAAGAACTACTCCATCAGTAATAGCATTTGTAGAAGGTGGGGAAATTAAAGTTGGAGACCCTGCGAAAAGACAGGCTGTTACAAACCCTACTAAAACTATTGCTTCTATTAAGAGATTTATGGGAAATAAATTTTCTGAATCAAAAAATGATGTTTCTAATGTAGCTTATAAAGTATTAAAAGGAGATAATGATACACCTAGGGTTGATATTGATGGAAGGTTATATACACCTCAAGAATTATCTGCAATGACATTACAAAAAATGAAAAAAACAGCTGAAGATTATTTAGGTCAAAGTGTCTCTGAGGCAGTAATTACTGTACCTGCTTATTTTAATGATTCACAAAGACAAGCAACTAAAGAAGCAGGTGAAATTGCTGGATTAAAAGTTCAACGAATTATAAATGAGCCAACTGCTGCTGCTCTGGCATATGGTTTAGACAAAGGAACATCAGATAAAAAAATTGCTGTATATGACTTAGGAGGAGGAACTTTTGATATTTCAATATTAGAATTAGGAGATGGAGTTTTTGAAGTATTATCAACTAATGGTGACACTCATCTTGGAGGAGACGATTTCGATCAAGTTATAATTAATTTTTTAGCTGAAGAATTTATAAAAAATGAATCAATAGATTTAAGAAAAGACCCTATGGCTTTACAGAGGTTGAAAGAAGCTGCAGAAAAAGCTAAAATTGAACTTTCTTCATCAAAACAAACAGAAATAAATCTTCCATATGTTACTGCAACTGATTCAGGACCAAAACATCTTGTTACAACACTAACAAGAGCAAATTTTGAAAAATTAGCTGATGATTTGGTAAAAAGATCGATGTCTCCAGTAAAAAAAGCTTTAGATGATGCTAGTTTATCTAAGTCTGATATAGATGAAGTTATTTTAGTCGGAGGTTCTACTAGGATTCCTATAATTCAAGGTGAAGTGGAAAAGTTTTTTGGAAAACAACCCTCTAAAGGTGTAAACCCTGATGAGGTAGTTGCAATTGGCGCAGCAATTCAAGGAGGTGTTTTAACAGGAGATGTTAAAGATGTTCTTCTATTAGATGTCACACCTTTATCTCTTGGTATCGAGACAATGGGAGGGGTTATGACAAAATTAATTGAATCTAATACTACAATACCATCAAAAAAATCTCAAACTTTTTCAACAGCAGCTGATAATCAGCCTTCAGTTGAAATTCACGTTTTACAAGGGGAAAGGTCTATGGCAACAGATAATAAAACAATTGGAAGATTTCATCTTGATGGAATTCCACCTGCTCCAAGAGGAACTCCTCAAATTGAAGTTACATTTGATATTGATGCAAATGGTATAATAAAAGTTAGTGCTTCTGATAAAGCTACTGGTAAGTCTCAAGATATTAGAATCGAAGCTTCATCCGGTTTAACTGAAGAAGAAATAGAAAAAATGAAGAAAGAAGCTGAAGCTAATGCGGATGCAGATAAAAAAGCTAAAGAAGAAGTTGATAAATTCAATTCTGCCGATCAAATGATTTTCCAAACTGAAAGTCAATTAAAAGAATTTGGAGATAAATTGTCTGCAGATAAGAAAAAACCTATAGAAGACGCTTTAAAATCTTTAAAAAAGGCTCATGAATCAAAAAATATGAAAGAAATTGATTCAGCTATGGAAGTTATTAATGAAGCTTGGAAAAATGCCTCTGAGGAAATGTATAAAGCTCAGGCTAATGCCCAAGCATCTAATTCATCAAAATCTAAAGGAGATACAAAGTCCAAGTCAACAAAAAAAACAAAAGATGATGGAGACAATGTTCAAGATGTAGATTTTGAAGAAGTAAAATAACTCAATTTTTAATTATATTTAAACCTCTAATTTTAGAGGTTTTTTTTATAAATAAATGGATAAAAAAGTAATTATTGAAATGTGCAACAACATTTCAAAAAACACTTTAATAGAGACGTTAAGTATTAAATTTACTGATATTGGAGAAGATTTTGTTGAGGCAAAAATGCCAGTTAACGAATCTGTTCATCAACCTGATGGAATTCTTCACGGAGGCGCTACAGCTGCATTAGCAGAAACTGTTGGAAGTACTGCAGCATTTGTTTTATTGAAAAGAAAAGATATTGTCGTTAGAGGTATAGAAATTTCTACAAATCATTTAAAAAGTATTTCTAAAGGTGAAATTACTGCCATAGCTAAACCTATTAATTTAGGAAAAACAATTCAATTATGGGAAATAAAAATTACTGATCAAGAAGGGCAACTGATATCAATAAGTAAGTTAACAACTTATACAAGAATTAAAAATAAATGATGGAAGTTTTTTTATTATGAATTAAATTTGAAAAAAAATAATAACTAAAAAAGTATAAAAATGAAGAGCGTTATAATATGTGATATGGAAGGTGTAATTCTAAATCTTAACAAAGGTGCAGAACAAATGTTTGGGTATTCTAATTTAGAATTAGTTGGTAAAAAAAGAGTTTCTATTTTTTCTCCCGGAGAAATTGTTTTACAAAATGTTTTTGGATGGTTAAAACAGGCAAATAAAAATGGGAGTTATCAAACTAAAACAAATTTTCTTAAAAAAGATGGAACTTTGTTTAATGCAAAAATAACTATAACTCCAAATTTTTCTAATGGTAAAAATAATCCTCAAACTGGTTATTGTGGAATAACTGAAGTTATTGATGAAAAAGTTAAAGTTCCAATAAAGTTTACCACAAAAATAATTAAGTTTGTTGCGATAACGAGAGCAGGATTTACTTCGGCGTCTCTATTCCCAGTATTAATAGTTGCATCTTATTTTGCTGGAATTGGAGACAATTTATTTAATCCTTTAAGTTTAATTCTAACGTTGGCAGGAATATTTTCACTTCAATTATTTTCAAATTTATATAATGATTTTTTTGATGTTAAGGATGGAACTGATGGTTTAAATGATGAGTACTTCAATGTAGGAATGAACGATCCTATATTGGAAGGCGCTCAACTTTCTGGTGGAAGTAGAGCTATAGAATTAGGATTAACTACGTTAAAAAAAACAAAGTATTTAGCTAATATTATGTTAATATGTTCACTTGTTTCTGCCACCGTAATTTTATTATTAAGTTATTTAAACACAAACTCATATCAAAATGCCATTTATGTTTCAATAATAGCTGTGATAGGAATTTCTTTAGGTTACTTATATACTGCAAAACCTTTAAAATTATCAGCTAGAAAGGGTTTAGGTGAGTTAACAATATTTTTAACATTTGGACCATTATTAACTCTAGGAACAGGGTTTGCTATTTCTGCTGATACAATTTCTTTGTTTTCTAATGAATTTTATAATTTAATTTTTTTAGGAGTTCCAGTTGGTTTATTAACAACTAATATTTTATTTATAAATCAATTCCCTGATTATAAATCTGATAAATTAGCGGGGAAGAACAATTTAGTTGTATTATTTGGAAAAAAATCTGCAAGATGGATTTATTTAATTTTTCTTCTATTAACATATGCTTTTATGTTTTATTATGTTGATATTTTAAATGAAAATATTTCTAATTTTTCTTTAACTCTATTTTATGTTTTTAATTCTATTTTAATTATAATTGGATTGTTTATTGTTTTCCATATATTTAAAAACTATGACAATAGATCATTAGTTAGATCTAATATAAACACAATTTATTATCAAATGCTTTTTTCAATTTTGTATATTATTATTTTAAATCCTTTTTATCTTAATTGAAAAAAGTAAATTATTTTATTAATAGAAATAAAAAAGACCCATTTTGGATGTACCTTCTTGGGTCTTTTGTAGTTATAATATTTAATTTTATTGGTCAATTCCCATTAACTTATTATATAATAGAATCTAATAAATTTGATATAAGCAGTTCTGATCCACTTGAATTATTAAGAAAAATTGAAAGTAATTTACAGTTATTATTGATATTAATTCCTTTTTTGTTTTCATTTATTGGTTTTTGGTTGATTATTAAAAAACTACATAATTCATCCTTAGTTAGAATAGCTACAATTAGAAAAAAAATTGACTTTAATAGAATTATTTTTTCTTTTGTTTTATGGGGGGCATTGATAATATTTTTGGTATTATTTGATTATTTTATTTATCCTGACGATTATAAATGGAATTTTAAATTAAAAGAATTTTTAATTATGATTCCAATAGCTTTTTTGTTTATTCCAATTCAAACTAGTCTGGAAGAGTTTATTTTTAGGGGGTATTTGATGGAAGGTTTTGCATCGCTTTTGAAAAACTCATGGATGCCTTTAATTTTTACTTCATTAATATTCGGCTTATTGCATATTTATAATCCTGAGGTTGATAAATTAGGTCATGGCATTTTAATATATTACATAGGAACAGGTTTATTTTTAGGAGTTTTATCAATAATGGATCAAGGAATTGAATTATCAATAGGGTTTCATGCTGCAAATAATTTAGTAACCGCTTTACTAGTTACCTCAACTTGGACTGTTTTTCAAACAGAGTCGATTTTAATTGATGTTTCAGAACCAAGTTTATTTTTTGAAACAGTTTTTTCATTATTAATATTGTATCCTTTATTTTTATATGTTATGTCAAGGAAGTATAATTGGAATAATTGGAAAGAAAAGATATTTTAACACAAATTTATTTTTATTTTAGATATTTGTTAAGTTTTTAATATATGGGATTAAATAAAAACAAAATTGTAGGCTTTGGGGCTTTAATTCTAGCTGTTATTGGAACTGCGTTAATACTTATTGGAATCCTAAAGTATAGAGATCATGCTATAGGTTTTTCAATTGCTGGAGTAGGTTTCTATGCTATTGCATGGGCATTTAATGCATTAAGAGGAAGAATATGATATTTTTTATTAATTATTATCTCCAATCATATCTTCAGGCCTGACCCATTTATCAAAATCTTTTTCAGAAACATAACCTAGAAGTTTTGCAGATTCCTTTAAGCTAATACCTTCATTATATGCTTTATTTGCAATTTCAGCCGATTTATAATAACCGATTTTTGTGTTTAATGCAGTTACTAGCATCAAAGAGTTTTCAACCATTTTTTTAATTTGTTTGTGATTAGGTTTTATTCCAAGAACACAATTTTTATTAAAACTGTTAGATGAATCACCTAGTAATTGTGCTGATTCAATAATATTATTAGCCATTAAAGGTTTAAATACATTGAGTTCGAAATGACCTTGACTGCCTGCAAAAGAAATCGAGGTATCATTTCCCATAATTTGCGCACAAACCATTGTTAATGCCTCACATTGAGTTGGATTTATCTTACCAGGCATAATTGAACTTCCGGGTTCATTTGAAGGAAGAATAATTTCTCCAATTCCAGATCTTGGACCAGATGATAGCATCCTTATATCATTAGCAATTTTATAGAGAGACATTGCTATTTGTTTTAGAGCTCCATGTGTCTCCACAATTGCATCGTGAGCAGCTATTGATTCAAACTTGTTTTTTGACGTAATAAAGGGTAAACCCGTAAATTTTTTAATATAAGAAGCTACTAATTTATCATATCCTTTTGGAGTGTTAATTCCTGTACCGACAGCTGTTCCTCCTAATGCAATTTCTGATAAATGGGGTAGGGTATTTTTTAAAGCTTCAATTCCATGATCAATTTGTGAAAAATATCCAGAAAATTCTTGACCTAAAGAAAGGGGAGTGGCATCCATGAAATGGGTTCTTCCAATTTTAATTATTTTTCTGAATTCATTAGCTTTTTTATCAAAAGAATTCCTGAGATCCTCTAAAGCAGGGATTGTTAATTTAACTATTTTATTGTATGCTGCAATATGCATTGCTGTTGGAAAAGTATCGTTAGAAGATTGAGATTTATTGACATCATCATTGGGGTTAAGCATCTTTTCACCCTCACCAATTTTCTTTCCTTCAAGAATATGAGCTCTATTTGAAATAACTTCATTAAGATTCATATTTGTTTGGGTTCCGGATCCTGTTTGCCAAACAACTAAGGGAAAATGATTGTCTAATTTTCCGTCAATAATTTCGTCACAAACCTTAGATATTGCATTTCTTTTTTCTAACGTCAAAATTTTTAATTCATGATTAGCATATGCAGCAGCTTTTTTTAATGTAGCGAAACCATATATTATTTCAATTGGCATAGTCGATTTATTACCAATTTTAAAGTTATTTATTGATCTTTGGGTTTGAGGACCCCAGTATGATTCAATTGGAATTTTAACTTCTCCTAAAGTGTCTTTTTCTATTCGATATTTCATTAAAAAAAGATTTTATACAAAAATACAAGGTTTGATTTCAAATGATTTCATAAAAATTAAAAGATTTTTTAAAAAAATAAATTTAGTTAATAATATTTTTATCTAATAATTAAATATATTTTATAATTTTACACCTTAATAAATTAATTATTATGGAGTTTGACCAGTATTTAGGTTTTTTAGCATTTTTGTCAATATTCACAATGGGATTTTGGCTTATGTTTTTTTTGCTGCTTTTTGTAATTCCTTATTGGCTTTTTGGGTATTTTATTGAGCAAATTCAAATAAAGTCAAAAAAGAAACTTAAAAGATAATAGGTTACTGATTGTAAGTTTTGATCAAAAATCAAATCCTTCATCTTCACCTCCTCCATAATTTCTTTGCTGTCTTCTTCTATTTTTCTTTTTATTTGGATTTATCTGATAAGTAAGAGTAAGAACATATGAAGGTTCTCTCCACTGAAATTCACCATAACTATAAAAACTTTCAGTTCTAGTTTCTGATTTTCTTCTTGAAGAGTCCAATAGATCAGAGACTCTAAATGAAATAGTACCTTTTTTATTTAAAACTTCTTTATTTAATGCACCAGACAGGAACAAAATACCTTTACTTTTTGTCTGTGCATTTTCAGAAGGTCCTCTGTAAAAAAATCTAGTTTGCCAATCAATTGAACCAGGAAGTTTAATGTTGCTATTAAATCTAGCAAACCAACTTATATTTTTAGCATCAAATGTTTGTCCTTTATAATCACCAATAATTTCAGAACTAAATAAATTAAAATTACCACTTAATCTAATTTTTCTTGAAGGAAAATATGAAATAGAAAATTCACCACCATATCTAATATTTTCAGATAAATTTATTGGGAATAATCTAATGACCGGGACTTCAACAACTGGATTAGAAGGATTGTTTTCTTCTCCAGAAATTATTACTTTTTCACCTGAGTCTTGCCTTATAAAAGTAAAAGCTTTTGTAGCTTTTTGATAATAAATTGATGAATTAAGGGTAAGAGTTTTCCAACGTTTTAAATAGCCTATATCAAATGCATTTGAATAAGTGGGATCTAAATTAGGATTTCCTTGAAAAATATTTGTAATGCTACTCCTAGATGGAAAGGGATTTATAAACCTTGATCTTGGTCGTCGTAAACGTCTAGAGTATCCTAAAGTATAACTTTCTTTGTCATTAATTTCAAAAGATAAATTTAAAGTAGGAAAAAAATCAGTATATTTTTTTATTGTTTTATCATTAGAAGTTTTTTGATCAATTTCAATTTTAGAATCTTCCATACGAAGACCTAATAGATAGGAAAATTTGTCAATTTTTTTTCCATACTGAGTATAAGCTGCGTTTACATATTCTTTATAGATTAAATAGTTAGTTAGATTATTGTCTAGTTCATAATTTGAATCAATTAAATATGAAACTTGATAATCAGTTTTTTGAGTAGAAAAACTTCCTCTATATCCAATTTCAAATTGAGTATTTTCATCAATTGGAAGAACATAATCACTTTGAGCTAGAATCCTTTTTTGATTTTCATCATTTATTACTTTTTCATAATTTATTTCGGAGATAATAGGGACTAAAGTTTGATTGTTTATATCAGAATATTCATCTTCATAGCTTTCCTCATATTGGAAAAGAGCGGTAAACCTGTGTCCTTCTTTTTTAAAATCTTTAAAAAAATTAACACTATATTGTTTTGAAATATCTTTTTCGTCTTCATCTTCTTTTCTTTCAGTAAGATTTAAAGGATTTTCTGAGAAATCTAATTCTTGAATTTTATTTACAGTATTACTTTCTCTATCTGATTCTCTATAAAATGAACTTAATGTTAATGAGGTTTTATCATTAAAAAAATATTCAAGGCCATAACTAGTAAAAAAACTTTTTCTGTTTCTCTCAGAAAGTCTTTTTTCTCTTAAAAACGTAGTTGGATCGTTTCCATTAAAATATTCATTGTTATTAAAGGAATTTCCTTTAGTTATGTTGTCACTTAATGTATTTGTAGTAAAAATATTTAACTTTTTTGTTCTCCAATTTAAATTAGCAGAAGTTCTATTGTTTTTAGGGATACCCACACTACCTGTTAGAGTTCCATTAATTCCTTCTAAGTTTTGTTTTTTTAAAATAATATTTAAAATACCGGCAGTTCCTTCAGCATCATATCTAGCTGATGGTGAAGTGACCACCTCAACTTTTTCAATAGATTCAGCAGGTAACGACCTAAGTCCTTGAGGACCTGATATACCAACTAACCCTGAGGGTTTTCCATTTATTAATATCCTTACATTATCATTTCCCCTTAGAGCAACGTTTCCCTCTACATCAACAGAAACTGATGGCACATTGTCTAGAACATCCGCAACACTTCCACCCCTTACCATTATATCTTTACCTACATTATATATTTTTTTATCTAATCTAATTTCAACTTCAGTCCTTTCTCCAATTAATTCAATTTCTTCAAGTTGATTTTCACTAAAAATCATTAAAATTTTACCAAAGTCTTTATTTTCTCTAATTAACTCACCTTCATATTTTATAGTATTAAAACCTATGTATTCAATTAACACATCATATTTGCCAGGAAATATTTCTAAATCAAATTTTCCTATTTCATTAGTTATTCCACCTTGAATTCTATCTGGAAACCTATTGTTTTTGAGAGTAATAGTTGCATATTCAAGTGGTTGGTTTGATTCTTGATCAAAAACATTTCCAGTTATTTTTATTTTTTTAATATTAGGGATATTTGATGGACGTTGACCATATAAAAAACTTGAAATAATTAACACAAAAAGTAAAAAATAATTTTTTCTCATTTATAAATCTATTAAGTTACAGCTCTTTTATTATAATATTCCGTTTCTTTATTTAAAAACCCTACCTCAATTAAAGCTTTTTTAAAAAATCATAGAGTTTTTCTATTGGTCTTCCTATTACTGCACTATTTTCATTTTCTATTATTGGTCTTTCGATTAGTTTTGGATTTTCTAACATTATAGAAATTATTTCATTTTCAGTCAAATTTTTTTTTTTTGAAAATTCAGATTTCCATAATAATTCATTTTTTCTGACAAGATCGATAGCATCAATTTTTAATTTAAATAAAAGATTTTCTAAAGTGGTTTTACTTAGAGGGTTAGAGAGATATAAAAAAAGATTATAATCAATACCTGAATTATTTATATAATCTAAAGCTTCTCTTGATTTTCTGCAACGAGGATTATGATAAATTGAAATTTTACTTTTCAAAATTTGAATTATTTTAATTTATCAACTATTGCCTTAAAAGCTTGAGGATTATTCATAGCTAAATCTGCAAGAACTTTTCTGTTTAATTCAATTTTATTGGATTTAATTTTTCCCATAAATTGACTGTAAGACATTCCATAAAGCCTGGATGCTGCGTTAATTCTAGTGATCCAAAGAGATCTAAAGTTTCTTTTTTTTGTTTTTCTATCTCTATAAGAGTATTGCATGGCTTTTTCAACTGCATTTTTGGCAATAGTCCATACATTCTTTCTTCTTCCAAAATAACCTTTAGCTAATTTTATTATTTTTTTTCTTCTTTTTCTTGACGCAACCGAATTTAATGATCTTGGCATTTTAATTTAATTTTTGAAGGAGGCGGAACTTTAGCTCACTTGATTTGGCCTTACTTCTGGTTTATATAATATTTTATTTAAGTCTTAATTGTTCTTTTATATTATCATTATCACTTTTGTGAACTAGTCCAAAATGAGTAAGCCTTAACTTTCTTTTTTTAGATTTTTTAGTTAAAATATGATTTTTAAAAGCACGTTTTCTCTTTATTTTTCCAGATCCAGTTATTTTAAATCTTTTTTTCGCACTGGATTTTGTTTTCATTTTAGGCATAACTTATTTTTTACTTATTTTTTTTGGTGTTATTAAAATTGACATCTTTTTTCCTTCTAATTTTGGCATCTGTTCTACTTTTCCATATTCTTCTAAATCTTGAGCTAATCGCAACAATAAAATTTGACCTTTTTCTTTATAAATAATTGACCTTCCTTTAAAGAAAACAAAAGCCTTTAATTTAGCTCCATCTAATAAAAATTTTTCAGCATGTTTCTTTTTAAATTCATAATCATGTTCATCAGTATTAGGACCAAAACGTATTTCTTTTAATACTACTTTAATGGTTTTAGATTTTAATAATTTTTCTCTTTTTTTTTGTTCGTATAAAAACTTTTTATATTCTAAAATCTTACAAACTGGAGGAGAGGCATTTGGAGAAATTTCAACAAGATCTAATTCTTGATCCCTAGCAATCGACAAAGCTTTATTTAAATTATAAATTCCAACCTCAACATTTTCACCAACTAAACGAATTTCATGTGCAGTTATTTTTTCGTTAATTTTATGAGGGTTTTCTTTTATAACTCTACCTGGTCCCCTTCTTCCTCTTTTTTTTCTTATTCCTATGACTATATAATTTTAATTATTAATATTATTCACCTCAAAATTAATCTTTTCAATTAATTCATCAATTTTTATTGTTCCTAAATCACCTATTTTATGTTTTCTAAGTGAAATTGTATTATTTTTAGCCTCTTTCTCCCCAATAATAATCATATAGGGAATTTTAGACAATTCTGATTCTCTTATTTTTTTCCCTATAGTTTCATTTCTATCATCAAGTAGCGCGCGAATTTCGTTATTTTTCAATAAATCTAAAACTTTTAAAGCGTATTTTTTATATTTTTCACTAACACAAAGAATATTTATTTGGGTTGGAGTTAACCATAAGGGTAATATACCAGAAGTATGCTCTAATAATATAGCAACAAACCTTTCCATACTTCCAAAAGGTGCCCTGTGAATCATAACAGGTCTATGTAGTTCATTATCCTTTCCTTTGTATGATAGTTTAAATCTCTCAGGTAAATTATAGTCTACTTGAATTGTACCTAATTGCCATTCCCTATTTAAAGCATCTTTAACTATAAAATCAAGTTTAGGACCATAGAATGCTGCTTCACCTTTTTTAGTAATATAATTTAACTTCTTTTCTTCAGCTGCAGAAATAATAGCTTTTTGAGCTAAATCCCAATTTTTTTCTGATCCTATATATTTTTCAGGATTATTTGGATCTTTTAAAGAAACTTGAGTAACAAAATCTTCAAAACCAAGAGATTTAAATACATAAAGAGTTAAATCAATTACTTTTTTAAATTCATCATTTAATTGATCTGGCCTACAAAAAATATGAGCATCATCTTGAGTAAAACCTCTTACTCTACTTAAACCATGGAGTTCCCCACTTTGTTCATATCTATAAACTGTACCAAATTCTGCATACCTTTTAGGAAGATCTTTGTAACTCCATGGTCTACTTTTATAAATTTCACAATGATGAGGACAATTCATTGGTTTAAGTAAAAACTCTTCATTTTCAGAAGGAGTTAATATTGGTTGAAAGCTATCTGATCCATACTTTTCATAGTGCCCTGAGGTAACATAAAGTTCTTTATTACCAATGTGAGGAGAAATTACTTGTTCGTAACCTGCTTTAATTTGAGCTTTCTTTAAAAAAAGCTCTAACCTATCTCTTAAATCTGCTCCTTTAGGAAGCCAAAGTGGTAAACCTTGACCAACTTTTTCAGAAAAAGTAAACAAATCTAATTCTTTACCAAGTTTTCTGTGATCTCTTTTTTTAGCTTCTTCTATAAGAGATAAGTATTGATTTAACTCTTTTTGTTTTGGAAATGAAATACCATAAATTCTTGTTAATTGTTTATTTTTTTCATTTCCTCTCCAATATGCTCCTGCCACATTTAATAATTTAACAGATTTTATAAATCCAGTATGGGGAATATGCCCTCCTTTACAGAGATCAGAAAAATTTGCATGATCACAAAATGTGATTTCACCATCATTTAGACCTTTAATTAATTCAGTTTTATATCTATTTTTTTTATAAAAATTTAATGCATCTTTTTTAGACACATTTTTCATTTTAAAATAATATTTTTCCTTTGAAAATTCTAAGATTTTTTTTTCAATAGATTTTAAGTCACTTTCTGTAATTGTCTCCCCTTCAAAATCAGCATCATAATAAAATCCATTGTCAATTGCAGGTCCAATTGTAAGTTTACAATTAGGATATAAATCAACTAATGCTTGAGCTAATACATGAGCTGATGAGTGCCAAAAAGCTTTTTTTCCTTCAGAATCATTCCAAGTAAAAAATTTTATAGAACCACTTTCATTTAATTTACTTGATATTTCAATAGTATTTTCATTAAAGCTTGCTGAAAGAACATTTCTAGAAAAACCTTCACTTATATCCATAGCAATTTCCATAGCAGTGATTCCCTTTTTATATTTTCTAACTGAATCGTCAGGAAATTTTATTTTAATCATGCTCTAAATTATTTATTATTGTAAAGATAAGCTCTATAAATATGGTATACAATTCAAATTATAATCTATTGTTTTTCTTTTGGCCTAAAAATGAATTCATTAAAATTTGAATTCCTTTAAAACCATTGAAAATTGCAAGGAAAAAAAATATTAATCCAATAATTAATACTGGTATAAATAAGTAATGTTCTTTATTTTTAAAAGCTTGATAAATTACAATAGGACCAGTAAAAGCAAAAAATAAGAAATATGACAAACGAATTAAACTTTTTTTTAATAAAACTTTATTCATATTTATAGTTAGATATTGATTTTCTTATACTTTTGTGTTTATCAATAAGCTTTTTTGCCTTTTTTTTATTAATATTTAATTCTTTCATCAAAATTTTTATTCCTCTATCATGAAGTTTATTGTTATTTAGTTGCAGATCAATCATCTTATTTCCTTTTACATGACCAAGCTTAATCATTACAGTGGTAGAGATCATATTTAAAATTAACTTCTGAACAGTTCCAGCTTTCATTCTTGAACTTCCTGTTAGAAACTCAGGACCTACGATAATTTCTATTGGATAATCAGAATTTTTTGACAATGGGCTTCCTGGATTACAAGTTATACAACCAGTTGGTATATCATTTTTATTACAATCTTTAATACCAGAAACAACATAGGGTGTTGTTCCAGAAGCAGCAATTCCAAGAACAAAATCTTTATCAGAAACATTATGTTTTTTTAGGTCTTTCCAAGCTTGTGATTGATCGTCTTCTGATTTTTCAATAGAGTTTCTTAATGCATAATCACCACCTGCAATTATTCCAATTACTTTTCCAGGATTTGTTCCGAATGTTGGAGGGCATTCAGAGGCATCTAAAACACCAAGTCTTCCACTTGTTCCTGCTCCAATGTAAAAAAGTCTACCATAATTGTTTAATTTCTGAAATATTTTGTCAATTAAAACAGATATTTTAGGTAATATTTTATTTATTGCTGAAACAGCTTTTTGATCTTCTTTATGAATATTGGATATAATCTCTTTAGTTGACATTTTATGAAGATCACTATAAAGGGAATCTTTTTCAGTTATTTTTTCAAAGGTCATAACTTAAAAAAGTTAGATTTTAAATTCTTTTTTTAAATTTTCTTCTATTTCAAAAAGGAAATCCTCAGTGTTAAGATAATCTGATTCATTTAATTTTTCATTATGTATTAATAAAGCTAAATCCTTTGTCATTTTTCCATTTTCTACTGTTTTGATACATACGTTTTCAAGAGTATTACAAAAAGAAATTAAATCAGTATTCTTATCTAATTTCCCTCTGAATTCTAAACCTCTAGTCCAAGCAAAAATTGAAGCTATTGGATTAGTAGAAGTTTTCTCTCCATTTTGGTGTTGTCTAAAATGTCTTGTAACTGTTCCATGGGCAGCCTCTGCCTCCATTGTTTTTCCATCAGGCGTTACTAAAGTAGATGTCATTAAGCCAAGTGAACCAAATCCTTGAGCAACTGTATCGGATTGAACATCCCCATCATAGTTTTTGCATGCCCAAACAAAACCACCATTCCATTTCATAGCTGCAGCAACCATATCATCAATAAGTCTATGCTCATATGTTATTCCGGCTTTTTTGAATTTATTTTTAAATTCAATTTCAAAAACTTCTTGAAAAATATCTTTGAATCGTCCATCATAGGACTTTAAAATAGTATTTTTTGTTGATAAATATAATGGCCAAGTTTTTGAAAGAGCTTGGTTCATACAAGATCTTGCAAAACCATATATAGAGGAATCAATGTTATACATTGCCATGGCAACACCGTTTTCCTGAAAATTATAAACTTCCCAAGATTTAGATTTATCTCCGTTTTCAGGAGTAAAGGTCATTGTAAGTTTACCTTTTCCATGAGTAACAATATCAGTTGCTTTATATTGATCTCCAAAGGCATGTCTTCCGATACAAATAGGTTTTGTCCAACCTTGAACATATCTTGGAATATTTTTCATAATTATAGGCTCCCTGAAAACTGTTCCTCCAACAATATTTCTTATAGTTCCATTAGGAGATCTCCACATTTTTTTTAAAGTGTATTCTTGAACTCTATCTTCATCAGGAGTTATCGTTGCACATTTAATACCTACATTATATTTTTTAATTGCATTAGCTGCATCTACTGTCACTTCATCATCAGTAAAGTCTCGATTTTTAATACCTAAATCATAATATTTTATGTCAAGATCTAAATAGGGAAATATTAATTTTTCCTTAATAAATTTCCAAATTATTCTTGTCATCTCATCTCCATCTATTTCAACAATAGGGTTTAAAACTTTAATTTTTGGCATAATACTCTTCTTTTAAATTAGAACTTATATTGGTTTTATAAAATTACAATTAACTATTTAAAGAAAATATATATTTTATTTTTCTCTTATTTTAGCTTTTTTACCTGTAAGTTTTTTGAAATAGTAGATTTTAGATTGTCTAACTTTCCCTTTACTGTTGACTTCTATCTTTTGAATTGTAGGTAAATTTATAGGAAAAATTCTTTCTACTCCTATATTTCCAGACATTTTTCTGATTGTAAATGTTTTTGTTAAACCAGTCCCTTTAATTTTAATTATAACACCTTTAAAAAATTGTGTCCTGACTTTATCTCCTTCTCTAATATCATAAAAAACAGTTACAGTATAACCAGAGGAAATTTGAGGGAAATCTTTTTTTTCAATAAATTGAGTTTCAACAAAATTTACTAAACTTTCCATTTTTTGAGAAATTAAGTTTACATAGAATAACATTCACGAATTTCGTCAGAGGTTAATCCTATTTAGGATGCAAAAATAAGATTAATTTTAAACTACGCAAAAATCAAAATTTCACATAATTATTTTTACTTAATATTCTATTTAAAATAAATCAGGTCTTAATTTTTTTGTTCTATTAATTGAATTATTTTCTCGCCATTCTTCAATTAATGATTTATTACCTGATAATAATTCATTAGGAACATTCCAGTTTTTATAATTCGAAGGTCTTGTGTATATTTCAGGAGCAAGTAATTTATCTTGAAAACTATCATTTAGAGCGGAAGATTCATCACCTAAAACTCCAGGAATTAATCTTATTATAGAATCGCAAAATACCGCAGCGGCAAGTTCTCCTCCAGATAAAACAAAATCTCCAATAGAAATTTCTCTAGTTACTAAATGATCTCTAACTCTATGATCAACTCCTTTATAATGACCACAAAGAATAATAATATTTTTTTTAATTGAAAAATCGTTGGAGATTTTTTGATTTAACTTCTCTCCATCTGGAGTAAGATATATTATATCATCATATTTGCGTTTTTTTTTTAAACTAGAAATACATTTATCAATGGGTTCTATCATAAGAACCATTCCAGACCCACCACCAAAAGGATAATCGTCAACTTGTTTTTGTTTTTTTATACCATACTCTCTTAAGTCATGAAAGCTTATCGAAACAATTTTTGATTTTATCGCTTTTTTAAGGATTGATACACTAAATGGACTTTGTAAAATCTCTGGAAATAAAGTTATAATATCGATGTTCACTTTAAATTAAATATTATCTAAAAAATAATCTTTCTTTTTCACCTTCAGGATTTATAAATAATATATTTTCTAAATCGTATGGACTAAATTTTTCTACATCAGAAACTTTATAAATTTTTTTGTTATTTATTTCTAAAATGATATGTCCTTCATTAATTCCATTTCTATATAACCTTTCATTTCCCATTCTGGAAATAATTAAACCTCCGTCAATATTAAATTCTTCTTTTTTATTTTTATTAAGCTCTCTTAATTCCATTCCATAAAAGTTTATTCTATTAATCTTTTTTAGAATAACCATAACATTTTTCTCTAAATTATTTCTAATATATTTAATAGAAACTTTTTGTCCAGGTCTCTTAGTTGATAAATACCCAGATAGATCAGCAAATTTATTAATTTTTAAACCATCAATACTTTTAATAATATCACCCGGTTTTAATCCAGAAATATCAGCACCAAATCCTTTTTCAATTTCATTAATATAAAAACCTTCAGTTTCAAATACACCAAATTTTTCAGCAACATCAGAATTAAGTGCTTGACCAATAACACCTAATAAACCTTTCTGAACATCTCCAAATTCGATTATATCTTCAAAAACTTTTCTAGCAACATTACTTGGAACAGCAAAGGAATAACCAACAAACCCCCCTGTAACAGAACTTATAGCAGTATTAATTCCAATTAATTGTCCATTTGTGTTAACTAGGGCACCTCCACTATTACCTTTATTTACTGCCGCATCAGTTTGAATATATGATTCATTTTTGTTGTCATATTTGTTTAAATCTCGAGATTTGGCACTTATAATGCCAGCAGTTACAGTTGAATTTAAATTAAAAGGATTTCCTACTGCTAATACCCATTCTCCGATTTTAGTGTTATCAGAATCGCCAAAAGAGATATAAGGCAGCATTGAATCAGTATTAATTTTTAGTACAGCAATATCCGTTCCTGGATCTGTGCCAATTAAACTTGCTTTATATGATTTATTGTTATTAGTTGTAATTTCAATTTCTGAATATCCGTCTATAACATGATTGTTTGTAATAATATATCCATCTGGAGATACTATAACTCCTGATCCAGTCCCAATCCTCTCAGGTATATCACTTTCTTCTTCATAAAAAAATCTATACCAAGAAGGAGTATTGCTTGAACTTCTTGAAGTATTTTTAACATGTACGACTGCATCAATTGTTTTTTCAGCAGCAACAGTAAAGTCAGTTGATATTGAATTCTTATTTGAATATAAATAATTAACAGGTATTGAGTTGCTATAGTTTAAATCATTAAATTTAATTTCAGACTTATCATAATAATTGTAAAAATAGATTGATATAAAACCTGATAAAACTCCTATTAATAGATATTTAAGAAATAATTTCATTATTACATAATTTCCACAAAAATATAAATTTCAATTTTTATAATTTTTATTTTAACTCGAATTTAACAACTATATTAATTTTCAATTTGATTAAATTTGTTAACTAATGGAATTAATTTTTGATAAATATCATGGTTTGGGAAATGATTTTGTTATAATTGACGGAAGATCATTGAATTTTCAACAATTAAATCAAAATCAGATTAAAAAAATTTGTAATCGTAATTTTGGTGTTGGAGCAGATGGTTTGATTTTAATTAAAGATCATTTAAAGTTAGATTTTGAAATGATATATTATAATTCTGATGGATTATTAAGCTCAATGTGTGGAAATGGGGCTAGATGTTCAGTGGCTTTTGCTTATGAAAAAAATATATGTTCAAAAAAAATGCTTTTCATGGCATATGATGGAACTCACGAAGGTTTTATAGTGTCTGATAGTATAATTAAATTATCTTTTAACGAAATTTCAATTGTGAAAGAAAATGAGCATGGTATATTAATAAATAGTGGATCTCCACATTTATTAATTTTTGAGAAAAATATTGAAAATTTAAATGTTAGAGAACTAGGATCATCAATAAGGTATTCAAAAAACTTTCTTAAAGAAGGTGTTAATGTTAATTTTATTGAACATATAAATAAAAATAGTTTCAAATTAAGAACTTATGAAAGAGGAGTAGAGAATGAGACTTTATCTTGTGGTTCAGGAGCAGTTGCGGCTGCAATTTCAGCTCATTATAAAGGATTAGTTAAAAATTATTCTGAGATTTTAATTCAAACTTTAGGTGGATCACTTAAAATTGATTTTAAAAATGATAAAGAAAAATATTTTAATATATATCTCTCTGGTAAAGCTCAAAAAGTTTTTTCAGGAATAATATCAATATAAGATGGATGGTGTAAAACTTAGAGCATTAGAACCTGAAGATATAGATGTCTTATATTCTATTGAAAATAATAAAGAATTATGGAAATATTCAAATAGAAATGAACCCTATTCAAAGTATACATTAAAAAAATACATTGAAATCCAAAATCAAGAAATTTCTGAATCAAAACAAAAACGATTTGTTTTATCTAATAATGATAAAATTGTTTTTGGATTTATAGATTTATTTGATTTTGAAACTTTTCATAGAAGAGCTGGTATAGGATTAGTTATTTTGTCTAACTACAGAAATAAAGGTTTTGGATTAAAAGGTTTGGAGTTAATAGAATATCATTCAAAATTATATTATAATTTACATTTACTCTATGCAAATGTTGCATATGAAAATAAGGAGAGTAATCTTCTGTTCAAGAAAATGAAATATGATTTAGTTGGGGTTAAAAAAAAGTGGAATTATTATGATAATTCATTTCATGATGAATGTTTATATCAAAAAATTTTAGATTGAAAAAAAGATCATATTTTATAATTTTAATTTCACTAATAGTCATAGTTTACTTTATAAATAGTTTCTTAATATACTTTAGTAATAATACAGATTTTAACTTTAAAGAAATTACCTTTTATATTGATAATGATGACAACATAGATTCTTTAGCTATTAAACTGCAGCCTTATTTAAAGTCTACAAACAATTTTATTAAAGTTGCAAAAAAAAAGGGGTATATTAATAATATTAAGTCTGGTAAATATTTAATTAAAAAGGGAAGTAGCAACAATGATATTATAAATAATTTAAGAATTAATAGATTAACGGTTAAAGTTGTTTTTAATAACCAAGAAAGGTTAGAAGATTTAGCTTCAAGAGTTTCAAAACAAATTATGACTGACAGCATATCTCTAATTAAAAGTTTTTTAGATTCTGACTTTTTAAATAAAAAGGGTTTTGATTCGCTAAACGCATTGTCAATGTATATTCCTAATACATATGATTTTTATTGGGATGTTAGTCCTGAAAAATTTAGAGATAGAATGTGGAATGAATATAATTCTTTCTGGACTAAAGATCTAAAAATCAAAGCAAAAAAAAATAATTTATCTAAAATAGAAGTTTACATCCTTGCATCAATTGTTCAAAAGGAATCTTCAAAGGAAATAGAAAAAAGTAAAATTGCTTCTGTATATCTTAATAGAATTAAAAGAAATATGAAGTTACAGGCAGATCCTACTGTAATTTATGCAATGAAAAAAGAAAGTAATAATTTTAAAAAAATAATAAAAAGAGTTTTGTATAAGGATTTAAAAATTAAATCAATACATAATACATATTATAATAAAGGTCTTCCTCCATCTCCAATTTGTATGCCTGATGTATCCACTATTAAAGCAGTACTTAATCCTGAAAATCATAATTATTTATATTTTGTTGTAGATCCTCAAAAACCAGGTTTTCATTTATTTTCAAAAGACCTTGTTCAACATAATAAGAATAAAAAAAAATATACTAACTGGCTAAATAAGAAAAAGATATTTCGTTAATTATATATTGATTCAATAATAAATGTTGTTGGCTTTTTATCTAATTCAATTTTTATATTTTTCCATTCAAAAATTCTCATTGTATTTATATATTCTTTTTTTGAATTTAAATTAGAGGCTATGCAGAGCTTAGTGTATGGCTTTAAGTGTTTAATTAAATCATTAAATAATTGATTATTTCTGTATGGGGTTTCAATAAATATTTGGCTTTGTGATAATAAATTAGAATTTTTTTCAATTTTTTTAACTTTTAAAATTCTTTCTTTTTTGTTTATTGGTAAATATCCATTGAAACAAAAATTTTGACCATTCATACCAGAGCTCATTAAAGCTAAAAAAATTGATGATGGACCAGGAATTGGTTTAACTATTAATTTATTAGCATGTGCCAAACTTATTATTTCTGATCCTGGATCAGCAATAGCTGGACATCCTGCATCAGACATTAAAATCATTGAATGTCCCTCCATACAAGGTTTAAGATAATTAGTATTGGATTCGTAATTATTTTTATTTATAATAAAAAAAATTAAGTCATCTTGATTTTTTTTTGGGTATATTTTTTTAATAAAAGATCTAGCTGATTTTTCATTCTCAACAATATAATAATCGATTTTTTTTATAATTTCTTTTGTGAATGGAGGGATTTGATTCAAGGATGATTCTTCACCAATCATAGTCGGAATAAGATATAGTTTTCCAGTTTTCAATTAAGTTTAGAGTGTAAGTTTTTGACTCAAATCTTCAACATATTTTCTAAACTGCTTATCGGTAAAACTCAGATTATCAACAGTCTTACAGGCATGAAGCACTGTTGCATGATCCCTTTTTCCAATTTGATTTCCAATGCTAGCTAAAGAAGCCTTTGTATATTTTTTAGCAAAATACATCGCAAGTTGTCTTGCTTGAACAATATGTCTTCTTCTGGTCTTTGATTGCAATGTTGGTATATCCATTTGAAAATAGTCGGAAACCACTTTTTGTATATAATCAATGGAAACTTCTCTTTTGGTATTTTTTACAAATTTTTGAACAATATCTCTAGCCAGATCAATTGTAATTTCAGCTTTATTGAATGATGATTGGGCAATTAGAGAAATTATTGCTCCTTCTAATTCTCTGACATTTGTTTTTATATTTTTAGCTACATATTCAATAATATCTTGATTAATTTCTACTCCATCCCGATATAATTTATTTTTTAATATTGATATTCTTGTTTCAAAATCTGGTAATTGCAGTTCAGCTGAAAGGCCCCATTTAAATCTTGACAATAAACGTTGTTCAATATCTTGCATATCAACAGGAGCTTTATCAGATGTCAATATAACTTGTTTGCCATTTTGATGAAGTTGATTGAAGATGTGAAAAAACACATCTTGAGTTCCGCTTTTACCAGAAAGAAATTGAACATCATCAATTATAAGAACTTCTAAAATTTGATAAAAATGTATGAAATCATTTCGAGTGTTTTTTTTAACTGATTCTACATACTGTTGAGTAAACTTTTCTGCCGAAATATATAATACAGTCTTATCTGGATATTTTTCTTTTATTTCAACTCCTATTGCATGAGCAAGATGAGTTTTACCAAGACCTACTCCTCCAAAAATTAATAATGGATTGAAAGATGTTCCGCCTGGCTTATTTGAAACAGCCATTGCAGCAGATCTTGCTAATCTATTGGAATCCCCTTCTAGAAAGTTTTCAAAATTATAATTTGGATTTAATTGAGATTCAATTTGTAAATTTTTGATTCCAGGAATTATAAAGGGATTTTTTAATTCATTTGAACTTGAGTATACAGGTGCATTTACCTCTTGAGCCTGAATATTTGATTTATTATTACTCGGAATTTTTTCTGTAAAAGGAGATTTACTACCATAAGTGTTTTCCATTTTTATAACATAAACTAGTTTAGCTTCATTTCCTAGTTCTTTATTAAGGGCAGTTTTTAAGATTTTTAAATAATGCTCTTCTAACCATTCATAGAAAAATTTACTTGGAACTTGAATTGTTAATGAATTGTCTTCTAATTTAATTGGTTTAATGGGTTTAAACCAAGTTTTATATGCTTGAGTTTGAATGTTATCTTTAATAAAGATTAAACAATTATTCCAAACAGAATTAGCATCTAAATTCATTTAAATGAAACTGGTTTATGTGTTATTTAAATAGTGTTTTTTATTTAAGATCATTGAATTACAAATATTAAAAAAAAAATGTAAAAAAAATTTTTTTTTTGTATTGATTTTTAACTTTTTTTTTTTGATATTCTCAAACACTAAATTTGTAGGAATAATTTAGTTTTCTTACTTTAATATAAATTATGGAATATATAACAAAACCAATTTTAATTAGATATTACGAAACAGATCAAATGGGGTTTGTTCATCATTCAAATTATCTAAGATACTTTGAACTTGCTAGAATTGAATGGATTTCGACTTTAGGATTTTCTTATCAAAAAATGGAAGAGAGAGGATATTTAATGCCAGTAATTAATGCTAATATAGAATTTAAAAGACCCTTAACTTTTGGTAATAGCTTCAGAGTTAAAATTCAATCTAAGGAAATTCCTAAGGTGAAATTTGAATTAATATATGAGATCGTTTTAGATAAAGATATAATTATTGCAAGAGGATCAACTACTTTGGCTTTTTTGTCTTCTCATAATTTAAAACCAGTTAGATGTCCAAAATTTTTTTCAGATTTATTTAGGTAGGATAGTAAATACTTAATATGTCATTTCCTATTTTTTCAGAATAAGTTTCGTTAATTTTTAATAAAGGTTCTTTTATTCCGTTAGTTATTTTTTTTTGTCCAGTAAAAACTATTGCCTTATCCCATAAATTTTCGTCGATGAAATATTGAATTGTTTTACTTCCTCCTTCAACCAATAAAGATTGAATATTTTCTTTATATAAAATTTTTAAAACATTTGATGTTTTTTTAAAATTACATTTAATCCATTTTTTATTTTTTATAATAAAACTTTTATGAGAATTAATTATTGTTAGAGGGTATTTGTCTTTCAAAATTTTTAAATTATCATAAAGTCTAAGATTAGGGTCAAGAACATATCTATTGGGATGCTTTCCATTCCATTTTCTTAATGTTAAACTAGGATCGTCATCTAATATAGTATTTACACCAACCAAAATACCATCTTCTGTACTTCTGTATTTATGTGCAATTTTAATAGACCAGGGGTTAGATATCCAAAATATTTTATTTGTTTTTTTTGTTTTATTAGATGGAGCAATAAAACCATCTTTTGTTCTAGCCCATTTTAAAATAACATAGGGTCTTTTTTTTTGATGGAATGTAAAAAAACGTTTATTTAAATTTATACAATCTTTTTTTAAAACATTAATTTTAATTTGACAGCCATTTTTTTTTAACTTCTCAATACCTTTTCCATTAACTTTGTTATTTGGATCTTTTACGCCTATAACTAATTTGGGTATTTTATGTTTAATTATAAGATCTGTACATGGAGGAGTTTTACCTTGATGATTACATGGTTCTAAATTTACATATAAAGTACTTTTAGTTAAAATAGAAATGTTATTTACACTATTTATTGCATTAACTTCTGCATGGGATTCTCCATAACTTTGATGCCAACCTTCTCCAACAATTTTATTATCATATACTATAACACATCCAACTAAAGGATTTGGAGAAGTATACCCAATTCCCTTCTTTGCAAGGAATAAACATCTTTTCATGTAAAATTCATCTGTCATTTTGATTTAATAAAAATTAGAATACATAATGTTTCGTAAATTTAATTATTAATTTAAATTGTAAAGTATTATTAATTACTATAACCTATAAATTTGCCCGTGACTTTGATTGATGTTAGGAATTATTACCGTAAATCATTAAAGAATTATTATTCAAAAAATGAAATTGATTTTTATTTTAAAATTTTAATAAATTCTTTTTTTAATTGGGATTCAACTTTAATTGCGCTAAATCCAAAAAAACAATTAACAATACTTGAGTCAAGTAAGCTAATTAAAACAATTAATAATTTAAAGAAATTTAAACCTATACAATACATAACTGGAGAATCATTTTTTATGGGCCTTAAATTTAAAGTAAATAAAAATGTTCTAATCCCAAGGCAAGAAACTGAAGAGTTAGTTGAATGGATTATAAATGATAATCGTGATTTTCAAAACAAGACTAATGTGATTGATATTGGAACAGGAAGTGGTTGTATAGCGATTTCCTTGTCTAAAAAAAAAAGAAATTTTAATTTAACAGCTATAGATAATTCTGATAAATCTCTATTAGTTGCTAAGGAAAATGCTAGTTTAAATAAAGTGAAAATTAATTTTATTAATAATGATATTTTAAAACCTTTAAATGATAAAACTATTTACGATATTGTTATTTCAAATCCACCATATGTTGCTGATAGTGAAATCAAAAATATAGATGATAAAGTTTTAAAATTTGAACCATATAATGCAATTTTTGTTGATAAAAAAAATCCATTAATATTTTACAAAGCAATAATAGATTTTTCTTTATCAAATCTTAAAAAAGAGGGAAAAATTTATTTCGAAATTAATCCCATTTTTTATAATTCTCTATTAACTTTAGTTGAAAGTTATAATAAATTTAACCTAGTAGTTAAAAAAGATATTTCAAATAAAAATAGAATGATTAGACTAATGAGAAAAAATGAATAGTGATCTAGAAAAAATAAAAAAATTAAGAAGTGAACTTCATTATCATAATTATTTATATTATAATTTAAATAAACCTATAATTAGTGATTTTGAATTTGACAATAAATTAAAAAATCTAATTAAATTAGAGAAAAACAATCCTATTTATTTTGATAAAAATTCACCTACTCAAAGAGTGGGAGGGTCAATTTCTGAATCATTTAAAACAATCATTCATAATGAGCCGATGTATTCATTATCAAATACCTATAATAAAGAAGAGGTTTTTAAATGGGAGGAAAGACTAATAAAAATACTAGGAGATAAAAAAATAAATTACTTCTGTGAATTAAAATATGATGGTGCATCTATAAATCTCTTATATAAAAATGGTGAATTAGAATCAGCAACGACTAGAGGAGATGGAATTCAAGGAGATGATGTTACAAATAATATTAAAACTATATCATCAATTCCTCTCAAGTTAATGGGTGATTATCCTAATGTTTTTGAAATTAGAGGTGAGATTTTTTTACCTATTGAAGGATTTAATAGAATGAATGTAATTAGAAAGTCCAAAGGAGAGCCTTTATATAGTAATCCAAGAAATACAGCAGCTGGAAGTATTAAATTAAAAGACAGTAAAGTTGTAGCAAAAAGACCTTTAGATTGTTTTTTATATACTCTTTCAGGGGAAAGTATTTCAATAAACTCACATGATTATTCTCTTAAGAAAGCTAAATCATGGGGATTTAAGGTTCCGGAGATTTTCAGCTTATGCAATTCTATTAAAGATGTATTAAATTTTATTTCTCTATGGGAAAATAAAAGGTCAGAATTGCCATATGAAATAGATGGGATAGTAATTAAGGTTAATGATTTTTCTCAACAGTCAATACTTGGTTTCACTTCAAAATTTCCTAGATGGGCTATTGCATATAAATTTCAAGCAGAAAATGTTTCTACCAGATTAATTGACGTTAAATATCAAGTTGGAAGAACTGGTGCTTTAACGCCAGTTGCAATTCTTGATCCAGTTAAAATTTCGGGAACAATAGTAAAAAGAGCATCGCTACATAATTCTGATCAAATTGAAAATTTAGGATTAAGAATTGGAGATCTTGTATATGTTGAAAAGGGAGGAGAGATTATTCCTAAAATTGTTGGAGTAGATGATTTAAATAGAGGTTTACCTGATAATAAAGTCAGATTCATAAAGTTTTGTCCTAAATGCGGAAGTGTTTTGTCAAGAATTAAAGGAGAGGCAAATTACTATTGTTTAAATTCAAATTATTGTAAACCCCAAATAATTGGAAAAATATTACATTATGTTTCCAGAAAAGCTTTGGATATTGAAGGTTTAGGCTCTGAAACTGTTGATTTATTATATGAAAATCAGATTGTAAGAAAAGTTTCTGATTTGTATTCTCTAAAGAAAAATGACCTCATTAAACTTGAAAGACTTGCTGAAAAGTCTGTAAATAATCTTTTAAATAATATTGAAAAATCAAAAACAAAACCATTTTCGAAAGTTTTATTTGGTTTAGGAATTAGACATATAGGAGAGACTGTTGCTAAAAAAATTTCAAATAAAATAGGTTCTTTTGAAAAGTTATCTTTATTAACCGAAGATGAAATTTTGAAAATTGATGATGTTGGAATTAAAATAGCTAAAAGTATTGTTGGTTTTTTTAAAGATGAAGAGAATTTAAGATTGATAAATTCATTGAAAGATTATGGGGTTAAATTTGAAATTGAGAATACCAATAATCTAAAGAGCAAAGTCTTAAATGATATAGTTTTTGTTATTTCTGGAGTTTTTAAAAAATATAATAGAATAGAGTTAAAAGATGAAATAGAAAAAAACGGGGGAAAAGTTTCATCTTCAATTTCAAAAAAAACTTCTTATTTAATTGCAGGATCAAACCCTGGGCCATCAAAAATTGTTAAAGCAAAACAAAATCAAATTAAAATAATTAATGAAAATGAATTTTTAAAATTAATAGATATATCAGAATCTTAAAATGTTATATTTATAACACATTTATTATAAAATATATAGTTGTTTCAATTTTTATGTTTTTATAGTTTGTTAAAATAATTTTAAATTTAATTGTAATGATTAAAAGAATTAAATTTCTTTTTTTGAGCTTAAGACTAAGTAAAGAACTTAAAAATAGCAACAAAAAAATAAAAATCATTCCAAAAAAAAAATTGTCCGTAGGTCTAATAATAGATTCAAAATTTGATTTAAATGATTCCTTTATCGAAAAGCTAGCGATGAACTTAGAATTATCTAAAGATAGATTTCATATTATGGTTTTCAATAAAAATAACTTCAAAAATTTCAAGACTAATTATATTTCAATTGATGATGTTGGGTTGTTTGGCAAATTGCCCTTAAGTATCAATAAATTTTTAAATAAAAGATTTGACTTGTTATTCAATTTACATTATAGGAATTCATTATTATCTCTATTGTCTTTTCGAAGTAAAGCTAATTTTAGAATTGGTTTAATTCAAGCAGATAAAAGACTAAATAATTTAATCATAAACTTAAACCCAGAAAATCCAGCATTTATTGCTGAATCAGTTAAGTATTTAAATATAATATTTAAAAAAAATAATGGAAATTAAAGGTCTAGGAGTTGCAATGATAACTCCATTTAATAAAAAGGGAAATATTGATTTTGATAAAATTCCACAAATAATTGATAATATAGTTTCTGGTTTAGCTAATTATATAGTTGTACTTGGTACAACAGCTGAAACATCTCTACTATCAATGGAAGAAAAAAAACAGTTAATTAAAATTATAATTGAAGCAAATAATAGTAGATTACCATTGGTTATTGGAATTGGTGGGAATAATACTGATTCGGTAATTAAAGAAATTAATAAGACAAATCTATTTCATTTTAGCGCAATTTTATCAGTATCACCATACTATGTTAAACCTACTCAAAAAGGTATAATTAAACATTATTCAATGGTTTCAAAAGAGTGTCCAATACCATTAATTCTATATAATGTTCCATCTAGAACTGGATCTATGATAGAAATAGATACTTACTTGGAAATAATAGATCAAAATGACAATATATTAGGAATAAAAGAAGCTAGTGGAAATCTGTCTTTTGCTCAAGATTTAATTAAAGCATCTCCTAGTAATATTCAAGTTATTTGTGGTGATGATCAATTAACCCTACCAATGATATTGTCTGGGGGTTCAGGATCTATATCAGTTATAGCTAATGCTTTTCCAAATAAAATTTCCAAAATGATATCTTTTGCCATGTCTCAAAAGGTTAGTAAGGCCTATGAAATTCATTTTGAATTATTAGATTTGGTTAAACTTTTATTTTTGGAGGGAAATCCTACTGGAATAAAAGAGTTGATGAGTCAATTATCATTGTGTTCAAATATTTTAAGACTCCCGTTGTTAAAGGCCTCAAGTGAATTATCGGAAAAAATTTCTAATAAACTGAAAGAAATAAATTAATTCTTTCATAGTAAAACATATAAAAAATAAAAATTTAATTGAGATTTATTAGATTTGCAAAATGTATTTGCTTAAATATACTTTTTTATTTCTTTTATTTCTCTCTTTTGTAAAATGTAGTGATTATCAAAAATTACTTAATAGTGATAACGTATCAGAAAAATATAAAGTCGCAGAGGCTTTTTATAACGAAGGAAATTACAGAAAAGCATCGAGACTTTTTGAACAAATAATTCCAAAGTATAGGGGGAAACCTCAGGCTCAGAGAATTGTATATTTTCTAGCAGATAGTTATTTTTTAGACAATAATTTTTATTTAGCTGCAAATCAATTTGAAAATTTTATAAAGTCATACCCAAAGAGTGAGCGCATTATTGAAGCACAATTTAAGGAAGCAAAAAGTTTTTATTTTCAATCTCCAATTTTTAGCTTAGATCAAGAAGACACATATGTTGGGATAGAAAAATTGCAAGTTTTTATAAATAACTATCCAAATTCAAAATTTTCTAAGGAAGCTAATTCATTAATTAATGAATTGCAAATTAAACTTGAGAAAAAAGATTTTGAAATTGCAAAACAATATTATACAATAAGAGATTTTAAAGCTTCTTTAAAAGCAAATGACAATTTTATTTCATCTTTCCCTGGAACTAAATTTAGAGAAGAATCAATGTATGTAAAATTTAATTCTATGTATGAAATTGCAATTAATAGTATTGAATTTAAAAAAAAAGAAAGACTAAATGAATTAAAAGATTATATGAAATTAATTCTAGACTATTATCCCGAGACTATGTTTTACGAGGATTTAGAAAAAAAAAATAAAATAATTGATAAAGAATTAAATTTATTTAAAGAAAAAGAACTACCAACAAAATAATTTATTATGACAAAATATAGAGAATCAAAAGCATCTTTAACAACAAAAACATATAATAAAGATAATATTGAATTAAACACAAATAACATTTATGAGGCATTATCAATAATTGCTAAAAGAACAAATCAAATTAATTTAGATATCAAAAAAGAACTTCATGAGAAATTAGATGAGTTTGCTACTCATAATGACAGTTTAGAAGAAATATTTGAGAATAAAGAACAAATTGAAGTTTCTAAATTTTATGAACGTTTGCCAAAACCACATGCAATTGCTATTGAAGAATGGTTAAATGATAGAATATATCACAGAAATACTGATGAAGAAACTAATTTTTAAAAATGAGTTTTCTTATTGGAAAAAAGGTTTTAGTCGGTGTTACTGGAGGAATTGCAGCATACAAATCACCTGAAATTGTAAGACACCTAATAAAAAAAGGATCTGAAGTTAAGGTTATAATGACTCCTTCCTCTAAGGATTTTGTTACCCCACTTTCATTGTCAACTGTTTCAAAAAACCCTGTATTATCAAGTTTTACATCGGAAGATTTAGACAATCCTTTATGGAATAATCATGTTGATATAGCTAATTGGGCTGATTTGTTTTTAATTGCTCCTGCTACTTCTAATACTATCTCATCTATGGCGAATGGAAATTGCAACAATTTACTTTTAGCAACTTATTTTTCATCTAAATGTCCTGTAATAATAGCTCCTGCTATGGATTTAGACATGTATGAACATCCAACAAATAAAAAAAATTTAAGAAAATTAAATTCATTTGGAAATATAATTTTGCCTGTTGGAGAGGGATTTTTAGCTAGTGGTTTAAATGGAAAGGGCAGAATGCTTGAGCCAGAAGAAATTATAAATTTTATTGATAATTTTTTTAAAAAAAAACTAACTCTTTACAAAAAAGAAATTTTAATTACTGCAGGACCTACATATGAAAAAATTGATTTAGTTCGTTTTATCGGAAATTATTCATCTGGAAAAATGGGATTTTCTTTAGCTAGGGTAGCTCTTGACCTTGGGGCTAAAGTTTATTTAATATCTGGGCCAACTTCTCAGAAAATTGATCATCCTAATTTAGAACAGATAGATATTATATCAGCATCAGATATGTTGGACAAAGTAAAATTATTGTATAAAAAAGTTGATATAGCGATCGCATCAGCTGCAGTTTCAGATTTTAAACCATTGAAAATATTAAATAAAAAAATTAAAAAAGAAGATGATGTTAAACAACTAAAACTTAAAAATACGGTTGATATTCTTGATTATATGGGACAAAATAAAAAAAATCAATTGCTAGTCGGTTTTGCATTAGAATCAGAAAATGAAATTAAAAATGCTAAAAAGAAATTAAAAAGTAAAAATTTGGATTTTATTGTTTTAAATTCTTTAAATGAAAAAAAGGGTGGTATCAATAGTGATAACAATAAAATAACAATTATTAAAAAGGACTCTTCTATTAGAGATTTTAACTTAAAATCTAAAATTAATGTTGCTAAAGATATATTTAAAGAAATAATTCATGAGATCATTTAATTTTTTCTTTTTTCTTATTTTTTTTGTTTTTATTCATAAGATTATTTCGCAAGAATTAAATGCTCAAGTAATTGTTAATTCTAATTTAGTGAATCAAACTAATCAGCAGATTTTTCAAACTTTAGAAAAGTCTCTTAATGAATTTTTAAACAATCAATCATGGACAAATAAAGAATTTCTTAGTAATGAAAAGATTACCTGTAGCTTTATTTTTACCCTTTCGAGTTATAAAAATGATAAATTTGAGGGGACTCTTCAAGTTCAATCTCAAAGACCAGTTTTTGATTCAAATTATGACAGTCCGGTATTAAATTTTCTGGACAAAGATATTGAATTTAAATACCAAGAATTTCAACCTTTATTTTTTAACAAATCTTCTTTTGAATCTAATTTAGTTTCTATTGTTAGTTATTATTCATTTTTGATAATTGGATTGGATATGGATACTTTTAAATTAAATGGAGGGTCTTTTTCTTTTGACAATGCTCAAACTATTGTGAACTTAGCTAGACAATCTGGTTTTAAAGGATGGAACCCTAATGAAAGTGACAGAAATCGATTTTGGTTAATAGAATCTATTTTATCTAATTCATTTAATGATTATAGAGAATCATTATACATATATCATAAAAAGGGATTAGACTTTATGACTAATAATAATTTTGAAGCAAAAATATCTATTCTTGAATCTATAAATAATTTGGAAAAAGTTTACAATGTTAGACCTGATTCTTATTTACTTCAAATTTTTTTTGATGCTAAATCTGATGAAATTGTAAATATATTTTCTGGGGGTCCTAAAGTTGATTTAAATTCAACTTTAAGTGTTTTAAAAAAAATATCTCCTTTTTTTAATTCTAAATGGAAACAAATAAAAATGTAATTTATTTTTTTAAATTATACTAAATTTTAATTGAATTTAAAAATTAAAAATTGTTAACACAACTAAGAATAAAAAACTTTGCGCTAATTGATGAATTAACTGTATCTTTTTCAGGCGGAATGTCATGTATTACTGGAGAAACAGGAGCTGGTAAATCTATTTTATTAGGCGGACTCTCATTGGTTTTAGGTAAAAGAGCAGATATAAGTTTATTAAAAGATTTAAATAAAAAATGTGTTATTGAAGCTGTTTTTCAAATTAAAAATTATGATTTGAAGAATTTTTTTTCTGAAAATAATTTAGATTATTTTGATGAAACAATTTTAAGGAGAGAAGTTATACCAAATGGAAAATCCCGAGCTTTTATAAATGATACTCCTGTTAAGGTAAACATGCTAGAGAATTTAAGTATGAATTTAATTGATATTCATTCTCAAAATGAAAAACAATTAATAAATCAAGAATCTTACCAATTTTTAATAATAGACTCTTTTGCAAAAAATAATTATATTTTAAATGAATATAAAATTTTTATGAATGAATATAATTTGATTAATGATGAATTGGAAAATTTAAAAAACAAACGTTTTGAATTGAATCAATCTTTTGAATATAAGAAATTTATTTATGATGAATTGTTAAATACAAACTTGCCTGAAAATTATGAAGATGATATAGAATATAAATATCGTGAGCTATCAAATGTAGAAGAAATAAAAGAGAATTTAAGAAAATCAATTTCTCTTTTAGAAAACGAACAAATTGGATTAATTAATAAATTGATTGAATTTAGGAATATAATTAAGGATCTTAATCAAAGCTCTAATAAATATTTGAAAGTTAAAGAAAGAACGGATTTTATTTATTATGAATTAATTGATTTCCTTGAGGATTTTAATAAAAGAATTGAAAATTTAGATCTATATCCTGAGGAGTTATTGACATTAGAAAACAGAATTAATGAAATCAATGCTCTTTTAAACAAACATAAGCTTAAAAAAGTTTCAGAATTAATCTATTTAAGAGATGAACTGAGAAAAGAAATTGAAAAAAATGAAAATATTGATCAATATATTTTATCAGTTAAGAAGAAAAAAAGAGATTTAGAAACAAAATTAAATAATTTATCAAGAGAGATCTCTAAAAAAAGAAAAGCAGTCATTCCTTCTATTGAATCTGATCTTAAAAGATTAACTCACAGAATGGGTATGAAAGATGCAAGCTTTAAAATAGAATTAACTAATTCTGAAACTTTTTTAAAAAATGGAAAAGAATCCATTGCATTTTATTTTAAAGCTAATAAAGGAACTGATTTTAAATTATTAAAGAAAATAGCTTCTGGTGGAGAAATATCCAGAATTATGCTGTCAATTAAAAATATAATATCTAAATTTAAAAAACTGCCAACAATAATTTTTGATGAAATTGATTCAGGCGTTTCAGGTAAAATATCTGATAGTATAGCAGATATAATGTATGAACTTTCAGTAACAACTCAAGTATTTACTATTACTCATTTGCCCCAAGTTGCTTCCAAAGGCAATAATCATTTTAAGGTATTTAAAAATACAAATAAGTCAAATACAAATACTTTTATAAAGCAATTAACTAAGAAAGAAAGAGTTGATGAAATAGCTTTAATGTTATCTGGAAATAAAATTACAGACACAGCAAAAGCACATGCTAAACAATTATTGAATTAGCAGTATATTTGAAAAAAAGTTAAAATTAATATGTCACACAAAATTTTAGAAGGTAAAAAAGGGATTGTTTTTGGAGCATTGGACAGTTCATCTATAGCATGGAAAACAGCTGAAGCTATTCATAAATCTGGTGGTAAATTTGTTTTAACAAACGCTCCTGTTGCTTTAAGAATGGGTTCAATTAGTGAATTAGCTAAGCAAACGAACTCCAGTTTAATTTCTGCAGATGCAACCAATATGGATGATCTTTCAAATCTTATAGATGAAACACAAAACATATTTGGTTCCAAAATAGATTTTGTTTTACATTCAATAGGAATGTCAGTAAATGTGAGAAAAGAAAAAAAATATACCGAACTAAATTATGATTGGTTAACAAAAGGATGGGATGTTTCTGCAGTTTCATTTCATAAATTATTACAGGTTTTATATAAATGTGACGCTATGAATCAATGGGGAAGCATAGTTGCGTTATCATATATTGCATCTCAAAGGGTATTCCCAAATTACAATGATATGGCTGACAATAAGGCTTATCTAGAATCCATTGCACGAAGTTTCGGATATTTTTTTGGAAAAGAAAAAAAAGTAAGGGTTAATACTATTTCTCAATCTCCGACCATTACTACAGCTGGAAAAGGCGTTGAAGGTTTAAATAATTTTTTGAACTACGCAGAAAAAATGTCTCCTCTTGGAAATGCATCAGCAGAAGATTGTGCAAATTATATAGTTTCTTTATTTTCTGATTATACAAAAAAAGTTTCTCTTCAAAACCTATTTCATGATGGAGGATTCTCTAATGTTGGCATAAGTGAAGAAATTATAAAAATGTTTAGTGATTAAGTAAATAATAAATTTGATCTTTTGATAAAGTTAAGAATCGATCAGAAAATTTTAAAATTTTTTAAAACAATTAACTCTAGTTTTTTTATAATTTTTCTTATTATTTCTTGTTTTTTTTGGATAGTAACGAAATTTTCTAATACCTATAAGATTAAAAATGATTTTTATATAAATTGGATAAACATTCCCGAAACAATTGTTCTTGATGATCAACAAAAAAAAATATCTATTTTGTTATCTGCATCAGGATTTGAGATTCTACTTTATAAATTTTTTAAAGATAATATTGATTTGAGTTTGGATAAAGATGTTACTTATAATAATAACATAGCTCAAGTTAATATTAATAAAAAAATGTATGAAATTGAAAATCAGCTTTTTGAGAATAATAAAATAGAAGACTTAATCTCAAAACAAATTTCATTTAAATATTCAATTCTATCAAGAAAAAAAGTTCCAGTTTTTTTTGATGAAAATATTAGCTTTAGACCAGGATACCTAAATGAGGACGAATTTAATATAATTCCAGATAGTATTATTGTAATAGGGCCAATGCATATTATTGATACACTAAAAAGAGTAAAAACTATATTATATAAAAAAAATGATGTTTATAGGTCAATTAATGAAGAAATTGAACTTTTAAAATTAGAAAACTTATTCTACAATAAAAATCAGGTAAAAATTTCAAGTATTGTAAAAAAATATTCTGAAAAGGAATTTAAAATACCAATTAGAATATTAAACCTTCCAGATTCAATTAAATTAAAATTATTTCCAAACTACGTTACTTTAAAAGCAATAATTAGTCTTGATAATTATAATAACATTACTAATGATGATTTTATAATTACTACTAATTATAAATTATTAAATTCTAATTTCAGCAATTTATCACTACTTTTAGCTAAATATCCTAAAGACGTTAAAAATATAAATTGGTACCCTAAAACAGTAAATTATTTAATAAGAAAATGAAGATAATTGGGTTAACTGGGGGAATAGGGTCAGGGAAATCATCAATTTTAAATCTTTTTAAAAAAAAGAATATTAGTTGTTTCAACACAGACTTTATTGCAAAAAAATTAATGGACAATGAACTTAAGGAAAAAATTAAAACTTTATTTGGAACAGATATATATAAAAAGGGGGAATTAAATAGAAAAAAAATTTCTAAAATTGTTTTTAATGATATAGAAAAATTAAATAAGTTGAATTCAATAGTTCATCCAGCGGTAAGAAAAAACTTTACGGATTTTGTTAAAAGAAATAAAAAAGACAAATTTATTGTTTATGAAACGGCTTTATTGTTTGAAACTGGTTTTAATAAAGAATGTGACATTATTATACTTGTTATTGCACCTTTGAAAAAAAGAATTAAAAGAATAATAAAAAGAGATGGTCTTTTGAAATCAGAAATAACTAGAAGAATAAATCATCAATGGTCAGATGAAAAGAAAGTGGATTTATCAGATTATATTATTAATAATGATAATTGGGGAAATACTTTGATTGAATTTGACAAAATTTTCAATAAATTAAATTTATCTTATTAACATTGTTTTAATATATTTTATTATAAAAATGACAGAAATTTGTAAAAAATTATTGAATTGAAAAAAAATATTTTTTTATCGTTGGTTTTCTTAACAATAGCATCTATTATAGGTATTATTCTATTTCAAGGCTATTGGATATATTCAGCTTGGGAGAATAAAGAAGAAGAATTTTCTCTTTCAGTTCAACAATCCATTCAAAAAGTATCAAAAGAAGTTCAAGAAAGAGAATTATCTGATTATATAACGGCTTATGAGAGGTATATAGACTCTTTAGGGTCTCCTGATAATGCTAATTTTGCAGAAGTTTATCTTTTTTTAGATGACGATAAATCAAGTGATTTAATGTCTTATTATGCTTATGGCATTTTACAAGAAGATTATAATATTCAACCTTATTTAGTTCAAAATGACACATCAAATGTTAGAAAAATAACGGATTTTAAAAGTGTAAAAAACACTACTGTTATAGATAAAAATAACATTTTTGATAGGGCAAATAATTTAACAAGCTCTATTGAAAAGATTAAAACTGTTAATAGGATTAATCTTTATGATCAGGCAAAAAGAGAGGCTTTTACTCAATATTCTAAAAATATTCCCATTCATAAAAGATTAAACTCAAATGAATTGAATTTTTTAATTGAAAGAGAACTCGAAAATAAAAACATAAACACTCCTTTTGATTTTTTAGTTTTAAATAACGGCTTGGTAACAAAAGTAAAATCAAATAATTATATTGAAAAATACTTGGGACCAAAATATTTTACCCCACTTTTTTTTGATGAAAATGGAGTAGCTCAATATGAATTAGTAGTTTCTTTTCCAGAAAAAAACCAATATGTATTATCTTCTATTTTTGGAATCGGTGCTTTAACTTTTTTTCTTACAATAATTATTGTAGTTGTTTCATCTACAGCATTATATCAAATGATAAAACAGAAAAAAAACTCAGAAATTAAAACAGATTTCATTAATAACATGTCACATGAATTTAAAACCCCTATAGCTACTATTAATTTAGCATTAGATTCTATTTCAAATTCTAAGCTGATTACAAAACCGAAGGTGATAAATAATTATGTTAAAATGATTAGAGAAGAAAATTCAAGAATGTTAGAACAAGTTGAAAACATTTTAACAATTTCTCAACTTGAAAGAAATAAGAATTCACTTGTACTGAATACTATAAAAATGCATCCTATTATTAATACCGCAATAAACCATATTAAATTAATAATCTCTAATAAGGGTGGAAAAACTATTAAAAATTTAAAAGCATCAAATGATATGTTTCATGGCAATAAAAATCATTTTATTAATATTTTAATAAATATTCTTGATAATGCAATTAAGTATTCAAAAGATTCTCCAGAAATTAAAATTGAAACTAAAAATGATGATTCTCATATTTTTGTCATTATTAAAGATAAAGGAATTGGTATGGATTCTAATACTCAAAGAAAAATATTTGATAAGTTTTATAGAGAACAATCAGGAAATATTCATGATGTAAAGGGGCATGGTTTAGGTTTGTCTTATGTTAAAAAAATTATTGATCTTCATAAGGGTGAAATTAAAATTAATAGTAAAAAAGGTAAAGGTTCAAATTTTATTATTTCTATACCTTTAATAAATGCATAATTTTAATGAAATCAAACAATAAAATACTAATTGTAGAAGATGATCCAAATTTTGGATCTATTTTAAGAGACTATTTAAAATTAAAAGATTACAATGTAACTCTAGCAAAAAATGGCATTGAGGGTTTTGAAAAGTTTAAATCAAATAAATTTGATCTTTGTATTCTTGATGTTATGATGCCCTATAAAGATGGATTTACTTTAGCAAAAGAAATTAGAGAAAAAAATGAAAATATTCCTATCTTTTTTCTTACTGCAAAATCACTAAAAGAAGATGTTTTAAAAGGATTCAAAATTGGTGCTGATGACTATTTAACTAAGCCTTTTGATTCAGAAGTTTTATTAGCTAAGATTAAAAATATTTTGAACAGAAAAACCTCTACTAATTCAATGAATGAAAATTCCCTCAAATTTAAATATAAATTTGGTAAATTTAGTTTTAATTCAAAAATTAGAGAACTTAAGTATGAAAATAATTCTCCTATTAAACTATCTCCAAAAGAAAATAAATTACTTGAATTATTGGTTTTAAATATTAATGATTTATTACCAAGAGATATTGCTTTAAACAAGATCTGGAGAGATGATACTTATTTTACATCAAGAAGTATGGATGTTTATATAGCAAAGCTTAGAAAGTATCTTTCATTAGACTCTAATATAGAAATAATAAATATTCACGGGGAGGGTTTTCGTCTGTTTTTAAAATAATTTAAATATTTCTTGGATGAAATTTTTTCATGATATTTTTTAAATGTTTTGTGTCAAGGTGAGTATATATTTCAGTTGTTATTATGTTTTCATGTCCTAACAATTTTTGTACAGTTCTCAAATCAGCTCCATTTTCAATTAAATGAGTAGCAAACGAATGCCTAAGAGTATGAGGGCTGATGTTTTTTTTAATATTAGACTTTATAGCTAGTTCTTTTATTATTTTAAAAATCATAACTCTAGAAATTTGACGTCCGTTTCTATTAAGAAAAATTGTGTCAGAATCAATTTTAAAAATTTTAAGTTTTGGTCTTTCATTTTCTATATAAATTTTTAAATATTTTTTTGAAAATTTTCCCATTGGAACTAATCTTTGTTTATTTCCTTTTCCTGAAACTTTAATTAAACTTTCTTTAAAAAAAAGATTTGATAACTTAAGATTTGTTAGTTCAGAAACTCTTAACCCGCTTGCGTACAACGTTTCTATAATAGCTCTATTTCTAATTCCTTGAGAATGGCTTAAATCAATATTATTTATAATTTTAATTATTTCTTTTAGACTTAAGCTGTCAGGGAGTTTTTTTCCAATTTTTGGAGTTTCAATTAGCTCTGTTGGATTTGTTTTTATGAATGACTCAAATGTTAAATAATCAAAGAAGCTTCTAATACCTGAAATTCTTCTTGCTTGAGTTTTTGGATTATTCAATTTAGACTGCTCATAAATATATTGTTTTATAATATTACTATCACAATTTTTTAAATCCTTAGATAAATTATTTTTAATAATAAAATTGTTTAATGATTTTAAATCTGAGCTATAACTTTCGATCGAATTTTCTGAAAGTCCTCTTTCTATTTTAAGAAACAGTTTAAATTTTGAAATTGCTTCTAACCAATTCATAAGAAAAATTTTATTCTAAACTCTTAAAATATTATTTTTGATTAAATATTTCAAATGAAATTAAGCATAATTAATGGACCAAATCTAAATTTATTAGGAAAGAGAGAACCAAATATTTATGGAAATGAATCTTTTGATGTCTATTTAGATTTTTTAAAGAAAAAATATTCTAAAATTAATTTTGATTATTTTCAATCAAATATTGAGGGTGAAATTATCGATCAAATTCAAAAAGTTGGATTTACATACGACGGTATACTTTTAAATGCTGCTGCTTTTACTCATACTTCAATAGGTATTGCTGATGCAATAAAATCTATTAGTACTCCAGTTATAGAAATTCATATTTCCAACACATTCTCTAGAGAAGACTTTAGACATAAATCATATATTTCTCCTGTATCAAAAGGTTTGATTGTTGGTTTTGGTTTTGAAAGCTATAGATTAGCAGTTGAAAGTTTTATTACTAATTATAAATGAATAACTTCACCATAAGCATCAGCTACTGCTTCCATTACAGCTTCACTCATTGTTGGATGAGGATGAACCGTTTTTAATATTTCATACCCAGTTGTTTCTAATTTTCTTCCAAGAACTGCCTCTGCAATCATGTCTGTAACACCTTCTCCAATCATATGACACCCTAACCATTCTCCATATTTTTTATCGAAAATTACTTTAACAAAACCTTCAGAATTTCCACTTGCTTTTGCTTTTCCGGAGGCTGAAAATGGAAACTTTCCTATTAAAATATCATAGCCATTTTCTTTTGCTTGTTTTTCAGTCATTCCTACAGACGCTACTTCTGGACTAGAATACGTGCACCCTGGGATGTTGTCATAATCTAATTTTTGAACATTATGACCTGCAATTTTTTCAACGCATAAAATCCCTTCAGCTGATGCAACATGGGCTAGAGCAGGACCTTTTGTGATATCGCCAATAGCATAATAGCCTGGAATATTAGTTTCATAGAAATCATTTACTAAAACTTTATCATTATCAACTGCTATTCCGACATCTTCTATGCCTATATTCTCAATATTTGATTTGATCCCCGTTGCAGAAATTATTATATCTGCTGATAAAATTTCTTCTTTTTTTTCAGTTTTAAATTTAGCTGAAATAATTTTCGAATTCTTTTCTACCGAAATGACTTCAGAATTAGTATATATTTTAATTCCATTTTTTTTAAAATTTCTTTCTAATTGTTTAGAAATATCCTCATCTTCAAGAGGTAAAATGTTTTTTTGATACTCAAGGATAGTTACATCTGATCCAATGGCATTATAAAAATATGCAAACTCAATTCCGATTGCACCTGAACCAATAATTATTATTTTTTTTGGTTGAGATTTTAAACTCATAGCCTTTCTATACCCAATTACTTTTTCTTTATCATGAGGAATATTTTTTAATTCTCTTGATCTAGCTCCGGTAGCAATAATTATATTATCAGCTTCAACAATTGTTTTCTTTTTATTATTTTCAACTTCAACTTTTTTTCCATTTAATATTTTTCCATGCCCTTTTATTACATCAATTTTATTTTTTTTCATTAAAAACTTAACTCCATCACTCATGGAACTAGATATATTTCTACTTCGATCTATAATTGATTTGAAATCTTTTTCATAACCATTAATCTTTAATCCATAATCTGAAGCTTTTTTTAAATAATTAAAAACTTGAGCTGATTTTAAAAGAGCTTTAGTAGGAATACATCCCCAATTCAAACATATTCCACCTAAATTTTCTTTTTCTATAATTGCAGTTTTTAATCCTAGTTGAGATGCTCTTATAGCAGCAACATAGCCTCCTGGTCCACTTCCGAGGATTATTAAGTTATATTTTTCCATTTATATAAAAAGATTAAAGTTGAGATCAAATTTACGAAATATGAAAGTTATTATTTCGAATTATTTGATCTAAAGTCAACAGAAATTGAGTTTACACAATATCTTTTTCCAGAATCAGTAGGACCATCATTAAAAACATGTCCATGATGCCCTCCACATCTAGAACAAACTATTTCAATTCTATTCATACCATAAGAATAGTCTTCAATATAATTTATAGAACCTTTTAAAGATTTGTCGAAACTTGGCCATCCACAATTACTGTTAAATTTATTTTTAGAGTTAAATAATTTTTGCCCACAACCCTTGCAAGAATATATTCCATTGTCAAAAAAATCATTATATTTTCCTGAAAAAGGAGCTTCAGTTCCTTTTTTTCTTAAAACGCTATATTCTTCAGGGTTTAATTTTTTTTTCCACTCTTCTTCAGAAAATTTTATTTTCATTTTAATTAATTTTTGATTTGAATGAATTTTAGAGCAGCAGAATTTATACAATGTCTTTTTCCAGTAGTTTTTATTGGTCCATCTTCAAACATATGACCAAGGTGCCCCCCACATTTATTGCATTTTAGCTCCACCCTTGGGTATCCTATTTTGTAATCTACACTATATTCTAAATTATCATCATTTCCTCTATCAAAAGAAGGCCATCCAGAACCCGAATCGTATTTGTTTTCAGAATCATATAATTTGCTGTTACATCCTTTACATACGTAATAACCTTTTTCGTAAAAATTATCATACTTTCCTGAAAAAGCTGGTTCAGTATAAGCTTTTCTTAATACATAATAAGACAGATTAGGTAATTCTTTTTTCCAAAGCTCATCTGATTTTTTAATAATATAATTTTTAGAAATAAGAACTTCCTTCTGACCATTTGTTTTACAGCCTATTAATCCAATTAAAATTATTGTTAATAAAAATTTTTTCATTTTTTTTAGCAAATTTATTAAATGATTAATTAATATATTAGTTTTTATAATTAATCAATATTATTAAATTTGATATATAAATTTTTTAAATGTTAAAAAGTCCTTTTCCTTTGAAAAAGGGTAGTAAAAAATTAATAAATGCATGGGCTTTTTATGATTGGGCTAACTCTGTCTATCCTCTTGTTATTTCCTCAACTATTTTTCCTATTTACTATGGAACATTGTTTGATGATATTAATACAATTTCTTTTTTTGATTTTCCAATTAAAAACACTGCTGTAATAAGTTTTGTAATTGCAGCCGCTTTTATTATTGTAGCATTAAGTTCCCCGATATTATCTGGTATAGCTGATTACCTTGGAAACAAAGTTAAATTCATGAAATTTTATGTTTATATGGGATCCTTTTCGTGTATTGCCTTATATTGGTTTGAGGTTGATAATATTTATTTTGGTTTATTCTTTTATTTTCTTGCATTGATTGGGTTTTGGGGAGGTTTAGTTTTTTATAACTCTTATTTACCTGAAGTTGCATACCCTGATCAGCAAGATAGATCAAGTGCTAGGGGCTTTTCATTTGGATATGTAGGTAGTGTATCATTATTGTTATTTAATTTATTTATGATAATGAACCCTAAGTTATTTGGTATTCCGGGTAACGAAAATGAATCTTCGATGATCGCCATGAGATATTCATTTATATTGGTCGGCGTATGGTGGGTCTTATTTAGCCAATATTCTTTTTATTATTTACCTAGGGTAAGAATTAAAAAAAAGATTTCTTCACATGTTATTTGGAATGGATATAGAGAATTAAGAAATGTTTGGAAATTATTAAAAAATGAACTTGCGTTAAAACGATATTTGCCGGCATTTTTTATCTACAGTACAGCTCTTCAAACCGTTATTTTAATTGCTGCTTATTTTGGAGAAGAAGAGATTTTGTGGCCAGATGCAACTGAAAAAACAATTGGATTAATAGTCAGTATTTTATTAATTCAACTTGTTGGGATTATTGGAGCTTATTTTACAGCAAGAGCTTCTGAAAAATTTGGAAGTATTCCAATATTAATAATAATTAATATTTCATGGGCTATTATTTGTTTGATAGCTTATCATATAAAAAGTCCACTTGAATTTTATGTAACTGCATGTTTCGTTGGTTTGTTTATGGGTGGCGTTCAGGCATTATCTAGATCAACTTATTCTAGGTTAATTCCAAAGACAAATAACACAACCTCTTTTTTTAGTTTTTATGATGTTTCTGAAAAAATAGGAATTGTAATCGGTATGATAATTTTTGGCATTCTTGATCAATATACCGGAAATATGAGAAGCTCTATTATCTTTTTCTTTATATTGTTCTTTATTGGAGCTATAATGCTTAATAGAGTTCCAAGAGATAAATTGTCAAAAAACATCTTGGCATAACTATTGAGTTATAAATATATTAGAATCGTTTTATGTTATATTTTTTATTTATATAAATTCAATAGATTATTTTAAATATTTTATGTGACATAATGACTTAAATTTTAGCTATGAATAAATTTAATTTAAATTCTATAGACAATTTGTCGCTTCATGATATAGAATCTGAAGCTGAGTTTATACCATTAATGACATCTGAAGATGAAGAAGCGCTCAATAAAGAAGCCCTTCCTCAAGTTGTTCCAATACTTCCGTTAAAAAATAATGTTCTTTTTCCAGGAGTTGTTATACCAATTACTGCAGGTAGAGATAAATCTATTCAACTTATAAAAGATGCTAACAATTCTGATAAAGTTATAGGTGTTGTTGCTCAAAAAGATAAAAAAACAGAAAATCCAGGGTTAAAAGATATATATTCATTAGGAACAGTTGCTCAAATATTAAGAGTTCTTAAAATGCCTGATGGTAATACAACAATAATTATTCAAGGAAAAAAAAGATTTAAGATTGACAGTATAGTCCAAGAAAAACCATATATAAAAGCTAAAATTAAAGATTTTATTGATGAAGAAATTGAGAAAAAAAATAAAGAGTTTATTGCAACAATTGACTCTATAAAGGACATGGCAATTAACATTATCAAAGAAAACCCTAATATTCCTTCAGAAGCTTCATTTGCTATAAAAAATATTCAAAGCCCAACATTTTTAGTAAATTTTGTTTCGTCTAATATGAATTTAATTGTTAAGGATAAACAAGAAATATTATCAATTCAAAGTTTAAAAGAAAGAGCTCTTTTATGTTTAAAATATATGAATGCAGAATATGAAAAGTTAGCATTAAAAAATGATATTCAGTCTAGAGTAAGAAATGAGATGGACGTTCAACAAAGAGAATATTACCTTCATCAACAAATGAAAACAATTCAAGAAGAATTAGGTGGGGTTTCATATGAACAAGAAGTTGAAGATATGAAGAAAAGAGCTTTAGATAAAAATTGGAATCAAAATATAGCAACTCATTTTGAAAAAGAACTTCTTAAACTTCAGAGAATGAATCCTCAAGTAGCAGATTACTCAGTTCAAAGGAATTATCTTGACTTATACCTTGATCTTCCATGGAATGATTACTCTGAAGATAATTTTGATTTAAAAAGATCGGAAAAAGTTTTGAATAAAGATCATTATGGCCTTGAAGAGGTAAAAAAGAGAGTTTTGGAATATTTAGCAGTACTTAAGTTAAGAAAGGACATGAAATCACCTATACTATGTTTGTATGGACCTCCTGGAGTAGGAAAGACATCTTTAGGAAAATCTATAGCTAATGCACTTGGAAGAGAATATGTAAGAATATCTTTAGGTGGAATGAGAGATGAAGCAGAAATTCGAGGTCACAGGAAAACTTATATAGGTGCCTTACCAGGCAGAATTATTCAAAGTATAAAAAAAGCCGGCAAATCAAATCCTGTTTTTGTCTTAGATGAAATTGATAAAATATCATCTGGAATTCAAGGAGATCCTGCTTCTGCACTTCTAGAGGTTTTGGACCCTGAACAAAATCTTGAGTTTTATGATAATTTTTTAGAAATAGGTTATGATTTATCAAAAGTACTTTTTATAGCTACTGCAAATAATTTAGCTCCCATTTATCCTGCTTTAAGAGATAGAATGGAAATAATTAACGTAAGTGGCTATACTATTGAAGAAAAGACTTCAATTACTCAAAAATTTTTATTACCAAAACAATTAAAAGAGCATGGATTAAATAAGAATCATTTGAAATTAAAAAATAAAGTTGTTGAGAAAATTGTTGATGGTTATACAAGAGAGTCAGGAGTAAGAGGATTAGAAAAGCAAGTTGCTAAATCTGTTAGATATGTTGCGAAATCTATTGCGATGGAAGAAAAATATATAACAAATCCTAATTCAGAAGATTTAATTGAAATTTTAGGACCCGTTAAAGTTCATCGAGATTTATATGAAAATAATTTTATAGCAGGGGTTGCTACTGGTCTTGCTTGGACAGCTGCAGGAGGAGAAATTCTATTTATTGAATCATCTATTTCAAAAGGCAAAGGAAATGTATCAATAACTGGGAACTTAGGAAAAATAATGAAGGAATCCGCAACTATTGCAATTGAATTTATTAAAGCAAATTGTGATATAATAGGACTATCTAATTTTAATTTTGAAAAATATAACATTCATATGCATGTTCCAGAAGGATCAACACCTAAAGATGGTCCTAGTGCTGGAATAACAATGCTTTTGTCATTAATATCATTGTTTACTCAAAAAAGAATAAAAAAAAATATTGCTATGACAGGAGAAATAACATTGAGAGGAAAAGTTTTACCTGTTGGAGGAATTAAAGAGAAAATACTTGCTGCAAAAAGATCTAATATTAAAGAAATTATCATGTCTAAGGATAATGAAAAGGATATCAAAGAAATTAATTCTAAATATTTAAAAGGATTAAAGTTTTATTATATTGATAAAATGATTGAAGTGATTGAAATTGCTTTAACTAATAAAAATGTTATAAACATTAAGAAACTTAATTTATAAGCTTCATTTTTAATGAAAGATATTATAGTAGCAATTGATGGAAATGCTGCAACTGGCAAAAGCACTCAATCAAAAAAGATAGCATTATTTTTAAATTATAAATATATAGACTCGGGAGCAATGTACAGGGCTGTAACACTATATGCCATAAGAAATAAAATTTCACCAAAAAACCTTAGTCAAATTAATTTAATGTTATCTAATATTAAAATAAATTTTAATTTTTCAAATGGTGAGAATAAAACTTTTTTAAACGGAGAAGATGTTGAAGAATTAATTCGTTCTAAAGTCATTTCAAAGAAAGTTAGTTCTTATGCTAAAGTCAAAAAAATTCGTGAATTTTTAGTTTTAAAACAACGAGAATTTGGATTAAATAAAGGAATTGTTATGGATGGGAGAGATATTGGCACAGTTGTTTTTCCAAAGGCGGAATGTAAATTTTTTTTTAAATCTGATATAAATATTTCAGCTAATAGGAGATATAAAGAAATTGTTGAATCAGGAATTAAAACAAGCTATGAAGATGTTTTAAGGGATGTTTCAAAAAGAGATTTTTCCGACATGAGAAGAGTTCACTCACCATTAAAAAAAGCAAAGGATTCTTTAGAAATTGATGTTTCAAACAAGTCTGTAGATGAAATTTTTCAATATTTAATAAGAATTATTGAAATAAAGAGAAAAGAATTAAACTAAATTAAATCAAGCTATTATTTGTTTATTGACAGAATGTAATTAAATTTGCAAGCTTTAAAAATTTTAAGAAGAGTAATTAAAGCAATGATTTATATTAACATCTTTTGGTTTTGAAATTTAAACTCTTCCATAAATCAAAATACAAAATATACTGAGATGGCTAAAAAAGCTTCTTCAAAAAAATCTACCTCTGAACCAGCTGCAAAAAAGGCTTCACCTAAACCAGCTGCAAAAAAGACTTCATCTAAACCAGCTG
>CACEKG010000005.1 GCA_902560065.1 uncultured Bacteroidota bacterium
TTTTCCGAGGAAGAAATTAAATTATCCAAAAATTTTGGAGGTGTTGCTGTTTCAATTGGAAATAATATATTAAGGACAGAAACAGCTGGAATTATAGCATGTAACATAATTTCTGTCAAACAGGATTTAAAAAATATGCAAACATTTTAATTCCTATATTTAAGAAATGAATTCTAAAGAAATATCTCAAGGAATAATTTTATCTATTTTTAAATTAGGTTTAATTTTTATTTGTATTTGGCTTTTAATTCAATTAAAATCATTAATTATTTACATAGTCATATCAGTCGTAATAAGTTTGATTGGAAGACCTATAAATAGATTTCTTCTTAACAAATTAAAACTTGGAAAAATTTTCTCTTCTACTTTAACAATAATTATACTTTTAAGCTTCTTTTTTTTAATAATATCTCTTTTTGTTCCTCTACTACTTCAGCAAAGTGATAATCTTTCATTACTTGATGTTGATGAAATGAAACTAAAAATTGAACAGTTAGCCTCAGAGGCTAATGCTTATTTTGGCCTCTATAATGAATTTTGGGTAAGTCAGTTTTCAATACAAGGTATTTTTAACAATTTTAATTTCACGATTATTCCAGAAGTTTTAAATCAATTCATAGAAATTCTCGGTGGACTTACAATTGGATTGTTTTCAGTTGTTTTTATATCTTTTTTTCTTTTAAAAGACAACAAACTATTAAGAAAAATTATTCTTAACATTGTTACTGATAATATCTCCCAAAAAGTAAGTAAATCAATTACAAAAATTAAAGAATTACTGTCTAGATATTTTATTGGTATTCTATTACAAATTACAATTCTATTAATTATTTACAGTATCGTTTTATTAATTTTTGGAATTAAAAATGCTTTTATTATTGCTTTCCTCTGTGCTCTTTTAAATTTAATTCCATACATAGGTCCAATTATTGGTGGTTTTTTAATGTTAATATTAACAATGACTAGCAACATAGACCTTGACTTTAGTTCTGAAATTCTTCCTAAAACTATTTATGTAATGATAGGTTTTATAATTGGTCAATTAATTGACAACTTTTTCAGTCAACCCTATATATTCTCAAAAAGTGTAAAGTCACATCCTTTAGAAATTTTCTTAGTTATAATTGCGTCTGGAACATTATTTGGAGCTTTAGGGATGATAATAGCTATTCCAATATATACATCATTAAAAGTAATTTTAAAAGAATTTTTTTCTGAAAGTAAAATAGTAAAATCCTTAACAAAGGACATATAACTCTATAAAATTTAATTATAAGTTTTATAAACTTCTTTCATTCTTTCCAGTCCTAATAAAAATTCTTTTTTTAATTCAGAGACAAGGGACTTTATAGACTTCACATTATTTATAGATGTAACACCCTGCCCTGCTGACCATATTGTTTTCCATGCTTTAGCTTCTGCTTTTGCTGCATCTAATTCACTTCCAAAATCAATCTTTTTAGTTTTACTCCACATTTCCTCAGTTATACCCATTGCTTCTAGACTAGATCTTAAAAAACTTGCATTAACGCCAGAAACAGCAGCTGTGTAAACAATATCTTCAGCTGAGCTATCAATTATCATTTTTTTATATTTTTCATCAGCTAAACTTTCTTCAACATTGATAAATCTTGTACCCATCCAAGCTAAATCTGCACCCATTTGAATGGCAGCAGCAACATCGTTTCCATTACTAATGGATCCTGCCAATAGAATTGTTTTATTAAAAAACTTCTTAATTTCGTTAACTAATGCAATCGGATTAATAATACCAGCATGACCTCCAGCTCCTGCAGCAACTAAAATTAATCCATCAACATTTGCTTCTGCAGCTTTTTCAGCATGTCTTTTTTTTATAATATCATGATAAACAATGCCTCCATAACTATGAACAGCCTTAACTAAATCTGAAACAGCTCCCAGAGAAGTTATAATAATTGGAACTTTATGTTTAATACATATTTCAAGATCAGGCTGAACTCTAGGGTTAGTTAAATGAACAATTAAGTTTACTCCAAAAGGAGCTGCTTTTTTTCCCAATTCACTTTCATATTTTTCTAATTCTTCTTTAATTTCTATAACCCACTTTTCAAAATCTTCGGTCGTCCTACAATTTAAGGCAGGAAAAGTTCCTACAATTCCGTTTTTACAACACTCTATTACCAGTTTTGGTCCAGAAATCAAAAACATTGGTGCTGCAACTACAGGTATACTTAATTCATCTATAAATTTTGGTTTCATATTTATTTTTTTAACATTATCGTCCATTCAAATTCAAATGAAGAAACTACATCCCCACTTTCATCTTTTCCATGAGATTTTAACCACACAGTCTGAGATTTTTTTGTTTCTAATGCCCTATTAATAGTTTCATTAATTTTTTTTCCTTGATTACAATTAAACCTTATTAAACCTTTTGCTTTTTTTGAAAAGTTAGCCTTATTATTTAATACTAACATTGAAATATTTTTTTTGGATTCGTTAATAGCTTGCATAATTAAAATTCCAGTTGTTAATTCAGCAGCCATTCCTTGAACTGCCCAGAATAAAGACTTAAAAGGATTTTTATTAAACCATCCTAACCTTACATTTGCACTACAACTTTCTTTAGAAATTTCTCTTACTCTTATTCCACACCACCAAACAGAGGGTAGTTTAAAAAAAAGAAAAGTATTTATTGAAGAAATTGTATACTTCATAATTTAATTTAAAAAGGTAGATACTTTTTTGTAATTTAAATTAAAAGCATTAGCAACCTCTTTATAAACAACACTTCCGTTAATAATATTTAATCCTTTTGCTAAAGAATTATCAATTTTACATGCTTTTTTCCATCCATTATTAGCTAATTGAATTGCATATGATAAAGTAGCGTTTGTTAATGCGGTAGTTGATGTATTTGGGACTGCTCCTGGCATATTAGTTACAGCATAATGAATAATGCCTTTTTTAATGAAAATAGGATTTTTGTGAGTAGTTGGTTTACTTGATTCAAAACATCCTCCCTGATCAATTGCTATATCTACCAAAACAGTCCCTGGAATCATATCAGATAACATAGATTCAGTAATTAATTTAGGTGCTTTAGATCCAGGTATAAGTACTGAACCAATAATTAAATGTGATCTCTTTACTTCTTTTTCAATATTTAATTGATTTGAATAAATTGGAGTAACATTGGCAGGCATAATATTTTCAAGCTCTCTTAATCTTTCTAAATTATTATCAAATATGGTAACATTTGCTCCTAAACCAGCAGCCATTTTAGCAGCCTCAGTTCCAGAAATTCCTCCTCCAAGTATCATAACATTAGCAGGCTGAACTCCAGGAACTCCTCCAAGAAGAATTCCAAAACCATCTTGCGGTTTCTCCAAAAACTTAGCTCCCTGTTGAGTTGCCATTCTTCCAGCAACTTCAGACATTGGTATTAACAATGGAAGTTTGCCATTTTTTTCTACTGTTTCGTATGCTAAACAGACTGCTCCAGAATTAATCATAGCTTTTGTCAATTTTTCACTTGAAGCGAAATGAAAGAAAGTAAAAATCAAGTGATTTTGTTTTATTAATTTATACTCTTCCTCTATAGGTTCTTTAACTTTAATAATCATTTCAGATGTAGAAAAAAGCTCATTAGCACTATCTATTATCTCACAACCAATTGAAGAATAATCATTGTCATTAAAGCCACTTGAAAAACCAGCTCCTTTCTCAATATTAACTGTATGGCCAGAATTAATTAAAGCTGAAGCTCCAGCCGGAGTAAGTCCTACTCTAGATTCATCTGATTTAATTTCTTTTGGAACTCCAATAATCATAAATACGAATATATTTAAAAAACTCTTTTTGTGGCTAATTTATGCAGAGTAAATTAATTCTTAATAAACTACTAGTAATATTTAATTAATAAGAGTTTTTTATATTGGTGTTTATTAATTAAAAATCAATTAGATATTATGAATAACAGAAGAGAATTTATTAAAAAAGCAGCTAAAATTGGTATAGGATCTCAGTTTATTTTTAATACACCGCTAGAGCTGATTGCAAATAATAGATCAAAAGTATCATCAAACGATAAAATTAATTTTGGTGTAATTGGATGTAAAGGAATGGGTTGGAGTGACATGACATCAATATTAAAAAATAGTGAAACTAACTGTATAGCCATTTGCGATATTGATGATAAAGTTCTTGAAGAAAGATCAGAAAATGTAAAAGATATTACTGGGAAAAAACCTAAAATTTATAAGGATTACAGAAAGTTTTTAGAAAACAAAGATATTGATGCAGTTGTAATTGGAACTCCTGATCATTGGCACTGTTTAAATTTAGTAGATGCTCTACATGCAGATAAACATATATATTGTGAGAAGCCTATTTCAAATTCAATTGAAGAAGCTGACTTAATGTTAAAAGCTTCAGTTAAATCTAAAAAATGTGTTCAAGTAGGACAATGGCAAAGAAGTGGAGGACAATACAGAGAAGCTATGAATTATTTATGGTCAGGAAAAATAGGGAAAGTAAGATTAGTCAAAGTTTGGGCCTATATGGGTTGGTATGGATGGGTAGATAATTTTAAGGATACTAAAACCCCTAAAGGAATTGACTATAAAATGTGGTTAGGTCCTGCTCCTTTGAGAAAGTTTAATAAAAATAGATTCCATGGTAGTTTTAGATGGTACTGGGATTATGCTGGCGGATTAATGACTGACTGGGGAGTTCACGAAATTGATATAGCACTATGGGGAATGAATGCAAAAAATCCAATATCAATTTCTGCAGCTGGAGGCAAATTTGCCTATCCTGATCAAGATACAGAGACGCCAGATTCTCTTCAAACTATATATGAATATAAAGATTTTACAATTTTATGGGAACATTCTAACGGAATAGAGGGTGGAAATTATGGGCTTGATGAAGGAATAGCATTTATTGGAAGCAAAGGCACAATAGTGGTTAATAGAACTGGATGGGAAGTAATTCCAGAAAAAAATCACCGTAATGGCGGGGAATTATTTATAGAAGGAGTCCCAAGAACTACTTTTAACTGGGATGAGGTTCGTAAAAAATATGGTGACGCCCTTGATTTACATACAAAAAACTTTATAGATAGCATTAAGAAAAATGATCCGTCAATTTTAAACTGTGACATGAAAAGTGGAAGTCAAGTATCAAAAGTTGCTCATATGGGTAATGTTGCTTTTAGAAGTGAATCAAAAATCAGATGGAATGATGAAAAAAATAATTTTGATAATTCCGTAGCTAATAATCTTATTATACCGAAATATAATAATGGTTGGAGACTACCTTCTGTGTAACTTTAGGGGGGTTAAAAGTTTTTAACAAAACCGTAGCCATAAAAACAAACCCCTACTATTTATAGGGGCTTACAAGTTAAATTGTGAACGCGACAGGATTCGAACCTGTGACCGTCTGCTTAGAAGGCAGATGCTCTATCCAGCTGAGCTACGCGTCCTAAATAGATAATCAAGAAATATAATTCTTAATATAAACTTGGGCAAAAATAACACTATTTACCTTAAAAAATTAAATTAAAATTGATCTTTATTATAATCTGGATTTGGTCCATTTTTAGAACAAACATATGCGCTTAAATTAACTGCTCTTTTTAAGAATAACTTTACTGATATATTAGAAATCATCCCTTCTATTATCATTGCTAAAAAAGAATCCCCCGCTCCTACAGTATTTAGTACTTTTATTTTTATTGCATCTTGATAATGAAATTTTGAATCGTAAAAAACAACCCCTTTATCACCAAGAGTCAAGCATACAAACTCCGTATTTGTTATTTTAGAAATTTCTAACATTTTGTTTTCAATAGAATTGGAAACTATTCCCAAATCTTTAGAAATCCTTTCAATTTCTTCTTCATTGAATTTAATCATATTTGATTCTTGCATTAAAAAAGAAATTAAATCAAAATCATAATAAGGCTCTCTAATGTTTACATCAAAAACTTTAAAATTAGCATGACTAATTAATTTAAGTAATGTTTCTTTAGAAACTATATCTCTTGATACTAAGCTTCCAAAAACAAAAAAGTCAGAATTTTCAACAACCTCAATATAATTATCCAAAACCTGAATTTTATCCCATGCACATGGATATTTTATTATATAATTAGCAGATTTTGATTTATCTAAAGAAATATTAACCTCTCCCGTATTAAATTTTTTATCTATTTGAATTAATGAGTTATCAAAACCAAGTTCATCTATAAACTCTATAATTTGTCTTCCCATTTCATCCCCACCTACCCTTGTTATAAATTGAGTGTCTACTCCTAATTTATTTAAATGATAAGCTACATTCAGGGGAGCTCCACCAATTTCTTTATAATCAGGAAAATTATCCCATAAAGCTTCTCCAAAACATACAACTTTTTTTTTCATCAATTAAAAAATAATAATTCAAAAATTATTTAAATGGTTCTGATAGTAAATTAACAAAAGTCTCTATACCATAGAAATAATTCCCTAATCTAATATTTTCATTAGGACTATGTTGATTATTATCTAAATTAACAGTAGGAAGGCCAATAGCAGGAATGCCTAGATTATTAACAAAAGGTGAGATAGGAACGGAACCTCCACTAGTTCTTATCAAAACAGGATCAATACCATAGGTATTATAAAGAATATTTTTTAACCATATACCTTCAATAGCATCAACTGGAGTCCTAAATGCTGGATAAGAAACTTTATAAGTCATTTTTATAAGCTTATTATTTAACATTCTTTGATTATCATTTGGTTCTTTATTAATAATTTTATATCCCAATGATTCTATATGGGTTTTTATTAAATTTATTAATCTTAATGGATCACTCTCTAAAACAAGTCTTACATCAATTTCAGCTTGAGCAATTGAAGGAATTATAGTTCTAACCTGAGATCCAACCCAACCACTTTGAAGACCTCTAATATTTAACGAAGGATATTGAATTGATTCTTGATAACTTTCTGCTACTTTATCTACCGATTTAATTTTTGTTCTTTTCTTAATTAATTCATCCTCTGATGGTATTTTTTTTAAAACTGATTTAACTTGCTCAGTAATTCTTATCCCATCATAAAAACCAGGTATAATAACTCTACCATCATCACTTTTCATTGATGATAAAACTTTGGTTAATCTTAATGCTGGATTAGGGATAAAATTACCATAATGACCACTATGCTGAGAAGTTTTAGGGCCATATACCTTAAGAGTTATTGAAGCTATGCCTCTATTGCCAAAAACTAAAGTGGGTTTTTTTGAAGAATGCATAGGTCCATCTAAAATTAAAAGAAGATCAGCTGTTAATAGATCTTTATATTTATCTACAGCATCTGGCAAACCTGGTGAACCCTTCTCTTCCTCAAAATCAAGAATTATTTTAATATTAAAAGCTGGTTCTTTATTATAAATTTTAAGGATTTTTAATGCCGTTAAAAACATCATAAAAGGCCCCTTATCATCTGATGTTGATCTTGCAAAAATTCTTAAATCTTCATTTTCTTTTATGTCAAGAATTTTCCAATCAACCTTATTCCATTTCTTACCGTCATAACTTTTCAATACAGGTTTCCATGGACTCTCCTGATTCCATTTTGACAAATCTACTGATTGTCCATCTAAATGCATGTAAAAGGCTATTGTAGGGAGTTTTCTATCTACTACTCTTTCTGCTATGGCTAAAGGAAGAGATGATGTCTTTAAAATATTAAAATCAAATCCAAAAGATTCCAACTGTAATCTACTCCAATCTATGTTTTTTAGTATTTCATCATTGTTTTTTCCATCATTAGGTATTGATAAAAATTCCTTAAAAGACTCTATACTATTTATTCCCTCTGCTTTTGAAATTAGTTGATATTTTCTTTGAGATAACAGATTTTGATGAACACAAAAAATGATAAATAAAATAAAAATTTTTTTCATAATTAGTCTGATATCAATGGAGTTCCTAAAGGTAACTTAGGTTTATAGTCATTAAATGGATAAGTATCCGGATAAATCCAAGTTCCAGACGTTAATTTTAATGGAAAGTCTTCAATTCCATAAAACTCAACTTCAATTAAACCTGCTGTATAACCATCATTTTTTTCTTTTGGAAAAACATATATGCCTGAATTATTTTTTTCAACTTTTGACTCAATCCAACTACTATCCCCAACTTTCCATATCCTAAAATCTCTTTCTTTAGGATTATTTGAAGTCCATTTTGAAATTAAATATTCTTGTTTAGGATCAATTTTGATATATACACTATCATTTTTAATGCTCCAGTCAAAAGCAGGCATTTTTATATTATTTATAACTCTATAATAATATGACATCAAATTCTTTAGAGTCATATAATAATCTCCATTAAGACCATGATTTCCATTTGGAACATATTGTAATTGTTTAATTCCTTTCAAGTCATCCCAATAAAAACGCCATGAATCAGTAGCAAAAAACTCATCAATAGTTCCATTAATTATAAATTTTGGTATACTCGAAAATTTATCAATAAACTCATAAGGTTCAACATGCTTTAATAACTTATCATACTCTTTTGAATTCATCCATTCCATAATATCATGGTTTTTATAATCATCTATAGCTATGGACCATTCTCCATAAGCTTTAAAATGATTTTGCATTGAAGGTCTTACATTAAGCATATCAATAACTATTGGAGCCATTCCAATTACACGAGAATCAACTGCTGCAGTAGTCCATGTCGTCCACCCTCTTTTAGAAGCCCCAGCAACAAAAAAAGAAGATACCGGTATATTAGAATGTTTTGTGATTTTTTCAACCACATCAAAAGCCCTAGAAACTGCTCTAGTCATTGGAAACCTGGCTAACCACTCTAAATCATTGTCTTTAGCTCCATTTTTTAAAAACTTTTTCCATCCATAAGCTATTAAATCATCTTCATAAAATTCTTTACCATCACTTCCTTTAAATGAAACTGGTTGAAAAGGAATATTACTTATATGAGCAATTACTGATTTTGTTTGTACAGCGTGTTCTTTAGTTATTGAATCTAAAAATGAATTGTTATCTAATCTAGTTCCTCCCCCAATAAACATAAGTGCCTTGTTTGATTTTACATCATTTGGCACAACCACATCAACCCAATGCCACCAATCAGTTATATTAACTTCTTGTTTTGTCAACCATTTTCCTGAATACATTTTAATATGATAAGTTTTATAAGTGTCAGTTATAACAGAATCTTTTATCTCGTAGGAAAAATCTTTTTTATTCTCTACATACTTTATCAAATGATCTAGAGGTTCCTTTTTTTCAGAACAAAAATTAAATAATATCGAAACAGATATAAGAATAAAATAAGTATGAGTTTTTAGAAATAGTTTCATTTTAAGATGTTTAGTATTTCTAACAAATTAACAAGTTATTTTTTTAAAACAAAATATATAAAAACAATTACTATGCATGCATAGTATTTATAATACTTTTTGTAGATTCGTTATCACAAATATTTTTTATGAAATTTCGAATACAAAAAGCTACAGTTCTAGGGTCGGGAGTAATGGGTTCAGGCATTGCATGTCACCTTGCAAATATTGGAATTGAGGTGTTAATGTTAGATATACCTCCTAAAAGTGATAATAATAAATCTAAAAACAGAAACATTATAGCTGATGAGGCTCTAAAAAAATCCTTAACGTCTAAACCAGCTGCTTTATATGACAAAAGTTATGCAAACAAAATATCTACTGGAAATTTTGAAGATGATTTTGAAAAAATCAATGATTCTGATTGGATTATAGAAGTTGTTGTAGAAAAATTAGAAATAAAAAAGCAAATTTTTGAAAAAGTTGAGAAACATAGAAAAAAAGGAAGCCTTGTAACATCTAATACTTCAAGCATTCCTATTTCTCTTCTTTCCGAGGGTAGGTCTGAAGACTTTAAAAAACATTTTTGTGGAACTCATTTTTTTAACCCACCAAGATATTTAAAGCTTTTAGAGATAATTCCTACCAAAGAAAGCAGTACTGAAATGATCAATTTTTTTATGGAGTTTGGATTTAATTTACTCGGAAAACAAACTGTTTTATGTAAAGATACCCCTGCTTTTATTGCTAACAGAATTGGAGTAGTTTCAGGAACAGAACTTGTTTTATTAGCCGATAAATATAAAATGGGTGCAGAAGAAACTGATGCAATAACAGGATCATTAATAGGCAGGCCTAATACTGCAACATTTAGACTACAAGATTTAGTTGGACTTGATACAAGTGATAATGTAAGTAATTTTATTAAAAATAGTGTTAAAGATGATAGCTATATTGGAAAATTAAAAAATCATAAAGAGCCAAAATTTATGCGTTATTTATTGGACAATAAATTTCTTGGCAATAAAACTGGAAAAGGATTTTATCAGAAAACAAACACTAAGGATAAAAATGGTAAAACAATTATAAATGTTTTAAACTTTGAAACACTAAAATATGAACCTTGTAAAAAACCTAAACTTGATATAGTTAAGTCTGCAAAAAGTATTGAGTTAATGAACAAAAGACTTAAATACTTAATTGAAGGTGATTCAAAAGAAAATCAATTTTTCAAAGAATATTTCAGTGTACTATTATCTTACTCAGCTAATCGCGTTCCTGAAATAGCCGATCAATTTTATCAAATTGATGATGCCATGCGAGCAGGATATTTTTGGGATTATGGGCCATTCGAATATTGGGATTTAATAGGTCTAAGTGAAGGTATAGAATTGATTAAAAAATCTGGAGAAAAAATTCCTAAATGGATTGAAACAATGGAAAAGTCCAGCATAAAATCATTTTACAAGTTTGAAAATGGAAAAAGGAAATATTTTAATATTAATTCCAATAAGTATGAGACAATTCCTGGCTCTGAAAAATTAATAATTTTTGATAGTATTAGAGAAAACACTCCAATTATAAAAAATAGCGAATGTACAGTTCATGATATAGGAGATGGAGTTATGTGTCTTGAGTTTTTGAGTAAAAGTAACTCTATAGGCGAAGGAATAGGCAGAGCTCTTGTTGAGTCTATTCAAAAAGCAGAAGAGGAAGGTTGGAATGGTCTTGTTATAGGAAATAATGGAAAACAGTTTTCTGTAGGGGCCAATCTTATGAACTTAGGTATGATGGCTATGCAAAAACAATTTAAACCTTTAGAGGAATTAGTTAATAATTTTCAACAAATAACAATGAAGATTAAAACCTCTAAAATCCCTGTAGTAACAGCCACACAAGGTTATGTTTTTGGAGGTGGATGTGAAATTGCAATGCATTCAGACGCTGGAATATATGCTGCAGAATCATACATTGGACTTGTTGAAGTTGGAGTTGGATTACTTCCAGGAGGTGGTGGCACAAAAGAGTTTGCACTAAGAGCCTCTGATGATTTTTTTGAAGGAGATGTCAAAACCCCAACTCTAATTAATTATTTTAAAACAATTGCAACTGCTGCAGTTTCTACATCTGCTTGTGAAGGCTATAACTTAAATTACTTAAAAAAGGGCAAAGATTTTGTATGCATAAATACGCCTATGAATATTGGAAAGGCTAAAAATAAAGTTTTAGAACTAGCTAAAAATTATATAGCTCCAACACCAAGAAAAGATATAGAAGTATTAGGAAGAGGTGGTCTTAGTGTTTTATATTCTGCAATTAACGAATTTAGATTAGGTGAATATATGTCAGATTATGATGTTGTAATTGCTAAAAAAGTTGCAGAAGTTATATGTGGAGGTGATTTGACAAGTCCTCAAAAAGTAAGTGAGCAGTATCTTTTAGATATAGAAAGAGAAGGTTTTATGAGTCTTCTTGGAAATCAAAAAACATTAGAAAGAATTCAATATTTATTAATGAATAATAAACCTTTAAGAAATTAAACTATGGAAGCTTTTGTAATAAATGGATATAGATCAGCCGTCGCGAAATCAAAACGTGGAGGTTTTAAAAACTATAGATCTGATGATTTAGCAGTTGATGTAATAAAGCATCTTATGAAAAATGTTCCTGAAATTGATCCTAAACAAGTTGATGATGTTATTGTTGGTTGCGCAAACCCTGAAGGAGAACAAGGCCTTCAAATCGGAAGACTTATATCTGCAAGAGCTTTAGGAAAAGAAGTCCCTGGAATAACCATCAATAGATATTGCGCTTCTGGGTTAGAAGCTATTTCGCAAGCCGTTGGAAAGATTAAAGCAGGATTTGGACATATATACATCGCTGGAGGTGTTGAAAGCATGAGCATGATTCCAATGACTGGGTATAAATTAGCTCCTAGCTACAAAGCTAATATGGAAAATCTCAATTATCATGTAAGTATGGGAGCAACAGCTGAAGCTGTTGCAAAAAAATATGAAATTACTAGAGAAGATGCTGATGAGTTTTCCTTTAATTCTCATAAAAAAGCATCATCTGCCTTAAAAAATGAAAAGTTTAAGAGTCAAATTGTCCCTGTTGAAGTTAATGAGGTTTTTGTAAAGAATGGAAAAAGAGAAACGACTTCCTTTACAGTTGAGGTAGATGAAGGAGTAAGACATGACACCACAATTGAAGCTTTATCTAAACTACGTCCAGCATTTAAAAAAAATGGAGTAGTAACAGCTGGAAACTCATCCCAAACATCCGATGGTGCTGCGTTTACTTTAGTTGTAAGTGAAGAAATAGTAAATAAATTAAATTTAAAGCCTATTGCAAAAATGTTAAGTTGCGCTGTTGGAGGTGTTGATCCTTTATATATGGGTATTGGACCATGTGTCGCTATACCTAAAGCATTAAAACAAGCAGGAATCAAAAAAAATGATATCGAACAAACTGAATTAAATGAAGCCTTTGCAGTTCAAGCTCTTGCTGTAATAAAAGAAGCAGATCTTGATCCTGAAACTATTAATCCTAATGGTGGAGCAATAGCGCTTGGCCATCCACTTGGATGTACTGGAGCTAAATTGACTATTCAATTATTAGAAGAAATGAAGGCAAGAAAACAAAAGTACGGGATGGTTACTGCCTGTGTTGGAGGCGGACAAGGTATTGCAGGTATTTTTGAAAGATTATAATAGTTATTAAAAGAGTTTTAAAAAAAGATCTTCCAGAAAAAATTTGCCCTGTTTGTAACAGACCTTTTAAATGGAGAAAGAAATGGGAAAAAAATTGGAATCAAGTCACTTATTGTAGTTATAAATGCAGAAAGAAAAAGGGTTAATCTGGTTTACAAACAATCTAAGGGCAATTGACAATAAAGTTCTTTATGAAGCTTCAAAAAGAAGTGACTCTTTAATCGGTTATTATAATTTTGACCCGTTATTATTTAAAAGAAATATATGGGGATTTAAAAAAACAGAAAAATATAGAACAAAGTTTTTAATTGAAAGTATTGATAATTTAAAAAAAAATCTTTCTCAACTAAACATAACTTTGGTAATTGATTTTTCTGAAGGTTTCAATAAATTATTTGAAGTAATTGGGAGAGAAAAAATAAGTTCTATATATTTTCAGAAAGAGTGGACTAGTGAAGAAAAAAAAACTCAGGATAAAATTTTCAATAAAATTTCAAAAAAAATAAAAAAACTTAGTTTTTATGATCAATTTTTATTTCAACCCAGTGATATAAATATTGAAATAGCTGATTTTCCTGAAATTTTTTCAATTTTCAGAAAAAAAGTTGAGAAAAAAATTGAAATTAACAATTGCTTTCCTGTGCCTAAAAAATATCCTAAGTCAAATTTATTAAATATTGAAAATGAAACGCCAAATCTTGAAAAATTAGGATTTAAAAGTTTTAAGATTGATGCTAATAGTGCTTTTCCTTTTATTGGAGGAACTGATAACTGTTTAGAAAGAATTAATTCTTATTTCTGGAAATCAAAAAAAATTGACTATTATAAACAAACTAGAAATGGAATGATAAAAACTGATTACAGTTCAAAGTTGTCATCCTGGTTATCAAATGGTTCTATTTCCGCTCGATATATTTATTGGCAAATAAAAGATTATGAAAAAAAAGAAACCAAAAATCAGTCAACTTATTGGTTGTTTTTTGAACTTATGTGGAGAGATTTCTTTAAATATATATCCATTAAACACGGTAATAAAATTTTTAATAAAAATGGCCTTTCAAAAACTCAAGTAAATTGGATAAATGATCAAAAAGAATTAAAAAATTGGATAAATGGAACCACAGATGAACCTTTTATAAACGCAAACATGATAGAATTGAAAAAAACTGGCTGGATGAGCAATAGAGGCAGACAGAATGTTGCATCATTTTTTTCTAAAAATTTAAAATTAGATTGGAGAATTGGAGCTTCTTATTTTGAATCAATTTTAATTGACTATGATGTTCATAGCAATTATGGAAATTGGCTTTATAATTCTGGAATTGGAAATGATCCAATGCCTTTTAGAAAACTTAATGTAAAATTTCAATCAGAAAAATATGATCCTAAGAAAAAATTTGAAAACCTATGGTTAAATAGTCAATATGAACTCGAGTTGTAACATTATCTTCCCTCATCAGCTTTTTAAAGATTTTATTCTACCAAAGAATAATACAACATATTTAATTGAAGAGTATCTTTTTTTTAATCAATATAAATTTCATAAACAAAAAATATTATTTCATCGAGGAACAATGAAATATTATGAAAAATATTTGAAAGATCTCAAAATTGATGTTGTCTACATCAACTCAGTCGATAAAAATTCTGACATAAGAATATTAATATCAGAAATTATCAAAAATAAATTCCAAAAAATAGAATATATAGATACTGTAGATTATTTACTAGAAAAAAGAATAAACTTTATTTCCGAAAAAAATAATATAGACTTAAATAAATACGAATCTTTATTGTTTATGAACTCTAATATTAATTTAGATTCTTTTTTTAAAAAAACTAAAAAAAAATTTTTTCAAACAACCTTCTATATTCAGCAGAGAAAAAATCATGATATATTAATTGATAACAACCAGAATCCGGAAGGGGGACAATGGTCTTATGATGCATTAAATAGGGAAAAATATCCTAAAGAAAAAGAACCTCCTAAAGTAAGTTTAAATACTAAAAACTCTTTACATACAGATGCTGAAAAATATGTAAACCAGAGTTTTAAAGCTAATTATGGAAATCTTAACTCTGAGTTCTTTTATCCTAACACACATTCAAGTGCTGAAAAATGGTTTGATGATTTTTTAAAAAACAGATTAGACAACTTTGGAAAATATGAAGATGCAATTGTTGAAAATGAGCTCATATTAAATCATAGTTTACTGAGTCCACTTATGAATGTGGGTTTAATATCTCCCAATCATGTAATTAATAAAGCTATTAGTTACGCTAAAAAAAACAATATACCCTTAAATTCAATTGAGGGGTTTGTAAGACAAATAATTGGATGGAGAGAATTTATTAGGGGAATATATGTTTCAAAAGGATCTGAGGAAAGGACTAAAAACTTTTGGGGTTTTTCTAAGAAAATTCCAAATAGTTTCTATTCTGGTGAAACAGGAATTACGCCAATTGACTCTGTCATCAAAAAAATTAATGATTACGCATATTGCCATCATATAGAAAGACTCATGGTTTTAGGCAATTTTATGTTATTATGCGAATTTGATCCTGATGATGTTTATAAATGGTTCATGGAAATGTTTATAGATTCATATGATTGGGTAATGGTACCCAACGTTTATGGAATGAGCCAATTTAGTGATGGTGGTTTAATGTCAACCAAGCCCTATATATCAAGTAGTAATTACCTATTTAAAATGAGTAATTATAATAAAAAAGATAAGTGGGTAAAAATATGGGATAGTTTGTTTTGGAGATTTATGGATGTACATAGAACCTTTTTTATAAAAAATCCAAGAATGAGAATGTTGGTTAATACATATGATAAAATGCAAAATGAGAAAAAAACTGAAATGAGAATAATTGCTGAAAAGTATTTAAAAAGTTTAGAATAAACATGAAAAAATTTACTGAAAAAGAAATTGACAGAATTATAGAAATGGCATGGGAAGACAGAACCCCTTTCGAGGCTATATACATTCAGTTTAATTTATCTGAAAAAAAGCTAATTGAACTAATGAGAAAAACTCTCAAGCTAAAGAGCTTTAAAATGTGGAGATCAAGAGTTAAGGGAAATAAAATTAAGAACTCGCCAATAAAATCTTCAAAGTCAATGAGATTTAAATCTAAGCAACAAAAGATCATATCAAATAACAAAATCTCTAAAAGATGATTATTTTCAATATAAATTATTTAATTTTGTTTTTCTTTAAAAAAAGATGAAGAAACTTAATAAATTCAAGTATTATATTGCTGCTTTTTTGATTATTGTTTTCTTTTCACCAACATTAATCCACACTTCATTTTTTTTCAAAAATCATACTCACAAAATTTGTGAAATTTCAGATACTCACATGCATGAAAAAATTGATTCATGTAATTTATGTGAGTTCACTTTTACAAAAAAATATTATTTAAATAACAAAAATTTACTTGATAAGGTCATATATGTTATTAAGTCTTATCACTTTAGTTTTAAATTACTTTCATCATATTTTATTAATTTTTTTGATTCGCGAGCCCCTCCTGTTTTCTAAACACACTCTAATCTGAAATAATCAATTTAACAATTAATAAAAATCAAAAATCATGAAAAAAAATATATTATACGCTTTTATAACTCTCTGTCTGGTAATTACATCATGTTCAAAAGATGAGCCTGATCATGTCCACGAACATGAATTAATAACTACCATGACAATTACATTAACTCCCTCAGATGCATCAGGTTCTGTAACTCTTCAGACTCAAGATCTAGACGGTGATGGGCCCAATGCTCCTGATGTAACAGTTTCTGGAAATTTAAAATCAGGGGTTTTATACAATGGTGCAATTGTTTTGCTTAATGAAACTGAATCTCCTGCTGAAAACGTAACTATGGAAATTGAAGAAGAAGATAAAGAACATCAATTTTTCTTTACTGTAGGAAGCGGTTTGGATATTACAACAGAATATTTAAATTTCGACTCTGACGGCAATCCTCTTGGCACTAAGTTTTCTCTTATTGCAAGATCTGCTGGCAATGGTCTTATGACCGTTACTTTACGTCATGAACCTAAGAAACCAAATAGTGGTCTGGAAGATGCTGGAGGTGGAACTGATCTAGAGGCCTCTTTCAATGTTACTGTAGAGTAAAGTAGAATTAATTTTTTAAACTTAAATTAGAGATGGATTTAAACCCATCTCTAGTTTTCTGTATAGATGATTAAAAAAATCATTGTATTATTATTCCTGTTAAGTAATATTACATATTCTCAAAATTGTAATTATACTTTTTCGGGAAAAGTTATTGATCTTCACGATGGATCCCCACTTATAGGTGCAATAATAATATCTAGTAATTCCGATGTTCTAGTGCAAACAGACATAAATGGGAATTTTAATATTACAAATCTTTGTGAAAAAACATACGTGTTTAATGTTTCTCATCCATCGTGTGAATCAAGAACTTATGATATAAAAATTTCAAAAAACATAAGTAAAAATTTAATATTGGAACATCATATTGAAGAATTAAACGAAGTTTCTGTATTTGGAAAATCTAATGATGAAAAATCTAAAACTTTAATAGAGAATAAAATTTCAGTTGAAACTATAGATAATTATAATAGTGGCTCATTAGGAGATATATTAAAAAATATATCTGGAATCTCTTCTTTTAACACAGGAAATACTATCATTAAGCCAATAATAAACGGATTACATAGCAGTAGAGTTGTTATTATTAATAAGGGTGTAAAAATGGAAGATCAAGAATGGGGAACTGAGCATGCTCCTAATATAGACATTAACTCAATTGAAAGTCTTAAACTTGTTAAAGGTGCAGGTTTACTAGAATATAGTGGTGATGCCATCGGTGGAATAATTATCGCTGAAGCATCAAAAGTTGAGAAAAAAGACAGTTTATATGGCAAAACAATACTTTCAAATTCTACAAATGGTAGAGGTTCAACTATATCTTCTAGATTAACCAAAACTTATTCAAATGGATGGTATGGATCAATTCAAACTACATATAAACGTTATGGTGATTTTGAGTCTGCTGATTATGTCTTAAGCAACACTGGAACACAAGAGAAAAATTTTTCATTTCGTTCTGGTATGGATAAATACACTCATGGCTTTGAATTATATATTTCAAATTTTGATAATGAAACAGGAATTTTAAAAGCATCTCATTTACATTCAGCTCAGGAACAACTTAGAGGCATTAACAGTTCAAAGCCCTTAATAATTGATAATTTCACTTATGATATAAATGCTCCTAAGCAAACTTACACTCATACTTTAGCAAGATTTAAAGGATATAAATTTTATAATAATTTTGGAAAATTAAATTTTCAATACGATTTTCAAAGAAATAGACGTTTTGAATATGATATCAGAAGAAGTGCATATAAAAATCTTCCATCTATTGATCTTAATCTGAAAACTCACTCTGTAAAATTTGATTTATTATCGAGTTTAAGTTCTAATTTGAACTTGAAAATTGGAATATTAGGTCGATATCAAAATAACTATCCTAATCCTAGAACTGGTGTAAAAAGAATTATTCCTGATTATGATAAGTTTGATCTTGGATTTTATAGTATTCTAGATTATTTATTAAACAATAATCTTACAATAGAATCAGGAGTTCGCTTTGATTATACACATATGGATGTTTTTAAATTTTATAATGTTTCTTTATGGAATTCGAGAAACTATGATAAAAAATATAGCAACCTTGTTTTAGAAGAATACAATAATCAAATTTTAATAAACTCAAAACTTAACTTCAGTAATCTGTCGGCTACAATTGGAACCAGATATAATTTGAAAAATAACAGCAAAATCTTATTTAATTACTCTCTGGCATCTAGAGTTCCAAACCCCTCAGAATTGTTTAGTGAAGGTCTCCATCATTCCGCAGCAAGAATTGAACTTGGAGATTTAAGTTTTAAGTCTGAATTAGGGCATAAATTAACATTCACTTATTCTTATGACGGTAAAAAAACAAGTTTATCAATAAATCCTTATGCAAATTTAATTGACAACTTTATATTAATTGAACCAACAACAATCCAGCAAACGATAAGAGGAAGTTTTCAAGTTTGGGAATATAGACAAACTAACGCGCAACTATTAGGATTAGACTTTGATTTAAAATATAAGGTTAATCAAAAATTTAATTTAGAAAATCAATTTTCATTAGTCAAAGGATATGATGTTACTTTAGATGAGGCTTTAATAAATATGCCGCCTGTTAGTATAAAGAATCAAATAATTTATAATAATTCAAAATCAAATAATCTAAAATTATCTTTTCAAAGTGAATATGTTTTTAAGCAAAATGAATTTCCAAATAATGATTTTACAGTATTTATTCCCCAAACTGAAAGATTTGAATTGGTTGAATTAAGTACTCCCCCAAAAGCCTATCAATTGTTAAATTTTAATTCAAGTATAGATTTAAATATTTTTAAAAAAACAAAAATGAATCTAACATTTAGAATAAATAATCTTCTTAATACCTCATATCGAAATTATTTAAATCGTTTGAGATATTATAGTCATGAATTAGGTAGGAATTTTACACTAAATATTAAATTTAATTACTAGTAAAATATTGTTTATTTTTTATTCTCTTTGAAATTGACTAAATTTAAGTCGAAAAGGTTACTTATAATAATCTAAAGTTTAATTTTTAACATGAAAAAAAGATTAAGTTTTTTTCTTATTGCTGTTTTACTTTCTCCAAATATAATTTCCCTAGAACACCTTTTTTCTGAAAATAAAAAAATATGTACCGAACAAAAAGTTCATTTTGATCAACATGAAGTTGATTGTTCTGTATGCTATTTATATTCTAATACACACCCAAGTATTTTCATAGATAATAAAACTAATCTTTTTAAACCCCCTATAAAACCGAATATTAGCTTTCAAAATAATTATAACTCAAATTTTATAAATATTTTTAATTCACGTGACCCGCCAAAAAACTTAATACTTTTGCACGTTTAAAAATTACTTATTTATTAACATTAAAATTAAAAATATTATGAAAAAATTTATATCACTAGCATTTGCTTCAGCCTTATTAATGGCTTCATTTGCTGCTTGCGAAGACGATCATGATGATCATGATGGTCACGATCATTCAAGCCTTGTAGTTAAGAATGATTCAAATATAGCTTAGAGTTTTAATTTCTGGGTTTTATTTTAAAACATCTGCTTTTTTTAAGGCAGATGTTTTTTTTATTATTCAAATAAACTAAACTTTCTTTCATAAATTATTAAATTCATTAAATGATAAAACAAATTGAGATAAAAATCCCGCCACATAAAAGAGGTTTTCATCTAATAAGCAACTATATTTTTGATAAACTACCTAATTTAACTGGTATAGTTCATGTTTTTATAAAACACACTTCTGCAAGCCTTACAATTAATGAAAATGCGGACTACACAGTTAGAGAAGATTTTGAAACTCATTTTAACAAAATGGTTCCAGAATCCGCAAATTATTTCAAGCATACAATTGAAGGTCCAGATGATATGACATCTCATATAAAAAGCAGCCTTTTAGGATCATCCATTTCATTTCCAATAAAAAACGGAACTCCACAACTTGGTATTTGGCAAGGAATATTTTTATGTGAACATCGAAATAATGGAGGTTCTAGAAATATTATTATAACTGTTTATGGAGAAGATTAAGTATTAATTATATTCTTTTAAAAATTTCAATTGATTTTCAATTATAATATCCCAATCTAAAGCATGTCCAGCTCCATCTAATACAATTGTTTTTTTGTCCTTCTCAGGCGTTCCAATTAACTTATTCCATGGAACAAATGAATCTTCATATTCAAATATACCATCTAAAGTTCCAACAATATGTAAAATTGGCATCTTGACCCTTCTTAAATAAATATGTGGCTCAATTTCTTTTTTACTTCTTTGAAGCATTAAACCTCCAGCAAAAACTGTAGCGCTTTTGACTCTATCATCAATTGCAAGTAAATAATTTGATGAAACTGAACCCCAGCTGTAACCAGTATATGAAAGTTTAGAAAAATCAAAATCTTTTCTTGATTCTATATAATCAATAACTCTTCTATAATCTTTACCAATCTTAATAATACTCTCTTTGTATTCATCTGATTCATTTGGCCACCAAGTTTGAATTGTTTTTTTTCTTGAATATGTAGAATGGTAAGCTGGCATAATTAAAACATAGCCTTCATCAATTAAATGTTTATAATTAATTCCTGAACCTTCTAACCAACTATAGTATTTTATAAACCCATCATCATTTTTTGAGCCAATGCCACCTGCAGTAGGAAATTCAATTATTGGTTTTAAATTACCTTTAAAATTTTCAGAATAAGCTATATATCCATATAGCTTCTCATCAGTCTTATAAGGAGGCTTCATTTCAAACTTTTCTAAAATATATCCTTTATTTTCATGTTTAATGTTTATCAAGTTTACTTCTAAAGGATATGGCTTATAATCAAATTGAGATTTATAATATTCAAAAACTTCTTCACTCACGTCTTCCTCCATATCAAAATCTCTTTCAACATAGCTTATTTTAATTTCATCTTGACTGTAATCATTTGAAAATTGTTTAACAAGTCTAAAACCGTTGCCTTTACTCCTATCAAATGGAGAAAGACTATAGAAGCTATTAAAAGTATAGCTATTATCCATATATGCTCCTCCAAGAATTCCATATTTATCTTCTCCATGAGGATTAGTTACCCATTCTCTTACGTTACCTGCTATATTTGGCAACAATTTTTTTTCATTGGAATAATTAACCTCATTTAACATATTACTATTGTAATTTGATAATTTCACTGCAGGTATATCCATTATAAAACCAGATAGACTAGCAGAATGAAGCCATTGAAAAACATTAGGTAATTTAAAACCTTTATACTTAGCATAAGCTCTTGCTTCAAACCAAGAAATGTTAGTTACAGGAAAATTGTCTTCACCTTTAGGATACTGACCATATCTCCAATTCCCAGGTCCAAATCTTCCAAATTTATCTGTAAATCTTTTAATGGTATTTTTGTAAGTATAATTTTCTCCATCTATTTTAATTGGAAAATCCCAATAATCTTCATTATCATAACCACCTTCATCAATAAATTTTTTAAATTCAGAATTAGACACTTCATATTTTGAAACTCCAAATGCTGACCAAGAATTATTGTCTCCAAAATAAAATCCAGGAAAAAACATTAATTGATTATTTCCTGCAGATTTTAAAACAAAGTTTTTAGGTAATTTTTTAAGCAAACTTATTTCAAAAAGTCCTGATTGTTCAACTTCTCCTATATGTTCAATATCACCATTAATTAATTTGACAATAAAACTCTTTTCCCTAGGCCATAAATTTGGCACACTAATACTATCGATAGGAGCTTTTCCTATATATGACCAAACTGAATCTCTTAAAAACCGAACATATACATCTGTATTTTCTAAATCACTATCAACATTGACAGTCCATGAAGTCTTTTTGAGAAAACTTTTTAAAATTTGATTTTCTGGATATGTTTTTAATAGATCAATTGAGTTTTTAAAAACGTAGTAAGTGTCACCATTATCATAGGCTTTTGAAATTTTAGGCAAAAGGTCATCTAATAGTAAATCCTTAGAACTAGATTTTCTAAAAAAATAAACAAAAAGTAATAATAAAAGAGAAGTTAAAACAACGTTGCCAATTTTTATAAATCTTGATTTTTTTGTTTTAGCTGGAGAAATATTTTTAATTACACCCTTAGCTGATATAAATAAAATTATAATTGATAAAAGAAAAGCAATTAATAAAATTATAAGTATATAATTAAAGTATTTATTATCTATAGAATACTTTGTGAAAATCCAATCAACTCCCTGAAGAAATGTAAATCCAAATGCTAAAAACCCACCTATAAACTTAAAAAATCTGTTTGAACCCAAAATTTGAATTATGGTTAATAATCAAATATAATATTTTAATAACTGCCCATCAAAACATAAACTGATATTGTAATTACACACAATGATATAGACATAGGCTTAGTATATTTCCATTGAACTAAATCATCAATATTTAATTCACTGAATTTGAATTTCCCATCAGATGGATAAAAATGAGAAACTAAAAACATTGTGGCAATATTTAATATAAACTCAATTCCCCAAATATGAACAAAATGAATGTCAGTTTTTAATATAAAAGAAGTTGTAATATAAAAGGTTAAACCAACAAACAAGGAAGCTTTGGCTCCCATAGCTGATATTTTTTTAAGAAAAAAACCTGCAATCATTATTGATCCTATAGGAATAAAAAAGATCCCGTTTAATTGTTGTAATAATTGATATAATCCATCTGGTGCATTTGCTACAAAAGGAGCAACAAGAATTGAGAAAATGGCCAAAATGGTTGAAGTTAACTTACCAATCTTTACTAATTTGTTATCACTTGAGTTTTTATTAAAATATCCTTTATATATATCTAAACTAAATATTGTTGCCGCACTATTTAAAACACTATTAAAAGTACTCAAAACAGCACCCATTACAATGGCAGCAAAAACACCTACTAAACTCAAAGGAAGAACTTTTTTTATTAATTCAGGATAAATCATATCCTGGTTTTCATAAAGAGAATCTCCATAATAATAAAAACCTATAACACCAGGCAGAATAATAATTGTAGGGACTAAGATTTTAAGAACTCCTGTATATAACAAACCTTTTTGAGCTTCAACTAAATTTTTAGCTCCTAATGCTCTTTGAATAATAGTTTGATTCATTGCCCAAAAATAAAGTTGATTTATTATTAAGCCCGTAAATAATACTTCAAAGGGCATGACTGAGTCTTTAGCACCAACTACATTAAATTTTTCAGGGCTATTTTGATAAACTTTAGAAAGTCCATCAAATAAGCTTCCATCTCCAATAGCATAAAGTGCTAAAAAAGGAATTGCTAAACCACCTAAAAGAAGACCATAGCCATTAATAGTATCAGAGACAGCAACAGCTTTTAATCCTCCAAAAATGGCATATATAGATCCAATTATACCAATTGTAATAACTGTAATCCATAAACCTTCAGTTTGGTTTACACCTAAAACTTCTGAAACATTAAAAATGCTCTCTAAGTTTATAGCTCCGGTATAAAGAACAATTGGTAATAATGTTACCACAAATGAAATGATCAAAAAGAAGGCCACTAATACCCTTGTTGTTTTATCAAATCTTTTTTCTAAGAATTCAGGAATTGTTGTAAGGCCCATTTTTAAATATCGAGGGACAAAATAAATTGCAGCAATCACTAATGCTAAAGCAGAAGTTACTTCCCAAGCAATAATTATAAAACCATTTTTATATGAAGAACCATTCATTCCAATAAGATGCTCAGTAGAAATATTAGTTAATAGCATGGAGCCTGCTATAACTATTCCTGTTAAACTTCTCCCTCCCAAAAAATAACCTTCAGATGAAGTGAGTCTTTCCTTTCTTAGTTTTATATAAGAATAGACTGCAACAAATAATATAAAACCAATAAAAGTAAGGGCTGTTTGCATAATCAATTAACTAGGCTTAATATAGTTTTTTTGTTGTTTTTTTCCTTTTTCATATTCTACTCTAACCTTTTGAACTTTTTTTGATTTAGAAACCTCAGGAACAGGAACTTCCCACCATGAATATGCATATCCATCCATTTTTCTGTCTCTTATTGTGTCAACATATACTACTGTTGTGGTATCATTATTTTTCGCTTTTTTTAATGCATTAGAAAATTCTTTAATCCCCTTTGGTTTATATACAATAGCACCTAAACTTTCTGCATTTTTAGCTAAATCAACTGGTAAAAAATCTCCATCTAATTGACCTGTTTTAGGGTTTCTATATTTAAAATGTGTTCCAAAACCTTCACCACCAACTGAATTAGAAAGACCACCAATACTAGCATAACCTTCATTATTAATTAAAATAATTGTTATTTTATAACCTTCTTGTATTGTTGTAATTATATCTGAGGGTAACATTAAGTAACTAGCATCTCCACAAATAACATAAACCTCTCTATCTGTATCAGCCATTTTAACTCCTAACCCCCCTGGAATTTCATAACCCATACAAGAGTTCCCATATTCTAGATGAAATCCTTTTGAGTTTTTAGTTCTCCATAATTTGTGTAAATCGCCAGGGGCGCTTCCAGCAGCACAAACTATTACATCATTGTCATCTATAAATTCATTTAAAGCTCCAATATACTCAGATTGTACAGGATTATTCTCATCAACAGTTTTGTATACCTCGTCAACAATTTTATCCCATTCGATACAATGTTTTTTTATTTTATCTAAATAATCATTACTTGTGTTAAATTCCTTTAGATTATTATTTAAAAGATTAATTGTTTTTTTAGCATCTCCCTGTAGAGGAATAGCACTTTGTTTAAAAGCATCAAATTCTTTTACATTAATATTTATAAATTTTACGTCTGGATTTTGCCAAGCTGTTTTAGAAGCAGACATAAAATCACCATAACGTGTTCCAATTCCAATAACTAAATCAGCATCTTTGGCTATTAAATTTGCTCCCTTTGTACCAGTGGCACCTAATGCTCCCAAATTCAATGGATGTTTATAATGCATAGAACCTTTTCCAGCAAAAGTTTCTGCAACAGGGATCCCTGTATTTTCAACTAAATCTTTTAATTCATCTTCAGCTTCAGAATAAATCACGCCTCCTCCAGCTACAATCATTGGTTTTTTTGATTTTTTAATAATATCTATAGATTTCTTTAATAAAAAATTATCTGGAGTCATTCTTGGAATATACCAAACTCTTTTTTCAAAGAATTCATTAGGAAAATCATAAGCTTCGGCTTGAACATCATGCGGCATAGCAATTGTAACAGTTCCTGTTTCAGATGGAGAAGTTAACACTCTCATTGCCTCTAATAATGAAGATATTAATTGTTCAGGACGATTTATTCGATCCCAATATTTTGAAATTGGCTTAAAACAGTCATTAGCCGACATATCCTGAGTATATGAATGTTCTGTTTGTTGCAATAATGGTGATGCTGATCGTTTTGAAAAAAAATCTCCAGGAATCAATAAAACAGGTATTCTGTTAATTGTTGCTGATGCTGCTGCAGTAATCATATTTGTAGCACCAGGACCTATAGATGTTGTGCAAACAAATGTTTGCATTCTATTCTTCATTTTTGCATAAGCAGCTGCAGTATGAACCATAGCTTGTTCATTTCTGGTTTGATAATATTTAAAATCTAAATTTTCTTTTAAAGCTTCACCTAAACCAACAACATTACCGTGACCAAAAATTCCAAAACATCCAGCAAAAAATTTGTTTTCAATATTATCTCTTCTAACATATTGATTTTTTAAAAACTCAATAGTTGCTTGTGCTACAGTTAATTTTTTAGTCATAATTTATTTTATTTATTCAAATATATCTATTCTGTTTATAAATCAATCTTATGGCATAATATCCTTTATCTCAACTATCCCTTTAGTTTTAAATGACTCAGTCATTGCACAAGTAACAATTGTAGCTTTTGTTGCATTTTCAAGGTTGCATTCAGGCTGTTTCCCTTCCAAAACAGAATTAACAAAATCCTGAACTTGAATTAAAAAAGAATCTTTAAAACGATCATAGAAAGTTTCGTTACACTCATTTCTAACTCCATGCTTATCCGAAATTTGCACACGATTTTTTGATGGAGGGTTGCCAACTGTCAGTTTGCCCTGAGTTCCAATTATTTCTGTAAAAGTATCATGACCATAAGATGATGTTCTTGAAGCTCCTAATAAAGCCATTGACCCATCTTCAAATTCACAAAAAACAAAGGTGTTGTCTGCGTCACCTAAATCTCCGAACTCTTTAAATCTATATGCACCTCCTTGAGACCAGAGTCTTTTAACTTCACTTCCAATATACCATCTAGCTAAATCAACATCATGAACATTGAAATCATGAAAAACACCTCCACTAGTTTTAACAAAACTTACCTGAAACGGTGCCCAAATGTCTTTATCAACAGTTTGTGATCTAACAAAAAAAGGTTTCCCTACTTTATTTTCAATAATTGTTTTTTTTGCATCAACATAACTGGGATCATATCTCCTATTGAAACCAATCATAACAATTAAATTTGAATGTTTTTTTGCTTCCTCCTCTACTTTTAAACAGTTTTCTATGTCAATTGACAAAGGTTTTTCACAAAAGACATGTAATCCAGACTCCATAGCTTTCACAATGTGTTCAGCATGAGAATCGGTTGAAGTAATTATTACAACAGCATCCATATTTGGATGCTCTAACATACTTTCATAATTTGAATATGTATCACTTACTTCTAATTCTTTTTTTGCATAAGCTAATTCTTCTTCTACTAAACTACATACAGCAACTAAATTTGCATTTGGAATTTTAAATTGAATATTTTTTCCATACTCCTTTCCCAACCTTCCAAGTCCAGCAAGTCCAATATTTAGCTTTTTCATTTACTTTATTACTTAAAATTTTTTATCATATCTTTTATTCCAGGGATCACCTCTAATTGATAAGCATGTGAAGGTTGAAAGAATTGCACAAGGGAACGATGGGTTTTTCCAACAATAATGGTAAAATAATACATTTGATAGCCAGGAGCAGCAACTGATGGATGATATCCTTTATCAATTAAAATAGTACTTTGATCTTTTACATGGTATATGGGGCCATAACTTTCATCATGAGGATATAAAAATTGTGCACCAAAACCATTAGATGGATTAAATCTAAATTGATATACTTCTTCAAATTTTGTCTCTTTTGGGAGTCTGTCGGCATCATGTTTATGAGGAGGAAACCCTGACCAACCTCCTGCGCCAACAGTAAAGAGTTCACTAACTAATAACCTACCAGAACGATCTTCTCCATTTTTACCTAAAATATGATAAATTTTTCTATGTGTTTTAGTTTCATCACTTCCATATTGAACTTTTTGAACCTCGTTTTGATCAATTTTAAATGGAGAATATTTTTTTTCTATTTTACCTCCTGCTATATATATTTCAGCGCCACTATCACTTTTAGCATTAAAACTCACGTTACTTTCTTTTCCTGCATAAACTCCTTCAGGCTTGCCCTCCCACAAACTAAGTCTTTTACCAATATTTGAAAATTTTTCATTATCAACAATAACATCTATAACTCCTGATACAACAGCTATAATAGTTTCATGGTCTTTAAGTAAATAACTATAAGATTCTCCTTTATTTAATTTTATATGATTAAAATAAACAAGAGGGACTATATTATTATCTATATCAACTATAGGTTTATTTTTATTATCATAAGCCTCAATATGATGCATATATTAAAAATTTAATTCTTTAGTTAGATATTCATATCCTTTCTTTGCGTATTCAAAAGGATTTGCTTTATATGGATCTTGTTCAGCTTCAACAACTAACCACCCTTTATAATTACTTTCATGAACTGCCTTTGCAATGGGCTTCATATCTAAATCTCCATCTCCTGGTACTGTAAACATTCCTAATTTAACTCCTTCTAGAAAACTTAAATTTTCATTAAATACCTTTTGTTTTATTAACTCTCTAACATCTTTAAAATGTATATGAGAGGTTCTGTCTATGTACTTTTGAATTGCATTTAAAGGGTTATCTCCTGCCATGTAAAAGTGACCGCAATCATAATTTAGATTTACATATTTTTCATTTGTTTCATTTAATAACCTGTCTACTTCTGACATTGTCTCTATCATAGTACCCATATGATGATGATAAGACAATTTAATACCAAATTCATTAAGTGAAATTTTACCTAATTCATTTAATCCTTCAGTTAATTTTTTCCAATTTTCTTTAGTTCCAGGCTTTCTGTTTGATAGAGGGATATTATATTGTCCGTGAATAGAATTACCTACCTCAGCACCACCAATAACTTTTGCATCAAAATAATTTAAAAAATCAATCTGATTAATAAAATTGTCTTTTACTTCCTTGAAAGTCTTGGTAGAAAATTCATAACTAAACCATTGATTACATATGGTTATTCCTCTTAAATTTAACTTTTCTTTTAAAAGAAATCTGTCATTAACAGGATATTTAGTTCCAACTTCACAACCTTTATAACCAGCCAGCGCCATTTCACTTATACATTGTTCAAAAGAAATATCTCCTCCAAGTTCAGGCATGTCGTCATTTGTCCAATTAATAGGAGCTATTCCTAATTTTATCATTTTTAATTAATTATTTATGCAATTACTAGTCATAAGGTTTTACAATCTTAAATATAACACCCCTGAATCAAATATAAATTATTTTATATTTGTTTTAATCATAAACTTTCTTCATCATGAAATGTAAATTATTTTTTTCATTATTATTCATATCAATTTCAATATCAGCTCAAAATAATATTGAAATAAATTTGAGTAAAAAACAGCTCAGAGAGATAAAAAAAATTGAAAAATTTAAACTAATGGGATTAAATAATTACGGAATAGATGTTAATGCAAATGATTGGGTATCAGCTCTCCGATATTATCTAATTGGTAAAACTGTTTCAAACAATAATGGAATTCCTATTTTAGTTCCAGTCTCAACTTTTGGAAATAAATACCTAATAGAGGGAAAAAATGTTAGTGGATCTCCTATTAGAAACTATGAAAACACAAATATTGATTTCAGAGAACCTTTATGGGTTATCGATGGTGTTCCAATTGGTAATGCTGCGCCTAAAGGGGTTCAACCTTTATCAAGAAACATTATAAATGTAAATGTTTTGAAGCATTCTAAAGCCGCTAAATATGGATCTAGAGGAGCATTCGGTGTTATTGAAATTACAACCAAGTAGAAATAGTTTGCTTTACTCCTAATTTAATAGATTAAATTTTATGATAAATTTTATTAAAAAACTATTCTTTTATTTTCTATTATTTACCGGAATTATTCTTTCTACATCCCATTTGGGGGATAATTATTTTGGAATAAATGACGAAGAAGGATATTTATTAACTATTGGAGTAGTTTGTTTAACAGCCTTTATTTTAGAATATTTAATTCCGACATTAAAAAAATAAATCCCTAATATTTATAGGGGTTTAGGGGTATAGTTGCGGAGAGACTGGGATTCGAACCCAGGCAACGCTTACACGTTGACAGATTAGCAATCTGCTCCATTACCACTCTGGCACCTCTCCTATTAAAATTAATCGATCAAAAATAGAGGTTAGTTTAAAACTAAACAATCATTTTTACAAATTATTCTGGATATTCAATTCTAAGTTGATATATATTAACCAACTTTTTAAATAAAATATTTTTAACTATTTCAATTTCCTTTAAAGTAATGTCAGATGAATCAAATTGATTTTCATTCATTTTATCAGATACAATCTTATTAACAAATTCTTCTAATTGCTCAGCACTAGGGTTTTTTAAACTTTTCGATGCAGCCTCAACAGAGTCTGCCATCATTAATATAGCTGTCTCTTTAGAAAAAGGTTTAGGGCCTGGATACTGAAAATCTTCTTTTAAATAATCATCATTTTTTAACTCTTCATTTTTTTTATAAAAATAATAAACCAATGAGGTTCCATGATGTGTTTTAATAAAATCTATAATTCTTTCAGGTAAATTATTTTTTTTGGCTATTATTACCCCATCTTCAACGTGATCAATTATAAGTTTAGCACTATTTATCGGGGAAAGATCTTCATGAACAGATTTATTACCACTAAGGTTTTCAGTGTAATAATTTGGGTGTTTTAATTTTCCTATATCATGATATAGTGCTCCTACTCTAATTAATAATGTATTTGCATTTATTTCGTTAGCAGCGGCTTCTGCCAAATTTGCAACCTGCAATGAATGGTGAAATGTTCCAGGGGCTTTATCTGATAGTTCTTTCAATAAAGGAGAATTAGTATCAGTTAACTCAAGTAGAGAAACATCTGAAACTAAACCAAATACTTTTTCATAAATATAAATTAATGGAAGAACAAAAAGTATAAATAATCCATTTAAAATAAATAATCCAACAACAATTAACTCTAATCCCTTAAAATTTCCTTCTTGAATAACAGAAAAAGAAAAATAAGCAAGAAAATAAACTAAAAGAATTTGAGATACTGCTATAAAAATATTTGCTCTTCTATAAAACTGAGTTATAGATTGAGTTGCAATAATTCCTGCTATCATTTGCAAGAAAATAAACTCAAAACTGTTTGGAACGATAAACCCTATAGATAAAACAATTATGAGATGAATAAACAAAGCTAGCCTTGTATCAAAGAATACCTTAATAACTAATGGAGTGATACATATAGGAACTGCATAGATAAATTTTGGATTATATTTTAAAATTATTGTAGATAAAACAACCATTAATAAAATATTGAAAAAAATAAAAGTTAATTTTCTATTATCATTATAAATATCTAGTCTGTATTTATTTAGAAACATAATTAAAAGAAAGAAAATTAAAAACATTAAAATCGAATATCCAAAAACAATTGAATTTGAAGAACTTGAATCTACTTCCCTTGTAAGAAATTCCATTCTTAGAGAATTTAGGATATTAATTTGCTCATCATCAACAACCTCTCCTTGAGCAATAATTAATTCTCCTTTTCGAATAACACCTCTTGATAAGGAAATTTGATCTAACAAGCTTTTCTGTGCTTCAAGATTAAACTTTTCATCATAAAAAACATTAGGAACAATTAGGTCAAAAAACAAATCATTAAAGGATTCTTTATACCTTATGTATGGCTTTAATTTTATTTTTTTGGATAAATAACTGAATAAACTTGCTGGATCAAATAATTGCTCTATTGAAATTGGAATTTCAATATTATCATCAATTAAAAATATTTGGTTAATATCAGGCTTCAATTCATTTGAAGATATAACCCCATAATTGTATATGTCTTCTAAAATAGACTTGCCATATAGAAAAAGACTATCATATAGCTTTTCATTTTTTAAATCAGAAAAATATTCAATTGTTTTAGTATTATAATCTTCAAGAACTTTTGTTTTAATTGTATTGTCTATTCTGTAGTATGGATTAAAACTTTCAAGTATATTTTGTTTATCATCATTTAATTCTTTATCCGATTTTAAAATCGAGAAATCAAAAGGGGCAAAATATGTTGCGTATTGCCATACTTTACCTTTTTGGAATTCATACTTAAATTTACCTTCCCTTGGAAATAAATAAACTATAATAAAAGAACTTAGAAAAATCAGAAAGATTTTGTAAGCAATTGATTTGTGTTTAATAAAAAAATTAAAAATTTTAACCACTTCTAAATAATTAGTTCAAATCTAATAAATCTTATTATACAATTCTAAGATTCAACATAGGCGTAAAAAATTATAGATTGAAATTGTTATTTTTGTTTAAGCTAATTTTATTAGCTTTATTTACTAATAATGTTTGGCATTTGTAACTTAAGCAGCATTCCTGTAAGAAAAAATGGAGATGATAAAAGTGAAATGATTTCTCAACTTCTCTATGGTGATCTATATGAAGTAATTGAAAAAAAGGAAAAATGGGTTTTAATAAAAATTAATTTTGATGACTATAAAGGATGGATTGATTATAAACAATTTTCAGAAATTGAATCAGAAAATCATTTTAATGAACTAATAAAAAATAAAGCTTACTCTTTAGACCTTATAAATTTCGTTGAGACTTACAATAAAGAATTAATCCCTATTTTATTAGGTAGTAATATAGGAGTGTCTGAGTATATAAAACATACTTTTGATGGTGAATTTTCAAACAAAATTAGAAACAGAAAACAATTAATTGAAACTGCAAAACTTTATTTGAATGCTCCTTATTTATGGGGAGGAAAAACTCCTTTTGGAATTGATTGTTCAGGTTTATCTCAAATGGTTTATAAAATTAATGGCTATAAAATTCCAAGGGATGCTAAAGATCAAGTTAATTTTGGAGCAGACCTAGGTTTTATTGAAGAAAGTAAAGAAGGAGATTTGGCTTTCTTTGATAATGATGAAGGAGAAATAATTCATGTAGGAATATTATTAAAAAACAACTACATAATCCATGCCAGCGGATATGTTAAAATTGATAGAATCGATCAAACTGGAATTTATGATTTAAACAAAAAAAAACATACTCATAAACTAAGAACAATAAAAAATATAATTGATAATATTTAATCTATCATTTTCTTCATTTCCATAAAACCCTGATTATCTCCAAGAGTTCCATAAATATTCATTAAAGTTCTAATTGCTTCTTCATCTTTATTGAGTGTAATTAATTTCTTTAAAATTGGAACACACTCTCTGTATAAATCTTCTCTTTTCTTTTTTAAAACATCATATTTTGCATTATCTGCTCTTGAAGTTCCTAAGGAATTCATTTTATCAACAATTTCTGGTTCTTCTTCTAAAATAAGAGCAACTAAATTAAGATAAGCTGATTCATAAGAGGGATTTATCTCAATAGCTTTTTCGTAATATTTTCTGGCATCTTCAGTATTTCCCTGATCAGCATTAACAACTCCTAGATTAAAAAATAATATATGATCGTTAGGCTTTAATCTAATAGCTTCAATCATAAGCTCTTTAAACTTTTCCATTTCATCAAGATCTATATACAAATTCGCTTCCACCAAAATTAAATTAACATCTTCAGGATTTGTTTTTCTAGCTTCAGATACTGCCCTCATAGCATCATCTTTCATTCCTAATTGATTGTATATTAAAGCGATATTTTTAACTATTTCAGGAAACTTTGATTCAGTATCTTCTTTAATAAATTGATCATATTCTTTTGGTAATTTTTTGAATAATTCATATTGAACTTCGTCTACCTCTAGCTTTTCACCCGTATCAATTTTTGTGACATAATATTTAGTAACAATCCCTTCATAATTTAACTCTTTCAATTCTATATAAAATTTTAATGCAGTCTCCCAATCTCCAGCATTTACTGAACTAGATGCAGCGTAATATAAATAGTCTTCGGCATTTTTATCAATTGTGTAAGCTAAATAAAGTTTTTTAGAAGCGTCTAAAAAACTTTCTAGTTGATTATCAGAAATTGCACTGTTTACAATATCTGAAGACAATAATTGTAATTCAGCAGAAACTTCCTCTGCTAAATTTTTAACTGATTGTATCAATTTAAGCTTTTGATACGATTCTTCAAAACTTTCCTTTGATCTTAAAATTTTTGCTAATAATAATACATAATTATTAAAAACTTTACTATCGGCATTTTCAAGAAGTTCCTTATTTGAATTTATAATTTTATACGCCCCATCAACATCTCCAGTATTAAATTTTTTGTTTGCATTCCTTAATTCTTTCTTTTGAGAAAAAGAAAAAGAAAAAATTAAACATGTAATTAAGAAAATATATTTTTTCATTTTTTATTTATTTAAATTATTATTCTATTAAAGTATCATCAGTAACTTCGATATCATTAACATCTTCTACATCTTCATCGTCTTTCATAACTTTAGCTACAGCAGCTATGCTGTCATCATCTTTCAAATTAATCAATTTAACTCCTTGAGTTGCTCTACCCATAACTCTTAAAGTTGCAACTTCTAATCTTATGGCTATTCCCGATTTATTAATAATCATTAAATCATCTTGATCTGTAACACTTTTTAATGTTACTAACTTACCAGTTTTTTCAGTTATAGAAATAGTTTTAACTCCTTTTCCTCCTCTGTTTGTTATCCTATAATTATCCAAACTAGATCTTTTGCCATAACCATTTTCAGAAACAACCAAAATATTTGCATCAAAATCATTTACGCTAACCATTCCTACGACTTCATCATTCTCATTAGCCAACCTAATTCCCCTGACTCCAGAAGCTCCTCTTCCCATGGGTCTTGTTTTACTTTCTTCAAATCTAATAGCTTTTCCAGATTTAACAGCTATTAAAATTTGACTGGTTCCGTTAGTAAGTTTTGCTTCTAATAACTCATCACCCTCCTTTATAGTTATAGCATTAATACCATTAGCTCTTGGCCTGGAATATTTTTCTAAAGAAGTTTTTTTAACTTGACCTTTCTTCGTAGCCATTATAACGTAATGACTATTTATATAATCATCATTCTTTAAGTCTTGAGTACATATAAAAGCCTTAACTTTATCATCCTGTTCAATACTAATTAAATTTTGAATAGCTCTACCCTTCGAAACTCTAGACCCTTCAGGTATTTCATAAACTCTCATCCAAAAACATTTACCTTTTTGTGTAAAGAAAAGCATGTATTGATGATTTGTCCCTACAAACAAATCTTCCAAAAAGTCTTCATCTCTTGTTGTGGAAGCTTTTTTACCTACACCTCCTCTATTTTGAGTTTTATACTCAGCTAAAGGAGTTCTTTTAATATAACCAGCATGTGATATAGTTATAACAACTTTCTCATCAGGAATCATATCTTCCATACTAAATTCCCCACCAGCATACTCGATTAGGGATCTTCTTTCATCACCATACTTTTCCTTCACGTCAATCAATTCATCCTTTATAATTGACATTCTCCTATCCTTTTTTTCAAGAATATCTTTTAAGTCACCAATTGTTGCAATCAAGTTTTCATACTCAGTTCTCAGTTTATCCTGTTCTAAACCTGTTAATTGTCTTAGTCTCATTTCAACAATAGCCTTAGATTGAATCTCTGACAACTCATATTTTTTCATCAATTTATCCCTTGCTTCCTCTGGACTTGCCGAACTCTTAATAAGAGAAATTACTGAATCAATATTATCTGAAGCTATTATCAAACCATCAAGAATATGAGCTCTATCTTCAGCCTTTTTTAACTCAAATTTTGTTCTTCTAACAACAACATCGTGCCTATGCTCAACAAAATGATGAATCATATCTTTTAAATTCAACATTTGAGGTTTTCCCTTTACTAGAGCAACATTATTTACACTGAATGAGGACTGTAAAGAAGTAAATTTATAAAGTTTGTTTAAAACAATATTTGGAATAGCATCTCTTTTTAAAACATACACAATTCTCATTCCTTTTCTATCAGATTCATCCCTAATTGTTTTAATTCCCTCTAATTTTTTTTCATTTATTAATTCAGCAGTTTTTCTAATCATCTCTGCTTTGTTGACTTGGAATGGAATTTCAGAAACAATAATACACTCCCTGTCATCAACTGACTCAATTACAGCTTTCCCTCTTAAAACAACTTTTCCTCTTCCTGTTAAAAAAGCTTCTTTAACACCTTCATATCCATATATAATACCTCCTGTAGGAAAATCAGGAGCTTTAATATATTTTATCAATTCATCAATTTCATTAGCTTTTTGTTTTTCTTTTGTTAAATGTTCTTTTCTTAAAAGAACTTCATCATTATTTGGAATAAAACCTACTCTTTCCTCTTCAGACTTTTCATTAATTATCGAGTCTCTTGCTTCTTCATCGCTAATTATTACAGTTTCTGATAACCCAACCTTTTCTATATGTATTTTGTCAATGAAAAAGATAATTCCATCAACAACTTCAGATAAATTATGAGGAGGCATGTTAGTAGCCATCCCTACTGCAATACCTGAAGCACCATTGATTAATAAATTAGGTACTTTTGTAGGTAAAACAAGAGGTTCTTTTAAAGTATCATCGAAGTTAAGTTGATGATCAACTGTATCTTTATCAATATCTGACATTAAATCTTCAGATATTTTTTTCATCCTCGCTTCAGTATATCTCATTGCTGCAGGACTATCTCCATCAACTGAGCCAAAATTTCCTTGTCCATCAACCAAAAGATATCTTAAACTCCAATCTTGGGCCATTCTTACCATTGTATCATAAACTGAACTATCACCATGTGGATGATATTTCCCCATAACTTCTCCAACAATTCTGGCTGATTTTTTATGTGCTGTATTAGATCTAATTCCCATTTCATGCATTCCATATAATACTCTTCTATGTACGGGTTTTAAGCCATCTCTTACGTCTGGTAAAGCTCGTGACACAATGACAGACATTGAATAATCAATGTAAGCAGATTCCATTTCTTCCCTTATATTAATTGGAATTAATTTTTCTCCTAAATCCATTTCAAGCTATGTTTTTATATAGCAGCTAAAATAAGAAAACCCTAGTGAAAAATAGACCAAATACGATTTCGTTATGACTAAAATTATTAACATTATTAAGCTAAAAAATGATAATAAAATATCATACAGCAACTTTGAAATATAATTTTTTTTTTGTCTATTAGCACGATTAATTAAAACTTTGGTCTAATTTTTGAAGAACTATGATTAAAAGAAAATATAATGGATGATAATTTTTCTTCTAGGGTTAAAGACGTTATTGCATATAGTAAAGAAGAAGCTTTAAGGCTAGGACACAATTTCATTGGGACTGAACATTTAATGCTTGGTATGATAAGAGATGGAGGCGGAAAAGCTATTTCAATTCTAAAATCAATTGAAATTGATTTAGATGACTTAAGAAAAAAAGTTGAAATTCTAAATCCAGCAGTTATAGATGATCAAGAAAGTTTCAATAGTAAACAAAATTTACATCTTACTAGACAAGCTGAAAGAGCTCTTAAAACAACTTTTCTTGAAGCAAAATTATTTCAAAGTGATTTAATTAATACTGTTCATTTACTTTTATGTATTTTAAGAAATGAAAATGATCCAACTACAAAGCTCCTATCAAAACTTAACATTAATTATGATAATATTAAAGAACAGTTTAAACTATCTATGACTGGAGACAATGACAATTATTCCGAAACATCGGCTACATTTTCCGAAAAAGACGATTATCCTGATGAAGAAAAAGAAGATCCATTCACTTCTTCAACTGAAACTAAGATTTCAAAAAAATCAAAAACTCCAGTACTAGATAATTTTGGAAGAGATATTACAGATTTAGCAATTAATGATAAATTAGATCCAGTAGTAGGAAGAGAAAAAGAAATTGAAAGGGTATCACAAATATTAAGTAGAAGAAAAAAAAACAACCCTTTACTTATAGGAGAACCGGGGGTTGGCAAATCTGCTATAGCAGAAGGTTTAGCATTAAGAATAATACAAAAAAAAGTTTCTAGAATTTTATATAATAAAAGAGTTGTCACTTTAGATCTAGCTAGCTTGGTAGCCGGGACGAAATATAGAGGTCAGTTTGAAGAAAGAATGAAAGCTGTCATGAATGAATTAAAATTAAATACTGATATTATACTCTTTATTGATGAAATTCATACTATTGTTGGAGCTGGAGGAGCAACTGGTAGTCTTGATGCTTCAAATATGTTTAAACCAGCTCTTTCAAGAGGAGAAATTCAGTGTATTGGTGCTACAACATTAGATGAATATCGTCAACATATTGAAAAAGACGGTGCTCTTGAGCGAAGGTTTCAAAAAATCATAGTTGAGGAAACTACACAAGATGAAACACTAGAAATATTAAAAAACATAAAAGAAAAATACGAAAACCATCATAATGTAAATTATACAGATGAAGCACTTAAAGCTTGTGTAGAGTTAACTTTCAGATATGTCTCTGATAGATTCTTACCTGATAAAGCTATAGATGCTTTAGATGAGGCCGGTTCAAGAGTTCATATCAATAATATGACTGTCCCTAAAAACATTGTTGATTTAGAACAAAAACTTGAAGACGTGCGTCTAGAAAAAAACTCTGTGGTAAAGAAACAAAAATATGAAGAAGCTGCAAAACTTCGTGATGATGAAAAGAAAGTTGAAAAAGAGTTGCTAGAGGCACAAAAAAAATGGAAAGAAGATTCTAAAAATAATAGAATTACTGTTAATGAACAGAATATAGCTGATGTAGTTTCTATGATAACAAACATTCCTGTAACTAAAATAGTCAAATCAGAAAAAAATAAGTTAAACCTTTTGTCAGATAAAATATCTAAAAAATTAATAGGGCAAAAAAAGGCAGTTGAAAAAATTGTAAAGGCTATTCAGAGAAATAGATCTGGTTTAAAAGCACCAGATAGACCAATTGGGTCTTTTATTTTTCTTGGGCAAACAGGAGTTGGTAAAACTCAACTTGCAAAAATATTAGCTTCAGAAATTTTTGAATCTGATCAAAGTCTAATAAGAATTGACATGAGTGAATATATGGAAAAATTTGCTGTGTCGAGATTAATAGGTGCTCCTCCTGGATATGTTGGCTATGAAGAAGGAGGACAATTATCTGAGAAAGTAAGAAGAAAACCCTATTCAGTTATTTTGCTTGATGAGGTTGAAAAAGCCCATCCTGATATTTTTAATATGCTTCTACAAGTTCTTGATGATGGATATCTTACAGATAGTTTAGGAAGGAAAGTTAATTTTCAAAATACTATAATAATAATGACATCAAATTTAGGAGCTAGACAATTAAAAGACTTTGGTACTGGAGTAGGTTTTGAAACAAAGTCAAAAAAAGAACAATCAAATGAAATTGAAAAAAGTATTATTGAAAAAGAACTAAAAAAAACTTTTACACCTGAGTTCCTTAATAGAGTTGATGAGATAATTATATTTAATAATTTAGAAAAGAAAGATATTAGAGAAATCGTAGATATAGAGCTTAGTAAAGTAATAGAAAGAGTTAATGGTATTGGCTATAAACTTGAAGTAAAATCAAATGCCAAAGATTTTTTAACCGATAAAGGTTATGACAAAAAATATGGAGCTAGACCTTTAAACAGAGCTATACAAAAATATATTGAAGATTTAATAGCTGAAAATGTTGTTTCAAACCAAATAAAAGAAGGAGATATCATTGAAATAGATTGGATTAAAAAACAAAATTCCCTATCTCTAAAAATTAAAGAGAAAACATCATCATCATAAAATATCTAATATTTTTTGATTCACATTAATATTTATTTTTTTTAATTCTTAGTATTAAATATATACTTTTGCCGACATTATTCGTTTACAAGAATAAAAAAGTAGAAATCTGATTAAATGAAAGTTTTAAAATTTGGTGGAACTTCTGTTGCTAATTCAAAGGCTTTATATAATGTTATCGATATAATAAAGCAAAATAAAAATCAGAAAATAGTTGTTGTTGTTTCAGCTTTAGGAGGTATAACTGATATTCTCTCCGAAATGTTAAATAAAGCAATAAATAAAGGCAATGTATATAAAACATTTTTAAATCTAATTGAAGAAAGACATTTAGAACCTATTCAAAAATTCATTCCTCTTGAAAAACAAAGTGAATTAATAAGTTTTTTAAAATCAAAAATTAATGAAATTGAAGATGTTTTAGATGCTATATCTATAATAAATGAAGATTCAGAAAGTATTCAAGCTAAAGTTCTTAGTTATGGAGAAATTTTATCTTCTTATATCATATATAAAATATTAATAAAATCTAAGTTAAATGTTGAACTTTTAGATTCAAAATCAATTATAAAAACAAAGATTTTAAATAAAAAAGATGTAGTTAACACCGAATTAAGTAAAAAAAATCTTTTAAGAGAAATTTCAGAAAAAGAAAAAAATATTTATCTAATGTCCGGTTTTATTGCCTCGGATGAGAAAAATAATATAAAAACACTTGGAAGAGGAGGTTCAGATTATACTGCATCCTTAGTAGCCTCATTTTTAAACGCAGATATGCTTGAAATATGGACTGATGTAAGCGGAATGTATACTGCAAATCCTCAAATAGTAAGTCAAGCCAAACCAATTCCTAAACTATCTTACAAAGAAGCTATGGAGTTATCCCATTTTGGAGCTAAAGTTTTATACCCTCCTACTATTCAACCATTAATTAAAAAGAAAATACCTGTTTTAATTAAAAACACCTTTGATTACAAATCTCCAGGCACAATAATTTCTTTTGAAACTAATAATGAAAAAAATGTTGTTAAAGGTATTAGTCATATAGATGATGTTTCTCTTTTAAATATTGAAGGAAGTGGAATGGTAGGAATTCCTGGTTTTTCTCAAAAAGTGTTCCATGCTCTTTCCTCAAATAATATTAATATTATTATGATAACCCAAGCATCATCTGAGCACTCAATTTGTATAGGTCTTACTAAAGATGATGCAAAAAAAGCAAAAGAAATTATTGAAGATGAATTTTCTCTTGAAATAAGTTTAAATAAATTAAATTCAGTTGCAATTGAAAAAAATATGGTAAATATTGCAGTTGTAGGTGACAAAATGAAAGATCATCAAGGGATAAGTGGTAAATTATTTAGTAGCCTTGGAGCTAATAATATTAATATAAGAGCGATTGCACAAGGTGCATCGGAAAGAAATATTTCAATTATTATTGACAAAAAAAATATAAAAAAAGCGCTAAACACGATTCATGAAAGATTTTTTGAAGAACAAATCATCGAGCTAAACTTATTTATAACTGGTGTTGGTAATGTAGGCAGTAAACTTTTAGAGCAAATTAATCAACAAAAAAAATATTTAATTGAAAATTTAAAATTAAAGATTAGGGTAATTGCAATCTCTAACTCAAAAAAAATGCTATTTAATGAAAATTCTTTAAAACTGAAAAATTGGAAAAAAAATCTCTTAAATAGTTCATTAATTGCTGATAGAAAGATTTTCTTCGACTATATTAAAACTTTAAACTATAGAAACAGCATATTTATCGATAATACGGCAGATAAAAAAATAGCATCTGAGTATTCAAAATATTTGAAAAATAATATTGGAGTAGTTACCTGTAATAAAATTGCATGTGCTGACAAATTATCTAATTATATTGAATTAAAAAATCTTTCTAGAAAATTTGGAACTTCATTTTTGTTTGAAACTAATGTTGGGGCTGGTTTGCCAGTGATTGACACCCTTAATAATTTGAGAGCTTCTGGAGATAGAATTATTAAAATTCAGGCTATTTTATCAGGCAGTTTAAATTTTATTTTTAATAATTTTAAAAAAGGTTTAAGTTTTCATGATATAGTATTAAAAGCAGAAAAAGAAGGATTTACAGAGCCTGATCCCAAAATAGATCTTAGTGGAGTTGATGTAGCTAGAAAAATTTTAATTTTAGCTAGAGAAAGTGGCTATAATTTGGAATTAAAATCAATCGAAAACAATTCTTTCCTTCCAAAGGATTGTTTGAAAACTAAAACCAAAAAAGATTTTTACAATTCTTTAAAAAAGAATGAACTTCATTTTGTTAAACTTTTAGAAAATGCAGAAAATCAAAATTCTAGATTAAAATATATAGCTCAACTAGAAAAAGGAAAAGCTTCTGTCGGTCTTCAAAATATAAATCCTGATCATGATTTTTATAATTTAGAAGGTAGTGATAATATTATTTTGTTTTATACTAAAAGATATAATAAACAACCTTTAATAATAAAAGGTGCTGGAGCTGGAGCCGAAGTAACCGCAGCAGGTATTTTTGGAGATATAATTAGAACTGGAAAAAGATAAATTCATGAACAGCATAAAGGTTTTTTGTCCGGCAAGTGTTGCTAATGTTTCATGTGGATTTGATGTATTAGGATTCTGTTTAGATGGTATTGGAGACGAAATGAAAATAACTAAAACAGCTAATAAGGGACTAATTATATCTAAAATAACTGGTGCTGAACTACCATTGGATCCAAATAAAAATGTTGCTACAATAGCCGCTTCAGCTATTTTAAAGAATTTTAATTTAGATTACGGTTTTGATTTTGAAATAAAAAAAAACATAAAACCTGGAAGCGGTATTGGAAGTAGTGCCGCAAGTGCTGTAGGTGCTGTTTATGGAATTAATAAATTAATTGGAGAGCCATTTGAAAAAAAAGAACTTATAAAGTTTGCACTTGAGGGAGAAAAATATGCAAGTAAAGCTGAACATGCTGACAATATTGCTCCAGCTTTACTCGGAGGATTTTCTTTAGTAAGATGCAATAAAACATTTGATATTATTAAATTACCATATCCAGAAAAGCTCTACACAACAATACTTCATCCAGAAATAGAATTAAAAACTTCACATGCTAGATCTATTTTAAAAAAGGCAATTCCTTTGAATGATGTTGTTAGGCAATCAGGAAATTTAGCTGCTTTAATTAGTGCGCTTTATACTAAAAACTATGATTTAATTTCAAAATCATTAAAAGATTATATTATTGAACCTTATAGGTCAAAATTAATTCCAGAATTTGATTTATTAAAAAAAACCGCATTAAATTCTGGGGCTTTAGGATCAGGAATTTCAGGATCAGGACCGTCAATATTTGCTCTCTCAAAAGGAAAAGAAATTGCAGAAAATGTTGGTCAAGAGATGAAAAAAATCGTTTCAAAACTACCAATAAAACACAATGTTTATGTCTCAAAAATAAATCAAAAAGGAGTGAAAATTATTTGACAATAATGAATTATATAAGCTTAAATCATAATTCTAAAAAAGTAAACTTCGAAAATGCTTTAATTAATGGCTTAGCGCCTGATAAAGGATTATATTTTCCTGAATATATTCCTAAACTATCAACAAAGTTATTTAAGAATATTGATAATATTAGTAACAATGAAATAGCTTATAAAGTTATAAAACCTTTTGTAGGTAATTGCGTAGATAAAAATAACTTAATTAAAATTATTGAAGATACTTTAAGTTTTGAGTTTCCTCTAAAACAAATAAATAATTTAATATACTCTCTTGAATTATTTCATGGCCCTACTTTAGCATTTAAAGATGTTGGAGCTAGATTCATGGCTAGATTTCTTGGATATATTAATGAAAAAAAAAGAAATAAAAAAATTACAGTACTTGTTGCAACATCTGGAGATACTGGTGGAGCAGTTGCAAGTGGGTTTAATAATATTGAAGGAATTGATGTAGTAATATTATATCCAAAAAACAAAGTAAGTAAAATTCAAGAAAAACAATTAACAACTTTAGGGAATAATATATATGCTTTAGAGGTTGATGGTGATTTTGATGATTGTCAAAATATGGCAAAAAATATTTTTGTTGATGATCAAATTAATAATGAAATTGATATTACATCAGCTAATTCAATAAATGTTGGCAGATGGTTACCACAAACTTTTTATTATTTCTTCGCTTATAAGGAAATTATTAAAAGAGGATTAACAAACAAAAAAAATGTCTTTTCTGTTCCAAGTGGAAATTTTGGAAATATTTGTGCAGGATTATTAAGTAAATTAATGGGTCTACCAATTAACCATTTCATTTCATCAACTAATATTAATAACGTAATACCAATATTTCTAAAAACCGGTCAATATAAACCAAAAAAAACAATCAAAACAATTTCAAATGCAATGGATGTTGGCAATCCCAGTAACTTTATAAGAATTCAAAATCTTTATAAAAATGATTTTCATAAATTAAAAAAAATAATGAGTGGATATTATTTTTCTGACTCTCAAACAAGTAATGAAATCTATAATGTTTTTAAAAAACATAATTACATACTTGATCCTCATGGTGCAATTGGCTACTTAGGTTTAAAAAAATTCTTAAGTTCAAATGAAAATTATTTTGGTGTTTTTTTAGAAACAGCACATCCTATTAAATTTTTAGAAATTGTTGAAAAAAAAATTAAAGAAAAAATTCCTGTTCCAAAACAAATAAAAAATATATTAAATAAGAATGGAAACAAAACACCAATTTCAAATTACAATGAACTTAAATCATTCCTTTTAAAATAATTTTATTTTGAATTTATTTAGTTAATTGAATAGATTAAAATATTGATTTAATCAAAATCCCGGTTTTTAAAAAAATAAAAATTTAAGACTTTGTCTAAAAATGTTTGTAATCCTTTAAAAATTCATATAAATTATAGTTAATTATTAATTGAAATGAAAAAAACACCATTAAATCATATACACCACTCCTTAGGTGCTAAAATGGGGCCTTTTGCTGGCTATGAAATGCCAATTAGTTATTCTGGAGTCAAAAATGAACATAACTATGTTAGAAATTATGGAGGAGTGTTTGACGTTTCTCATATGGGGGAATTTGTTGTAGAAGGTGAAAATGCTGTTCCCTTCCTTCAAAAAATTTGCAGTAATGATATTGATAAAATCAAGTTAGGAAAAGCTCAATATAATTGTTTTCCAAACGAAAAAGGAGGTATTGTAGATGATTTAATTGTTTATAAAATTGAACATAATAAATTTTTACTAGTTGTCAATGCTTCAAATATTGAAAAAGATTGGAAATGGGTAAATAAATATAACAAACACTATGAAAATAAAATTTCAAATATTTCTGATGAAACTTCATTAATTGCAATTCAAGGTCCAAAAACAATGGAAATTATTAAAGAATTCATAATTGATGATATTTCATTGCTAAAAAATTACAGTCACATAACTTCAACTTTTTGCGGAATTGAAAATGTTTTAATATCAACTACAGGGTATACTGGATCTGGAGGAGTAGAAATATACTGTAAAAATAATGATGCTGTTAAAATATGGGAAACAATATTTAACTCAAAAAAAAATAGTTTAATTCCTGTTGGCCTAGCCGCAAGAGATACATTAAGAATTGAAATGGGATATTGTTTATATGGAAACGAAATCAACGATTCAACATCTCCAATAATGGCAGGTTTAAGTTGGATTACAAAACCTTCTACTGGATGTATAAATTCTAAAAAATTTGAAAAAGAAATAAAAGAAGGTACCAGACAGAATCTTGTTGGAATTATTATGACTGAGAAAGGAATCCCTAGATCTGGTTACCTATTAACAAATAGAGATAATATAAAAGTTGGTCAAATTACTTCTGGAACCTTTTCTCCTAAATTAAATAAAGGAATAGCTATTGCTTATATAGATTCAAAATACAATAATTATGAAAATGAAATTTTTATTGATATTAGAAACAAAAAATTTAAAGTAAACTTAGTCAAGTTACCATTTATCAAAAATTAATTTTTCATGAATAAAATACTTATTCTAGGAGGAAGTGGATTTATAGGAAATAAGCTTTATAGAGAACTCAACAAATTCTATAAAACCTTTTCTACCTACAATAATAATACTAAAAATAAAGAAAACAGTCACTTTTATTATTTTAGAATGGAAGAATTAAATATTAATATTCTTTTAAATAAAATTAAACCAAATATTATTATTTCTTGCTTAAGAGGAGATTTTGAATTACAGGTATTAACGCATAGAGAAATATGCAATTATGTTAAAAGCAGTAATTGTAAAATAGTTTTTTTATCATCCTCTAATGTTTTCGATACTTTTAGACATTATCCATCATATGAAAATGACAAAACATTTTCAGAAAGTCCATATGGCATTTTTAAAATTAAAATTGAAAACTTACTTTTAAAACTCCCAACAAAAAAATTCATAATCGCAAGACTGCCAATGATTTGGGGAAATAATTCTCCAAGAATTAAAGAAATAAAAAGAAATCTTATTAATAAGATACCTATTGAAGTATACCCTAATACAATTATTAATTTAAATTCAATTAACAAACTTTGTCAACAAATCTTATACCTCATAAATCAAAACAAAAATGGGATATATCATTTAGGAACCTATGATCTTATATATCATGATGATTTAATTAATAAAATAATTAAAAGAAAATTCAAAAATAAAGCCATATTTAAATTTGTTTATTCTTCAAACACTGAGAGATACATAGCAACTCTTCCAAAAGAAAACAAACTTCCAAAACATCTTAATATTTCATGTAATCAGGTAATAAATAGTTTATCCATTAAAAGATCTTTTTAACATTTTTTTTAATTATCCTTATTTTTGAAATAAAAGTATGGGAAGAGCTTTTGAATTTAGAAAAGCTAGAAAATTAAAAAGATGGTCAAATATTTCTAAAACTTTTACTAGACTTAGTAAAGAAATAATCATAAGTGTTAAAGAAAATGGAAGTGATCCATCAAATAATTCAAAGTTAAGGGCGTTAATTCAAAATGCAAAGGCAGCAAATATGCCCAAGGATAATATTGAAAGGGCTATAAAAAAAGCAACTGAAAATAAAACAGAAAATTATAAAGAAGTTCTATTTGAAGGTTATGGCCCTCACGGAGCTGCAATATTAATTGAGACTGCAACAAATAACAACAATAGAACGGTAGCAAATATTAGAAGTTATTTTAATAAATCAAATGGAAATCTTGGAAAAGCTGGTTCAGTTGAATTTATGTTTGATCACATATGTAATTTTAGATTAAAATCTGAAAAAATTATTCCTGAGGAGATTGAGCTTGAATTTATTGACTATGGAGTTGAGGAGGTTGAGGTCGAAAATAATGAGATTTTAATATACGCTCCTTTTAATGATTTTGGATCAATACAAAAAGCTCTGGAGTCAAAAAAAATCGAAATAATATCCTCTAGCTTTGAAAGAATACCAAAAAACAGGTTATATCTTAACTCCGAAAAATTATCTGAAGTTCTAAAACTTATAGAAAAAATTGAGTCAGACGAAGATGTTCAAAACATTTATTCAAATGTAGATTTAAAAAATAATTAGTTGTAATCAAATCTATAACTTAATACATTTTTATAATTATTATATAGCTTTTTAAAATCTTCTTTTATGTTACCAGTTGGATAAAATAATGAATGAACAATTACATTTTTATTTTTATAATCAAAGGCAACAGGTAGTATTGGAACTTTTGCCTTTAGAGCAATATAATAAAAACCTGTTTTCCACATTTTCACTTTTTTTCTTGTTCCTTCTGGAGCAATGGCCAATTTAAATTTTTTTCTTTTATTAAAAATATCCACAATTGAACTAACTGTATCATTTTTTGAGTTTCTATCTACAGGAACGCCTCCTAATATTCTAAAAAACCAACCAGTTAGCGAACCAAAAAGCTCTCTCTTTCCTACAAAATTTATTTTTTCATTAATTATGTTTCTTACTAATATTCCAATAAAAAAATCATAAAAACTAGTATGTGGAGCAACTGCAATAATATATTTAGGAACTTTTGAAAATTTACCTAAAATTTTCCATCTAAAAATTTTAAAAATAATTTTACAAATATTTCTTTTAATCATTTTGCTTTAATTTAATTATTTCATTAGCCTTTTTTAAATCTTCTTTTGTGTCAATTCCTATTGAAGACTTGTCAGTCATAACCATTTTAATCCTATAACCCATCTCAATAAAACGAATTGCCTCAATCTTTTCTAAAGATTCTAATTTTGTCTTTTCTTGAATACTAATTTTTTTTAAAATATCTGCTCTAAATGCATAAACACCAATATGTTTTAAATAATTATGTCTAATTTTTTCTCTATTATATGGGATAGCATATCTTGAAAAATACATTGCAAAATCATAATTATCTAATACAACTTTTACAACGTTTGGATTATTAATTTCATTTTCATCAAATATGGTAGTCATTAAAGATGCTATTTGTATTTTATTTTGTGTATCGTCTTTAAATACACCTATTAAATTTTTTAATCCTTTTTTATCAATAAATGGTTCATCTCCTTGAACATTAAATATTATTTCTGAGTCAAGTTTATGACAAAATTCTGCAATTCTATCAGTCCCACATTCATGATTAGTCTTGCTATATAACACATTAAGTTTATTTTTGTTAAAATCATTAAAAATTAATTTACTATCTGTAACAACAAAAACTTTATCAAACAAATTAGATTTAACAACTGAATCATAAGTTTGTTGAATTACAGTTTTATTCCCTAATTTTTTCATTAGTTTTCCAGGAAAACGTTTAGAGTTATACCTAGCAGGAATTAATGCTGAAATTTTCATTTAATATTTTTGATTTACCAATGATATAAAATATATTTTTTTTTAAAAACTTTTAGTCAAAAAAAAAAATTGTAGATTTGTTTTTGTCAAAAAAACAACAAAATGAAAACAGGTATTCAGGCTTTTCTATGGCTTTTATGTATTTTTTTTAGTTACAAAATATATGATTCTATAAATAAACCCATAAATTTTAATGAAGTTAAATATAATCGATATTATGATGTTATTGATAGATTAAAAGAAATTAGAACAGCTCAAATTGCTTATAAAGATGTTAATGGAGTTTATTCAAATAATTTCGATAGTCTAGTTAATTTTATTGATAATGGCATTTTTACTTTAATTGAAAAAAGAGACTCATCATACTTAGAATATGACAGGATATATAGAATTGATATGCTTAAGGAGGTAGTTGTTGTTGACACATTAGGATTTGTTTCCGTCAAAGATTCACTTTTTAAAAATAATACTACATACAAGGATATGAAAAAAATTCCAGTAAAAGGAATAGATACTGTTTTTCAAATTGATGCTAGAATAATAATGATAAATGATTATAAAGCACCAGTTTTTGAAGTAAAAGTTTCAAAAAACATTGTATTATTTGATCAAGATGAAGACCTCTTAAAATTAGAAAATGAAACGATATCAATAGATGGTGTTAATGGCTCTGAAATTGTTCTTGGGTCATTAAATGAAGTTAGCACCAATGGAAATTGGCCAAAAGTTTTTGATGCAAAAAGAGAATAGAAAAATTCAAGAAAATGAAGTTTCTATTCATTTATTTGAGGATGGTTATATTTTTTCTGACAACATAAAATCTAATTATTACAAAAAGTCATTATTCACAAAAAAAAATAAACCTAGTGAAATAGAATCAATTAATTTAAATGAAACAAAAGTAAGCTTTATATCATTTAACAAAACATCAGTTTTCGTTCCTTCTATTATTTTTAATGAAATCTCTCAAAAATCTTATTTCAAAAAAAGTACATTAAATAATATTAAATTTAAAACATACTTCGATAAATTAAATTCTAATGATATTGTAAATACATTTTTTTTAAAAGAAAATGAGGCTTTGTTTAATATATTCCCTCAAAAGAAAATTTCAATTATAACTCATTATAAAACAATACTTTTAAACACTATAATAAATTGTGAAAAAGAATCATATAATGATAAAGTTGTTTATTTGAACTTACAAAAAAAATCTTTTGATATTTTTTATTTTATTAATAATAAATTTAATTTAAGTAATAGTTTTAATATTAACAATACTGATGAGTTTTTATATTATTTTTTTTATTTTACTGAACAATTTAATTTGGATTCAAATTCTTTTTCAATTGTTTTTTTAGGAAAATTTGAGACTTTTAAAACTCTCTATTCTGCAATAAGAGATTTTCAAACTAATATATTTTTTTTAAATAACTCCATAAAAAATAATGATTATGTTGATAAACATCCATCTCCATTTCTTGCAAATTATTTTTGTTAATGAGAATTATTTCTGGAAATCATAAAGGAAGAAAAATATTTTCACCAAAAAGTCTTCCAGTAAGACCAACTACTGAAAGAGCAAGAGAAGGCTTATTCAATATTCTTCAGAATAAAATTGATATGAGTTTAATTAATGTTCTTGATTTATTTTCAGGAACAGGTGTCATTAGTTACGAATTTTCTTCAAGAGGTGTAAAAAATATTATTTCTGTCGATAAAAATTATAATTGTATAAAACATATAAAAAAAACATCAATAAATTTAAATTTAAATATTACAGCTATTAAAAGCGAAGTAATATTATTTCTTAAAAAACCGTATCAAAGATTTAATTTAATTTTTGCTGACCCTCCATATGATTGGAATTTAGATAGCTATAAAAAAATGATTAATTTAATATTTGAAAATGAGTGGTTATTACCTAATGGTATATTAATTGTTGAACACAGTAAAAAAACTAAATTAAATCAAGTTTTTGAATCTTATTTATCTAGAAGTTATGGAGAAAATAATTTTTCTTTTTACAAAAAAAAGCAGGCCTATAAGCCGGATTCTGTCTGAGTCTTATCATTTATCTAGATGTATTATTACTAACACATTCAATCCGCCTACCCTTCTACTTGAACGAGCTATTCTTTATTGTAGATTTACTTGGCGTTTCACCACATAGAGTTTACCTGATTTCACTACAGCCAAACTGTACATTCTTTCTGTTGCACTAGTCCTATTTCAAAAATGAAACGACGGGTGTTACCCGCTATGTTGCTCTTTGGTGTCCGGACTTTCCTCTTAATAAAATTAAGTAATAAGACAGCCTGCTTTTTACAAATTTAATCAATTGTTAATAATTAAAAAAGATTCACAAAATTCATATATGACTTATAAATCAGCTATTTATATATTTGTAAAGTAATGAATGAATATGTAATATCAGCTTTAAAATATAGGCCTACTGAATTCAATGAGGTTATAGGTCAATCATCTATTACTCAAACCTTAACTAATGCAATAAATTTAAATCAATTACCACAAGCTCTTTTATTTTGTGGTCCAAGAGGAGTTGGAAAAACATCATGTGCTAGAATTCTTGCAAGAAAGATAAATAATCAAGAAAAAGAAGATGACATAAAGTTTAATGTTTTTGAATTAGATGCTGCTTCAAATAACTCTGTTGATGATATTAGAAATTTAAATGAGCAGGTTAGAATTCCTCCTCAAGTGGGCAAATACAAAATATATATAATTGATGAAGCACATATGCTTTCTACTTCAGCTTTCAATGCATTTTTAAAGACTCTTGAAGAACCTCCTAAACATGCAATTTTTATTTTAGCAACAACTGAAAAAAATAAAATAATACCAACAATTTTATCTAGATGTCAAATTTATGATTTTAAAAGTATAAGTAGTGGTGACATAGCTTTACATTTAAAAAATATTTCATTAAAAAACAATATAAAATTTGAAGATCAAGCTTTAAATATTATTTCAGAAACTGCCGAAGGTGCCATGAGAGATGCATTATCATTATATGACAGATTAGTAAACCTAACTAATGCAAATTTAACAACATTACTAGTTTCTGAAAACTTAAGTATTCTAAATCATGAAATATATATACAGTTAACTGAAAAATTATTGAATAATAATATTGCTGACATTTTAATCAATATAGACGAAATTTTAAAAAAAGGTTTTTCTCACTTAGATTTTTTAAGTGGTCTAAGTAATTATTTTAGAAATCTTATGTTATCAAAAAACAAAGACACATTGAAGTTTATAAATTCAAAAGAACCTGTTTTAAATAAAATAATTCTTCAAAGTGATAAACTTGAAATGAAAACAATAATTAAGTCTATTAGCATAATAAATTCTTCTGAAATAAAATACAAACAAAGTAAAAATAAAAGATTACATATTGAATTTTGCTTGTTAGATATAGCTGAAAAGCTGTCAAATTCTAAAAAAAAAACTAAAATAATAAAACAAAGTTTTGAGGAAGAAAATATAACAAATAATACTAGTTTTAGTGAAGCTACTGAAAATCAAAATTTAAAAAAACCTAATAAAATAGAATTAAAAAACAAAGATGCGTCAGAAAATAAAAATGTTTCTGGACTTTCACTATCTAGCATAAATTTTAAAAAAGAAAATGAAAAAATTCAATTAGAAAAACAACAATCTTCTGAAAAAAAAAATTTAAATGAAATTTTTACTAAAAAAGATCTTATTGATGTTTGGAATAGTTACCTTCAAGATAAATTAAAAAATGGAGATAAAAATATTGCATCAATTCTTAAAATAAATACTCCTTCAATTGAAAATAAAAATTTGATAAACTTTTCAGTTTTAAACGATTCAAATAAAATTGAACTAGAAGAAGAAAAAACCAATCTTTTACTCTTTTTAAGAAAACATTTAAAAAATGATGAGATTAATTTAAAAATTACAGTTAACAAATTAGATATAAAAAAAACTGAATATTCAGATAAAGAAAAATATAAAATCTTATTAAAAAAAAACTCGCAGTTAGATATATTAAGAACTACCTTTGATTTGGAATTTTGATACCATTACCCTCTAAAATCTCCATTATCATTCCATCAGTCAAACCAGTTTGTGGAACAAAAATTACTTTAGAACCACTCCAAAATAAAATATTAAGGTAAATTTTAATTGCAGGAATAATTACATCTGATCTATCTGGATTTAATCCAAGATCAATAATTCTTTGATTATATGATAAATTATTTAATTTTTGAAAAAGTTTACTTAAAATTAAATAAGTAATTGGCTTTCCTTCTTTTGTGTTAGTAAGTTTATGAATTTTATTAATATTACCTCCTGTGCCAAGAAGGTATACTTTTAAATTTCCTTTTAAATTATTTTTTATCCATTTTTCCATATTTTCCCATTCTATATTTTCTTCAATTGAATTAATAATTCTAACTGTTCCTAATTTAAATGATTTTGATATGTTAATTTTTGAGTCATTAATAATAGATAGCTCTGTGCTTCCTCCACCAACATCAACATATAAATAAGTCTTATAATCTAAATTTTTAAAAATATTTGTTTTAGAAATTATCATTGCTTCCTTTTTTCCATTAATAATTTCAATTTTAATTTTAGATTCATTAAAAACTCTCTCTACTATTTTCATCTTATTAGAAGATTCTCTTAATGCTGATGTTGCATAGACCTTAAATCGAGATACATTATGAATTTTCATAATTAATTTAAAAGATTTAAATGCATCAATTAAATCTAGTATTTTTGATTCTGAAATATGACCTTTAGTAAAAGAATCCTTACCAAGTCTTATAGGTAATCTTATAAAAGAATTTTTAAAAATGAAAGATTTATTATCTTGAAAAATCACATTAGCAATTAACATTCTTATTGCATTAGAACCTATATCTATTGCAGCATACTTAATTATCTTCATATGTAATTATAGAGATTTATAATAATCATATGTGGACCATTGAGATCTTAATTTATCTGATGATGAAGGTTTTATAATATCTTTAGATTTTGCTCTATTTACGAATCTAGCCTTGACATTATCATTCCAAGCTATTTCAAATACATCATTTATTTGTTTTTTTAAAAGTTTATCATAAATGGGGGTTGCAACTTCTACTCTATTCTCAATATTTCTAGTCATGAAATCTGCTGAAGAGATATAAACAGAATTATCACCAGAATTTTCAAAAATATAAACTCTTGAATGTTCTAAAAATCTGTCAATTATGCTAATTACTTCAATATTTTCACTTAAATTCTTTAAACCAGGTATTAAGCAACAAATTCCTCTTACAATCATTTTTATTTTAACACCATGACAACTTGCTTCATATAACTTATCAATAATTTGAAAATTTGTGATTGCATTAAGTTTTAATTTAATTCCAGATGGTAAATTATTTTTTTTGTTTTGGATTTCATTATCTATAAGTTTAATTAATTTATTCTTTGTATAATGAGGAGAAACAATTAAATGTTTATATTTTTTTAATTTATAATTTACTTGAAGAAAATTAAAAATTCTATTTGACTCTTTTAAAATATTTTGATTAGATGTAAAAAGAATATAATCAGTATATAAACTTGCAGTATCTTCATTAAGATTACCTGTACTTATAAAACCATATCTTTTTTTTGAATTATTAATAACTTTTTCTATTACACAAATCTTAGAATGAACTTTTAAACCAGGTACTCCAAATATAATTTCAACTCCTGCATCTTTTAATTGTTCAGCATAAAGAATGTTATTTGTTTCATCAAATCTAGCTTGAAGTTCAATTTGAACTAAAACTTTCTTTCCATTTCTTGCTGCATTAATTAAAGAACTCACAACATTTGAGATTTTTGAGAGTCTATAAATTGTAATTTTGATTGATTTAACATCAGGGTCAAGAGCAGATTCTCTAAGAAATTTAATTACATAAGAAAAAGTATGATAAGGAGTATTAATTAAATAATCTTTTGAATTAATTGCTTTAATTATACTTGATTTAAGTGACAATCCTTTTATTGTTAATGGATTCATTTTTTTATAATGAAGATCAGGTCTATTTAATCTTGGAAAATTCATGTAATCTCTTCTATGGTGATATCTTCCTCCAGGAATCAGACTATCTGTAGAATCTATTAATATTTTTTTCATTAACACTCTTAATGTTTGACTAGAAATTTCTTTATCATAAACTAGCCTTACTGGTTCAGCCAAAGTTCTTTCTTTCACACTCTCCATAATCTTATTGATATAACTTTTAGAAAGATCTCCCTCCATGTCCAATTCAGCATTTCTAGTAACTTTTATCATATGAGATTCAATACTTTTATAATCAAAAAAATTAAAAATCATTTTAAAGTGAAATCGGATTAAATCATCCAAAATCATAATATATTGATTGCCATTTAATTTAGGTAAAACAATAAATCGATTCAACTCACTAGGAATTTCAATTGTAGCGAATTGATAATTGTTATTCTTATTAAGGTCAAGTTTTATTGCTAAAAAAGCAATATTATTTGAGAAATCCTGATTAAATTCATCTGATAAAATTGTAGTAACAAGTGAAGGGCTTACATTTTTGATAAAATATTCATTTAAAAATTCTATCTGATTGTCCAAAACCTCGTTCTCATTTATAAAAATAATATTCTCATTTTTTAATTCATTTTGAATTTTTTTTAATATTTCATCACTTTTCTTTTGTTGTATAATTACTTTCTCTGTAATATTTTTTAATAATTCTCTTGCATTAGTACCTCCAAGAACTTTTTTTCCAGATTTTTCAGATTGAGCTATTCTCTGAACAGTTGAGTATCTAACTTGAAAGAACTCATCTAAATTGTTTGAAAAAATTCCAACAAACCTTAATCTTTCCAATAAGGGTACATTTTTGTCTGAAGCTTCTTCAAGTACTCTTAAGTTAAAATCAAGCCAGCTAATCTCTCTATTTATATATTTTATAGAATTTTTCATTTATTTTAAAATATTATTTGGCAATCCAAATATTGATTCTCCATTTTTTAAATCTTTCCAATTAGATTGATTAAACTTAAATTTAACCCATCCAGCTGTTGGTAAATGAATTAATTCTTTATTTCCTAATAAGTTAGCAACCTCAGTAAATGCTGGGTTATGCCCTACACATAAAACTCTATTGAATTTATTATCAATTGATCTAATAAAGTTCAATATATTTTGAGAATTAAATGAGTATAAATTTTCAATGATATTCATTTTAGAAAAGTTTATTTCTAATACACTTGAAGTAATAATTGCAGTACTTAATGCTCTAATTGCTGGACTTGAATAAATAACATCAATATCAAAAAAAATTTTTCTTGAGGCTTTAGAAATATTTATAATTCTGTTTACTCCTTTTTCAGTTAAAGGTCTATTTCTGTCATCTAGATTATTATCCCAAGATGATTTAGCATGTCTTAATAAAATTAACTCTTTCATAATTTAAGGAGACAATATATTAATTTTCCATTTTTTAGATTTAAGTAAAGAAAATAATACTCTCTGATGTAATCTATCAGGTCTTCCCTGCCAAAATTCAAATTCAAAGGGTTTTACAATATATCCACCCCAATTTTTGGGTCTTTTAATTTTTTTGTTTTTATTTTCTTTTAAAAAAATATCCATATCTTTTTTTAACTTACTGTAGCTGTCAATTATTTCACTTTGATTAGATAAAAAAGCAGAAACTTGACTTTTAAAAGGTCTTTTTGAAAAATATTCGTCAGAAAAACTAGAAGATGTTTTACTTACTATCCCCTTGATTATAATTTGTCTCTCTTGAGAGGGCCAAAAAAACAATAAACTTACTTTGTTATTTTTATTAATACTTATTCCCTTTTCACTATTATAATTAGAAAAGAAAACAAAGCCATTAAGATAAATTTTTTTTAAAAGAACAACCCTTCCCTTTGGAAATTCGTCATTTCCTATAGTTGACAAAACCATAGCATTAACCTCTTCAATTAATTTATCATTTTTGGCTATTTTAAACCATTGCTCAAATAAAACAAAAGGATCTTTTAAGCCATTAAAATTTATTTGACTTTTTTTATAAACTTTTCGAAAATTACTTAAATCTTCTTTCATGAATTCCACATATTATGCAAGTTACGAAGCATTTTTAATTAAAATAAAAATCTTTTCAAATCTTCTGATAAATATGAATTACTAAAAATATTTTTAGCTTCTTCAAGAAATTTGTCTTTTTTCTTATATCTAGAAGAATAATGTCCTAAAATTAATTTTTTAACCTTAGCTTTTAATGCAATTGTTGCAGCTTCAATTGAAGTACTGTGTTTTGTTTTTATAGCTAAATCTTTATCTAAATTTAAAAATGTTGAATCATGATAAAGTATATCAGCAAATTTTATATAATCTATTATATTTTCATCATATTTAGTATCGCTACAAAAAGCATATATTTGATTTTTCTTTCCATTTGACTTAAACAAAAACCCATTAGTATATATTCTATGATTTAAAGGTATTGTTTTTACAGAAACTATTTCATCTTGATACAATGTTTGACTTTTTGATGAAAATAATTCTTTAAAAATCAATGGGTAATTAGTCCAAGAATTTGAAGCCTTTAACTGAGAAACAATTAAATCTTTAATTCCTTTTGGACCATAAATATATAATGCTTTTTTTCTACCTAGAAGTCTAAATGAAGAGATTAAGCCTATTAAACCATAAAAATGATCTCCATGCAAATGAGATATAAAAATGTGATTAATTCTAGAAAAATTTATTTTTGCTTTTCTTAATTGAATTTGAGTTCCTTCACCACAATCAATTAAAAAATAATGCTTTTTTATTTTTAATAATTGAGAAGTAGTGTGATGATTTTCTCTTGGTGTAGCAGAATGGCAGCCTAATATAATTAATTCCATAGATCTACAATTCTCTTTGAATTTTTTCAAACATAATATAATCAACTCCTTCTTTTATTGATTTAATTATATTAAGATTATCATGAAAACTTACTTCATTTTCATTTTTTGGAATAACTATCAAAACTCTATGAATTGAATTTTGAAAACTATTCAATTCAATAACATCTTTAATAAATTTATTGTAACTAAAATTTTTAAAAAAAATAATAATATCTTTTTTTTTCAATTTCAAATATTCAAAAATTTCATTCGAAAATCCATTGAAATTTTTAGTTATGGTAAACAAAATAATATCATCTTCTAATTCTTCAATCTGCATTTTTAATTTTAATATTTTTTGCTAATAAATAAATTACAGCCATTCTAATTGCAACACCATTTTCTACTTGATCCAATATTATTGCCTGATCAGAATCGGCTATTTCACTTGAAATTTCAACACCCCTATTAATTGGTCCAGGATGAAGAATAATAATCTCATTGTTTAATTTTTTCATAACATCATTATTCAAGCCATACATTTGCGAATATTCTCTGTTTGAAGGAAAAAATTTAAGGTTCATTCTTTCGTTTTGTACTCTTAACATATTTACTGCGTCACACCATTTTAAAGTATCAATTAAATCATAAGAAATATCTACTCCGAGAGATTCTATATTTCTAGGAATTAATGTTTTTGGTCCACAAACTCTAATATTTACCCCCATTTTTTTTAAAACATAAATATTTGACAACGCTACTCTTGAATGTAAAATATCCCCAACAATTGCTATATTTTTATTTTTTAAATCTCCAAATTTTTCCATTAGAGAAAAAGAATCTAATAATGCTTGAGTTGGATGTTCATGAGAACCATCTCCAGCGTTAATAATAATTGAATTTATATTTTTTGATAAAAAAAAAGCTGCACCAGGACTTGGATGTCTTAAAACAATAATATCAACTTTCATCGCTAAAATATTATTAACTGTATCAATTAGTGACTCTCCTTTATTTAAGGATGAATATTGAGCTGAAAAATTAATAATATCTGAACTTAATCTTTTTTCAGCTAGTTCAAAAGAAATCTTTGTTCTTGTACTATTTTCAAAAAATAAGTTTGCAATTGTAATGTCTCTTAATGTCGGAACTTTTTTTATTGGCCTATTAATTATTTCTTTAAAATAAGTAGCCGTTTTATAAATTAAATTTAAATCATTAATATTGAGATCATTAATACTTAATAAACTATTTACACTTAAAGCTTTATTCATATTTCTTTTCTATATAAACTATATCTTTAAGATCCGTTTCATTCCATAAAACTTTTACTCTATCTCCATCAATTGCATCAACTTGAACACCTAAATAATCAGGTTGAATTGGCAAATGTCTACTAAATCTTCTGTCAATTAACACTAACAGCTCTATTGACTTAGGCCTACCATAACTATCTATTGCAGTCAGTGCAGATCTTATTGTTCTTCCAGTATATAAAACGTCATCAATTAAAACAATAGATTTACCCTCAATAGAAAAATCTATTTCAGTGGAACTTGCAGATATAGGTTTATTTGATCTTCTAAAATCATCTCTAAAAAAAGTAGTATCTAACTTCCCTTTTTTTATTTTTTTTATTTTAAAATTTTCTTCAAGCAGACTAACTATTTTATTTAATAAATAAACGCCTCTCGGTTGTAATCCAATTAGTGCAGTATTTGATAAGTCACGATGATTTTCAATGAGCTGACAACAAAATCTATTTAAAATTATATCAATTTTATTTTCTGATAAGAGAACCCTTTTTGACATTAAAAATAATTTTATTATTTTCTTAATTTAAAAAAAAACCCTCTTTGAAAAAGGGTTTTAATATAATTTTAATTAACATTTAATAAAAAATTAATCTTTATCATCTAACTTTTCTTTTAATTTAGCTAATTCCTTAATATCTCCTAATTTTGTTTTTTCTGATTTATGCTCGTTTTTTTTAGTCTTTTTATTAATAGTATTTTTAGTTTCTTTATCCATAAAGATATGTGAATGAGACGCTACAACTCTTTTAAATTCTTTATTAAACTCAATAATAACAAAATCGATTTCATCTCCCTTTTTTAATTTTGTTCCATCTTCCTTAATCATATATTTAGAAGGGATAAACGCGGTGATTTCATCATTAAATCTAACAGTGCACCCTTTGTCAATTAAATTGTAAACTTCACCCTTATGAATAGAATTAATAGAAAATTCTTTTTCAAATTTTAACCATGGATTATCCTTAGTTTGTTTATAACCAAGACTCAATTTTCTTCCTTCAATATCTAATTCGAGTACAATTACATCTATATTATCATTTAATGAAAGAATTTCTGAAGGATGTTTTATCTTTTTAGTCCATGACAAATCAGAAATGTATACTAAACCATCTATTCCTTCTTCTAATTCTATAAAAACTCCAAAATTTGTAAAATTCCTAACTTGTCCTGAATGTTTTGATCCAACAGGATATTTTTTTGTGATATCTGTCCATGGGTCTATAGATAATTGTTTAATTCCTAGGGACATTTTTCTAGATTCACGGTCTAAACTTAAAATAATAGCTTCTACATCATCACCGAGTTTAACAAAATCTTGAGCTGATCTTAAATGGGTTGACCATGACATTTCTGAAACATGAATTAATCCCTCAACCCCATCTTCAATTTCAATAAATGCTCCATAATCAGCTATAACAACAACTTTTCCTTTAACTTTAGTTCCTTCTTGAATATTTTCATCTAATTTATCCCATGGATGATCGCTAAGTTGTTTCAATCCTAATTGAATTCTTGATTTATCATCATCAAAATCAAGAATAACAACATTTAATTTTTGATCTAATTCCAATATTTCATTAGGATGGTTAATTCTATTCCATGAAAGGTCAGTTATGTGAATTAATCCATCTACACCTCCTAAGTCTATGAAAACACCATAGGAAGTAATATTTTTAACTATTCCTTCGAGAATTTGGCCTTTTTCTAACTGACCCATTATCTCCTTTTTTTGAATTTCAATATCAGCTTCTATAAGAGCCTTATGAGATACGACAACATTTTTAAATTCATGATTTATCTTAACAACCTTAAATTCCATATTTTTATTAACATATTGATCATAATCTCTTATAGGTTTTACATCAATTTGAGATCCAGGTAAAAAGGCTTCTATCCCAAAAACATCAACAATCATACCTCCTTTAGTTCTGCATTTAACAAAACCTTGAACTATTTCTCCACTTGCATGAACCTTATTAACTCTTTCCCAAGCCTTAATAACTCTAGCTTTTTTATGTGATAATACTAGTTGACCTGATTTGTCTTCTCTTATATCAACAATAACTTCAACTTTATCTCCAACTTTTAAATCAGGATTGTATCTAAATTCATTGAGCGAAATAACTCCCTCGGATTTTGCATTAATATCAATTATAGCTTCTCTATCTGTCATATAAATTACTTCTCCTTCAATAACGTCGTCATCAGAAGTTTCAACAAAATTTTCTCTAACTAATTTTTCAAATGATTCTAATTGTTTATTTTCAATTACATCAATACCTTCTTTATAATTATGCCAATCAAAATTTTCTAAAAAATCAACTCTATCATTTTTTTTATTATCAAATTTAGACACTTGATCTTTCG
>CACEKG010000006.1 GCA_902560065.1 uncultured Bacteroidota bacterium
TTTGTTTAATTAATACTCGTATATTGATTTAATAATCATATGAATTTAAATAAGAATGATAATTTAGGGTTTTGGTCAAGTGCTTCATTAGTAGTTGGAAATATGATAGGATCAGGAATATTTCTTCTTCCTGCAAGTTTGGCATTATACGGACTAGTAAGTATTCTTGGTTGGTTATTTGCTTCAATTGGAGCAATATTACTAGCTATTGTTTTTGGAGAACTCTCCAAAATATATAATAAGGAACCAGGAGGTCCTTATAAATTCACAAGAAATGTTTTTGGTGAATTCCCTGCATTTCTTGTTGCTTGGGGTTATTGGATTTCTATTTGGTCCACAAATACAGCTATTGTAGTTGCTTTTTTAGGATATTTAAGTGTTTTTATACCTTCTCTGAACACATCTCCTTTATATTCCATAATAATTGGATTATTTACTATATGGACGTTAACTTGGATAAATTCAAAAGAGATAAAAACTATTGGGTTTGTTCAAAAAATAACAGTAGTATTGAAAGTAATTCCTATAATATTAGTAGGAATTATAGGTATATTCTTCATTGATTTAAATAACTTTTACTCACTAGAAATAGGCAATGAATTTAATTTTAATTCAATAACAGTTACTACTACCCTTACCTTTTTCGCTTTTTTAGGAATGGAAAGTGCTACAATTCCAAGTGATAAAATAAATAGCCCTAATAGTATAATTAAAAAAGCAACATTATATGGAACAATTTTTACTATAATAATTTATATACTAAGTAGTATTTCTATTATGGGAATAATCCCGCCCACTACTCTAGCCCAATCAAGTGCTCCATTTGCAGATGCTGCTGAGGTTATAGCAGGAGATTATTCGAGAAAAGTTATTGCTTTAGGGGCTATAATTGCTACTATAGGTGCATTAAATGGTTGGACATTAATACAAGGTCAAATTCCTATGGCAGCATCTAAGGACAAATTATTCCCAAGGTTTTTTTCAAAAACTAATAATAATACATCTCCTGTTTTTGGAATTATATTATCTAGTTTACTAATATCCATTCTTTTGTTATTCAGTTATTCGAAGACTTTAGTAGAAGCATTTACTTTTATGATTAAACTATCTACTTTATCGGTTATAACTCCTTATTTGTTCTCAACAGCAAGTTTAGCAGTATTATCAAAAAGAAAATTTAATCGACTATTTATTTCTTTTTTAGCATTTATTTTTTCAATTTGGATAATAATTGGTTGTGGAATAGAAACTATTAAATTAGGAATGATAATGTTAATTGCAGGAATTCCCTTTTATTTTTTGTTTAAAAGAAAATAAAGAAATGGAAAAATACTATGTAAACCCTAATATTGAAGAAGCTAAAACTTTACCTTCATCATTTTACAAATCCTCTGAAACTTTTTCAAATGTTAAGGATAATATATTTTTAAAATGCTGGCATTTTATTGGTGATGAAAATAGTTTAATTCCACTTTCAAAAAGCGCATACCCATTTATTTTATTAGATAATTTTCTAAATGAGCCATTAGTTTTAGTTAGAAATGAAAAAGATGAAATTAAATGTTTTTCTAATGTTTGTACACATGGGGGGAATATTGTTATTAATGATCCAGGAAAATATAGAAATTTAGTATGTGGATACCATGGAAGAAAGTTTGATTTAAATGGAAAATTCATGTCCATGCCTGAATTTCAAGATGTAAAAGACTTCCCTACTGAATGTGATCATTTACACGAATTTAGAATTGAAAATCTAGGGCCGTTTTTATTTGCAGGAATTAACCCAAAATTTGAGATTAGTGATACAATTAAAATTATTAATGAAAGGATTAGTTTTCTTCCAATTAATCAATTTAAACTAGACAAAAATAAGAGCAAAGATTATTTAGTAAATTCTAATTGGGCTCTTTATTGTGATAATTATTTAGAAGGGTTTCATATTCCTTTTGTTCATGATGATCTTAATGATGTTCTAGATTATGGTAATTATGAAACAATTGTATATAATAAAATGAACCTTCAAATAGGTTTTGCGGACTCAAGTGAAGAAGTTTTTGACTTACCAGAGGGTCATCCTGATCATGGAAAAAATGTTGCAGCATACTACTATTGGATTTTTCCAAATTTCATGTTTAACTTTTACCCATGGGGTTTATCAGTAAACATTGTTAAACCAATATCAATTAACCAAACAAAAGTATCTTTTAGATCTTACATTTATGATGAATCCAAATTAAATAAAGGAGCTGGAGCTATTTTAGATAAAGTAGAAAGAGAGGATGAAATTGTTGTTGAGGGTGTCCAGAAAGGAATTAGTTCCTCTTTTTATAAAGCAGGGCGCTTCTCTCCTACTAGAGAAAAAGGTGTACATCATTTTCATAGGCTTTTAGCTGAATTTCTAAACTCATGATTATATTTATTAATTCCTGTTTTTATTTTAAATATTTCTTTGGAATTAATTCTATTTCTGGAAACTCACCCAAATCATTAGTTTCAATCACCCAGTTATCTAAATCTTTTCTTAGTTTAACTAAAATATCAGAATTATAATTAATAATGTTATTTATTTCATGTGGATCTGAATTTAAATCATATAGTTCTTCTGCTGGTTTTGGATTTTTCAACCATAGCGATTGAGTTTCATTTAATTCCCCATCATTATATAATTCTAGAAGTTCTTTCATCATAGGAATTTGCATCCGATATGAATTGTTTAATGCATGAGGTTTATTAATGTTATAATTTCGTACATATTTATAATTTCCATCAGAAACAGCCCTTAACCTATCTATGACTTCGTCAAAACGATCAGTTGCAAAAAAAAGTAATTGATTTTCTTCTGCTTTTTGATCCCCTAGAAATGCTTTTCCTTGTATATATGAAGGAATTTTAATCCCTGCTATCGACAAAATAGTTGGTGCCAAATCGATAAAACTTAACAATTGATCAGGTTTAGCACTAATAGAAACTCCTTTTGGAGGTTTAATTATAAATGGAACTTTTGTTCCAGAACTATAAATTGCTCTTTTATGTCTTGGAAATGGACCTCCATGATCTGAATAGAAAAATATATATGTATTATCATATTGACCTGAGTCTTTAAGTTGTTTTATAATTTTGGCAGTTTTTTTATCAGCCCTAATTAAATTACTAAAATTTACAGCAAAATCATGTCTGACAATATCAGTATCAGGAAAATATGGAGGTATTGTGATTTTTGATTTATCAACAAGAATTTCATTATTAGTTTGTCTCCATAGACCTGATTCATGCATATGATGATCATTAAAAACAGCAAAAAAAGGAGACTCATTAGGATTATTTATCCAATGTGCATTTTGGCTTGATTCATCCCAAGCATTAGTAGAAATTTTAAAATTATAATCTTCTTTAGCATTATTTGTACAGTAATACCCAGCATTTCTAAGATACTCGGTAAATGGTTTAATATAATTAGGAAAATTAGGAGAATAACTTGGAATGCCAATTGAAGCCTCATTCTCTGGTTTATATGCATTATATGTCCTCATATTATGAGTTCCAAGAGTTGTTGGGTACATACCCGTTATAATTGCACTTCTGGCTGGTGCACAAACTGGAGCAGGTGTATGCATATTAGTAAAAACAACTCCATCTTCAGCAAGTGATTGAATAGCTGGAAGTTTTATTGGAACATTAGCGTATTGAGGGAAAAATTCAGGAGATTGATCTTCATAAACAATCCATACTATATTATATTTAAAAGATGATGATTTATTCTTTGAATATTCGCATGAATATGTAATAAAAACAAAAGTAAAAGGAAGGAGGTAGTGTTTTAAAAAATAACATAACTTCATGCAAAATGATTTTCTTAAAATTATAAAATATTCTACTTAAACCCATTTTAATTTATCAAATGCATAATTTAAACGATTAAGTAATTGTAATTAAATTATAAAAACTAACTCAATATCATTTTTTTAGCAATGTTTAAGAGTTTTTCTTTAGCATTTAAGGACATATCTAAAGGTAGTTGAGCTAAGCCTATAATTCTTCTAATAATTTCAATTCCTGAAACTTTATAAAATATTGATTTGTCTATGTTTTCAGAATAAGCCTTTATTATTTTATTTAAATAATCTTCACTTTCTGTAATCATAGTTAAATGAGCAGCCATAACCCCCAAATCAAACTCTTTAAAACCTAAATGACTAAATTCAGGATCTATTACATATAAACTATCATCTTTTTCCATCCAACTGCCAGGATAATAATCCCCATGCAATAAAGTATTTCCAACTTTTAAATACATGTCTCCTATTCGTTTAACAACATCATTTATATTAGAATCATTGGTTATATAAGTTGAAAGTTTTTTTAAACCGCTTTGAATATCATCTAACTGAAAATCATTTTTTTGAAAAGGAAGAACAAATATATGTTCATGATTTAATTCTTTTAAAGAAGAATTTGAGGGAAATGAATTTACTTTTGTTTTATGGATAGATTCTAGAATATATATCAAGGAATTAAAATGATCTAAATTTATATTTTTGCTTGAATACAAATAGCTCATATCTCTGCATTGCCCAAGATCTTCTATTAATAGAATTAAATCTTTTTTTATAAAATCAATTTTTTTTGGGAAAAATTTTTGTATTTCTGATTTTATAATGAGTTCGTAAAATTGATCTTCTACTATTATTCTTTTTTCAGAATTTTTAATATTAGGATATTTATTTACATAGGGTCTGGATTGTTTAAGTATAAATGATTTTTTATTAGTTTCAACTCTTAGAACAACATTCATATTCCCCTCGCCAGGGACATCGATGTTATGAATTTGTTCATCAAAACTGAAAATGTTTAATTCTTTTTTTAAATATTTTTCAATCTCAGATAAAGAAGATCTTTTGGATATTTCTTTCATTTTATAATTAATTATAACGCTTTATATTACTCCAAAACTTTTTTTTCATCTCAATTACATTGATTAAAGTATAAATTTTTATTTCACGTTTAACGTTTTCATCTGGTGTAAAAAAAGTCTCTGATATTGCTAATTTAGGATTAGCAATAGCCTCAATTAAAGCTAAGTCCCACATAATCCATTTCTTTTTATCTGGATCTTCTTTTGTCCACCATCTATTAAAAGATTTCCATCGATTTATTAATAAGCTTCCAAGAGTACTATTATTTGAAAAATTTAATTCTACTTCATCTTTTAAAAAAATAAGTTTTTGAGAAGTTGTTGCAGACATTAAATTAAAATCTAATCCTTTACTATTTAATAAAATTTCTAATGCAATAGGATCATTGCCTGTATTAAACTCCTTTTTATTATAAAAGTTTGTCTTTGGATTATGCCATATTCCTAAATAATAAACTCTTATTTTTGGAACAATTGAGGGGTCTTTAATAATTGCAGATGCAACATTTGTACAGGGGCCTAGGACAGCTATATTAAGCTTCTCCCCTTTTTTCATTTCATGTGCTTTTCTTACTATTAATTCAGAAGCTTCTGAGATTTGAGGGGATTCGTAATTGACAAGTTTTTTATTTGCCCCCAGTGGTAGAATAATTTCTTTTCTGTTTAATATTCTTAAAATTTTCTCATTTAATAATTGACTTTCCTTTACAGAATTTGAAGTAGCCAAGGGTGAATTATTAAATTGTGCAGAATTTATTGCTAAAATATTAAACTTAGGTTCAGAAACTGCTCTTGCAATAGCAAATAAATCATCTAATTCATTTGCTGTGTCAGCATCTATGATTAATGGGATTTTTTCTTGATTTATCTGATTTAAACCAATTATAGATATAAATACATAAAAATTATAGATTAAAACCTTAAACATTATACTTTTAAATAATAATTAATTACGTGATTTTAAAACGGAAATAACATCATCAAATTTTACTCCTTTAGCCTTTAAAAGTATTAATAAGTGAAACAATAAATCAGCACTTTCATTTAAAAATCTTTCTTTTTCATTGTTTTTTACTTCTATTATTGTTTCAACAGCTTCCTCCCCTACTTTTTGAGCTATTTTATTAATACCTTCCTTAAATAATGAAGAGATATAACTTTTTTTATTGTTAATATCATTATATCTATCCTCAATAACTTTCTCAAGGTCAGATAAAAAACCATATGAAATATAATTGTTTTCTTTCCAACAAGTATCAAATCCTTCATGACAAGTTGGTCCATCAGGTTTAGCCTTAATCAACAATGTATCATTATCGCAATCAATTTTCATAGAAATGAAATTTAAATAATTTCCACTTTCTTCACCTTTAGTCCATAATCTTTTCTTTGACCTACTATAAAAGGTAACCTTTTTTGTTTTTTTTGTTTTATCTATTGAATCTTTATTCATGTAACCTAACATCAAAACGGATTTTGTTTCATCATCTTGAATAATTGCAGGGATTAATTTATTATTTGTTTTAGAAAAATCTATTTTCATTTTTATTGTTTAAAATTTATAACCTAACATTTATTTTTTCAGCTTTCAACTTCTTTTTTAATTCATTTATTGAAATTTCATTGTAATGAAAAACACTTGCTGCTAATGCTGCATCTGCTTTACCTTGTTTAAAAACATCTATAAAGTGATATATCTCGCCTGCTCCTCCAGAGGCTATAATTGGGATATTAATTAGTTTAGACAGTCGTAATAGAGCTTTATTTGCATAACCATCTTTTGTGCCATCATTATTCATTGAAGTAAACAAAATTTCTCCAGCACCTCTTTTTTCTGCTTCAATTGCCCAATCAAACAAATTTAATTCTGTAATAGTCTTTCCTCCCATTAAATGAACTATCCAATTTGAGTTTACTTTTTTTGCGTCTATCGCAATTACTAAACATTGTGATCCATATTTTTCAGAAATCTCATTAATTAAATTAGGATTTTTTATAGCAGATGAATTAACGGAAACTTTATCAGCTCCATTTTTTAGAAGTATATCAACATCACTTATACTTGAGATACCACCTCCAACTGTAAATGGAATATTAATTTTTGAGGCAATATTATAAACTAATCGTGATAATGTTTTTCTTTTTTGTTCCGTAGCTGTAATATCTAAAAAAACAAGTTCGTCCGCGCCATCATCAACATGTTTTACAGCAAGCTCAATAGGGTCTCCAGCATCTTTTAGATTTAAAAAATTAACTCCTTTGACAGTCCTTCCATTTTTAATATCTAAACAAGGGATAATTCTTTTGGTTAACATCCTAATATATATTTTTCTATTTCTTTTAAATCTATTTCTTTTTCATATATAGCCTTACCTATAATGGCTGCATAACAGCCTGTAGACGAAAGTTTTTTAACATCAACCATGTCTTTTATACCTCCGGAAGCAATTAATTTGATTTTATCAAAACCTGAAATAATTTTTTTATATAATTCAATAGAAGGACCACTTAGCATTCCATCCTTATCGATATCTGTGCAAATAACTTTATTTAATCCTTTATTTAAATAAAATTTAATAAAATCAATTAAATTATAATTTGACATATTTATCCAACCATCTTTAGCTATTAAGTTGTTTTTAGTATCAGCTCCTAGAATTATTTTTTCAGACCCATACTTTAAAATCATTTTTTCAGCAATCTCAGGATTGTTTACTGCAACGCTTCCAATGGTTACCATGTCAGCACCATATTCAAATGCATTTTTTATATCTTCATCTGATTTAATTCCACCACCAAAATCTATAATCAAATTAGTTTTATAAGATATTTCTTCTAAAATTTTATGATTCACTATCCCCTTACCTTTTGCTCCGTCTAAATCAACTAGGTGAAGATTCTTTATCCCATGTGATTCATAAATTTTAGCAATTTCTAAAGGATTTTCACTATAAATTTTAGAAGTTTTATAATCTCCTTTTGTTAACCTTACACATTTGCCATTAATTATATCTATAGCTGGTATTATTAACATATTTATAGTTTTAAAAAATTATTTAATAGTTTATTTCCTGAAAAACTACTTTTTTCAGGATGAAATTGAACACCATAAAAATTGTTTTTTTTAACTGCAATACTATATTTCAAATCATATTCAGAGATTCCAATAGTTTCTGGAACAATCGGAACATAATAACTATGAACTAAATACATATATTCTCCTTCATTTATATTATTAAATAGCTTTGATTCTAAATTCTCTAGAGTGTTCCAACCCATTTGAGGTACTTTAACCTTTTCAGAAAATTTTTTAACATAACCCTTAATTATGCCAAGGCCATTAACGTTTCCTTCTTCGGTTTTTTCAAATAACAATTGCATTCCCAAGCAAATCCCTAAAACAGGTTGTTTAAGTTTAGGTATCAAGTCTACTAAATCATTAACATGTAATTTGTTCATGGCATTTTTTGCTGCACCTTGTCCAGGAAATATTACCTTATCTGACTTTGAAATAAGCTCTCTATCTTTTGTTAAAATACTATCTACACCTAATTTATCTAATGCGAACTTTAAACTCTGAACATTACCCGCATCATAATCAATAATTACTACATTCATTTATAACTCGTCTTTAGTTGATGGTAATATCATTTTATCTTTATCTCTTTTTATTGCTGCTTTTATAGATTTTGCAAATGCCTTAAAAATTGATTCTATTTTGTGATGTTCATTCAATCCATCTGCCTTTATATTTATATTGGCTTTTGCAGAGTCACTAAATGATTTAAAAAAATGAAAAAACATCTCAGTTGGCATTTTACCAATCATTTCCCTTTTAAATTCCACATCCCATTCTATCCAGTTTCTTCCACCAAAATCAATACTTACTTGAGCTAAACAATCGTCCATTGGAAGGCAAAAGCCATATCTTTCAATACCTATTTTTTTTCCTAAAGCTTCAAAAAAAGCTTTTCCTAAAGTTATTCCAGTATCCTCGATAGTATGGTGTTCATCTACATTTAAATCTCCCTTTGTGTCTATTATTAAATCAATACCAGAATGTTTAGCTAATTGGTCTAACATATGATCAAAAAAACTGATCCCAGTCTTAATATCACTATTTCCTAAACCATCTAAATTTAACTCAACAAAAACATTTGTTTCTCCAGTCACTCTGTGAATATTAGAAGTTCTGTTTTGTTTTTTTAAAAATGAATAAATTTCTTCCCATGATTTTGTTTTAAGTTTTATAACATTATCAAGATCAACATCTTTAACTTCGCTTTTTCCTAAATTAGCATCATTATCTATAAAAATTCCTGAACAAGATATATTTTTAGCCAATTCCATATCTGTTAGTCTGTCACCAATTACAAAGGAGTTATTAATATCAAAATCTTTATTATTTAAATACTTTTTAATCATTCCAGTTGAAGGCTTTCGATTTACTGAATTATCTTCAGGAAAGCTATTGTCAATACAAATATTATCAAAAACAACTCCTTCGTTTTCGAATGATTTAATTATAAAATCATTTACTGGTGTAAAGTTTTTGTAAGGAAAACTATCAGTTCCTAGGCCATCTTGATTAGTAACTACAATAAGTTTATAATCTAATTCATTATAAATTTTACTTAAATAATTAAAAACTTTTGGATAAAAAGATAGTTTTTCAAAAGAATCTAATTGATAATCTTTTGGTTCATTAACTAGCGTTCCATCTCTATCTATGAATAATATCTTTTTCATTGTTATTTATCTATTTCTTTCATTGCTTCAATTAACATGATATTTTCTTTAGAAGTTCCCACTGTAACTCTTAAAGTATTGCTGCAATTTAAATTCTTTGATGAATTTCTAACTACGATTCCTTTATCAATAAGTTGCTTATATCTTTTAGAACTATCATCAACTTTTAAAAGGAAAAAATTTGCATCAGATGTATATATTTTTTTTATAAAATGTATTTTTTTCATTTTGTATTCCAAAACATCTCTTTCTTTAAGGATAGCTCTTGTTTTTAATAAAACTTTATTTTGACTCTTAATTTTACTAATTGCTTCTTTTTGAGATAGGGTATTTATGTTATATGGAGCTTTAAGCTGATTTAAAAAGGAGATAATTTCTTCGTGAGCAAAAGCCATACCTAGTCGAGCTCCAGCCATACCTTGTGCTTTAGAAAATGTTTGACATACAATTAAATTTGGGTATTTGTTCAAATAGTTAATAAATGATTTCTGTTTTGAATATTCTATATAAGCTTCATCAACTATTACTAATCCCGAAAAATTTTCTAAAATATTTTTTAGATCCTTTTCTTGATAGCTATTTCCAGTGGGATTATTAGGTCTGGCAATAAATAAAATTTTGGAATTATTATTACTTTTTTTAATTATCTCACTAACATTTAACTCAAAATCATTTAAAAGAGGAATATCCTTAACTTCAACACCATGAAGATTGGCAGATACTTTATACATTAAAAACGTAGGAGACGTTATTATTATATGATCTAAACTAGGCTCACAAAACCCTAAAATTGATTGAGATATAAATTCATCACTACCATTGCTTAAATAAATTTTATTTATGGAAATTCTTTTCCATTTTGATATCTTTTCCTTTAATTCTATTTGTAATGGATCAGGATACCTATTAGTTAGAGATTTATAAGGGCTTTCATTTGCGTCTAATAGAACCATATTTTTATTATCTCTAACATATTCTTCTCTTGCAGATTTGTATGGTTTTAAATCCAGTAATAATTTTCTTGCAAACTTTTTAATATTAAAAATCATGTATATTATTTAAATCTTATTGAAACAGCTTTTTTATGTCCCTCTAAATTTTCAGCTTGAGCCATCAATTGAATTGTCTCTGACAAATTACTCAGACCAGATTTTGATATTTTTTGAAATGTTATAGTCTTTGTAAAACTATCAACATTTACGCCACTATATTGTTTAGAATAACCATTGGTTGGTAAAGTATGGTTTGTTCCTGAGGCATAATCTCCAGCGCTTTCTGGAGAATACTTTCCAATAAAAACTGAACCTGCATTCATGATGTTTGAGGTAAAATAATCTTCATTTTCTATTGATATAATATAGTGTTCAGGTGCGTATTCGTTTATAAAATCAGATGCGTCTTTTTTGGATTTGAAATAAATAAACTTTGCATTTTTTAACGATTTTTCAACAATATTTTTTCTAGTTAATAATTTAACTTGAATTAAAATCTCATTTTTGACTGATTTTATTAAGTCTTTAGAAGTAGAAACTAAAATCACTTGACTATCAATCCCATGTTCAGCTTGTGAAAGAAGATCTGAGGCAATGAATGAAGCGTTAGATGATGAATCTCCAACAACTAATAATTCACTTGGTCCTGCTGGCATATCAATAGAAACATTAAAGTTTAAAGAATATTGTTTTGCCATAGTAACATATTGATTTCCTGGACCGAAAATTTTATAAACTTTAGGAATAGATTCTGTTCCAAAAGTCATTGCAGCAATAGCCTGAGCACCTCCAATACAATAAATTTTTGAAACCCCACATAATTTAGCTGTAAATAATATTTCGTTTGGAATATATCCATTTTTATCTGGAGGTGTACAAATTATTATTTCTTTACATCCAGCAATTTTTGCAGGTATTGCCAACATTAAAATTGTTGAAAAAAGAGGTGCTGTTCCACCTGGTATATATAAACCAACCTTTTCAATTGCTTTTTTTTCTTGCCAACATTCAACACCTTCCTCCGTTTCAATTTTTTTAAAAACAACTTTTTGAGCTTCATGAAATTTTTCTATATTTTTTTTTGCTGATTTAATAGCAAGTTTTAATTTTTCAGAAACTTTATTTTCAGATTTTAAAAGATCTTTTCTTTTTGTCTTAATTGATTTTATATCTATTTTATCAAATTCTTTAGTGTATTTATATAAAGATTTGTCTCCATTTTTATTAACATCTTTAAAAATCTTTTTTACTAAAGGTTTTATTTTCTTAAGATCTAACTCTGGTCTTTTAGTTATCTCTGACCATTTTTTTCTTTCAGGGTTTGTAAAATCAGTAATCATAAAACCATCTTTTCAATTGGACAAACAATAATACCTTCAGCTCCTGCATCCTTTAACTTATCAATTACATCCCAAAAACTGTCATCTTCAATAACTGAATGAACTGAACTCCAGCCAGATTTTGCTAGAGGCATGATAGTTGGACTCTTTAGCACAGGTAAGATGGATCCAATTTTTTCAATTTTATTATTTGGAGCGTTCATTAGTATATATTTTGAATTTTTGGCACTTAGTACTGATTTAATCCTAAATCTGATTTTATTTATAATTTCAAGTTTATTGGGTTCAACTTTGGGAGATATAGCAAGTACAGCCTCTGAATTTAAAATGGTTATAAGTTCTTTTAAATTGTTTTTAAAAAGAGTACTTCCGCTTGAAACAATATCACATATTGCATCAGCCAATCCAATATTTGGTGCAATTTCAACTGAGCCATTAATTATATGCGTTTCACATTTAATATTGTTTTTCTTTAAAAAAGATTTTAAAGTATTAGGATATGAAGTAGCTATTTTCTTTCCATTAAGATGTTTTAAATTTAAAATACTTGAGTTCTTTGGAATAGCCAATGAAACTCTGCATTTTGAAAATCCTAAATTTTCAATCACTTCTATATCATTTCCTTTTTCAAACAATAAGTTTTCTCCTATAATTGCAAGATCAATGATTCCATCTTTTAGATATTGAGGAATATCACTATTTCTAAGAAAAAAAACTTCAATCGGAAAATTTCTAGAAACTACTTTTAATTGATCTTTTTCATTTTCAATTAATATTCCACAATCTTTTAAAAGATTTAATGAATACTGATTTAACCTTCCTGATTTTTGAATTGCTATTTTAATCATAGTTTATATGTATAAAAAAACCCGTTTGTAACACAAACGGGTTTATAATTGACATAAATAATCAGATTACAACTCGCTTGAGCTAATTATAATATGATGATTATGTGTAATATTTTTTATCATTATCGCGGCAAATATATTTAATTATTATTAAATGACCTAAAACTAATTATTTCCTCCTAATATAATTGGCATTCCATCTTTTCCGCTTCCAATAACAATAACCTTGCTATTTGGAGATTCTGAAAGTTTTATTGTTGCTTCAATACCTTTCTCTTTAAGTATTTTATCTGTTAAAGAAGCACTTAATATTCTGTTTGCTTTTGCTTTTCCCTCTGCATCTATTCTTTGTCTTTCTGCTTCCTGTCTTGCTTTATCAATTCTAAATTCATATTCTAAAGCCTCTTGTTCTTGTCTTAACTTCCTTTCAATAGCTTCTTTAATAGCTAAAGGCAGTGTTACATCTCTTACTAAAACAGCATTGACTTGAATATGTTGACTAACAACAACCTTTACTGTTTCCTCAAAAATTTCATTTTGAATAGCATCTCTTTTTGTAGAATATAATTGTTCAGGAGTATAACGTCCAACGACACTTCTTGCTACAGCTCTAATTTGTGGTATTAAGACTATATTAACATAATTTTCACCTTTTGTTTTATGTAAAAGTCCAAGCTCATCATATACAGGTTGATAAAGAACAGAAACATCAAGTGAGATTTCTAAACCATTTGAAGATAAAACCTGCATATTTCCTTCAAAAAACTCTTGTTGTTTAACATTATAAATATATACTTGATTCCATGGAGCTATTATATGGAACCCTTCACTTAGAGGTGCTTCATCAACAACAACTCCTCCTCCAAAAGTTTTAAATAAAACTCCAGCCTCACCATATCCAATATTGATAGATGATTTAGAGATAAAAATAATTAACACAAATGCCAATAAAATTACTGGCAGTCCAACTTTAGGTAAATTTTTCATAATTAATAATAATAATTTAAGTTAACATGCCTCCATCCACATGGAGAACTTGACCAGTAATATAACTGGATAAATCTGAAGCCAAAAATACGCAAGAATTTCCAATATCAAGCGTAGTTCCTCCTCTTTTTAATGGAATTGCAGTTTCCCACTTTTTAATTACCTCTTCTGGAAGTTTAGAAGTCATTTCAGTTTGAATAAAACCAGGTGCTATAACATTACATCTTATATTTCTTGAACCTAGTTCTAATGCTATAGATTTTGAAAAACCTATAATTCCAGATTTCGATGCAGCATAATTTGATTGTCCAGCATTTCCTTTAACACCTACAACTGAGCTAATATTTATTATTGATCCACTTCTGTTTTTCAAAAAAACTTTTTGAGAAGCTTTAGTTATATTAAATACTGATTTCAAATTAACATCAATAACATCATTAAAGTCTTCTTCATTCATTCTAAGTAATAAATTATCCTTGGTTATTCCTGCGTTATTTACAAGAATATCTAAAGACCCAAAATCCTTTAATACATCCTCAACTAATTTCTGAGAATCATTAAATTTTGAAACATCAATTTTATATGATTTTGATTTAATATTATAAACTGCCAATTCTTTTTGTAAAGAATCTGCCATTTCTTTATTATTGTTATAAGTGAAAGCAACAGAACAACCATTCTTTGCAAAAACAGTAGCAATACCTCTACCGATACCTCTACTAGCTCCAGTAATTAAAGCTATCTTGTCTTTCAACAATCCCATATAATTTAACTTAAAACTTCTAAAACTTTTTTTCCAATTTGTGCTGGAGAATCAACTACATGAATGCCACATTCACGCATTATTCTTTTTTTGGCTTCTGCAGTATCATCTTTTCCTCCTACTATTGCACCTGCATGTCCCATTGTTCTTCCTTTTGGAGCAGTTTCTCCTGCAATAAAACCAACAACAGGTTTTTTATTGCCATTTTCTTTTACCCATCTGGCAGCATCAGCTTCTAATTGACCTCCAATTTCTCCAATCATTACTATGCAGTTTGTTTCATCATCATTCATAAAAAGCTCAATTGCATCCTTTGTAGTTGTTCCAATTATAGGATCTCCTCCTATTCCAATTGCAGTTGAAACTCCTAATCCTTCTTTAACAACTTGATCAGATGCTTCATAAGTAAGTGTTCCAGATTTTGAAACAATTCCAACTGTACCTTTCTTAAATACAAAACCAGGCATAATACCTACTTTAGCTTCATCAGGAGTAATAACTCCAGGGCAATTTGGTCCAACCAAAACACAATCCTTCCCTTTTAAATACATATTAACTTTAGTCATATCATTAACAGGTATTCCCTCAGTTATAGTGATTATAACCTTTATCCCCGCATCTATAGCTTCAAAAATCGCATCAGCTGCAAAAGCAGGAGGTACAAAAATTATTGTAGTGTCTGCACCATGTTTATTAACTGCTTCAGAAACAGTATTAAAAACAGGTTTGTTTAAATGTGTTTCACCACCTTTTCCTGGGGTAACTCCGCCTATTATATTAGTCCCATATTCAATCATTTGGGTAGAATGAAAAGTACCCTCACTACCTGTGAAACCTTGTACTATTATTTTAGAGTTTTTGTTTACTAAAACACTCATTTTTGAATATTTAATTTTTTACACGTTCAATATAATTCCCTTTTTCTGGATCAACTTTTATTTTATCCCCTTCATTAATAAATAAAGGTACATTAATTTTTGCTCCAGTTTCTAAAGTTGCAGGTTTTGTTGCATTAGTTGCTGTATTTCCTTTAACCCCTGGTTCAGTATGAGTCACATCTAATATTACGCTTGCAGGCATATCTACAGATAAGGGCATTCCATCCTCAGTATTTATTGATATTGTAACCATTTCAGATTCTTTTAAAAAATTTGGAGAATCTATATTATTTTTATTAACTATTATTTGATTATAATCTTCTGTGTTCATAAAATGATATCCTTCTGTATCATTATATAAAAATTGATATTTATTTGTTTCAACTCTAATATCTTCAATTTTATGTCCTGCAGGAAAAGTATTGTCAATCACTTTGCCAGTTGTAACACTTTTCAACTTTGTCCTAACAAACGCAGGACCTTTCCCTGGTTTAACATGTAAAAAATCAACAATTTTATATATATCATTACTATACTTAATGCACAATCCTTTTCTAATATCAGATGTAGATGCCATATTTTAATTCTTTTGAAAATAACCCTTCATTATTCCTCTTTGAGAATTCTTTATAAATTGTAAAATTTCATCTCTTTCTGGAGTTGCAGCTAATTCAGCTTCAATTATATCTGCAGCCTGGGAATTATTATATTTATTTTGAAATAAAATTCTATAAATGTTTTGAATTTCTTGAATTTTACTTGCTTTAAATCCTCTTCTTCGCAGACCAACAGAGTTTATACCAACATAAGAAATAGGTTCTCTTGCAGCTTTAACATATGGAGGAATATCTTTTCTAACTAATGAACCTCCAGCTATAAAAGCATGATCTCCAATTGAACAAAACTGATGAACCGCTACAAATCCAGCTAAAATTGCATGATTACCAACTGAAACATGACCAGCAAGAGTGCTGTTATTAGAAAAAATACAATTGTCTCCAATAATACAATCATGAGCTATATGACAATAAGCCATTATCAAACAATTTTTTCCAATAGTTGTTTCTCCTCTATCAGATGTTCCTCTATTGATTGTAACACACTCTCTTATTGTTGTATTATCATTAATTACAACTAGAGAATCTTCACCATTAAACTTAAGGTCTTGAGGTATTGCAGAAATCACTGATCCTGGAAATATTGAACAATTTTTTCCAATTCTTGCTCCTTCCATAATTATAACATTAGAACCTACCCATGTTCCTTCACCAATAATAACGTTATTATTAATAGTTGCAAAAGGTTCAATAACTACATTTTTTGCAATTTTAGCTCCAGGATGTACATATGCTAATGGTTGGTTCATTTTGATTCTACTTTATCTCTATGAATTATTTGTGCCATTAACTCTGCCTCAGTTACTAAATTTCCATTTGCAAAAATAACTCCTTTCATATGACATATACCTCTCCTTATTGGGGTTATTAAATCTAATTTGAACAAAAGAGTGTCACCAGGATAAACTGGTCTTTTAAATTTTGCATTATCAATTTTCATAAATAAAGTTAAATAATTATCAGGGTCAGGAACTGTGCTTAGAAGTAAAACACCTCCTGCTTGAGTCATAGCCTCAATTTGAAGGACTCCTGGCATAATTGGAGCTCCAGGAAAATGTCCTTGAAAAAAAGGTTCGTTCATAGTTACATTTTTCATCCCAATAACATGCGTTTCAGACAATTCAAAAATTTTATCAACTAACAAAAAAGGTGGCCTATGAGGAATTATTTTCATTATTTGGGTTATATCCATTAAAGGTTGAGAATAAAAATCAATATTGGGCACTTGAAGCCTTCTTTCATTTTTTATTCTTAAAGACATCTTTTTCGAAAAGTCTGTATTGATTTTATGTCCTGGTTTGTATGCAAATATTCTTCCTCTAATTTTCATTCCAATTAAAGCTAGGTCCCCTATAACGTCAAGTAGTTTATGTCTTGCAGCTTCATTATTATGATGAAGCGTAAGATTATCAAGTATTCCATTTGGTTTAACTGAAATTTTATCTTTTTTAAATGCAACCTTAAGTTTTTCCATATTTGTTTTAGAAAGAGGCTTGTCAACATACACAATCGCGTTGTTTAAATCTCCCCCTTTTATTAAACCATTATCTAATAAAGTCTCTAACTCGTGAAGAAAACTAAAAGTCCTGGAGGAAGCTATTTCCTTATCAAAATCAGTTATATCCTCTAATGTTGCATTTTGAGTGCCTAAAACTTTTGTTTTATAGTCGACTAAAACAGAAATAGATGACTTATCTGAAGGTATTATAATTATTTCACTTCCATTTTTATCAATATGACTTATAACATCTTCTACTACATATTCTTCTAAATATTCATTTTGTTTTTTTATACCAGCCTTTTTTAATGACTCAACAAAAAACTTTGATGAGCCATCCATTATTGGCGGTTCAGAGCTATTGATCTCAATGAAACAATTGTTAATTCCGATACCAACAAGTGCAGCAAGAACATGTTCACTTGTCTGAATTTTGGCCCCATCCTTTTCCAAATTTGTGCCTCTATCAGTATTAATTACATATTGAGCATCTGCAGGTATAAAAATATTAGGTTTCAAGTCTATTCTTACAAAAACAAATCCAGTATTAACAGGAGCAGGTTTAAAATTTAAAACAACTTCTTCACCAGTATGCAATCCAACGCCTTTAAGTGAAACTTCTTTAATTATTGTTTTTTGAACTTCAGATTTAATAATCATTTTTTCTCAATTTTCTTTAATCTGTTTTCAAAATCAGGTAGCTTTTTAAAATAAGCATATGATCTATAATAATCATTAAACTCGATAGCTGGTGTTCCTTGAATTTGCTTATTATCTGGAATGTCTCTTAAAACTCCTGTCTGGCCTTGAATTCTAACATTATTTCCAATTTTTAAATGACCAGCTATACCAGCTTGACCACCAATAACACAATTCTCTCCTATTTTAGTAGATCCCGAAACTCCAGATTGTCCTGCAAAGACAGTATTCTTTCCTATTTCAGCATTATGAGCAATTTGAACTAAATTATCAATTTTAACTCCATCATGAATTATTGTTGATCCCATAGTGGCTCTATCAATAGTTGAATTTGATCCTATTTCAACATTATTTCCTATTATAACATTTCCGGTTTGAGGAATTTTTGTGTAAGTTCCGTTTTCTTGAGGAGCAAAACCAAAACCATCACAACCTACAACTGCTCCAGCATTAATAATACAATTATTTCCAATTATTGAATTAGATAAAATTTTTACACCATTTTGAATTATAGTGTTTTTTCCAATTTTAACATTTTCACCTATATAAGATTGAGCTTTTATTTGAATATTCTCACCCAAAATAACTCCTTTTTCAATTATAGTTAAAGCTCCTACAAATATTTTTTTTGGAATTTTAATCGTTTTATTTACTAGTGCTGATTTATCAATTTCATAAAGCTTGTCAACCTCCATATTAAAAAGCTCAAGAATTTTCGTAAATGAACTATATGCATCTTTAACCCTAATTAATGTTGTTTCTAATTTATTTTCAGGAATAAAATTATTATCAACAATTACAGCAGATGCCTTAGTTTTATATATAAATGGAATATACTTTGGATTAGAAAGAAAAGTTATTGAGCCTTGTTTTGCTTCTTCAATTTTAGATAGTGTAAAAAGTTCATCTTTTGAGTTACCTTCAATATTACCATTAACTTTTTTAGCAATCTGTTCAACTGTAAATTTCATGATTGCAAAAATATGAATTTATAACCAAATATACTTTTTTAGATTTTTCACATTTAAAGTAATCATGTATATTGAAAAATAATTTACAATTCAATAAACACATAATTTAAATAAACAATGGCTGATGTAAAAATTTTATGGGTTGATGATGAAATAGAATTGCTTACCCCTCATTTTTTATTTCTTAAAGATAGAGGCTACATAACTAAGCCTTGTTCAAATGGTCAAGATGCCCTTGATCTAATCAAAAGTGAATCCTTTGACATTGTTCTTCTTGATGAAAATATGCCTGGACTAAATGGTTTAGAGACATTAACTGAAATTAAAAAATTAAAAAATGAATTACCAGTTATAATGATTACTAAAAATGAAGAAGAACACATAATGAATGAAGCTATTGGAAGAAAAATAGCTGATTATCTTATCAAACCAGTAAATCCTAATCAAATACTGCTTGCATTAAAAAAAATATTTAGTAAAAAAAATATTATTTCAGAAAAAATAAGTCAAGACTACCAAAAACAATTCTCTTTAATCACAAAAGAATTAGACGAAATTAATTCTTTTGATGAATGGGAAATATTTTATAAAAAAATGATTTTTTGGGAACTTGAATTAGAGTCATCAAATGATAAAAGCATGATTGATATTTTTAAAAATCAGTTTAAAGAAGCTAATTTGAAATTTTTCCATTTTATTAGCAAAAATTATAATAAATGGCTTAGGGAAGATAAACCTCCTATTTTGTCTCATCAGCTTTTTAAGAAAAAAATATCTCCAAAAATTGAAAAAAACAAACCATGTATTCTGCTTTTAATTGATAATTTAAGATATGATCATTGGAAAATTATCTCTTCTGAAATAACAGAATTTTATAAAATTGAATCAGAATCATCTTTTATGAGTATACTCCCTTCATCTACACAATATTCAAGAAATTCAATATTTTCAGGAATGACTCCATTAGAAATAAGCAAAAAATTACCTCACTTTTGGATTAATGATAATGAAGGTAATAGTAAAAATCTTTTTGAAAAAGAACTGCTTGAAAATCAATTAGAAAGACTTAATAAAAATATTAAATTTTCATATAATAAAATTACTGAATCTATAAAGTTTAAAGAATTAATAAGTAATTTAAATAATAATTTGAATGAATCTTTAACTGTTTTTGTTGTGAATATTATAGATATAATTTCACATGCAAAAACTGAGATGAAAATGATAAAAGAATTAGCTCCTGACATTAAGGCTTATAGATCCCTTATACTTAGTTGGTTTAAAAACAGTCCTCTAAAAGAACTAATTATTAGGGCAAGTGAATTAGGGTTTAATTTAATTTTAACTTCAGACCATGGAACTATTAATGTCGAAACGCCTATAGAAACAATTTCAGACAGAAATTCTAGCTCTAATCTAAGATATAAAACAGGTAGAAGTTTAACGGTTAATTCAAAAAAAGTATTAAAAATTGATAATCCAGAAGATTTTGAGCTTCCAAAAGTTTCAATAAACAGTTCTTATTATTTCGCTAATCAAAATCAATATTTTATTTACAAAAACAATTACAACAAATATGTTAATTACTATAAAAATTCTTTTCAACATGGAGGCATATCTATGGAAGAAATGATTGTTCCTTTTGTTTTTTTAAAACCAAAATAATCAATGGAAATTATTTATAAAGAAAATCAAATCAAAACTGCTGTAAATTTTATTTTAGAAAATAAAAAATTTTCAATTATTAGAATTGATGGTGAAATTGGATCAGGTAAAACTACATTAATCAAATCATTATGCAAATCTTTGGGTGTAAGTGAAAATGTCAACAGTCCTACTTTTTCTTTAGTTAATGAATATTTTATTAACACAAAAAAGAAAATATTTCATTTTGATTTTTATAGAATAGAAAATCCAGAGGAAGCTTTAGATATTGGGCTAGAAGACTATTTAGAATCTAATCATTTGTGTATTCTCGAATGGGGTCAGATAATTAGTGAATATCTTCCTGAAAAATATGATTTTTTTTCGTTACACAAAATAAATGAGAGTACTAGAAAGTTAAATAAAATAAACTTATAAATGAATTTTTTTTACAGACTTTCTTATTATTTATTTGGTTTTGTAATTGGCATGTTTTTTTTGATGTTTTTTTTTAGTGGTAAAAAAACCAGTTGTAATTATTTTCCATCTAAAAGAGTTAAAAATGATTTATTAAAAAAACAAATAATTATTCCAAGCCATTTAAAAAAAGAATTTATTTTTCTTAATGATTCAATATTATATTCTCAAATTAGTTTAGGTAAAATTATATTTTCAGAAAGTAATGTAAATGAAAAAGACACTTGCAATACATACAGACTTGAATTAAATAAAAAATATAAAATGGATATAAAAAACTGTCCTGAAAATATATTATTAGAATCCTATAATTTTAATTAAGTTTTCTTCTTTTAATTTCTTTCTTTATCAATTCCATTTCTCTTGATGTTTGCCCAGATACGGAAGTGTTCTCCTCTGCCCTCCTTATTAAATATGGAATAACATCTTTTATTGGTCCATAAGGGAGGTATTTAACCACTTTGTAATTTAGATGAGAAAGATTAAAGGTAATGTTGTCACCCATACCATAGAGTTGTGAAAAGTAAATTTCTCTTTTTTTAGAAATATTATTTTTGCTCATGAATCTAATTACATTATAAATACTTTTCTCATTATGAGTTGCCAGAAATAAACTAAAAACTTCTAATCTTTTTAAAATAAAATTTACAGCTTTATTAAAACTTTTATCAGTTTCTTTCTTAGTTGAATAAATTGGATTTTCATAACCTAATAATCTTGATCTATTGAATTCTTTTTCAATATAAGCTCCCCTTACAAGTTTAACCCCAATTTTAAATTTTTTAATCAATGCTTTTTTATGCAAATTAATTAAGTAATCATATCTGTCTTTTCTGTACATCTGAATGGTAGTATATACAATAACATTTTTTTTATTGTATTTTTCCATTAAACTTTCAGTTAAATTATCAATAGAATCTTGAATCCAACTTTCCTCAGCATCTATAAGTAGTTTTACTTTAAGATCCTTAGCCTTTTTACAACAAGCCTCAAATCTAAATTTAATCTTATTAAAGGATTCTTTTCCTATAGAATTTAAGGGTTTATTTAGACTATGTTTTTGATAAATATCTGAAAAACCAAGTGATGTAGGTTTAAAAACAACAAATGAAATATTTTTATTTAATTTAGAAAAAGCAAAAGATGAAAGAATTTGTTTTAAAGATAAATCTAAATCTTCGTCTGTTTTTATATTTTCTGAGGCATAATGAACATATGAATATATCTTAGATTTAGATAATTGATCTACTATTTCTAAGGTTTCTTGCTTATTGGTTCCTGCGCAAAATTGTTTGAAGACAGTATCTTTAAATAAAAAATTAATTGACATATTTATTTTATATAAAAAATAGACTAAACGACTCACAATACTTACTAGTCTCTTGCTAGAGATTAATTTGAAAATTATTAAAGCTTTTTTAAGATCAAAATCAGTTTTAAGATGAAAAGCTCTTTTCGTATTATCAAATAACATTAAATTATTTTAAGTGAATATTTCAAATAAAATTAATTTATTTCATTCAATTAGTTAACTATATATTTTATAATATTTAAGGAAATATAAATCCTTATTTTTGCAATGAATATTTTTATAAATACATGGACACAATAAAATCTAATAACTCATTAATTGTTTTTGGAAATAAGGGACTAGAACTTTTAAAAAGCCTAATACTTAAAAATAATTATTCAAAATTATTTGTTTTAGTTGACGAAAACACTAAAAAAAATTGTCTTCCTTTTTTTTTAAAACAGCTTAAAAACTCTTTTAAAATTAATGTTTTAGAAATTAAGTCTGGAGAAGTTAATAAAAATATAGAAACATGTGAATATTTATGGAATGAATTATCTAATCAAGGGGCAGACAGAAAAAGTGCTCTTATAAACCTAGGGGGAGGAGTTATTTGTGATCTTGGAGGGTTTGTTGCAAGCACATTCAAAAGAGGGATTTCTTTTTACAATGTCCCTACTACATTATTATCAATGGTAGACGCATCTGTTGGTGGAAAAACAGGTATTGATTTTGGTTTGTTAAAGAATCAAATAGGTATTTTCAATGAACCTAAAATGGTTTTAATTTTTTCCAAATGGTTAAAAACACTTGATAAAAGACAAATTCTAAGTGGTTTTGCAGAAATGTTAAAACATGGATTAATCTTAGATAAAATATATTGGGAGAAATTATCTTCTTTAAAAACTGTAGATATAAATAATATTGAAAAAATGATATACAATTCTGTGGTTCTAAAAAATTCAATAGTACTAAAAGATTTAAAAGAAAGAAAGATTAGAAAAGTTTTAAATTTTGGACATACCCTAGGTCATGCTGTTGAATCTAGTTATTTATCTAGCAAGAAAGAACTACTTCATGGAGAAGCTATAGCTATTGGCATGATTTTAGAATCATTCCTTTCTTACAAAGTTTTAAGGCTTAGCTATGATGATCTCATAAATATAACTAAAACAATAATTTATTTTTTTAAAAAAATCAAAATAGATAATTCACAAATTATTGAAATAATAAATTTGCTTAAACATGATAAAAAGACTGTAGAAGGTAAAGTTAATTTTGTTTTACTGAATGGAATAAGTAATACAGAAATTGATGTCTTAGTTGATAAAAGCTTAATAAATGATGCATTTAAATATTATAATAATTTAAGCTGAGTTTCTACTTGCATTAATGTTTCCAAATAAAGATCTTGTTACTAAGGCTTCCAATGTTTTAATTTGTTTTTTTGAAAAATCACTTTTACTTTCAAGTTCTTTAATCTTAATTAAAGCAAATTGCTGAATTGTTAACAATGGCTGAACAATTTCTTCTCTTGCTTTTATTGAAGATTTACCAGCGGGCTCATTTTCCATTAATTCTTTAAATCCAGAAATTTTTAATAACATTTTTTTTGTCAATTTATATTCATCATGAATTAATTTCCAAAATTCACCATATTCTTTATCATTTTCCATATATGATGTAAGCTCAAAAAAAGATTTTGTCAAACTCATCATGCTGTTAAAAACTAAAGTTCTGAAAAACAAAGAGTTTTTAAATAGTTTTTTTACTGACTTGATTTCTCCTCTTTTTTCCAAAAGATTAATAGCACTTCCTACTCCAAAAAAACCCGGAACATTTTGCTTTAATTGACTCCAGCTACCAACAAAAGGAATAGCTCTTAAATCAGAAAAAATTAATGAATCTGAAATATTTCTTTTTGAAGGTCTACTTCCAATATTAGTTTTGGAATAATATGGCAAAGTTGACATATGCTCAAGATAAGGTAAAAACTTTGGATGATTTTTAAAATTTTCATATTCTTTAAAGCTTTTTTTTGCAAGAAAATCAAGTGTTTTTCTATCTATTGGTGTTAAGTCATTTACTCTAGACCCTTCAGTAATGTTAGAAATTCCAGAACTTAATAACTGCTCTAAGTTATATTGTGAAGAATCTATTGTTCCAAAATTAGAGCTTATAGTTTGTCCTTGAATAGTTAATTGTATTTCATTAGCTTGAATTAATCCACCCATGGATGCATAGAATTTATGAGTATTCCCTCCTCCTCTAGCTGGAGGACCACCTCTACCATCAAAAAATGAAATTTCAATTCTATATTTCTTAGCTACTTTACTTAAATTTTCTTTGGCTTTATATATACTCCAATTAGCCATAAAATAACCTCCATCTTTAGTTCCGTCAGAAAAGCCAAGCATAACTGTTTGTTTATTTCTTCTTCTTTTTAAATGATCATAATAAATAGAATTTGAAAATAATTCTTCTAATACATTTGAAGAGTTTTCAAGGTCTTTAATTGATTCGAAAAGTGGAATAAAATCAACTGAAGGCTCATCCCAATTACAAATTCTGTGTAGAGCAAATAATTGAAGAATATTTTCTAAAGTTTTACAATTACTTATTATATATCTATTACAGCCTTTTTCGCCATTTTTAGATTGAATTTTTTTCATTATCCTAATTGAAGAAAGTGTTTTCTTTGTTAATTCATTTTCAAAAATAGAAACCGGAACATCTCCTTTAATTTTTGACAAAAAACTACATTTCCTTTTTAAGTCTAATTTAGAGTAGTTTTGAGGAAAGTCAGAGATGTAATTTTTTAATTTAGAATTAGATAAAATGTCATTAAATACTTTATCATGTACTCTTGAGTCTTGTCTTATGTCTAAACTTGCAAAATAAAATCCAAATAATCTTAATTTATGAATTAAATCTTTAACATTTTCAGAATAAATTCCCTCATGAACATTATTTAAAATTTCTAAAATTTTCTCCAATTCATTAATTACAAAATCAGGACTAAGATTTTTGTTTTTTCCGGGATCAAAAAGTTCATTAAATAATACTTCCTCTAATTCTTTAACTTTATTTTCTACTTCTCTAAAAGTTAATTTTTTTCTTAATTTTCTTAAATCCCTGTAGTAATTTCTTATAATAGAAAATCTAAGCCTATTTGCCGTTTTTATGGTTGTTTTATGAGTCACAAATGGATTTCCATCTCTATCCCCACCAGGCCAAAACCCAAAATCAAAAATTGGATTATTAAAATTTTTTTTTGATTTAAAGTTCTTTTCAATATAATTGAATATTATAGAAGCAGAGTTGTAAAATATATTTTCTAAATACCAAATTAAACTTACAGCTTCATCAAATGGCGTAGGTTTAACTTTTTTGTAGAAAGGTGTTTTGCCAAGTTGGGCTAGAAGAGTTTTAGTTTTATCTAAATTATCTGAAGAAATTGCTTTTGACAATTCGTTGATTATAACTAAAACATTATCAGGATAAAACTGTGTAGGGTGAGCAGTTAAAACAATTCTTAATTTAAATTTATTTAAATGTTTAATTAATTCATCCAAGTATTGTCTATTATATGCCTCTTCTTTTATATGCCTTAAAGTTCCTCTACCATGCATATTATTTACGTATGGAAAAGCAGCATCTTCAATAGCATCAAATAACACGACTTGTCTTTCAATAAACTGAATAAACCTAAATAATAAATCATATTTATCTTTCTCATTTATATAAGGAAGGTGTTTGTCAAAAAAAGTTTCAACTATAAATTTCGGACTTTTATTAGAATCAAAGCAAGTTTTACAATGATCTGCAAATAAAGGAAGTAAAATTGATGTGTTTTTTATTGACTTAAAAGGTAAAGTCAAAAACAAACTATTATAAATATGAAATTTTGAAAGGACTTTTTCATTGAATCTTTCAATTTTAGGTTTTCTGGCCATTAATCTACACCTTATTGAAGTTCATTAAATATTGTATGCATTAATCTTTTTTTATCATTTATACTTTCTTCTAAAGATATCATTGTTTCGGTTCTTAAAACACCCTCTATGTCGTCAATCATAAAAATTATGTCCTTTGCATTTTTAGTATTTCTAGCTCTAACTTTACAAAATATATTAAATTTACCAGTAGTTATGTGAGCAACAGTAACAAATGGAATTTTATTTAACTCCTCTAATACAAATTCTGTTTTTTGAGTTTTTTCTAGAAAAATTCCTACATAAGCAATAAAAGAATATCCTAATTTTACATAATCAAGGTTCAATGAAGATCCTTTAATAATACCTGCATCTTCCATTTTTTTAACTCTTACGTGTACAGTTCCAGCAGAAATTAGGAGGCGTTTTGATATTTCTGTAAAAGGAACCCTTGTGTTGTCAATTAAAATATCTAATATTTGATGATCTATTTCATCAAGACTCATTTTGGCCATACTTAACAATTTTAACAAATTTAATGAATTCAGAGAATTATATTAAATTATTATTGGAAAATCACTTATTTTATTGATAATAAATCAGTTATTTCATCTTTTTTTAGAGGAAATCCTAATCTAAAATTGAAAGAATTAGTTTTTTCGTTATTAAGATTGATGTATCTATGGCCAAAGTAATTTAGTTTTTTTCCAAATGAAACAAAATATGGATTAAAATGTATTTTCCCTTTTTTTAGTGATTCATTATAGTTTAAAGCAAGTATTTGATCTTTATAAATTTTTCCATTATCAATAATTGTTACTCCGCTTAAAATCAAGTCTACAAACTTTTCATTATTTTCAGGAATTTTAAAATAATCATCAATCGAATTATTTAAATAATCTTCATCATATAATAATATAGTTGAATAAATTAAAGATTTCAAAATATATTTTTTTGTAATTTCTCTTTTATAATCATTTGGAAAATGTCCCGCTTCAATTAATATTGTTGGTGTATTATTAATTGTAAAATAGTCTCCCATGCAGTTTTCATTAAAATCATCTTTATATCTTGATATATGACCTTTAATATCAATATTAAGCTTTTTAAATAAAGAAATGATTAGTAAAATTGACCTTCTTCTAGCTTCATTAATTTGATTATCATCACTAATAGAGGGCGCTAAATAAGAAACTACAGCACTCTTGTTAGACATACCGACGGAATAAGTTGTCTTTTGACCATGTAAATTGAAACAAAACTCAGGGTTTATTTTTTTATATAAATTAACAAGACATAAACTTTCTGGTTGAGATAGCTCTAGAGCATCTCTGTTTAAATCAATATCACTATAATTATTTCTTGTGTATAATTTAGCTCCATCAGGGTTTAATTGAGGAATTATATAAAAACTAAAAGACCTTAGGTAATCTTTATTGCTTTTTTGCATAAGCCAAGATATATAGTCAAATAAGGCTTTAGTAGTTGTGGTCTCATTTCCATGCATTTGTGACCAAAAAAGAATATTTCTAGAACCTGAACCTAATTTTAATAGATAAATGGGTTTTTTCTGAACAGATTTACCAATTATGCTAACATTAACGAATTTATTAAGATTTAATATTTTATCATAAAGTTTATTAGGCGAAAAATATCGTTCTTCAATCATTTTTAATAAACAGTAAAAATAAGAATGATTAAGTTTACAAATGTATACAATGTTACAATTACTTACATATGCTTTATAATCTAATTTTTAACATTTGTAAACAATATATTTTATTTATTTTTAAATTATTGATAATCAATATTTTAAAAAAACTAATTAAAATGTTAGTTTAATTTTATTTAGAGCAATTATTGATTTAAATGTTATGTTTTTTAATTATATTTATATTAAAAAGTTACAGTGTTAAACATAGATGAATTTATAAATAGGATAAATGAATTAATGGATGAATATCAATTAAACGCTTCTTCCCTAGCAGATAAAATTGGAGTTCAAAGATCATCACTTTCTCATATTTTATCAAAAAGAAATAAACCTAGCCTCGACTTTATATTAAAAATTGAAAAAAATTTCGAAAAAATTGACTTGAATTGGTTGCTATTTGGTAAATCATCATTTGAAGATATTAAAGAGAATGATCAAAAAAACCTAAATTTTACTGATTTAAATTCAAAAACAAACCCTTTCGATGTTAAAAAAACTAAAATAAAAGAGATTATTCACCTTTATGAGGATGGATCTTTTAATGTATATTTCCCAAAAAATAAAATTGAATAAATTTATTTATATTTTAATATTTCTTTTTATTTCTTGTTACAGTGTTTCTAGAAATTGTAAAGACTTTCACGAAGGGGAGTTTTTGTTTAAATCTATAATTAATGGTGAGATAAAAACATCAAAGTTTATAAGAAAAAAAAACATTGAAATTGAGATTTTTGAAAATAAAACTGATACCGCAAAGATAAAATGGGTTAATGAATGCGAGTGTATTTTAACTAAACTAAACCCTTTGTCTAATCAAGAAAAAAGACCTATTCAAATTAGAATAATTTCTACAGAAAAAGATTCTTATGTTTTTGAATATTCCTTAGTTGGAGATCTGAAAAACATTAGAAGAGGGAAAATTATCAAGATTAAATAGTATTAAATATCCATTTTAATTTGAGATTCATTATCAGAAGAAATATGTTCTTCATTTAAGACTTCAATCTCATTTATATTTTTTTCATTAGAATCAACATATGGCAACAATTCTTTTAATTCAACTTTTTTAATCTTTTTTGAGGTTAATTGATTACCCTGGGCTTTATATCCTTTTACACTAATAAATTCTTCAACATTTATCTCAAAATCAGGAAAAGGGTCCTTACCTCTAACTTTTTCAAAATTTAACATCAAAATTGGCCTCCAATTTAAATCAACATGAACTAATTTGTCTTCTTTTTCTATAAAAAAATCTTCCTTAGATTGATTTTCGATCAAAAATCTTTTTAAAAAATATTTTCTTTTGTTATTGCTAAAATAAATAGCTGATATTGGTTTGTTTGGCACCCATTTTTCAATATTAGTAATGTTATCATCAAAGTGCAATGTAATTTCTGGATGAACTACTCTTGAGGATCCAGAGCTAGAAATCATTAATATTTTTTCATCACCCTTAAATTCTCCTAATAAAACTCCTCTTTCTTCAATATTCAATCTTCTTACAGTGTCATCAAACCAAATTCTTCTTGGCTTTAATGTGGATATACCCTTTTGTTTTAAATCAATTTTTTTTACTTGATATTTTGTAACAATATTTCCTCTAGAAGCTCTTCCTTTAACTTGGAGATCAGCAAAATCTAAATCCCACTTTAACTTTTTAATTTTTGCTAAATTTTTTAAAGTTATCATTACTATTTCAGCTTCACCATTAGGATTTGATGTAAAATAAAGAATTTCTGATTCAGGATTACCTTGGGTTAAGTTATAAAGCTTGTCTCTTGTAACTCCCTCAACAGCAAACCTTTTAATAAATGAGGTGCCTTTTTTTCCATCTCTATATATCATATTATAAATCGTCCTAGAATCTTTTTTCTTAAAAACAGCTGAATGTATAACGTCTTTACCAACAAAAACCTTGGAATCAACTTTTACCACTCTCATTTCTCCATTTCTATTAAAAACTATTACATCATCAATATCTGAACATTCACAAACAAATTCATCTTTCTTTAGTGAAGTTCCAATAAAACCTTCTTCTCTATTTAAATATAACTTTTGATTTCTAACAACAACCTTTTTTACATCAACATCATCAAAAATTCTTATTTCTGATTTCCTTGTTTTATTTTCACCGTAAGTCTTATTTAAATGATTAAAATATCTAATGCTATAGTCTATGATGTGATCTAAGTTATTTTTTACCTCTTCAATATTTATCTCTAAATTTTGAATTTTTTCCTGGACTTTATCAATATCAAATTTTGAAATTCTTTTTATTTTAATTTCAGTTAATTTTATCAAATCTTCTTCATTTACATTTCTTTTTAAAACATTTTTATATGGCTTAATACCATCATCTATTGACCTTAAAACTCCATCCCAAGTTTTTTCTTCTTCAATATTTCTATAAATTCTTTCTTCAATAAATATTCTTTCCAATGTTAATGAGTGCCATTGATTCTCTAAATCCTGTAACTGAACCTCTAATTCTGATTTTAAAAGCTGAACGGTATTATCTGTTGAAATCTTTAAAATTTCACTAACTCCCATAAAATGCGGTTTGTTATCAATAATAAGACAACCTAAAGGAGAGACAGAGGTTTCGCAGGATGTAAAAGCATATAGAGCATCTATAGTCTTATCAGGTGAAATTCCATTTGGTAAATGGATTAAAATTTCAACATCAGACGAGGTATTGTCCTCTATTTTTTTAATTTTTATTTTTCCTTTTTCATTTGACTTAATAATACTTTCTATTAGGCTTGATGTTGTTGTAGTATATGGAATTTCATTAATTATTAAAGTATTTTTATTCAATTGACTAATTTTTGCTCTTACACGAATCTTTCCGCCTCTTTCACCATCATTATAATTTTGAACATCTATAATCCCCCCAGTTTGAAAGTCTGGATATAAACTTATTTTTTTTCCTTTTAAATGATTTATACTAGCTTGAATTAACTCATTAAAATTATGAGGTAATATTTTTGTTGATAATCCTACAGCAATTCCTTCTGCACCTTGAGCTAACAAAAGAGGAAATTTTATAGGCAAGTAAACAGGTTCTTTTTTTCTTCCATCATAAGATAATTGCCATTGAGTAACTTTTGGACTATAAACAACTTCCAAAGCAAATTTTGAAAGTCTAGCTTCAATATATCTTGAAGCAGCAGCACTATCTCCAGTTAAAACATTGCCCCAATTTCCTTGCATGTCTATAAGCAATTCTTTTTGACCAATCTGAACCATTGCATCAGCAATACTTGCATCTCCATGAGGATGATATTGCATGGTATGCCCTACTATATTAGCAACTTTACTATATCTTCCGTCATCTAAATCTTTCATAGAATGCAAAATTCTTCTTTGAACCGGTTTTAAACCATCTTCAATGGAAGGTATTGCTCTTTCTAAAATAACATATGAAGCATAATCAAGAAACCAATCTTGATACATTCCAGTTACCTTGACAATTTTCTCATCTTCATAATTATTATCAATAAGGTCTTGGTCATTCATTAATTAGTTTTTTTATCGATTAAATCTAATTCAACCTTTAAATTCTTTATTATAAACTCTTGTCTACTCATAGTATTTTTTCCCATATAAAAATCTAAAAGCTTTTCAATGGTTGTTTCCTTATCAAGCATGACTGGATCTAGCTTTATATTTTCCCCAATAAAATATTTAAATTCGTCAGGGGAAATTTCACCTAACCCTTTGAATCTTGTAATTTCAGGTTTACCTTTCAATTTATTTAAGGCATTATTTCTTTCTTCTTCGCTATAACAATAAATTGTCTCTTTTTTATCCCTTACACGAAACAAAGGTGTTTGTAAAATATACAAATGGCCTTCCTTTATTAGTTCAGGAAAAAATTGTAAGAAAAATGTTATTAAAAGAAGTCTAATATGCATACCATCTACATCGGCATCCGTTGCAATAACAATATTATTATATCTTAAATTTTCGATACTTTCCTCTATATTTAAAGCTGATTGTAATAAATTAAATTCTTCATTTTCATAAACAATCTTTTTTGACATGCCATAACAATTTAAAGGTTTGCCTCTCAAACTAAATACTGCTTGAGTATTAACATCTCTAGATTTAGTAATTGATCCGCTAGCTGAATCCCCCTCAGTAATAAATAATGTAGAGTTTAGTCTATTTTCATTTTTTAAATCTGACAAATGCACTCGACAATCTCTTAATTTTTTATTGTGAAGATTTGCTTTTTTAGCTCTATCTCTTGCAAGTTTTTTTATTCCTGATAATTCTTTTCTTTCCTTTTCTGCTTGAATTATTTTTTTTTGAATAGCTTCAGAAATTTCAGGGTTTTTATGTAAAAAATTATCTAGTTCATTGTTTAAAAAATCTATTATATGAACTCTTACAGACTGTAAATCTCCTCCCATTTCAGTTGAACCTAATTTAGTTTTAGTCTGGGACTCAAAAACAGGCTCCATAACTTTAATGCTTATGGCAGATATGATTGATTTTCTTATGTCAGAAGCTTCATAATTTTTACCATAATGTTCTCGAAAGGTTTTAACTATACCCTCTCTAAAAGCAGACTGATGAGTACCTCCTTGAGTAGTATATTGACCATTTACAAATGAATAATATTCTTCACTGTATTGAGTTTTACTATGGGTAATAGCCACTTCAATATCTGTTCCTTTTAAATGAATAATAGGATATAATAAATCTTCAGAGTTTGTCTGATCAACAAGAAGGTCTTTTAAACCATTTTCTGAGTAATATTTTACTCCATTAAGGTTAATTGTTAATCCAGGATTTAAATAAACATAATTTTTAAGCATTCTTTCAACATACTCTAATCTATACTTAAAGTTTTTAAATATTTTAGAATCTGGTCTAAAAATAACCTTAGTTCCCTTTCTTTTTGAAGAAGATTGAAGATTTGATTCCTCTAATAGATTCCCATCTTCAAATAATGCAAATTTATATTTATCATCTCTAAATGATTCAACTCTAAAATCAGAAGATAAAGCGTTTACAGCCTTAGTTCCCACACCATTTAACCCAACAGCTTTTTTAAAAGCTCTAGTGTCGTATTTTCCACCAGTGTTCATTTTCGAAACAACATCAACCAATTTTCCTTGAGGAATTCCTCTTCCAAAGTCTCTTACTGAAACATTCTGATCTTTAATTGTAATATCAATTGATTTGCCAGCACCCATTACAAACTCATCAATGCAATTATCAATAATTTCTTTAAGCAAAATATATATTCCATCATCAGGTGAAGAACCGTCTCCTAATTTACCAATATACATGCCAGGTCTTAACCTAATATGCTCTCTCCAATCGAGCGAACGAATATTTTCTTCAGTATATGAAATTGATTTTCCCATGAATAATTAGGGCTAATATAATTATTGAAATTGTATAGTTATCCCCTATTATATATAAGAAATCAACAAAATACAAAAAGATTGTTAAGAACTACTTAAAATAAAAACACTCTTAAAATTAGACATTAAATCTAAAATGTATAACATCCCCATCATTAACTTGATAATCTTTACCTTCAATTTTCATTTTACCAGCCTCTTTTACTTTAATTTCTGAACCAAATTTTTTAAAATCTGAAAAATTTATGACTTCTGCACAAATAAATCCTTTTTCAAAATCAGAATGAATTACTGAGGCTGCCTTAGGGGCTTTATCATTTCTGTTAATGGTCCAGGCTCTTACCTCTTTTTTTCCTGCTGTAAAGAAAGTTTGCCTATTTAATAATTCATATGTTGATTGAATCAATTTTATACTCCCAGATTCTTTTAACCCTAAATCATCTAAAAATATTTTTTTCTCATCAAAATTATCAAACTCACTTATCTCAGCTTCAATACCAACTGATAAATATATCAAATTAGAATTTTCATTAGATATCAACTTTTTGATTTTATCTACATAATCATTTCCCTTTGAAGCGGAAAGTTCATCAACATTACAAACATATAATACAGGTTTATCAGTAAGTAATTGTAAAGGTTTAACAAATTGAATATAATCTTCTTCTGTAAAAACTAATTCTCTAACATTTTTTGATTTTTCTATTGATGATTTAATTTCAACTAAGATGTCATTTTCTTTTACAACGTTTTTTTCTCCTGTTTTAATAACTCTTTTTAATCTTTCAATTTTTTTTTCTACTGTTTCTAAATCTTTTAGTTTTAACTCCATATCGATAGTTTCCTTGTCTCTAATTGGATCTATTGAACCCTCAACATGTATTATTTTATCATTGTCAAAACATCTTAAAACATGAATAATAGCATCAGTTTCTCTAATATTAGATAAAAATTGATTTCCTAAACCCTCTCCTTTACTTGCCCCCTTAACTAAACCTGCAATGTCTAAAATTTCAATTGTTGCAGGAATAACCTTTTCAGGATTAACGATTGACTCAAGAATTTCAAGTCTCTTATCAGGAACATTTACAATACCTATATTAGGCTCAATTGTACAAAAAGGAAAATTAGCACTTTGTGCTTTAGCATTAGTTAAGCAGTTAAATAATGTTGATTTTCCTACATTTGGCAATCCTACTATGCCTGCTTTCATTTGAAGGTTTTTATTATTATTTGTGCATAAAACTTTGTTTTCCTAACAACTCTTCTTCAGTTTCAACATTGTTGTCATCTGGTATACAACAGTCAACAGGACAAACAGCTGCGCATTGAGGTTCTTCGTGAAACCCTTTGCATTCTGTACATTTATCAGAAGCTATAAAATAAAACTCATCGGAAATAGGCATTTGAAATTCTTCTGCATTTACATTCTTACCGTTTGGAAGAACTATGTCACCCTTTAAGGAAGTCCCGTCTTTATATCTCCAATCTTCTGCCCCTTCATAAATAGCAGTGTTAGGACATTCAGGTTCACATGCCCCACAATTAATACAGTCTTCGGTAATTATTATAGCCATTATTTAAAGTTCTTATATAAATTTGTTGTAAAAGTAATATGTATATAATTTTTTAACAAATAAAATGATTGATCTTAATTTAAAAATTAAAATTTTAAATGAATTGGGTTTTTATATTTCAAATATTATAAACAATAATCCAAAATCTATTTTAGACAACCTAACTAAATCAATAATTAATAAAAATAGATGGTTTGATGAGAAATCTATAATTTATTCTCTAAAATCATGGAGTAATTTGTTAAAGTCAGATTTAATAGAAAAATGGTTAGATAAATATAAACTTAGTTATATAGAAAAAAAGAAAACTATTGCATTAATACTTCCTGGAAATATTCCATTAGTTGGGTTTCATGATATTTTATGTATATGGATTTTAGATTATCAAGGTATTGTAAAACTATCTTCTAAAGATGATGTTTTAATTCCTTTCTTAACAGACTATTTGGAAAAAGAAATTGGATATAAATCATTTTTATTTACTACCTCAAGAATAAAAAAGTTTGATGCTGTTATAGCTACAGGATCAAACAATTCATCAATTTACTTTGAATATTATTTTTCTAAATACCCAAATATTATTAGGAAAAATAGAACATCAATTGCTGTTTTAGAAGGAAATGAAACAGAATTAGATTTAAATAATTTAGGAAAGGACATTTTACTTTATTATGGTCTTGGCTGTAGAAATATTTCTAAAATATTTATACCAAAAGGTTTTAATCTAAATAAAATATTTAAAGGACTTGATACATTTTCTCATGTAATTAATAATTCTAAATATGCTAATAATTATTATTATAATAAATCTATTTTTTTAATTAATAAAGACAGTTTTTTAGATAACGGTTATTTTCTTTTAAAAGAAGATTCAAAGCTTTATGCTCCAATTTCATGTGCTTTTTATGAGTTTTACAATGATATTGAAGATCTTAAGAGTAAATTATATGACATTAAGGACAATCTTCAATGTATAGTTTCCAAAAAAAGAAGTATAAAAGCTATTTCTTTTGGATCAACTCAAACCCCCTCTTTTCAAGATTATGCAGACAATATTGATACAATTAAATTTTTAATAAACATTTAAATGTTAAAAAAGACTTGAAATTTAATATATACATATTTTAATAATAAAGAACTATTAACAATATTTGCATTTTTAATTAAATCTAGTAATTAAATTATGTGTAAAATGAAGAAACATAATTTCAGTGCAGGCCCATCAGTTCTTCCAAAAGAAGTAATTGAAGATGCCTCTAAAGCAGTAATCAATCTTAACAATAATAATTTATCTCTTCTTGAAATTTCTCACAGGAGCAAGGATTTTATCTCTATAATGGATGAAGCATGTTCACTAGCAATTGAATTAACTGGTTTAAAGAACAATGGTTATAAAGCTATTTTTCTTCAAGGTGGTGCAAGCCTTCAATTTTTAATGGTTGCCTATAACTTTCTAAAAGCAAAAGCAGGATACATAAATACTGGAACATGGTCAGAAAAAGCTATTAAAGAAGCAAAATTGTTTGGAGAAGTTATTGAAATTGCTTCTTCAAAGGATCAAAATTTTAATTATATACCAAAAGAAATTAAAATAGTTGACAAATATGATTATATCCATTTAACTACTAACAATACAATATTTGGCACTCAATTTCATAATTTTCCTGACACTAATTCAAGTTTAATAGCGGACATGAGCTCAGATATTTTTTCTCGAGTCATAGATTACTCTAAATTTGATTTATTTTACGCAGGAGCTCAAAAAAATACAGGTCCAGCAGGAACGACACTCGTTATTGTTAAAGAATCTCTATTATCTGAAATAAATAAAAATATTCCCTCCATGTTAAGCTATAAAGTTCATATAGATAAAGAAAGTATGTTTAATACTCCTCCTGTTTTTCCAATTTATACTGCAATGTTAAATCTAAGGTGGATAAAAAAAAATGGAGGAATTCAAAATATAGAAAACAAAAACAGGGAAAAAGCTAATTTAATCTATAATGAAATTGATAATAACTCAAAATTTATAGGTTTTGTCGAAAAGGATGATAGAAGTTTTATGAATGTTACTTTTAATTTAATTGATTCAGAAGAAAAAGATATTTTTGACAAAATTTGTGAGGAGAATAATGTAGTCGGAATAAACGGACATAGGTCTGTTGGAGGATATAGAGCTTCTATATATAATGCAATGACTTTAGAAAGTGTAGAAGTTTTAGTTGATTGTATGAAAAAATTCGAAAAATTATAATTGTATGAAAATTTTAGCAAATGATGGAATTTCTGAAAAAGGAATCGATTTATTATCAAAAGCTGGCCATGAGGTCATTACAGTAAACGTTGCACAAGATCAATTAATAAATTATATTAATGAACAAGGTATTTCATGTTTACTTGTTAGAAGTGCCACTCAGGCAAGAAAAGATTTAATTGATTCTTGTCCTAATTTAAAATTAATAGGAAGAGGTGGAGTTGGTATGGATAACATTGATGTAGATTATGCAAAATCAAAAAATATTCATATTATAAATACTCCTGCTGCATCTTCTTCATCAGTAGCAGAGTTAGTTATAGCCCATCTTTATGGTTGTGTTAGATTTCTTTACGATTCAAATAGAAACATGCCCTTAGAGGGTGACAAAAATTTTAAAGGATTAAAAAAATCCTACTCAAAAGGAATAGAATTAAAAGGAAAAACTCTTGGTATAATAGGTTTTGGAAGAATAGGTCAAGAAGTCGCTAAAATTGCTTTAGGAATTGGCATGAAAGTAATTGCATCAGATAAATTTATTGAAATAGGTAATATTAAAATTGACTTTTTTAATGATGAATCTATCTCTTTTAAATTGAAAACACAATCTTTAAATTCTTTATTTAAAGATTCAGACTTTATAACATTACACATCCCATCACAAAAAGATTATATCATTAATAAAGAAAGTATAAATTTAATGAAAGATGGAGTTGGAATAATTAATGCTGCCAGAGGAGGTTTAATCAATGAAAATGATCTTATTGAGGCTCTTGATTCAAAAAAAGTTTCCTTTGCCGCTTTTGATACATTTGAAAACGAACCGAATCCAAATATTAAGCTTCTAATGCATCCTAAAATATCTCTTTCCCCTCATATTGGTGCTGCTACAAATCAAGCTCAAGATAGAATTGGTGAAGAACTAGCAAATCAAATTATTAATTTATTTCAATAATTATTTTGGACATTAATAAATTTAAAAATAAATGGGGTATTAAATCTAATTTTCAATTAGTAATAATTTTTATAGTATTCGGCATTACAGGGTCTGCAAGTGTTTTTTTAGGAGAACCCTTACTTTCTTTTTTAAACATTAATGAAGAACTATTTATTGATTTTTTTCTAGGTAAATATATTTTTATATTTATTAAAATCATTTTAATCTTTCCTCTTTATCAAATTTTACTTTTAATTTTCGGAGCAATTTTTTTTCAGTTTACTTTTTTTTGGAATATAGAAAAGCAATTATTAAAAAAAATAGGTTTTAAAAAATTTTTTTAAAAAATTATTTATATTAAGCTTTTAAGTTTTTGAATTTTAGGGTTAATTACTACTTGACAGTAGGGTTGATTAGAATTTAAGTCATAATAATTGATATGTTCTTTTTCAGCTTCAAAAAAATCTTTTGCTAATTCAATTTTAGTAACTATTTCTTTATTCTTATATATTGATTCTGATAATTTCTTAATAATGTTTTCTGTAATTTTTTTTTGTTTTATATCGGTATAAAAAATTGCAGATCGATACTGAGTTCCAAAATCATTTCCCTGTCTGTTTAGTTGGGTAGGGTCATGTGTTTGAAAAAATATTAATAATAACTTGTCCAACGAAATAATATTCTTATCAAATTCTAAAGAAATTGCTTCAGCATGACCGGTTCTACCGGAACAAACCTGTTTATATGAAGGGTTTTTTACATTACCTCCAATATAACCTGGAATAACTTTTTTTACTCCCTCTACTCTATTAAATATAGCTTCAGTACACCAAAAACATCCTCCTGCTAAAAAAATTTTAGAATTCATGATTTTTAAATATAACTAAATTTGTAATTTATTTTTTTAATAAGTAATCATTTTAATAACTAAATTAGATTTAATTTATGTCATACATATTATCAGCAAAAAATTTACATAAAAGTTACAATAATATTAATGTGCTTAATGACGTAAATTTAAACCTGAAAAGCAATCAAATAACCACTATAGTGGGCCCTTCTGGAGCAGGAAAAACTACATTACTCCATATTTTAGGAACTCTTAGTAGGCCAGATAATTTAAAAAACTCATCTCTTGAAATTGATAATGTTGATGTTTTTAAATTGAAAAATAATGCTCTTTCAAAGTTTAGAAATAAAAAAATAGGTTTCATTTTTCAATTTCATGAATTACTTCCTGAATTTTCTGCCCTAGAAAATGTATGTATTCCTAAATTAATTTCAGGAGAAAGTTTAAATACATCTCGAATTAAGGGCATTGAACTTTTAAGTGATCTTGGCTTAAAAAACAGAATAAACCATAAGCCTTCTGAGCTTTCTGGTGGAGAGCAACAAAGAGTAGCTGTAGCAAGAGCTTTAATAAATAATCCTAAAATTATTTTTGCTGATGAGCCCAGTGGAAATTTAGATTCTGAAAATGCAGAAATATTACATCAACTATTTTTTACATTAAGAAATAAAAGTGGTTGCAGTTTTGTAATCGTAACACATAATAAAGATTTGACAAAGAAATCAGACCAAATAATTTCTCTAAAAGATGGGAAAATTATAAAATGAAAAGACATGAAATTAAATCTTTTTTGGATGACAAGGCTTTTAAGTACGAATCTCCTTCATTTATAAATGAAGATCCTATTCAAATACCCCATAATTTTTCTATAAAAGAAGATATTGAAATCTCTGGTTTTTTAACAGCAATTATTTCTTGGGGGAATAGAAAAATGATAATAAAAAATGCTAATTTACTAATGAATTTGATGGATAACTCTCCATTCGATTTTGTTCTTAATCATAACAAAAATGATTTAAACAATCTTAATCAATTTGTTCATAGAACATTCAACAGTAAAGACTTGTGTTTTTTTATTAAATCACTTTACAACATATATAAAAACAAAGGAGGTTTAGAATATGTTTTTAATGCAAATAAAGAATCTAAAAACTTAAATCAAGTAATTCATGATTTTAAAAATATTTTTTTTTCTATTAATCATCAACAAAGAACTGAAAAACATATTTCAGATCCATTAAAAGGCTCTGCTGCGAAAAGAATAAACATGTTTTTAAGATGGATGGTAAGATCTTCAAGGAAAGGTGTAGATTTTGGTTTATGGAAAAATATTGACCCTGGACAACTTTCCTGTCCATTAGATATTCATTCAGGAAGAGTAGCAAGATCATTATCTCTAATTAAAAGAAAACAAAATGACAATTTAGCGTTAATGGAATTAGATTCTATGCTTCGTAAATTTGACTATAAAGATCCTGTTAAATATGATTTTGCATTATTTGGGTTAAGTAAATACGAAAAATTTTATTAAAATTTAATGAGAAGTTTCTCTAATAAAATATCAAAAATTGGTCCTGGAGCTTTGATCGCAGCAGCATTCATTGGCCCTGGAACAGTTACTGTTTGCTCAATCGCTGGAAATAGTTTTGGTTATTCACTTTTATGGGCAATACTTACGTCATTAATCATTGCTTTCATACTCCAGGAAATGTCTATAAGAGTTGGTATAATTTCTAAAAAAGGACTAACAGAATTAATAAAAAATGAAACTAAAAATTCATATTTAAAAAACATTTTACTTGTTTTAATTTTTACTGCAATTATTATAGGAAATACTGCATATGAAGCTGGAAATATTAGCGGGGCAATTCTTGGCATGGAATCATTAACAGGGAATCTTGCATATAATTTTAGAGATTTTAATATAAACTTGCTAAGTCTTATTATAGGATCATTAGCGTTCTTAATACTTTTTATTGGAAATTATAGATTATTAGAACAGATTTTAATTTCTATAGTTGTAATAATGAGTTTTTCTTTTATCATATCTGCAATTATAACAAAACCAGATATAAATAAAATAATTGAAGGTTTTATTAAATTTAAAACTCCTCAAAATAGTTTTTTAACTATTTTAGGTTTAATTGGAACAACTGTTGTGCCATATAATATCTTCTTACATTCATCATTGGTAAAGAAAAAATGGAATAAACCAAAAGATCTTAAAATAGCTAAAATAGACTTATTAATAGCAATTATTATGGGAGCTTTAATTTCAATAAGTATTATTATAACATCAGCAAGTATATCTTCAACTTCTATTTCAAATGCAGCAGATTTAGCTTTAAGTCTCGCTCCTGTTTATGGAAGTTTTTCTAAATTTTTAATATCGTTAGGAATGATTTCAGCAGGTTTAACAAGTGCAATTACAGCTCCTTTAGCGGCATCATTTGTTGCATGTGGTTGCTTTGGATGGAGAGCTGATCTTAAATCATTAAAATTTAGGTCTATTTGGATTATAATTTTAATAATTGGAACTATTATTTCTAGTACTGGAATTAAATTGATCCTAATTATTCAATTTGCACAAATAGCAAATGCAATATTATTACCAATAATTATATTAATATTATATTATGTAATGAATGATAAGAAAATATTTGGATCTTATTCAAATTCATTTTTTCAAAATTTGATTGGTGTTTTTATATTTTTTTCAACTGTTTACTTAAGCGTAAGAACCATATCTAAATTTATTTAACTGTAAAATGAAAATTGATATAAATGCTGACATAGGAGAAGGTTTTTTTAATGATAAAGAATTATTCTCTTTAATCTCTTCATGCAATATTGCATGTGGCGGTCATTTTGGAGACAAAAAATCAATAAAAAAATCAATTAAACTGGCTATTATTCATGATGTGCAAATTGGCGCTCATCCATCATTTCCCGATAAATTAAATTTTGGAAGAAAAATACTAAAAATTTCAAGTAATGATCTAGAAAAAAGTCTCACATCTCAAATAAATTTGGTGCTTAAAATCGCAAAAGATCATAACACACGAATTCATCACGTAAAACCACATGGCGCTCTTTATAACTTAGCTTTTTATGATATTAAAACTTGTGAAATAATTATTAAATGCATAAAAAAAATACCTTATAAAGTTATTTTATTTTCACAATACAAATCTTTACTTTCAAATTTAGCAAGTAAAAATGGAATTAAAATTTATAATGAAGTCTTTATCGATAGAGAATATAATGATGATTTATCTCTTGTAAGTAGAGAAAACAAAAATGCAATAGCTAATGATCAAGATATAATAAATAAAAAAGTTTTAAATATTATTAAAAAGAATCAAATAACAAGTATTAATAATGTTCAAATTAATATGAAAGCAGACACTTTCTGTATTCATGGGGATAATCCTAATGCACTAATTATCATGAAATCTTTAATGTCTTTTTTAAATTCTCATAAGATTAGTTTAACATGAAATCAAAGGAATTTGAGTTATCTTTTTTTTTATACAATAAAAAATCTATTCTAATTGAATGGCCAAAAATAATTAGTGAAAACATTTTAGAGGACATCTTAAACTTTTCAAATAAACTTTCAAAATCAAAGACTATTCATTCAAGAATTAATGGATATAACTCCCTATTAATTATATATAAATTAAATATTAAATCACTTGAAAAAGAAATTATTAACTTAAAAAACTTGTATAAAAATAAATTAAGGAATTTATCTATCAATAATAAAAATTGGAGAATTCCTGTATGTTATGAAACAAAATATGCTCCTGATATATCTTATATATCTAGAAAACTAAATTTATCTATAAAAGAGATTATAAAAATACATAGTTTTAAAAAGTACAAATTGTTTTTCATAGGTTTTCTTCCTGGATTTTTATACTTGGGAAAGCTTGATGATAAACTTAAACTTCCAAGAAAAATAAACCCTTCTATAAATTATAATGCAGGATCAGTTGGAATTGCTGAGAATCAAACTGGAATTTATCCTGATGTTAGCCCTGGAGGATGGAATATTATTGGAAACAGTCCTGTTTGTTTTTTTGATCCATCACATGAACAACCATGTTTTGCTAAAAGTGGTGATTTAATAGAGTTTTATCCAATAAGTGAAAAAGAATACAATCTTATAAAACAAAAATCAAAGAATAATTTAAATTATATAAATGAATTAAATGATTAAAATTTTAGAACCAGGTTTATACTCTTCAATTCAAGATGAAGGAAGAGAAGGTTTTCAGAAGTATGGAGTTCCTTTTTCTGGCAGTATGGATTCAAAATCCTCAAATTTCGCAAACTCTTTATTAAACAATCCCAAAAACGCTGCTGTTATTGAAGCAACTCAATTTGGTCCTAAAATATTATTTAATGTATCGACTTATATTTCGATAACAGGAGGTGATATGAACCCATTAATTAACAATAAAAAAGTTTCAATGAACAAGGCTGTTAATATTAATAAGGGTGATATTTTAAAATTAGGTCATTCTAAAAATGGGTTAAGATCATATATAGCAATCAAAGATGGTATAAAATCTGAATTATCATTAGGAAGTAGAAGTTATTATAAAGGAATAAGTTCAAAATTTAAATTAGAGAAAGGAGATGAGTTTAAAATAATTTCATTTAATAAAAAATTAAATTCTTTTTCAAAAATTTTTTTAAAAAATACTCATGAAAGTAAATATATATTAGTTTTTAAAGGCCCAGAATATAATAATCTATCAATTAATGAAAAAAATTTTTTACTTAATGATTCTTTTACAATTTCAAACGAAAACAACAGGATGGCATACAAACTAAAAGAAAAACTAAAAAATAAATTAAAATCAATAATCACTTCTCCAGTGTTGCCAGGAACAGTTCAATTAACTCCAGGAGGAGAAATTATTATTTTAATGAAAGATTGTCAAGTAACTGGAGGATATCCTAGAATTTTCCAATTAAATGAAGAGTCTATAAACCATATCGCTCAAAAAAAAACAAATGATATTGTAAAATTTAAAATTGTATAAAATCTTTATATAAAATAGAGATTGGATAAAGAATTCTTTATTACTTTTACAATAATTATACTGAAAGACTCTTAGCAATAGCATGAATCTAATTCTTAAAAATGCAATTATAGTAGATTCTAAAAGCAACCATCATTTTCAAAAAAAAGACATATTAATTGAATCAGGAATCATTAAAAAGATTGAAAATGATATTAAAGTAAAGGGTGAAAAAGTAATATCCTTTAAAAATCTTCATATATCAAATGGATGGTTTGATAGTTCAGTGTCATTCGGAGAACCAGGTTTTGAAGAAAGAGAAACTTTAGAAAATGGTCTTAAAACATCCAGTAAATCAGGATTTACAGATATTATATTGAATCCAAATACTAATCCAGTGATTGATTCTCATTCAACTGTTAATCATATTTATAAAAAAACAAATAATTCAGCTACAAATGTTCATGTATTAGCTTCTTTAACTAAAGAGTCTTTAGGTAAAGAAATAGCGGAACTTTATGATATGCATATTGCTGGTGCTGTAGCTTTTGGAGATTATAAAAAAACATTAAATAACCCTAATATCCTAAGAATAGCCCTTGATTATGTTCAAAGTTTTGATGGTATGATAATGTCTTATCTATCTGATTTTGACCTTAGTAAAGAAGGTCTTATACATGAAGGAAATGCTAGTTTAAAATTAGGAATTAAAGGAATTCCTGAAATTGCAGAAACTTCAATTTTATTAAGAGATATAGAAATTATAGAATATACAAATGGTAGAATTCACTTTCCATTTATTTCTTGTGAAAAAAGTCTAGATATTATAAGAAATGCAAAAAAAAGAGGTTTAAAAGTTACTTGTGGAGTATCTATAGGACATCTTTATTTCACCGATGACTCACTTTTTTCTTATGATCCTAATTTTAAAATATACCCTCCTCTAAGATCTATAAAGGATAAAGAAGCTTTAAGAAATGGATTGTTAGATGGAACAATTGATTTAGTTTCTAGTATGCATGAACCAATAAACATTGAACATAAAAAAGTTGAATTTTCTAAGGCTTTAGACGGTTCAATTAGTATAGAATCTTTTTTTGGTATTCTTAATGGTATTTTTACTCTTGAAAAAACTATTTCATTTTTAACAAACGGTAAAGAATTATTTAAGATTAATAGTCCAAAATTAGAAATTGGAGAAAAAGCTAATTTAACTATGTTTTGCCCTGATACAATTTATAATTTAAAAGAAGAAAATATTATTTCTAAGTCAAAAAACTGTGCTTTTATAAATTCTTCATTAAAGGGAAAAGTTTTTGGAATAATAAATGGAGACAGGATAGTTATAAATAATGAGTGAAATTTTAAATTATAAGATCCAAAAAGGAGATAAATATCCCAATAAAAGTGGTGCAATTTTTTTAATTCATGGCTATGGAAGTAATTCTGAAGATCTTTTTTCATTTAAAACTTATTTGCCTAAAAACCTTACAATAATTTCATTAGAAGCTCCAATTGAAATTGGAAAAGAAAGTTTCGCATGGTACTCTATAAATTATAATCAAAATTTTGAAAAATGGTCAAATAATATAGAAGCTATAAAATCAATAAAAAAAATCTATGAGACAATAAATTTTCTTATAAATAAATATAATTTAAATAATCATGATGTTACTCTTATAGGTTTTAGTCAAGGAGCCATTTTAAGTTGGGCTATTGGCTTTAATTATCCAAAATTTATAAGAAGAATTATAGCTCTAAGTGGTTATATTAATGAAGAATTAATTACTAAAAATGATATTACTTTCAAAGCTTTTTCTTCTCACGGCACAGTAGATCCCATAATACCGGTTGATTGGTCTAGAAATACAATAAAAAAACATATAAAAAAAGATTGTGAAGATCTAATTTATAATGAATATAATGTAGGTCATACCCTATGTGAAAATAATTTAATTGATTTTTTAAATTGGATAAATAAAACTTCTTTTAATTAGATCTTATTTTTAAGCTATCATAGGCTAAAAAAATGTTTTGAGGCAGTTTTTTTGAAACCTCCTCATGAAATCCCATTAAATGACTTATATGAGTTAAGTAAGCTTTATTAGGATTGATTTTTTTTATTAAAGAAATTGATTCTTCAAGATTCATGTGATTTGGGTGTTCTTTAACTCTTAACGAACTAATAACTAAAACATCAAGATTTTTTAATTTTTTTAATTCTTTTTCTTCAATAGTTTTAATGTCTGTTAAATATGCAAAATCATCAATTCTATAACCCGTTACAGGTATTGAGTTATGCATAAAGTTAATAGGGATAATTTTTTTGCTAAACAAATTAATCAATTCATTAGGTTTAATATAATTAATCTTAACTGAAGGTGCTCCTGGGTATTTATCCTTATTTGAAAAAATATAACTAAATCTTTTGGATAAATCCTTTATTACTCTTTTTGTTCCATAAATTGGAATATCTCCTTGTTTAAAGTAAAAAGGTCTTATATCATCTAAACCTGCAGTATGATCTGCATGTTCATGAGTAAAAAACAATGCATCTAATTTTTTAATATTATTTAAAAGCATTTGTTGTCTAAAGTCTGGACCACAATCAATTACAATGTTAAAATCTTCCCATTGAATTAAAACTGAAACTCTTAGTCTTTTATCTCTTTTATCTATACTTAAACAAACAGGATGATCACTACCTATGATTGGCACACCTTGAGAAGTTCCTGTTCCTAAAAAAGAAATATCTAACATTTAAAACAAATTTAAATAATTGTTAAGTAATGATAGGAAGTTTGTATTTTTGATACAAAGAATTAAAATTTAAACTATGGTAGCTGAAATACCAGGAGATGTAGGTTTTGATAACAGACCTTCAATTGATGCTAAAGCTCTAAGAATTAATTTAAATGAATTTATATATGGAACTTTTGCTGAAATCGGTGCTGGACAAGAAGTTGCTAGGCATTTTTTTAGAGTTGGAGGAGCTTCTGGGACTATAGCTAAAACCATTAGCGCGTATGACAAAAATTTCAGTGATAATATATATGGAGAAGAAGATGATAAGAGATATGTAACTGAAACAAGATTAAAAAAAATGTTGGATCATGAAATGGCTCTTTTAGAAGATAGAATTCCTAAAAAAGAACATCCAAATAAATTATTTTTTACTCTTGCAAATACTGTTACAACTATTGATTTTGCAAAAAAATATAAAGGACATGGTTGGATGGGAATTCGTTTTCAAACAAAATCTAATGAACCTTACAGTGAAATAAGTCTTCATATAAGATTTCATCATCAAGAAGCTAGACTTCAGCAAGAAGTTTTAGGTTATATGGGCGTTAATTTAGTTTATGGAGCTTTTTTTAAGCATAATGACCCAAAACGTTTATTAAGATATCTTTATGATCATATAGATACTGATGGACTCAATGCAGGATTTCTTCCAATAGAAATTGATACTATAAATTTTTCAGGCCCAGTTTTTAAAGATGTTGATAACAGATTGATGAGTCTTGAATTAATTCGAAATGGAATGACTGATGCAGTAATGTTTGACTCAAATGGCAATAATATTTTACCAGCTAGAATTCTTTATAAAAAAAATATTTTAGCATTGAGAGGAAGTTTTCGTCCTGTCACAAAAGTTAACATAGACATGTTTGAAAAATCATTCGAAATTTTTCAAAAAGAAAATAATGTTGATTTTAAAAATACAGAAGTCATTTTTGAAATAACTCTTTCCAATTTGAGTGCCAATGGTGAAATTGATGAAAGTGACTTTATGGATAGAGCCAAGCTTCTATGTTCTTTAGGTCATACAGTAATGATCTCAAAATTTAAAGAATATTATAAATTAGTAGATTACTTCTCAAATTATACTTCTGAACAAGTTGGTCTTACAATAGGTGTCAATAATTTTGTAGATATATTTGATGAAAATTATTACAACGATTTAAGTGGAGGTATACTAGAAGCTTTTGGTAAAATGTTTCATAACAACTTAAAGGTATACCTATATCCAATGAAAAATCAAGAAACAAATGAAATCATTAATAGTAACAACCTTATTCTTCACCCGAGAATGAAAGAGTTTTATAAATTTTTCAAATACAATGGTAAAATTGTAGATATATTTGATTTTGAGTCTAAACATTTATCAATATTTTCCAGGGATATTCTTGAAAAAATTAAAAAAGGTGAAAAAGGTTGGGAAGAAAAACTTCCTGAGGGTATTTCTGATTTAATTACTAAACAAAAAATGTTTGGTTACAAAAAAAATAAGTAATCAAACCTTTAAACTTCATTCAAAATTTGAGCTGCATGGTCTTTTGTTTTAACCTTATTAATAACATTAGTTATCACTCCATTTTCGTCGATTAAAAATGTTGTTCTGTGAATCCCTTGGTATTCTCTTCCTTGAAATTTTTTTGGGCCCCAAACTCCAAATGCGTTAATTAAATCCTTTTCGTTGTCCGCTATCAATAAATATTGAAATGAGTATTTTTCAGAAAATCTATTTTGTTGTGAAACATTATCTGCACTAACTCCAAAAACAGTATATCCTTTTTCAATTAATTTTTGATAATTATCTCTTAAATTACAAGCTTGAGCACTACATCCAGGTGTGTTTGCTCTTGGGTAAAAAAAGAGAATAATTTTTGATCCTTTATAATCTTCAAAAGAATGAGTATTCCCTAAATTATCAACAAATTTATTTTTTGGAACAACATCTCCTATTTTTAACATGTCCATGATTTTGATTTTATTAAATTAGAACTGTAAAAATAATAAGATGTTAAAGAAAGATAAAATTAATTTTTTAATAAAAGCTTTAGATAAATTATATCCCAAAATACCAATTCCTTTAAATCACAATGATCCATATACACTTTTAGTTGCCGTACTATTATCTGCGCAATCAACTGATGTAAGGGTTAATAAAATAACATCAATTTTATTTAAAGAAGCAAACGATCCAAAGAAAATGATAAAATTAGGTGTTAATAAGATTCGTAAAATCATCAGACCTGTCGGGTTATCCCCAACAAAATCTAAGGCCATTTACAACCTTTCTAAAATAATTATCAATGATTTTAAAGGAGAAATTCCAAAAAACTTTACTGATCTAGAATCATTACCCGGAGTAGGACATAAAACTGCAAGTGTCGTCATGTCTCAAGCATTTGGTATTCCAGCATTCCCTGTAGATACTCATATCCATAGGTTAATGTATCGATGGGGTCTCTCAAATGGCAAAAATGTAGTTCAAACTGAAAAAGATGCAAAAAGATTGTTTCCAAAAAATAAATGGAATGATCTACATCTTCAAATTATATGGTATGGTAGAGAATACTCTCCTGCAAGAGGTTGGAAAAAAGAAAAAGATTTTATTACTAAAAAAATAGGAAGAAAATCGCTGTAAAAACCTACTAATTTTTTAGAGAACTGATCTTCAAATCCTTAGAAGAGTTGTTATAAGATTTTGAAAAAGCTAAAATTCTTTTTAAAACTATACTTCTAGGGACTTTTTTTAAATCATTTTTTTTCGTTGTAATTTTTTGTCATATAAATGCT
>CACEKG010000007.1 GCA_902560065.1 uncultured Bacteroidota bacterium
TTTTATTGGACTTATAATGGTGATCGCTATGACGTGTAAGTTCGTATAAAACAATTCTTCCAACAATGTGATTAGAATTCCATGAATGAAATTTTTCAACTCTTTCATATCTTCCTGAAGGAAGTTTTTTTCTTTTTAATCCATAATGTTCTATATAATTTATAGTTTCAAGAAATAAAAACGAAATGACTGCAACTATAATTCCGTAAACCATTCCCATTAAACCAAAACCAAACAATGAATAATATAGAGATATAATAGTCTTCAATCATAGAGTTGAAATTAACTATAATTTTTTTAAAAAGCCCAATAACTAAATTAGAAATATATCTCTAATTATATATTTTAATTTATGATCAAAAGTATTATAATACCGATATAATATTTCTAGAATTAAGTTTTTTAAATTTAAAAAGGATTATTAAAAGCATCGAATCCCCAAAGAATTGGAAGTATAAAATATACCATTAATAAAATAATAGTTATGGAAATAAAATTCATCAACACACCAATTTTTACCATATCAGACATTTTTAAATAACCCGATCCAAAAACAACAGCATTTGGAGGAGTAGCAACTGGAAGCATAAATGCACATGACGCTGCAATTGTTGCACCTACCATCAGTATATAAGGATGTACTCCAAGTATAACTGCTGTTGGTGCTAGTATTGGTAACAACATGGCTGTAGTGGCTAAGTTGGAGGTAATTTCTGTTAAGAAATTTACAGCAGCAATTACAACCAGAAGTATAAGAAAAACTGAAAAACCTTCTAATTGAACCATATTTTGAGCAATCCAGGTAGCTAGTCCACTAGATTGAAAGCCTTGGGCAATAGCTAGGCCTCCACCAAAAAGTAATAAGATACCCCATGGTAACTTAACTGCATCTTCCCAATTCATAATTTTAATTTTTTCATCTGATTTATTGTTTGTTTGAAATATAAATAATGATATTCCAGATATTAAGGCGATAATTGAATCATCTAGGTTAGGAAGAAACTTATTTAAGATAAATGATCTGGTGATCCAGGCAATACCCGTTAAAATAAAAACGGTTAAAACTATTTTTTCTTCATAACTCATTGAACCAATTGCTTTAAGTTGCCTATTGATTTCTTTTTTTCCTTCATCGAATTTATCTTCCTTGAATTTGAAAGCCATATTTGTTAAATAAACCCATGCAATAACTAAAAGTATTATTGATATAGGAAATCCAAAAATGAACCATTCTAAAAAGCTAATTTCAATATTATATATTTCTTGGATAATTCCTGCAAAAATTATATTTGGAGGTGTTCCAATTAGAGTAGCCACTCCGCCTATAGATGCACTAAATGCGATAGCAAGCATTAAAGATTTACCAAAAATTAAATTTTCATTTTCAGGAGTATTTTTAAGGTCTTTCATTTGTTTTATTATGGCAATTCCAATAGGAAGCATCATTACTGATGTTGCTGTGTTTGATATCCACATAGATAAAAAGGCAGTTGCTACCATAAACCCTAATATTATTTTTTTTATGTTAGTGCCAATTACTTTAATAATATTTAATGCAATGCGTTTATGTAAATTCCATTTTTCAATTGAAAGAGCTAAAATGAACCCCCCTAAATAAAGAAATACAAATCTGTGACCAAAAGAAGAAGTAGTGTCTGAGAGGGATAAACCATCTGATAATGGAAAAAGAATAATTGGCATTAAAGAAGTTGCCGCAATTGGAATGGCCTCTGTAATCCACCATATAGCTATCCACAATGTAGAGGCTAAAACTGCGATTCCTTGATCAGAAAGACCATTAAAACTTATAAAATATCGAGTTAAAACGAATAATATTGGACCTAAGAAAAAACCTATTTTTTTCAAATTCATTTTTTTAAATATGAGTTTTTTTATTTGATAATTAAAAAATTATAAATAATATTAGTCAAATTTTACAAAAAAATATATGCTTATTTTGATAATTATTATAAATTTTAATCTATGAATTTAAATGGAAATCTTATGAAAAATATAATTATCTTTTTTTTATTTTTTGGATTAAGTCAAATTACTCTAAGTCAAGAAAAAAAGTTGAATATTATCGCTATTGGGGCACATCCTGATGATTGTGATTTTAAATTCGGAGGAACTGCTGCTCTGTTTGCTAAAATGGGACATAATGTAAAATTTTTATCTCTAACTAATGGTGATGCAGGACATCAATCTGAAGGAGGTGGAGCTCTAGGAAAAAGACGAAGACAAGAAGCTATAAATGCAGGAAAAGCTCTAGGAATTGCAGAGTATCAAACCTTAGATAATCATGATGGTGAATTATTACCTTCTTTACAAGTTAGACATCAGGTAATTAGAGCGATTAGAAAATGGAATGCAGATATTGTTTTAGGTCATAGACCAAATGATTATCATCCTGACCACAGAAATGCAGGCAAGGTCGTTGTAGATGCTTCTTATATGGTTATTGTGCCAAATGTTTGCCCAGACACACCTCCTTTATCAAAAAACCCACTTTTTCTTTATATGGAAGATAACTTTACTAAACCTTATCCGCATGAACCAGATATTGTTGTTTCTATTGATAATATTATTGAATTGAAAATTGATGGTCTTCATGCCCATACCTCTCAAATGTATGAATGGTTACCTTGGACAAATGGTGGAGATAAAATTTTAGCTAAAATACCAACTACAAATAATGAGCGACGCAAATGGTTAACCAAGAGAGTAAAAAATAGATCAAATAATATAGATTCTATAAAAAGGATTTCCTTAGTTAAATGGTATGGAAAAGATTTGGCACAAAAAGTCAAGTATATCGAGTCATTTGAAATTGCTGAATATGGAATGCAACCATCGGATAAAGATATAAGAAGTTTATTTCCAATGTTGAAAAAGTGATTTCATCAAAATAAAACTTTAATAGTGGAGTCGGAGGGATTCGAACCCTCGTCCAAACAAGTTACAAAAATACTTTCTACAAGTTTAGTTAACGTTTAGTTTTAGAGAAGTTACTGATCGAAAACTACCCATAACTTCCTTAGTATCTAAATTGAGAAATACAACCGATACTATTGTATTTCGATGTTGACATTTATGGTGCCTCTAAAATAATCGCCGTCAACAAGGGCTATTATGAGACATCCAGCTTCTTAGCCTAGCTAAGAAAAGCAAAGACCTACTATTATTCGGTCAATTATGCAGCTAGAGCGTATTTATTTTCGCCATTTAAAATTTGAAGCATAAGATTAACGAGCTATGTTTCAATTCTCGACTTGCTTATAAAATTATAATTCTTGCTGTCAAATCCAGTCGACCCCAATAATTCAATGAACTTTAATCTTACAAAATTACAAATACTAAATGAAATTTTAGTTAAAAGAATTTATTGTAGAACGAATCATCGTTAGTTTTTTAAGTAGAGCTTCAATTAGATTAATATCTAACATATTTAAACCATCACTTTTTGCATTTTTTGGATCGGGATGAGTCTCAATAAACAAACCATCAAATCCCACAGAAATACCTGCTTTAGCCAAAGTTTCAATTTTCATTGGATCTCCTCCAGTTATTCCATCTTTCTGATTCGGTTTTTGAAGAGAATGTGTAACATCAAGAATTGTAGGAGCCATTTTTTTCATTTCATCAATACCTCTAAAGTCAACAATTAAATCTTGATATCCGAACTGAGTTCCTCTTTCGGTTATCCAACAACTAGAATTACCACTTTCCTTAATTTTTTCAACAGCGAAACTCATGCTGCTTGGACTCATAAACTGTCCTTTTTTTAAATTTACAGTCTTGCCTGTTTTAGCTGCAGCAATTAACAAGTCTGTCTGCCTTACAAGAAATGCAGGAATTTGAATAATGTCAACATATGATGCAACTATAGAGGCATCTTTAGTTTCATGAATATCAGTGAGTGTTGGCACATTTAAATCATTTCCAATCTTATTAATAATATTTAATGCTTTTTTATCACCAATGCCTGTAAAACTGTCAATTTTACTTCTATTAGCTTTTTTAAAACTACCTTTGAATATGAAAGGTATTTTAAACTTATTAGTTATTTTAATTAGTTTTTCAGCAATAGAAAAAGCAGTTTTTTCGCTTTCTATAACACAAGGGCCAGCAATTAATAAAAACTGTTCTGAATCACTATTTTTAATCTTTTGAATTGAGTTAAAAATCATAGTATATTTTAATTTTAAGTTTGTTTTTTTGCTATAACCTCTATTAACTTTTTGTTGTCACAGTTATATATTTTGCCAGGAAATTTCATAATCATATTATAGTCATGAGTTGCCATGATTATAGATATTCCCTCTGAATTTAACTTTTTAAATAGTTGCATTATTTCATTACTTGTTTCTGGATCAAGATTACCTGTAGGTTCATCAGCTATAATTAATTTAGGTTTATTTAATAGAGCACGAGCTATAGCTAATCTTTGTTGTTCTCCACCTGATAGCTCAAAAGGAAATTTTTTTGGATTTTCAACAACATTTACCATCTTTAAAACTTCATTTATTCTTGAGGATATCATTTCTTTATCTTTCCATCCAGTGGATTTCAAAACAAAAGATAAATTATCAAATATATTCCTGTCGTCTAAAAGTTTAAAATCTTGAAAAACAATACCTATTTTTCTTCTTAGGAGGGGTATCTCCTTTTCTTTAATTTTATTTAATGAAAAACCAACAACCCTTCCAAGACCTTCACTCAAATCTTTGTCAGCATGTATAACTTTTATTAAACTACTTTTTCCAGCTCCAGTTTTTCCAATTAAAAAAATGAATTCACCAGGCATTACTTTTAAATCAATATTTGAAAAAATAATTTTATCATTATTTTTAATAGATACTTTATCTAAATAAACTATTGGCTCAGCCATTTTATAACTTTTACAGTAAAAATAAAGTATTAGACTTATAACAATAACTTTTGTTAATAAATTATACTTTTTAAAATTATAATTCGTTGTTTTAGATAAGGGTAATCTGTTAATTTTACTAGATGAAAAGAAGATTCTTTTTTACTTTTTTTTCAATGCTGATTTTTTTATTAAAATCTTCCTTTTCACAAGAAAATCATAATGATGATTTATTGAATGAGACTAAAAGTCTTTTTTCTTTTGGATATTATTCATCTTCTCTTCAAACAGCCTTATTTTCTGATAATGTTTTTCATGATAGTTATGCTAAAGAGTTAATAGACTTAAATATCATTAAGAACTCTCTTAGATTGAATGAAATAGGGTCTGAAAAATTAATGTCAAATTTTAGCCTAAATTATCTCCATAAAGACATAGAAAAGTCAATATATCTAGATTTGGCTAATTTTTATTTTGATAACGAAAAATATAGATATGCCTTAAAATGGTTTTCAAAAATAAGAGACAGTGATGTTCCAAAAAATGAAATAAATAGATATAGTTTTAATAAAGCATATACTCTTTTTTCTGCTAAAAAATTTAAAAAGTCTAAACAATATTTTGAAAAAATTAAAAATGTTAATAAATATGAATCAGATGCTTATTATTATTTAGGATATATATCATATCAATTAGAAGATTTTGATTCTGCAGTAGAGTCATTTAGAAACGTTTCAAATAATAAGCAAAGGGAAAATTTAACTTTTTTTCAAGTTGAAATGAATTTTAGGCTTGGTAGATTTGAAAAAGCAATTGAACTAGGCTTAGAGGAACTAAAATCGATTAAAGAAGCTTTATTAATTTCTGAAATTTCAAAGATTGTCGGTGAAAGCTATTTTAATTTAAAGAAATATAAGAAAGGCTTAAAATACCTTGAAAAATATAAAGGAAAAAAAGGTAAATGGAGTAATGTAGATTATTATCAGTTGGGTTATACATATTATAAAACAGGTAATTATGAAAATGCAATTAATCAGTTTAACAAAATAATTCAAATTAATAATGATTTAGCTCAAAACGCATATTATTATCTTGGAGATTCATATTTAAAAAATAATCAAAAATCAGCTGCTCTTTCTGCTTTTAGAAAAGCCTCTAAAATGAATTTTGATGAATCTATAGCTGAAGATGCTTTTTTAAATTATTCTAAATTAAGTTATGAAATAGGAAACCCTTTTGAAAAGGTTTCTAATGTTTTATTTAATTTTTTAAAAAAATATCCTAAAAATAATAGTTATGAAAACGTTTATAATTTATTAATAGATTCTTATGCTAAACAAAAAGATTATGATTCAGCACTTCGTATTTTGAAAGAAAATAAGAGATTTTCAAATAAAGAATTAATACAAAAAATAAGTTTTTTAAAGGCAGTAGAATTATTTAAACTTAGAAAATATGATGAGGCAAATCGATATTTTGAACATTCTATAAAAATCGGAAATGATGAGTTTTATAATTTGAAATCAAAATATTGGTCAGGAAGATCTTTTTTTGCACTCAAAAAATTTGATGATGCATTGGATAGATATAAAGATTTTTTAAAAAAAGATTTAGGCAAAAAAACAGATGAATACAAAAGAATTAATTATGATATAGCTTACACATATTTTCAGTTAAAAGAGTATTCATATGCTTTGTCTAACTTTCAGAAAGTTTTAGATGATCAAAAAAGAGTTGATAAAAAAATATATAATGATATATATTTAAGAATTGCTGATTGTCATTTTGCTTTGAAAAATTATTGGTCTGCCATGGAAGGTTATAATAAGATAATCAATTTAGATTTAAACAAAACTCCCTACGCAATTTATCAGAAAGCTATTTCTTATGGTTTTGTTAATAGAAATGAAAATAAAATAAAAGCCTTAAAATTGTTAATAAATGAATTTTACAAATCATTATATACAGATGATGCTTTATTTGAACTTGCAATGACCTTGTCATTTGAGAATAAATTTGAAGAATCAATAAGTTATTACGATAAAATCTTAAATGATTTCCAAAAAAGTCCATATTTTCTTAAATCTAAGCTTAATAAAGGTTTGATATTGTATAATCAAGGGTTTTATGAAAATTCAAGGTTAGTTTTGGAAGAGCTTGTTTTAGAAAATAAATCTTCAAATTTAATTCAAGAAGCACTTAATGTTTTAAAAGAAATTTCTATTGATGAGGGATCATTTAGTGATTTTACAATCTGGCTTAAAAAAGAAAACCTAAATATTTATTCAGATTCTCAAATTGAAAAAAACTCATTTAAATCAGCAGAAAAAAAATTTTTAGACAAAAACTATAAACAGGCCTTAAAACTACTGAAAATACATCTTAATAAATATCCAGAGGGACTAAATAGTCTTGTTTCTTCCTATTATATTGCTGAGATATATTATAGTCAAAACTTATTTGAAGAATCGCAAAAATTTTATGAATCAATTATTTCTAAACCAACAAATGAGTATACTGAAAAAGCTCTGGTTAGAATAATTGAAATTTTTAAGAAAAATCAAGATTTAGAGTACAGTATTTCATACTTAGAAAAGTTATATGAGATTACTGAATTTCAGGAAAATTTAAGATTTGCTTTATTGAATTTAATGCAAGCATATTTTGATAAAAAGGATGATCTAAAATCAATAGAATTTTCATCTAAAGTCCTTGAAATTGAAAATATTGATGATAATTTAAAATGGGATGCTAATTTAATTAAAGCTAGGTCTTTAATGAGAATTACTGACACTCTTAACTCTTTAAAAGTTTATGAAAAATTAGAAAAAATTTCTGATTTTGAGAAAGCATCTGAGGCTTTATACTATAAGGCTTATAAAAACTTTAAGGATAATAAATTCAAATCTTCAATAGAAGTGATTACTAATATTTCAAAATTATCTAATAACTTCAATTATTGGACTGTAAAATCTCTTCTTTTATTATCGAAAAATTATATATCTCTAAATGATAATTTTCAAGCTGTATTTATTTTAGAATCTCTTATTGAAAACTTTAACAATTACCCTAATCTGGTCTCTGAATCAAAAAGCCTTCTTGATGCTATTAGTGAAAACAAATTAGAAAAAGATATTAATTCAAATAATGAAAACAATGAATAGATTTTTTTTTATTTCTATTTTGATATTATTGATTAACAATTTTTCTTTTGCTCAAGTTAAGACAGATACCCTTAAAACACAACAGGTAACTGTAGTGAAATCATATTCTCCAAGTCTTTCAAATGCATTTTTAATTCCTTCATTTCCAAGTGTTGATGATTCAATTTACATAAAAAATAACGTTTTAAAATACAAGATTCTTGAAAATCAGATTGTTTCAACATTTGAACCAAACAAGGCTAAACCACTAAAGTTAGTTAGACAAAAAAATGAAGCTTTGTTCAATACAAGTTTGTATTCTGGATTTGGAAACAAAGGGCAAGTTTTGATTAGAATGTTTAGTTTAATTCCAATAGACAGAAATCAAAGTTATGGATTCATATTTAATAGAAGGGGATATTCAAAAGATGTGATAGAATCAGGATTGAATAGTAATATGAATTCATTATTTATAGGGGCAAATCACATTTTAAGAACAAATGAAATAAGATCTGATAGTAAATTTAGTTTTGATTCAAATCGAAATAATTTTTTTGGGATTTACAATAATAATTTTAATGATTTTTTTATAAAAAATTTAAATCCTTTAATTTCTTTAAGTCACTTTAATCTTCATAATAAAACTGTTTTTTATGACAATGTATTTAATTCTTTGGAATTTAAAATAAGAAATACTTATGATAATTTTAATTCGTCAGAACAGGAATTAAATTTTAACGCTAAAATTAAAATATCTATTTCTAGGAGTTATATATCAGCTCAAATTAAATTAAATGGGTTAAGCTCAAAATTCAAGAAAGACTTTTTTGATGAAATGCCAATTGACATAAAAAATTTAAATACTGGTGCTAAAATAGAATGGATAAAAATTAATAGTGATTTTAAATTGAAAATAGGGGGGAGTATTGATTATTTTGATAAATCTAATATGTTTAGCTCCAAATTAAATTACTACCCAAATATTTACTTTGAATATAATAAAAACCGAAAATTAATACCTTATTTAATTTCAGATGGAAAATTAATTATTAATTCATATTCATTGCTTTCTCAAAAAAATCCCTTTTTAGCTCCTGCTTTTAAAATTAAACCTACTAGTAGTAAATTTAATTCGAGAGTTGGTTTGAAGTCATTGATTTATTCAAATTTAGAATTTGACTTTAGCATTGGGTATGACGATATAGAGAATTTCACTTTTTTTAGAAGACTTCCATATAGTTTTAATCTAGAAGATAATTCATATGGATTATCAAATGCTTACGAGGCGCGTTTTACAGATTTAAGCTTAGTTGATTTTGATTTGAAATTCAAATTAAATTTTGGAAACAATAATAATTTTTTATTTAATGTTAAATATTTAGCTTATAATATAAATGATGAATCTCCTATATTTAATTTACCTTCCATTAAAATGAATTTTGAGGGTCAAATTAGTTTAACTAAAAGAATTAACATTAGTTTTATTTCAAAACTGATTGGAGAAAGAGAAATTGTTAAATGGGAATACTTATTAAATCAAAATCCTAATTTATCAAACTATGAGATTGAAGAACTGCCAATTTATTATAAGTTAAATTTAAACGTGAATTATAAATTATTAGATGAATTAGATTTAAATGCATCATTTGAATTAAATGACAGAAATGGTGTTTGGGCAGATTTTTATCAACACAAAAGCTTATTCTTATTAGGAGCTAGATACAAGTTTAATCTTTAATATTTGATGAATTTTAAAATATATAATTTGAATTAAATTACTAATGATTATTGAAATTGATTATTTTTGGACCCAAAATAAAAAAAAGTATTAAAAAATAGTATATGGTTTATTCAAAGCATTACGATAAAATAAAATATTTCTTTTTCTTGATTATTATTTTATTTTTATCTAACTGTAGTAACAAGATAGATCTTATAGTGCACAATGCAGTTGTTTATACAGTTGATGATTATGGAAATAAGCAATCTGCATTTGCTGTTAATGATGGAAAGTTCATTGCTGTTGGACGAGATGAAATATTGAAAGATTATTCAGCAAAAAGCATAGTTGATGCTAAAGGATTGCCAATATATCCTGGTTTTATTGATTCTCATTGTCATTATTTAAGTTTGGGTATTAAGCAAGGAGAGATAGATCTGGTAGGAACTAATAGTTTTGATGAAATTATTCAAAAAATTAAGGAATATTCTGAAAAACAAGAAAAGGAATTTATTATAGGTAGAGGCTGGGATCAAAATGATTGGGAAGATAAATCTCTTCCTACTAAAGAAAAGCTAGATATTTTATTTCCTGAAACTCCAGTAATACTTACTAGGGTTGATGGGCATGCAATGTTAGTCAATCAGAAAGTTCTTGATCTTGCAGGAATTAGTCTTAAAACTAATGTTGATGGAGGCGAGATAATTAAAAAAGATAATAAAGTTACTGGTGTTTTAATTGATTCAGCCATGAATTTCGTAAAAAGAATACTCCCAAAAAAAACAATAGAAGATAAATTAGAGGCGCTATTAAGTGCACAAGAAATATGTTTTTCTAATGGTTTGACAACTGTTAGCGATGCAGGTTTAGGTAAAGAAGATATTTTATTAATTGATAGTCTTCAATCTAAAGGTTTACTCCAAATCAAAGTTTACGCTATGATTTCAAATAATAAAGAATCTTTGGATTATTTTCTTAAAAGAGGAATTATTAAAACAAATAATTTAAATGTAAGGTCAGTAAAAGTATATGCAGATGGAGCTTTAGGCTCAAGAGGTGCAGCATTAAAAAAACCTTATTCAGATAGAAAAGGTCATAAAGGAGCTTTTATAACTTCAATTGATTCTATTGAATCATTAGCTTATAAACTAGCTCAAACCGATTTTCAGATGAATACACATGCTATTGGAGATGCAGCAATATCAAAGGTTTTAGATGCATATAAAAAAGCTTTGGTTTTTTCAGATGATCCTAGGTGGAGGATTGAGCATGTTCAGATTATAGATACATCTGACATAAGCCTGTTTAATAAAAAAATAATTCCATCAGTTCAACCTACCCATGCTACAAGTGACATGTATTGGGTTGAAGATAGAATTGGGAGTTCAAGAATTGTTGGTGCATATCCATACAAAAAGCTATTAAAAGAGGCTGGAAGCATAGCTTTAGGCACAGATTTTCCTGTTGAAAATGTAAATCCAATTCTAACATTTTATGCTGCTATTACCAGAAGAGATGTAAATGATTTCCCCGAAGACGGTTTTAATTTTGAAAATGCACTGACTAGAGAAGAGGCGTTAAGGGGGATGACAATATGGGGAGCAAAAGCTAATTTTGAAGAAAAAGAAAAGGGGAGTATAGAAGTTGGCAAAAAAGCTGATTTTGTAATTTTGGACAGAGATATTATGGAAGAGCCTGACAAAAGAATTTTAACTACAAAGGTGGTTGCTACAATTGTAGATGGAAGAATTGTATACAGCAACAGATTTAATTAAGTTTTAATTGTTAAGTTTTTAAACAAAAACTTATAAAAATAATTAAATATTTACATGATATTAATAAAAAAAGTTAATTTTATTAACTTTTTTTAATTTATTATTTAATTTTTTAAATATTTAAATTAGTTTTGCTAAAAAAATTAAATGTGTGGTATTGTTTGTGCTTTTGACTTGAAAGAAAACTCATCTTCTTTAAGACCTAAAGTTCTTGAAATGTCAAAAAAAGTTAGGCATAGAGGGCCTGATTGGAATGGAATTTTTGATTCAAAAAATGCAATTTTAGCTCATGAGAGGTTAGCTATTGTTGATCCAACTTCTGGTAAACAACCCTTGTATAGTCAAAATAATAATATAGTTCTAGCTGCTAATGGAGAAATATACAATCATAATGATTTAAGAAAAAAATTAAGTAAAAAATATAATTTCAAAACAAAGTCGGATTGTGAAATTTTACTTGCTTTATATGAAGAAGAAGGTGTTGATTTTTTAAGAAAGTTAAATGGAATATTTGCATTTGCAATATATGATATTGATAATGATGAATATTTTATAGCAAGAGATCATTTAGGAATAATTCCGTTATATATTGGTTGGGATAATAATGGAACTTTTTATGTTGCTTCTGAATTAAAAGCATTAGAAGGAACATGTAACAAAATTGAACTTTTTCCACCGGGTAATTATTATACTAGTAAAACAAAAAAATTTATTAAATGGTATAATCCTAAGTGGAGATCATATGAAAATGTCAAAAAAAATAAAACTTTAATTAAAAATATTCATGATTCATTATCGGACGCTGTATATAGACAGCTAATGAGTGATGTTCCATATGGTGTTTTACTTTCAGGAGGTCTTGATTCATCAATTACCTCTGCATTAGCCAAGAAATTTTCATCAACAAGAATTGAATCCAAAGGTAAACAATCGGCTTGGTGGCCACAATTACATTCTTTTTCTGTTGGACTTGATGGCTCTCCAGATCTTAAAGCAGCAAAAGAAGTTGCTAATCATATTGGAACAGTACATCATGAAATTAAATTTACAATTCAGGAAGGATTAGATGCTATTCGAGAAGTTATTTATCATCTTGAAACCTATGATGTCACTACTGTAAGGGCTTCAACACCAATGTATTTAATGGCCAGATCAATAAAATCTTTAGGAATTAAGATGGTTTTATCGGGAGAAGGAGCAGACGAGTTATTTGGTGGATATTTATATTTTCATAAGGCCCCTTCAGCAAAAGAATTTCATGAAGAAACAGTCAGAAAATTAGATAATTTACATAAATATGATTGTTTAAGAGCTAATAAATCATTAGCTGCATGGGGTATTGAGGGAAGAGTCCCCTTTTTGGATAAAAAATTTATTGATGTTGCTATGAAAATTAATCCCAAAGATAAAATGATTAACTCAGATAGAATTGAAAAATGGGTTTTAAGAAAAGCTTTTGAAAAATATCTTCCAAAAAATGTAGCCTGGAGACAAAAAGAACAATTTTCAGATGGAGTAGGTTATAATTGGATAGACACTTTAAAAGACTTAGTTAATAAAGAAGTTTCAGATGAACAAATGAAAAATGCTCATTATAGATTTCCTCTTCAAACTCCACAAAATAAAGAAGAGTTTTACTATAGATCAATTTTTGAGAGTCATTTTTCAAGTGACGCGGCTGCATTGACTGTTCCATCTGTTCCTTCAGTAGCTTGTAGTACACCCATTGCGTTAGCTTGGGATAAAGCTTTTAAGAATCAAAATGATCCTAGTGGTAGAGCAGTAAGTAAAATTCATGAAAAGTCTTATTGATATTTAATTTAAAAGGTCAATCTTTTCCACATTTAATGTTGATAACTTCTCTTTATTTACAAGGGTTTACAATAATACTTCGTAGTATATAATTATATTTGTTATTATGGAAAAAGAAAGCTTATTTGACGAAGAAAAAACCGTCAATAAAGAATCTCCAAAACAAAGTTATTCTGCTGAAAGCATCCAGGCTCTTGAAGGTATTGAACATGTAAGAAAAAGACCTTCAATGTACATAGGTGACGTAGGGCCAAGGGGTTTACATCATTTAGTTTATGAGGTAATTGATAATTCTATTGATGAAGCAATGGGAGGTTATTGTGATAAAATTGATCTTACAATAAATGAAGATAACTCAATAACTGTTCTTGACAACGGGAGAGGTATTCCAGTTGGAATTCATAAAAAAGAAGGTGTTTCAGCTTTAGAAGTTGTTATGACTAAAATTGGAGCTGGTGGAAAATTTGATAAAGATTCATATAAAGTTTCTGGTGGCTTGCATGGTGTTGGTGTTTCTTGTGTAAACGCTTTATCTGAAAAATTAATTGCAACAGTATATAGAGATGGGAAAATATGGGAACAAAAATATGAAAGAGGAAAAGCTATAGATTCTGTTAAAGAAATTGGAGATTCAAAATCCAATGGAACATCTGTTACTTTTCTCCCTGATAAAGAGATTTTTTCAGAGACCATTGAGTATAATTACGAAACCCTTTCTCTAAGAATGAGAGAATTATCTTATTTGAATAAGGGAATAAAGATCTCAATTACTGATAAAAGAAAAAAGGATAAAAAAGGAAATTATTTTTGCGAGAATTTTTTCTCAAAAGAAGGGTTAAAAGAGTTTATTGGTTTTCTTGATGAAACGAGAGAGTCAATAATTGGAAATGTTATTTCAATGGAGGGTGAAAAAAATGGAATTCCAGTAGAAGTAGCAATGATTTATAATACTTCTTATTCAGAAAATTTACATTCATTTGTAAATAATATCAATACTCATGAAGGAGGAACGCATTTAGCTGGTTTTAGAAGAGGTCTTACATCCACTTTAAAAAAATATGCTGACTCATCAGGATTATTAGATAAATTAAAGTTTGAAATAGCTGGAGATGACTTTAGAGAAGGTCTTACAGCAATTATTTCTGTAAAAGTAAGCGAACCTCAGTTTGAGGGTCAAACAAAAACTAAGTTAGGAAACAGGGATGTCACTTCTGCAGTTTCACAATCTGTTTCAGACATGCTTGAAAGTTATCTAGAGGAACATCCTAACGATGCTAAAGTTATAGTTCAAAAGGTAATTTTAGCAGCACAAGCTAGACATGCAGCTAAGAAAGCAAGAGAAATGGTCCAAAGAAAGACCGTAATGAGCGGTGGTGGTCTGCCTGGAAAATTATCTGATTGTTCTGAACAAGACCCTGAAAAATGCGAAGTTTTTTTAGTCGAAGGGGATTCTGCAGGAGGTACAGCGAAACAAGGTCGTGATAGAAAATTTCAAGCTATTTTACCTCTTAGAGGAAAAATTCTAAATGTTGAAAAAGCAATGCAACATAGAGTTTTTGAAAATGAAGAAATCAGGAATATTTACACTGCTTTAGGAGTTACAATTGGTACAGAGGAAGATAGTAAAGCACTAAATATTGAAAAGTTAAGATATCACAAAATAATTATTATGTGTGATGCAGATGTAGATGGTAGTCATATTTCAACCTTGATACTTACTTTTTTCTTTAGATATATGAGAGAATTAATTGAGCTAGGACATATTTACATTGCAACACCTCCATTATACCTTGTTAAAAAAGGCTCTAAAAAAGATTATGCTTGGTCTGATGATCAAAGAGACAATTTGATGAAAGAATATGGACAAGGAACATCAATTCAAAGATATAAAGGTTTAGGAGAAATGAATCATGAACAATTATGGGATACAACCATGAATCCTGAACAAAGGACTTTAAGAAGAGTTTCTATTGAAAATCCTGGTGAAGCTGATAGAGTTTTCTCTATGTTAATGGGAGATGAAGTGCCTCCTCGAAGGGAGTTTATTGAAAACAATGCTATTTATGCAAATATTGATGCCTAGCGATTTAATTTTTAATATTCAACATAGTCTATTATGAAGGTAACAGTTGTTGGGGCTGGAAATGTAGGTGCTTCTTGTGCTGAATATATAGCTATTAAAAGAATAGCAAGTGAAGTCATTCTTCTTGATATCAAGGAAGGTTTAGCCGAAGGTAAAGCCCTAGATTTATCTCAAACCTCAACAACTCTTGGTTTTAATACTAAAATCATTGGTGTTACAAATGATTATTCTAAAACCTCAAATAGTGATGTTGTTGTTATTACTTCAGGTATTCCTAGAAAACCTGGTATGACAAGAGAGGAACTAATTGGAATAAATGCAGGGATTGTTAAAGATGTATCCAGTAATATTTTAAACTATTCACCAAATACTACAATAGTTGTTGTTTCCAACCCAATGGATACAATGACTTATTTAACTCTAAAAATTACAGGTTTACCAAAAAATAAAGTAATTGGAATGGGGGGAGCTCTAGATAGTTCTCGTTTTAAAACTTATTTGTCTAAATCAATTAATAAACCATCAAGTGATATTCATGCCATGGTAATTGGTGGTCACGGAGATACTACAATGATTCCTTTAGTTAGATTAGCTAGTTATAATGGTTTGCCAATATCTGAATTTTTAAATAATGAAGAAATGGATAAGGTTTCTAAAGAGACTATGGTTGGAGGAGCTTCATTAACTAAACTTCTAGGTACTTCAGCATGGTATGCCCCAGGAGCATCGGTTGCTTATCTTGTAGACAGTATTTTAAATAATCATAAAAAATTGATTCCTTGTTCTGTTTTATTAGATGGAGAGTATGGTCAAAGAGATATATGTATTGGAGTACCATGCATTATAGGGTCAAAAGGGGTTGAGTCAATTGTTGAATTGAAATTAAATAATGATGAGTTAAATCTTTTTAATCAAAGTTCAAATTCGGTTAGGTCTATGAATGAAAGTTTAAAACTATAATATTTTTATTAGAATTATAAAGAGTTGTCTAATTTCTTCATTAACATTATATTTGCTCGTTTTAATAATTCCAAATAATTGTTATGCAGAATAATGCCTTAGTTAGAATTTTTGCAATTCTTTTCGTAATAGTTAGCATTTATCAACTTTCTTTTACTTTTATAAGTAGTAATGAGGAAAGAAAAGCTAAAACTTTTGCAAAGGGATCCATTTCTGATGAAGTTTCAAACTATTTAGAATTAAGAGATGAAATTGAAAGTGATTATTTAGATTCAGTTGGACAAATATCATTATATGGAATAACTTCATATGATGATGCTAAAAATAAAGAATTAAATAAAGGTTTAGACTTAAAAGGAGGAATAAATGTAATTCTTCAAATCTCTATTAAAGACATTTTAAAGGGTTTAGCAGAAAATACACGAAATACTATTTTCAATAGCTCACTAGAAGAAGCAGACATTATTCAAAAAAATTCAGATGAACCATACATAGAGTCTTTTTTTCAAGCATTTGATAATATAAAAGGATCTCAAAAATTATCAGATCCTGAAATTTTTGGTAATAGGACATTAAGTGATGAGATTAACTTTGAGATGGAGGATAATCAAACTCAAAATGTTATTAGAAGAAAAATTGATGAATCAATTGTATCTGCTTTCGAAGTTTTAAGAAAAAGGATAGATAAATTTGGTGTTACCCAGCCTAATATTCAAAGGCTTGGTACCAGTGGAAGAATATTAGTTGAACTTCCTGGGGCTAAAGATGTTGAAAGAATAAAATCTCTACTTCAAAGTACCGCTCAATTAGAGTTTTGGGAAACTTTTAAAAATGATAAATTAGTTGGTTTTTTATTAGAGGCTAACGATTTGATTAAAAAAATTAATCAAGAAAAATTTGATCAAGATAAAGTCAATATTGAAACAAATGAATCTCAAATAGAAGAATTACTTGCTGATTTATCATCTCAAGATACAATCAACAATATTTCAAATCCTATTGTTGATCTTATTAAAGGTTATGGTTTTCAGGGAGGGCCTGTTTTGGCTCAATTTTCATCTAATGATAAAGAAAAAATAATTCAATATTTGGATATGCCTGAGGTTAGAAAATTGTTAACTAATGAGTTTCGTTATGTAAAGTTTTTATGGGGTAAGTCCGACCCTTCAACAGATATAGTTGAATTATTTGCTATTAGATCAAATAGAAATGATAAACCACCTATCGGAGGAGGTGTTGTTGTTGATGCATTACAAACCTATGATCAAATAGGAAATCCTGCTGTTTCAATGCAAATGAATGCCTCTGGTGCAAGAATTTGGGAGAATTTAACTGGAAAAGCTTTTAAAGAAGCTAGTAATATTGCTATTGTTTTAGATGATTTAGTTTATTCAGCACCAGGTGTATCAAATGGAGCTATTTCTGGAGGACGTTCAGAAATATCTGGAAATTTTTCTTTAAATGAGGCTATTGATTTAGCAAATGTACTTCGTGCAGGAAAATTACCGGCATCAGCAGAAATTATTCAGTCTGAAATTGTTGGTCCTTCATTAGGGCAAGAAGCCATTGATTCTGGCATTAACTCATTTTTAATTGCTTTAATTTTTGTGTTGTGTTGGATGATTTTTTATTATGGAAGATCCGGATTATATGCAGATATAGCATTAGTTTTAAATATTTTATTAATTTTTGGAATTCTAGCTGGATTAGGAGCTGTATTAACTCTTCCTGGAATTGCTGGTATAGTTTTAACAATTGGAATTTCAGTTGATGCAAATGTATTAATATTTGAAAGAGTTCGTGAAGAAGTGAGAAAAGGAAAAGGTATTAGAAAGTCAATTTCTGATGGTTTTAATAATGCTTTATCTTCAATTTTAGATGCTAACATAACTACTGGGTTAACAGCTTTAATTTTGTTCATTTTTGGAACTGGTCCAATAAAAGGTTTTGCTACAACTTTGTTAATTGGTATTGCTACATCTCTTTTTACAGCAATTTTTATAACAAGAATATTTTTAGATTCAAGAAATGAAAAAGGAAAATCAATTTCTTTTGGCACAAAACTTACTATGTCTTTGTTTTCAAATATTAATATTGGATTCTTAACAAAAAGAAAAGTAGCCTATGGTATATCTTTTATTTTAATTTCAATAAGTCTTTTCTCTTTATTTTTCCAAGGACTTAATCAAGGAGTTGATTTTGTTGGTGGAAGATCCTATGTAGTAAGGTTTGAAAAAGAAGTTAATCCTTCAGAAATTTCAGGATCATTAACAGATGTTTTTGGAAGTGTTGAAGTTAAGACTTTTGGTGATGATAATCAATTAAAAATTACCACAAATTATAAAGTAGATGTAGAGGGCATTGAAGTTGATAATGAAATTCAAAATAAGCTTTTTAATGGTCTAAAATCATATTTAAATAGTGATGTTGATTATGATTCTTTTGTAAATGGAAGTGAAGAAAAACAAATAGGTATAATGTCATCAATTAAAGTAGGCCCAACAATAGCAGATGATATTAAAAAGAATTCTTTTCTTGCAGTATTAGGTTCGTTAATTGTAGTTTTTTTATATATACTTCTTAGATTTAGAAGATGGCAATTTTCACTAGGAGCGGTTGCTGCTGTTTTTCATGATGTTTTATTGGTTTTAGGAATTTTTTCTACAGCATATAAAATTATGCCTTTTAACATGGAAATAAATCAAGCTTTTATTGCAGCAATTTTAACTGTAATTGGATACTCTCTGAATGATACTGTTGTAGTTTTTGATCGAATTCGTGAATATATAAATGAACATTCTAATTGGGAATTTAAAGCTACTGTTGATTCTGCACTTAACAGTACCTTAAGTAGAACTTTAAATACTTCATTAACAACACTAATCGTGTTAATTTCAATTTTTGTGTTTGGAGGAGAATCAATTAGAGGATTTATGTTTGCTTTAATAGTTGGTGTTTTAGTTGGAACTTATTCTTCAGTTTTTATTGCAACACCTGTGATGTATGATTCCCTAAAAATCAATAGTCAAAATAAATAATCTCAACTTATATTTTTTACTTTGATTTTGGAATAAAAGGTAAAAATTAGTCCAAGAATAATTAAAGGAATACTTAACCACTGCCCAGTAGTCAAAATAGGTAAAACATCTTCAAATCCACCTTGACTTTCTTTTACAAATTCAACTAAGAAACGTATTGAAAACATTCCAGTAAAAAATATGCCCATTAAATAGCCGTCATTTAATATTTTTTTGTCTCTATAAATTTTTCTTAGAAGGATAAATAGAAGAAGATATCCTATAGATTCGTATAATTGAGCAGGATGTCTAGGCATACTTTCTCCTCTATTTAAAAAAACTACTCCAAAGTTAGAATTCGTATAATTACCAACAATTTCAGAGTTAAATAAGTTTCCAATTCTTACAAAACAAGCACCAAGTGAAATAGGAATTGTTACCCTATCAAGTATCCAAAGCAAAGGTTTATACTTAAATTTTCTTTGATAAAGATATAGTCCTGTTAATACACCTATAACAGCTCCATGACTTGCAAGACCTCTAAAACCAATAAACTCAAAGTTTTTAATTAAACCAAAAAACATTGAGGCACCATTTTTTTCTCTTATAGGCAGAAGAATCTCTATTAAATGATTTTGATAATAATCCCAACTATAGAAAAAAACATCCCCAAGTCTTGCACCAATTAAAACTGAAAAAACCATGTAGACAAGAAGGGATTCAGCATATTCAACATTAACTTTTTCTTTATCATATATGCTTTTCATAATATAAAACCCTAAGGAAAAAGCTATAATAAACATTAGACTATAATAATGAACACCAAATCCACCAATATTAAAAATTGTTTCACTTGGAGACCAATTAACCTTTAGTAAATACATTTGACAAAAATTGATGGTAAAAATAAGTAAAATAAAATATCTAGAAATTATGGCACAGGATCATGCCCTGAACTTCCAAAAGGATGACATTTACTTATCCTTTTTAATGTAAGCCATATACCTTTTAATAAACCATATTTATTTAGGGATTGAATTGAATATTGAGAACATGTTGGATTAAATCGACATGATGGCAATAGAATAGGTGAGATTAATTTTTGATATATCTTTATTATAAATATAAAGGGGAAAATTGAAATTTTTTTTAACACTTTAATTTAGTCTAATTTCCGTTTCATCTGTATTGTCTTCTAATTTAATACCAATTTTATTAAGTTCATTTCTTATTTTATCAGAAGTTTCAAAATCTTTGTTTTTTCTTGATGAACTTCTTAATTCAATTAGAATATTCAAAATATCTTTTAATTTTTTCTCATCATAGGATGAGGAAAAATTTCCATAAAGACCGAGAATATCATTTACAAAAGCTTTAAACGAAGTTTTCAATTTTATAAGCGTAGCCGCTGATATATTATCAAGATTATTATTAACTGAATTGATAAATTTTACAGCATCAAATAAATTAGCAATCAATACAGGACTATTAAAATCATCATTCAATGCTGAATAACATTTTTTATTCCAATCATCAAAATTAAAAGAAGTGTCTTTTTTAGAAGGGTTAATATTATCCAATAATTTTAAAGCACTGATTAGTTTATTATATCCTTTTTCTGAAGCATTCAATGCATCTTCACTAATGTCTAAAACACTTCTGTAATGAGCTTGCATAATAAAAAACTTTACAACTTCAGGTTTAAATGGTTTTTTAAATATTTTATTTTTACCACTAAAAATTTCGCCAGGCAAAATATTATTTCCTGTTGATTTTGACATTTTTTTTCCATTAAGAGTCAACATATTTGCATGAACCCAATACTTAACAGGGGATACTTTGTTTATTGATTCTGATTGCGCAATTTCACATTCATGATGTGGAAACTTAAGATCCATTCCTCCTCCGTGAATATCAAATTTATCTCCTAAATATTTTGAGCTCATAGCGCTACATTCTAGATGCCAACCTGGAAATCCTTCTCCCCAAGGTGAAGGCCATTTCATAATATGAATTAATTCAGCTTTTTTCCATAATGCAAAATCTTGCGGGTTTTTTTTATCACTTACGCCATCTAAATCTCTTGTGTTATGAATTAAATCCTCAATATTTCTACCACTTAGTTTTCCATATTTATGCTTCTTATTGAACTTTAATACATCAAAATAGACAGAGTTATTAATTTCATAAGCATAACCAGCATCAATAATTTTTTTTATGAACTCTATTTGATCAATGATATGTCCAGTTGCAGTAGGCTCAATACTTGGAGGAAACAAATTAAATTTAGATAAAGTTTTATGAAAATCTATTGTGTATTTTTGAACAACTTCCATTGGTTCAATAGATTCGCTTCTTGCTTTTTTAGAAATTCTGTCTTCTCCTTGATCTTCATCATATTCAAGATGTCCAACATCTGTTATATTCCTTACATACCTAACTTTATAACCTAAGTGAATTAGATACCTATATATTAAATCAAATGAAATAAATGTCCTGCAGTTTCCTAAATGAACATTATTATAAACAGTTGGTCCGCAAACATACATTCCAACTTTATTAGGAGATATAGATTTAAAAAGTTCTGTTTTGCCAGATAAAGAGTTATAAATTGTTAAAGATGAACTCATTAAAGATTAGCTTCTAATTTAATATAGTCAAGAAACTCTTTTTTTATATCTTTTTCCTTGAATTTTCCAGAAAATTCAGTAGTTACAGTGCTACTTTGGATATCTCGAATCCCTCTTAAATTTACACACAAATGTTTTGCGTCAATTACACATGCAACATCATCAGTTTTAAGAATTTTTTTCAGTTCTTCAACAACTTGAAGAGTAAGTCTTTCTTGGACTTGCGGTCTTCTAGAATAATAATCAACAATTCTATTAATTTTTGAAAGACCTACGACTTTTCCTTTAGAAATGTATCCTACGTGTGCAATACCAATTATTGGTAGAAGGTGGTGTTCACATGTAGAATTAACAGTAATATTTTTTTCAACAAGCATTTCGCCATATTTATAACTGTTTTTAAATGTTGAAGAGCTCGGTTTATTAAGAGGATTTAACCCACTAAAAATTTCGTTTATAAACATTTTAGCAACTCTCTTTGGGGTTCCAGCTAAACTGTCGTCTTTTAAATCCATTCCTAAAATATCTAGAATATCTCGTACTTTTTCTTCAATCAGTTTAACTTTTTCAATATCTGGGATTTTAAAAGCATCTTTTTTTAAAGGAGTTTTTAATGATTCAGAAAAATGTTCATCATCAATTCTTGAAAGTTCTTTTGTTACAAATTTTTTAATACTCATCTTTAATTTTAAATTTATACAAATATAAATATTAATTAGAGAGAGTCATAACCTTTGTAATAATTGATTTTTTTTATTTTTTCAAGTTTTTATAACGTTATAATAAATTTTCTTTCTTTTATATAAAAAAATTTTTTTTAAACTTTTATTTTTGTTTTAATTAGATATTTAAATGAAAAATGTTGTAATTACAGGCACAAGTTCTGGAATAGGTTTTGATTTAGTGAAAATTTATTCAAAAAAGAAGTATAATGTTTTGTCTTTATCAAGATCGCAAATTAGCATTAAAGGCGTTAATCATATAATCTTCGATATTACAGATCAAAAATCTATTGATAATATAAAAAACATAATTAAAAAAGAATTTAAGGTAGTTGATATTTTAATTAATAATGCGGGAAAATTAATTAACAAACCTTTTTTGGACATGTCTATGCAAGACTTTGATTCTGTTTTTGGAGTTAATTTATTTGGAGTAGCTAATCTAATTAAGAATTTATATCCTATGTTCAAAAAAAACTCTCATGTAGTTAATATAAGTAGTATCGGGGGGATCATTGGAAGTTCTAAATTTAATGGTTTAACAGCTTATTCTTCAAGTAAAGGCGCTTTAAATATTTTAACAGAGGTATTAGCAGAAGAATTTAAGGAATCAGGACCAAAGTTTAATTCGTTATGCTTAGGTTCAGTTCAGACTAAAATGTTAGAAGAGGCATTTCCGGGTTATAAAGGGCAAGTTAAACCCAAGGATATGGCTAAATTTATTTTTGATTTTGCAAATAAAGGCTCTAGTTTTTTTAATGGAAAAGTAATTCCTGTATCACTATCTAACCCTTAGTGTTTTTAACCTGTATATTCAACAAAGTTTCTAGGAGTTTCATACAAAACGACTGTAATTTCACAATTTAACTCAATAGCTTTATTTAATTTCTTCCATATATATATAGCTAAATTCTCAGTTGTTGGAATTATATTTTTAAAATATGGAATGTCTAAATTTAAATTTTTATGATCGAGTTCTTCTTCAATTTCTTTTTCAATAATTTTTTTTAAATAACTTAAATCAATTACCATACCAGTATTTTGATCTATTTCACCATAAATTTTTACTATTAATTCATAATTATGTCCATGAAAATTTTCATTAGAACATTTTCCAAATACATTTATGTTTTTTTCTTTAGACCAATTTTCATTTTGTAATTTATGAGCTGCATTAAAATGAGCTTTTCTACAGACAGTTGTTTTCATTATTAATAATTTCCCTCAAATATAAATATTAATTGAATTTTGATATACCAATTTTCAGAATTGATTTTATTTAAAACTTAAAGTTATAAGTTAATATTATTTGACTTTTATTATTGGTTATATAGTAGTTGTCTGTTAAAACTACTGGATATGTTTTGTAGGAGTTTTTGTTTTTATTATCAATAAAAGCTATATCAATAGAACTCCTTTTGAAATTAAGTCCAAGGCCCCATGATGTAGCTTTATTATTTAAAGTTATATTATTCTGAAAAGATTTTTCATTAAAAATACCCGCTCTAATTGATAATAACCCAATTATATATTCACCTCCAATTCTTAAGGTGTTTGTTGATTTTAATTTATCACTTATTTGACTGTTTAAGTTATTTAAATAATTACTAGTTTTATTTGAAGTTTCTTTAAAAAGAGTTTTCCCATAATTTTTAACTCCGTAGTCAAAACTAACCAGACCTCTTTTAAAAATATAAGCAAGACTTATATTTTTTCTTGAGGGAATTTGAATTTTATATGGATCGTAAATTGTTATTACATCTGGTTTGATCTTTTCGGATATATATGATTTGTTTTCAATATAATCAACAACAATTTCTTGCTTATACTTTTCTGTTATTTTAATCCATTGAGGACTATCATAATAGGCTCCAAGGCGAATGTTTTTATTTATTTTAGCGATTAATCCTATTTGAAAAGAAATTCCTTCGCCATTAGACTCAAGATTATTATCAAAGACAACTTCAGTTACATTTGATTTTTCAGAAAATCCTTGTTCAATAAAACGACTATATTTTTCATATTTAATTTCGTGAAGATTAATATTTATTCCAAGATGAATAAAGTTTTTATATAAACCAGATAAATTAATGGAATGAACACCATGATAACCCTCTGTATTTATTTTCATATAATTGGATAAATTATCATACAGAGCATTTGAAACATATTTTTCATTATCAGGATTAAAACTAACTGGATTAATTATATAGCTTTGGTATCCCAAAAAAGCTTGTTGAGCTCCAAAGCCTATATCATTTCCAAGAATTCTATAAACTTCAGATATAGTTTCACCCTCATAAAGATCTAAATCACTTAATTTTAATCCATTGGCATAGAATAAAAAATAGTTATCTAAACCATTTGAGTTATTTCCTTCAATAATATATGAGTTATTATATCTTTTTTTATCACCATAATTATAAGATAAACTGATTCTAGACCAATTTTCATTTTTATTGTTATTGTTAAAAACAAAAACAGCTCCAAGTTGATTAAAATGAAAAGTTGGATAAGGAATAGATCCCATAGCAGGTCTAATATATTGATTAACATTATTTGAAAAACTGGTATTTGTCTTGTTTTCATATGAAATAGAGGAAATACTAAATTGATTTACAAGAAACACAGATGAGCTTGCAGGATTAATAGAAATTGCAGAAAGATCCCCTCCTGAAGCACCAAATGCTCCTGCCATTGCAGTAAACCTTGCTGATCCTGATAAATCTGACAAATTATATGTTATTGCATCATTAATTGATTGAGCATTAATTAAATTAAAGCACAACACAAAACAAAAGTTGAGTATATTTTTTTTTATCATTTAAACCTAATTTTTATTGAGGCCTACTCCCTCTACTAGATCCTCCAGAACTTGATCTTGAATTAGAGGAGTTACCAGAAGATCTTCCAGAAGAGTATGATCTTGAAGGAGAATATGATCTTCCATAAGAAGAATTTCTTTGGGTACTATTGTAGTTATTATTTCTTTGAAAATTATTTCTGTTTGAGGAATTATTTTCTCTATAACGTTCTCTATAACTTTCTCTATAATATTGTCTATTGGAATTTACTTCACGGGATCTATTTATTTCTCTTGAATAGTTTCTAACTGAAGATGATGAAAACCCTCTTCCTGTTTTATTAATTGAAGATCCTTTTGAAGTGTTAACGTTTCTTCCAGATATTTGAGGTCTTTTAGTTAAAGATCCAATTGATTTACTCCCCAATTGGTTATCAGCAGAATTTCGTAAACTGCTAGTAATTCTACTACCTAAGTATCTTCCTCTTCCTACATTTAATCTATTAAGGGCAGTCCTTATATCTAACTCTGAATCGGATTTATTAGATGAATTAGAGGATATTTCTTTATCATTTGTTTTAGAATTGGGATAATTTTTTTCTCCTCTTCGGCTATTTGATTTAGATAGATTGTATGACTTTCTTTTTTTATAGTTTATATCAGAATAATATTGTCTATTATAATATCCTCTTGAAGCATAAAATGGGTCATAAGGGTTATAAAAAGGATTGTAAAAAGGTCTATAAAATGGTGAATAATATGGACTATAATATGGATTGTAAAAAGGACTATAAAAAGGACTGTAATAAGGATTATGAAAACCCCTTCCATAGGCAAGACCGTTATATCTATTATAAAAACCGAACCTGTTAAAGTAAAAAGGATTATAATAACCTTGATTATAAAATCCCCAATATCTAGGAAATCCATAATTCATAAATATAACTTCTGTTTGAGAAACATTATCACCCCATAATAATTGATCATTTGAATTTGGGGAAAAATAATTTTCTGAATCAATAAAATACTCTTCATTACCATTTAAAGATGAATAATTATCTCCTAAATTTTGAAAATATTTTGAATAATATTTTGTTTTATCAGAATTGTTTTTTTTTACTAGATTAGGACTTTCATAATAAATGCCATCAGACAAAAAATATGAAGATGTTTGAAAGCCACCACAACCTAAAACAAATGTTAAAAGAAAAAGAGATAAAATAAAGTTTTTAATTTTCATTATTATAAATTGTTTAAGGTTTAAAAGTGTCAATCAAATAGTTTAATTTTGTTTCCAATTAAATATAAGGCAAATTTTATGCCAAAGAAATAATATGAGTAAGAATCTTTCAAAAAGAAATCAAGATTATTCTAAATGGTATAATGAATTAGTTGTCAAAGCTGATTTAGCTGAAAATTCTGCTGTAAGAGGTTGTATGGTTATAAAGCCATATGGTTTTGCTATTTGGGAAAAAATTCAATCTCAGTTAGATTTAATGTTTAAAGAAACAGGTCATCAAAATGCTTATTTTCCATTATTTGTCCCAAAGAGTCTATTTGAAGCTGAAGAAAAAAATGCTGAAGGTTTCGCAAAAGAATGTGCAATTGTCACACATTATAGATTGAAAAATGATAACACAAATAAAAATAAACTTATTGTAGATCCAGATTCAAAATTAGAGGAAGAGCTTATAGTAAGGCCTACAAGTGAAGCAATAATATGGAATACTTATAAGAAATGGATTCAGTCATATAGAGATCTTCCAATTAAAATTAATCAATGGGCAAATGTTGTTAGATGGGAAATGAGAACAAGACTTTTTTTAAGAACATCTGAATTTCTATGGCAGGAAGGTCATACAGCTCATGAATCAAAAGATGAAGCAATAGATGAAGCTAGGCTTATAAATAATTTATATGCAAATTTTATAGAGAATTATATGGCTATTCCTATCATTCAAGGATTAAAAAGCGAAAGTGAACGTTTTGCTGGTGCTGTTGAAACATTTTGTGTAGAAGCTTTGATGCAAGATGGAAAAGCTTTACAAGCAGGTACATCACATTTTTTAGGACAAAATTTTGCAAAAGCATTTGATGTAAGATTTGCAAATAAAAAAGGTAATTTAGAACATGTTTGGGCAACCTCTTGGGGTGTGTCTACAAGATTAATGGGCGCTCTAATTATGACTCATGGTGATGATAATGGTTTAGTTTTACCACCTAACTTAGCTCCAATTCAAGTTGTAATAGTACCAATTTATAAATCAAGATCTGAACTTGAATTGATTAATAAAGTTGTAAATAAAATTTCAGAAGGATTAAAAGTTAAAGAAATTAGCTTAAAGTATGATGATAGAGAAAATTTTAAACCTGGATATAAATTTAATGAATATGAATTAAAAGGAATTCCAATAAGAATTGTTATAGGGCCAAAAGATATAGAAAACAATACCGTTGAGATATCAAGAAGAGACACTTTAATTAAAAGCACAGTTAGTAATGATGATAAATTGTTTTCAAAAATTGAAGAAATTTTAAATGATATGCAATTAGCTTTATTTAAAAAAGCAAAAAGCTTTAGAGATAATTTAATTACTGAAGTTGATGATTATGGATCATTTAAAAAAATATTAAAAACTAAAGGAGGGTTTATTTCAGCTCATTGGGATGGCAGTTTAAAAACTGAAGAAAAAATCAAAAATGAAACTAAAGCTACTATTAGGTGTATTCCAATAGATAAGATTTCCGATAAAGGAAAGTGTATAATTTCTGGAAAACCTTCTTCTCAAAGAGTTTTATTTGCAATATCTTATTAATCGAATAATTCATTACTCATATTGTTTTGTATAATATGAATTTTACATGTACATTTGCGCTCTAAAAAATGGCCCGTTCGTCTATCGGTTAGGACGTTAGGTTTTCATCCTAGAAAGAGGGGTTCGATTCCCCTACGGGCTACTAAATTTTAAATAATGGCAAATCATAAATCTGCAATTAAAAGAGTTAGATCTAATTCTAAAAAAAGGCTTTTAAATAGATATCAGCACAAAACAGCTAGAAATTCTATTAGGGATTTTAAAGAAATAAATAAGAAAAAAGAAGCATTAAAATCTTTTCCTGTTATAGTATCTTTAATTGACAAACTTTCTAAAAAGAATATCATTCACTCTAATAAGGCAGCAAACTTGAAATCAAAATTAGCTGCACATCTAGCTAAGTTAAAGTAATATTTAGGAATTCATTGAAATAAGAAATTCCTCATTGCTTGTAGTTTTTCTAAAACGATCATTAATAAATTCCATAGCTTCAACAGGATTCATGTCAGCTAAATATTTTCTCATTACCCACATTCTTTGAATTGTATTTTCATCTAATAATAAATCATCTCTTCTTGTGCTTGATGAAACAAGATCTATGGCAGGAAAAATTCTCCTATTAGAGATCCTTCTGTCTAATTGTAGCTCCATATTTCCTGTTCCTTTGAATTCTTCAAAAATAACTTCATCCATTTTAGAACCAGTCTCTGTTAACGCAGTTGCGATTATAGAAAGAGATCCTCCATTTTCAATTTTTCTGGCTGCTCCAAAAAATCTTTTTGGTTTATGAAGAGCATTAGCATCGACACCTCCGCTTAATATTTTTCCAGAAGCAGGTTGAACCGTATTATATGCTCTAGCCAACCTTGTTATAGAGTCCAGTAATATAACAACATCATGCCCACATTCAACTAATCTTTTTGCTTTTTCTAATACAATATTCGCAACTCTTACATGTCTATCAGCAGGTTCATCAAAGGTTGAAGCGACAACTTCTCCGTCAACATTTCTCTGCATATCTGTTACCTCTTCAGGGCGTTCATCAATTAATAAAATTAATTGATAAACTTCAGGATGACTAGCAGCTATCGCATTTGCAATTTCTTTTAAGAGCATTGTTTTACCAGTTTTTGGTTGAGAAACAATCATTCCTCTTTGCCCTTTACCAATAGGTGAAAATAAGTCTATGATTCTTGTAGAAATAGTACTTTGTTTTTCAGCTATATTAAACTTTTCTTCAGGAAATAAAGGGGTTAAATGCTGAAAAGACACTCTATCTCTTACAATTTTAGGATCTAGACCATTTAATTTTTCGATTTTTATAAGCGGAAAATATTTTTCGCCTTCTTTTGGAGGTCTAACAAAGCCTAAAACCGTATCACCTGTCTTTAAACCAAAAAGTCTAATTTGAGATTGAGAAACATATACATCATCTGGAGAAGATAAATAGTTGTAATCTGAAGATCTTAAAAAACCATAGCCTTCACCCATAATTTCAAGAACTCCTTCTGCTTCAACGAATCCATCAAACTCAAAATCAGGTTCTCTATATTTATTTCTATTGTCTCTATTATGGTTTACTTCTCCTTTGTTATAATGCTTATCGGCATTTTTTTTGATTATTTTTTCATTTTTATCTGAGGTAAATTTTGAAGAATTAGGTTTAAGCCCTTTGGTTGCTTTTTTTTCATCAGGGATATCTTTTGAAGTATTATCTTTTTTTGATGCTGCCTGGTCAATAATTTGATAAATTAAATCAGTTTTTTTTAGATCTTTAAAATTTTTCAATCCAATTTCTTCTGCAATTTTTTGTAAATCAGAAATTTTTTTTGTTTTAAGTGTAGCTATTTCTAACATGTATATAAAGTGTTATTGAAGTCTTTGATAGTTTTTTTGAAATTTTAGGAATTTTTCAGACTAAGTGTGCGACAATAATACAAATTTTATTTTAATTTACGTTTTTAATTTTAAAATCTTTTTTATAACTATGATTCAAAGAGTCCAAACTCTGTATTTAATTTTTTCTATTTTAATCTGTATTTTGACTTTTTATTTATTTCCATTAGAATTAGAAAAAAAGATTTTTTTTGGATTTGATCATCTATTAATCTTTGAAAAATATTTTTTTGTTTTAATTTCAATTATAAGTTTTGTAAGTATGCTATTTTTTAGAAAGAGAAAGTTACAAATTTACTTAAATAGGGTTTCTATTTTGTTGATTTGTTTATTTGGAATAAGCTTTGTTTTGTTTAATAAATATAATTTTGACATGAATCATTACAAAATTTTATCTTCAGCACTTATTAATTTAATTCTTATAATTTTTGCTAATAAATCAATTTCAAAGGATAAAAAACTAATTGATTCAATAAACAGGTTAAGGTAATTTTTTTTTGTATTCATTTAATTCTATAACTTCTAATTTTTTTAGATCTTCATTAATTATTTCAAGTTTTATCATAGTTCTTTTTTTATGAAAACCAAATTTGCCAGCAGCTCCCGGATTAATATATAATAAATTATTTTTTTTATCATTTATTACCTTTAAAATATGAGAGTGTCCACATACTAATATTTTAGGTTTATATTGTTTTATTAACTCATTTGTTTTTTTGTTATAATACAGTGGTTTTCCAGCTATATGAATTAATAGAATAGAGATTTTTTCACAAGAAAAAAACAAATATTCACTAAAAGAAGACCTTATTTTTTTTTCATCTATATTTCCATATACAGCTTTTACTTTCACATTTTTTTTTAAATATTCAATTAATTCTATAGACCCTATATCTCCAGCGTGCCATATTTCATCAGCTTTTTTTGCATAATAAATTATACGATCATCTAAATGACCATGGGTATCTGAAAGTATTAATATTTTCAACTATTGAATATTTATTAAATAGATGTATTTCAAATATAAATTGCTTTTATATTAGCAAAAAAAAAAAGTGAGATATTTTATATACTTTTCTTTTAATGGTAAACTTTATCATGGATGGCAAAAGCAAAAAAATTCAATTACAATTCAACAAAAAATAGAAGAGTCATTAAGTGTTTTATTAAAAGATAAAATTGAGGTAATTGGAGCTGGAAGAACTGATACAGGAGTGCATGCTAAAGAGATGGTTGCTCATTTTGATTTTAATAAAAATTTTGAAAATTCAAAAAATTTTATTTTTAAATTAAATCAATTTTTATCAAATGATATTTCTATAAAATCATTAAAATGTGTCAAAAAGAATGCTCATGCTAGATTTGATGCAATTTCAAGAACTTATGAATATCATATATCTAAAGAAAAAGATGTTTTTTTAAATGAATACAGTTATTATTTAAATTATTCACTAAATAATATTAAGATTAATGAAGCAATTAAGATTATTATAAACAACAAGGATTTTAAATGTTTCACTAAATCAAAAACTGACGTCACTAATTATCTTTGTAATATCCTTGATTCCAAATGGATTGAATTTGATAAAAAATATGTTTTTGAAATTACAGCAAATCGTTTTTTAAGAAATATGGTTAGATCAATTGTTGGAACATTAATAGACGTTGGATTGGAAAAAAAATCAATTAATAATTTTAAAAAAATAATTATGAGTAAAGACAGATCAATGGCAGGATATTCTGTACCAGCTAAAGGATTGTTTTTGAAAAAGATTAATTATCCAAAGGAAATATTTATATGAAAAAAAGTAATTCAAGCGGTAAAATATTTAATTTAAAACTTTTTAAAAAACTTATGGTTTTTGTTAAACCGTATAGTTTTTATTACAGACTAGTATTAATTACAGCAATTTTATTATCAATTTTTTCTATAATAACTCCTTATTTATTAAAAGTTATTGTTGATGATTATATAAGATTAAAAGATTATGATGGAATGAAAATTATAATATTATTTATGTTTATTTCCTTGGTTTTCACAGTTTTTTTTCAGATACTTTTTGTTTATTTCGCTAATTTTTTAGGTCAAAAAGTTATTAAAGATTTAAGGGTAAAATTATTTAACAACATAATTAATTTTAAAATAGATTATTTTAAAAATACTCCTATTGGCAGATTGATTACAAGAACTGTTAATGATATTGAAACTATAGCTAGTATTTTTTCACAGGGATTATTTATGATTATTGCTGATTTATTACAAATGTTTTTAGTTTTATTGGTTATGATCTACGTAAACATTGAATTAACATTAATTGTTTTGTCAATATTACCAATAATACTTTATGCAACAAAGCTTTTTCAAAAATCTATGAAAAAAGCATTTGAAGATGTGAGACTTCAAGTTTCTAATTTAAATTCTTTTGTACAAGAAAGAATAAGTGGGATGAAAATTGTTCAAATTTTTAATAGAGAAAATAATGAGTATAATAGATTTAAATCAATCAATGGGTTTCATAGAGATGCTTGGTTAAAAACTGTTTGGATTAATTCAATTTTTTTTCCAGTTGCTGAAATTTCTTCCTCAGTTTTAATTGGACTAATAGTTTGGTATGGAGGATATAATATTATTTCTGATCCAACAATTTCAATTGGAACCATTTTTCTTTTTATTCAAATGTCACAGATGCTATTTAGGCCTTTAAGACAAATTGCCGATAAATTTAATACTTTACAGATGGGGATGGTATCTGTTAAAAGAGTTTTTAAAATTTTGGAAACAGATTTTAAAATTTTAAATAGAGGAAAAATTATTTTAAAATCAATTAAAGGTTCAATTTTATTTAAAGATGTTAAATTTTCATATAAAAAGCAAGAGGAGATAATTAGGGGAATAACTTTAAAAATTAATCCTGGTGAAAAAATTGCAATTATAGGCTCAACAGGAGCAGGAAAATCAACTATAATTAATTTACTATCAAGGTTTTATGAAATTGATTCTGGGGATATTTATATTGATGAATTTTCTATAAAAGATATTGAACTCATTAGTTTAAGAAATAATATTGGAATTGTTTTACAAGAAGTATTCCTTTATGCAGATTCAATTTATAATAATATAACATTATTCGATAAATCATTTAAAAAATCTGAGGTTATAAATTCTGCAAAAAAGATAGGTATACATGATTTTATAATGACTCTTCCAAATGGATATGATTTCAACATTCAAGAAAGGGGTCAAATGTTATCTGCTGGTCAGAGACAATTAATAGCTTTTCTTAGAGTATATATAAGAAATCCTAATATTTTGATTTTAGATGAAGCAACTTCTTCAGTTGATTCTTATTCTGAAGAAATTATTCAAAATGCTACAAATAAGCTAACAAAAGGAAAAACTTCAATTATTATAGCTCATCGATTAGACACTATAAAAAAAGCAGATAAAATAGTTGTTTTAGAAAGAGGAAAAATTATTGAGCAAGGGACTCATTCTGAATTATTAAAATTAAAAAATAGCTTTTATAGCAAATTAAATAAAAAGAACTCAATAGATTTAGTCGAGGATTTTTAATTTAATTTGATAGATCTTCTAATAAAACTTTATATAACTCATCTTGACTTTTATAATTTGCAATAACTCCATCTTTAACATACGATATTTCTCCTCTTTGTTCAGATATAACAATTGCTATTGCATCGGTCTTTTCAGTTATTCCTATAGCCGCTCTATGTCTTAAACCAAATCTTGATGGAATAGAAGTTGAATCAGATACGGGAAGAACAACTCTTGTAGCTATTACATAATTAGATCTAATTAAAACAGCACCATCATGTAATGGATTATTTTTAAAAAATATTGTTTCTAATATTTGATTTGATAATTTAATATTTACATTATTTCCCGAGGAGATTAAAAAATCTAGATTATTTTCTCTTTCAATTACAATTATTGCACCAGTCTTTTTTTTGGACATTGAATAGCAATCATCAAGAAATAATTTTATATCAAATTTTTTATTATTACTATTTTGATTTAAAAAATTAAAATATTTAATTAAATTTCTTCTAGTAGCAAAATTTGGAGATCCTATCAGTAATAAAAATTTTCTTATTTCCTGCTGAAAAACAACAATTAAGGCAAAAAAACCAACACTAATAAAATTTCCAAGAATATTACTTAAAACATCCATTTTTAGTAAATCAGTTATTTTCCATATAATATAGATAATAATTATACCTATTAAAATGTTTATTGCAACAGTTCCTTTTACAAGTCTATATAAATAAAAAAGAAGTATAGCAACAAGAACTATATCTATTACATCAGTAAAAGAGAATTGAAAATATTCTAGCGACTTCAGGATTATAATTTTTCTTAAAATTAAGAAACTAATACAAATATTCACACAATGTAATGCATTCTTTTGCTTCTTTTACATCATGAACTCTAATTATGTTGGCTCCATTGATTAAGGCAAAAGTGTTAAGAATTGTAGTTCCATTTAATGATTGATTAGGATTTCCATTCAATATCTTATATATCATTGACTTTCTAGACAAACCAATTAAAATTGGACAATTGATTTTCTTAAACAAATTTAGCTCTTTTAATAACTCAAAATTGTGATTTAAAGATTTTCCAAAGCCAAAACCAGGATCAATAATTATATCTGTTACTCCATTATCCTGAGCTATTTTAATTTGCTTAACAAAAAAGTTTAAAACATCAATCACAACATTTTTATATTCAGGGTTTAATTGCATTGTTTTAGGAGTTCCTTTCATGTGCATCATTACATAGGGAACTTTATTTTTTGCTATAACTTCAAACATCTTTTTATCAAATTTACCTCCAGATATATCATTAATTATACTTGCGCCAATTTCAATTGAATTTTTTGCTATTTCACTTCTGAATGTGTCAATTGAAAACAATTTTTCAGGAAAATTATTTATTAATATTTCAAGAATTGGAAATAAAATTTGTTTTTCTTTTTCAGCAGAGAATAATTTACTTCCAGGTTTGCTTGTAAAAGCTCCTATGTCAATTATATCAGCACCTTCATTTAACATTTTTTCAGTTTGTTTTAGTGCTTTATCTTTTGAACTATACTTACCGCCATCATAGAAGGAATCTTTGCTAAGATTTAAAATCCCCATAATTTTTGGTTTTTTTAAATCAATTAGTTTTCCTTTTATATTTAAAGATAAATTATCCAGTTTTTTTAAAATATTTATATAAGTTAACGGTACTTAAAAAATAAAAACGAAATTTATGCAAATTTAATATTAAATGGAATCAACAAAAGAACAGTATCAGAAAATTATTTCTAAATCAAGGTTGTTATTTGAAAAAAAAATGAAAGATTATGGTTCAGCATGGAGAATACTTAGAATGTCTTCTTTGACAGATCAAATTTTTATTAAAGCTCAAAGAATTAGAAGTATTCAAAAAAATATTGATCAAAAGATAGATGAAGGAATAAATTCCGAGTTTATTGGAATAGTAAATTATTCTATTATGGCTCTTATTCAAATTGAAAAGGGCATTGTTGAACAACCTGATATAAATATTTCTGAAGCACTAAAACTTTATGATGAAAAAATTAAAAGGACCTACGATTTGATGTTAAAAAAAAATTATGATTATGGTGAAGCATGGAGAGAAATGAGAGTTAGCTCTTTGACTGATTTGATTTTACAAAAGCTATTAAGAGTTAAACAAATTGAAGATAACAAAGGTAAGACTATTATTAGTGAGGGAATTGAAGCAAATTATCAGGATATTATTAATTATTCAGTTTTCGCATTAATTTTACTTGGCGAATGATAAATTTTTTATTTAAAAGAGTTTTAAATATTTTTTTGGCACTTTTTGGTGTTGTAACAATAATTTTTTTTCTGTTTAATATAATACCTTCTGATCCAGCTCAAATGATGTTAGGTCAAATAGAAAATAAAGAACAAATTAAAAATATTGAAAAAAAATTTGGATTTAACTTACCAATAGAAAAGCAGTATTTTTTTTATTTGAATGATTTGTCTCCTATATCTATTCATACAAATGATATTAAAGATTTTAATTATTATGATAAAAACAAATATCATGGATTGGTTTTTTTTTCTGCATCTGGCTATTTTTTAATCCTAAAAGTTCCTTATTTAAGAACCTCTTATCAAAAATCAGGCAAACCAGTTTTTGATATAATAAAAGAAACTTTACCTAACACATTCATTTTAGCTATTTCATCTATAATTATTGCTACATTTTTTGGAATTTTATTAGGAGTTATTTCTGCTCTTAACAAACAAAACTTAACTGATAAATTATTGCAGTTTGTTTGCACTATTGGAATGAGTATGCCTTCTTTTTTTAGTGCTATTTTATTTTCTTGGTTTTTTGGATATATTCTAACTGATTATACAAACTTGAATATGACTGGAAGTTTATTTGAGCTAGATGATTACGGAGAAGTTGAAGAATTAAAATTGAAAAACTTGATTTTACCAGCTTTTGTTTTGGGTATTAGACCTCTTTCAGTAATTATTCAATTAATGAGGACTAGTTTGATAAATGTTTTAAATCAAGAATATATAAGAACTGCAAAAGCAAAAGGTCTTTCTATGTATAAGATTATTTATAGTCATTCTTTAAAAAACTCATTCAATCCTGTTATAACTGTTCTTTCAGGGTGGTTTGCTTCACTTTTAGCGGGATCAGTTTTTGTTGAGTATATTTTCGGTTGGAACGGCTTAGGGAAAGAGATTATTTTCGCTTTAAATTATATGGATATTCCTGTTATTATGGGATCAACTTTTATTATTGCATTTCTTTTTATAATTATTAATATTTTAGTTGATATTACTCATTTATATCTAGATCCAAGAATTAAATACTATTGATATGAGAAAAAAAATTGTTATAGGTAATTGGAAGATGAACAATGATTCATTCGAGACAAAGACTTTATTAAATAAACTAAAAAAATATGATTTTAAAAATGATGTAACCATAATGGTTTCTCCATCATTTACAAATCTTCAAAATAGTGTAATATATTTAAATGATTCAAAAATAGAGGTAATAGCTCAAAACGTTAATGAATCAGAAAAAGGAGCTTTCACAGGTGAAGTTTCATCCTCAATGTTAAAAAGTATTGGCGTTTTAAGATCAATAATAGGTCATTCTGAAAGAAGATTATATTATAATGAAACTGACAATATTTTAAAGAAAAAAATATATAATGCATTAAAAAATGAGCTTAAAATAATTTTTTGTTTTGGAGAGAAAATAAGTGATAGAAAGAATAATCAACAATTTGAGCTTGTTAACAATCAACTTTCTAATACATTGTTAGATTTAAATAAATCAGATTGGGAAAATATTATTCTAGCTTACGAGCCAGTTTGGGCAATTGGAACTGGAGAAAATGCAACTCCCAAACAAGTACAAGAGATGCATTTTCATGTAAGAAATTGGGTTAAGATAAATTATGGATCAAAAATTTCAAATACAGTTCCTATTTTGTATGGAGGAAGTGTAAAACCAAATAATGCATCTGAAATTTTCTCTCAACCTGATGTGGACGGAGGTCTAATTGGAGGAGCTTCATTAAATCATAACGATTTTATAGAGATAATTAATTCTTTTTAATATAAAATATTAAAGTTTAAAGATTATTATTTTCAAGTGAGTAAAAAAGAAAAAATAAATCCTAGTTTAGATGAAGATGTTTTAATAAAAGACGTTGAAAAACATCAAATAATTCTGTATAACGATGACGTTAATACCTTTCAGCATGTTATTGAAACTTTAGTTAAAGTTTGTAAACATACATATCAGCAAGCCGAGCAATGTGCCTACATTGTTCATTTTTCAGGAAAATGTGTTGTAAAAACAGGTTCTTTAGAAGAATTGGTTCCTATTTGTTCTGCTCTCTTGGATGCCGGTCTTTCAGCTGAAATTAGCTGAAATTATATTTATTTTAATCATTAAAATTGAGATATTTGCAAAAATTAAATTTCATAAAATGATTTATTTAATTACATTTTTGTTTTTTATTAATATTTTAAATTCACAAGTAACTATGGAGAATTCTATTCATCAATTTAAAGTTGAAGACATTTATGGGGATAGCTTTGATTTTTCCTCTCTAAAAGGTAAAAAAATCATGATAGTTAATACAGCTTCAAAATGTGGGTTAACACCTCAATATGAAAAGCTACAATCTTTATTTGAAAAATATGGTAATGAGAAATTTATAATAATAGGATTTCCGTCCAATAATTTTCTATTTCAAGAACCTGGCTCAAACGAAGAAATTTCTAGTTTTTGTAAATCTAATTATGGTGTTTCTTTTCCAATGATGAGTAAAATATCAGTTATAGGTGGTGATAAACACCCTGTTTATAAATTTTTAACTGAAAAAGAAAAAAACGGTGTTTTAGACTCAAGAGTTACATGGAATTTTCAAAAATATTTATTAGATGAAGATGGTAAGTTAAATAGAGTGATTTCGCCTAGGATTCAACCTGATGACAAGACAATTATTGATTGGATTTTAAATTAATTAAATTTAAGTCATGAGTAAAAAAAAATTTAAAACTTTGTGCGTTCATGAAGGAGAAATTAAAGACATTCAATTTAAAGGATCTACATCTCCTTTATTTATGTCAACTTCATATGCTTTTGATGACGTTGATATTAAACAATACCCTAGATATTTTAATACACCTAATCAAAGGGCATTAGTAAAAAAAATCTCATCACTTGAGTATGCTGAAACTGGATTAATCTTTAGTTCAGGTATGGCTGCAATAAGCACTTCATTGCTTTCAAATTTAAATTCAGGAGATCATTTAATAGTTCAAGGAGATTTGTATGGAGGGACAAGAAATTTTATTAAAAATGAATTTCCAAAGTATAATATAGAATATAGTTTTACCAAAGATGTTAAAAACGAATCTTTTCAAAAAGAAATTAAAAAGAATACAAAAGGTATTTTTATTGAAACACCAAGCAATCCATTACTAAAAATAGTTGATTTAAAAAAAATAGGGTTAATTGCTAAATCTAATAATTTGTGGTCAATGATTGATAATACTTTTGCTAGCCCTGTTAATCAAAATCCTATTTTATTTGGAATTGATATAGTTATTCATAGTGCAACAAAATATTTAGGAGGTCATAGTGATATTTGTGCAGGTGTAGTATTAAGTAAAAAGAATAAAATTGATAAAATTTTTCAATCAGCTAAAAATTTAGGTGGAAATTTGAGTGATTATACGGTTTGGCTTCTAGAAAGAAGCATTAAAACTTTATATTTAAGAGTTAGAGCTCAAAATAATAATGCGATAAAATTGGCAAAATTTTTGAAATCTCATAGTTGTATTGACAAAGTTTATTACCCAGGATTAAAGGATCATCCAGATTATGAATTAGCAAAGGGTCAAATGAAAGGTTTTGGAGGGATGTTAACTTTTGACTTAAATAAGAAAATAAAGGTTAAAAAGTTTTTAAACTCACTTATGATTATAAAACCTTCAATGAGTTTGGCTGGAGTAGAAAGCACTGTTTTAAGCCCGAAATTAACTTCTCATGCATTACTGACTGATATTGAAAGAAAAGAACAAGGAATAAATGATCAAACTATTAGACTTTCATCTGGAATAGAATCTTTTGGAGATTTAAAAAATGATTTATCTCAAGCCATAAAAAAGAGTTTATGAAATATGATATATTAGCTTTTGGAGCTCATCCAGATGATGTAGAGTTAGGTTGTGGAGGAACTATAGCAAAATCTTTAAGTCAAAAGAAGAAAGTTGCCATAATTGACATTACAAGGGGAGAGCTTGGAACCCGAGGAAGCATAGATATTAGAAATAAGGAATCCTCTAAAGCAAATAAAATTTTAGGAATTAATCATAGAGAAAATCTTGATTTAAATGATGGGTTTTTTAAAAATGATAAAAAGAGTCAGTTAATTGTTGTATCAAAAATTAGAGAGTTTAAACCTGATATAGTTTTATGTAATGCTGCTGAGGACAGACATATTGATCACGGAAAGGGAAGCAATTTGGTAAATGATTCATGTTTTCTAAGTGGATTAGAAAAAATTGAAACCTTTGACTTTAATAATAACAAACAAGAAGTTTGGCGTCCAAAAATTGTTTTAGAGTACATTCAATGGAATGAGGTTAAACCAGATTTTATTTTTGATATTAGTGGTTATTTAAAGATTAAATTAGATGCAGTTAAAGCATATTCTAGTCAATTATTTAATCCAAATAGTTCTGAAAAAGAAACACCCATAAGTTCTAAAAATTTTATTGAAAGTGTTTCTTATAGGGCAAAAAATATGGGCAGGTTGATTAATTCTGAAGCTGGAGAAGGTTTTAACTCAAGGCAAATCTTATCCATAAGTGATCTAAACTCTTTTTTAAAATAGTTTATTAATTTTCTTTTTGTAGTATTTTTTCCTCTTTAAAAAATAAATTAAATTTGACAACTTTTATGGTGGTTGTAGCTCAGTTGGTTAGAGCGCCTGGTTGTGGTTCAGGAGGTCGGCGGTTCGAGACCGCTCTTCCACCCACTAAGATTAACGGCTTGAGAAATCAGGCCGTTTTTTAATATTTTTTTATTACATTGATATCTTAATTATAAATCAATTTTAAAATGAAGAAAATTATATTTATTTTTTTATTAACCTTTTCTATTAATCTTTCAGCTCAAAATATTGTTTGGGAGCAGGTAGGGTTAAAAGTTAATCAAGGAACTTCTGGTTTTGTTTTAGAACTTGTTGAAGCTTTTTATACGAGTATTGAAAAACCAGAGGGTGTAGCAATTTCACTTGATGCTGTTTGGTATAAACCAGAAGGATATGAAACTACACACTATTTAACTTTTGCAGGATCTGCTGAAGATCTTGGGAAACTCAGAGAACTTCGTTCTGGAGAAGTATATGACAACTACAATCAAGATATGTTGAAGTTTTCAAAAATTACTTCAATAACTTCTGGTTCAACTATAATGCGAATGAATTTAGATAAAGGAAGCTATCCAATATCTCAAATTTGGCAATTTGGAGTTGAAGATCCTCAAGTTTTTGTTAATGAATTTAGCTCTTTGGCTAGGTCTTTTCCTCAGGACGGATATTTATCTGTTGGTTTAATTAGTCATGGAGGAAGTTCAAATGGAGAATCTCATTATATATACACAACTCATAAAGATTATTCTTCTGCATTATCCTGGGGTCCAAGAAATGAAAAAGAACAAGCTGCTTTTATTAAATTCCAACAAAAAATTAGCTCATCCTCAGAATATTTAGGAACAATTACATTGAGAAATGTAAAATCTTGGAATTAATTTTTATTTTATGATATAATAACCCTCTGATAAACAGAGGGTTATTCTAAATTACTTATTTTTTATAAAATCATATATTGAAGTCTTTAAAGAAATATATTTTTGAAGGTATTGTAATATTTTCTAGTGTTTTATTGTCACTTTATCTAGGTAATCTAAATATTCAAAGATCAAATTTTGAAAAGAAAAATCAATATATAAGTGATTTAATAGAAGTTCTTAAAGAAGATTTAGGTCAAATAGAAAGTTTATTAGAAATACTTTATAAATCCGAAACTTATATTAATGATTTGCAAAATGATATTGATTTAAATCATAAAATACTTAATGATAAAGAGGCAATTGAGAAGTTAATTGATATTGAGGTTGGTTTTTCTTTTTTTCCTAAAGAAGGGGTTTTTAATCAAATGATTTCTACTGGCACATTTGAATTAATAAAAAGCAAAAAATTAAAGACGAATTTATTAGAAATATATAATCATCAAAAAGCTAGAAATTATGCAACTTCTCTTGAAATTGATAATTTTAATTTGAATTTTAGAAGTACCCCTTATCAAAGGTTTAAAATAAGATTTGATTATAATTTACTTGAGGGAAAATTTTATGGTAACAGAACTTTAACTAGTTATATCTTTAATAAACCTTATTATTTATCAAATCAATTTTACGGATTATTATCTCAAGCTAAATTATATTCAAATATGTATAAGAGACAATTAAGTGATATTTTAAATTCATATAAAGAAGTTTTAATTTTATCCGAAATAGAAATTAAAAATTAATTACATGAAAACAGATTCGATTATATTAATAGCAGAGGATAAGGATTTAATTAAATTTGATACTTCTAAATCAAAAATTTTGTGGAGTATAAAATTTGAGAAAAAAATTAAGGGTATGACAAGAATAAACAATCATGTTTTTGTTACTCTTTCTTCAACATGGGCCATTTGGACTTCATTAATAAATTATAATAACGGAAAGGTTTTATGGACATTAAAAAAACATTTTTATAATATTTTAATTAATGATAATTCAATTTATTTCATTGACAAATGGGGTAAATTTAATTGGATTTCTTTGTCTAATGGAGAGGAGAAATATAGAGGGACTCTTCCCTTTTTATGGGCCACCCCAAAATTATCTTTAATCTCAAATAAACTTTTTCTGTTTACAAAGAAAAAAACATTTGTTTTTAATGAATCAACTAAAAATTTTGATAAAACAAAATTACCTTTTTCTCTTAACTCATATAAAATCACATCAATATTAGATGAGTTTCAAATTAATGTAAATTCTTTATCAAACTCCCATGATTCAGCAATAATTTATGCTGGAGATTCTGGAGCTAATTATGGAGATTCTGGAATGGGCGGAATGGATGGAGGTGGAGGAGCTGGTGGAGGAGACTAGAATTGGTTATTTTTTTATAATTTTGCAGTGATGAAAAAGTATTCTTTACTTATTATTTTGATTTTTATTTTCTCTTGCAAAGAATCAGTAGACAAAAAAAAAGATATTGTTTATTTATCACCTGACTGTGGCTGTTGTCATGATTGGATTTCGCATATGGAAAGTAATGATTTTGTTTTGGAAAAGAACATGGAGGCAAACATGTATGACATTAAAACAAATGCTGGTCTTCCAATTGATTTGGCTTCTTGCCATACAGCTCTAATTAAAGGATATTTTATTGAAGGTCACGTACCTGCACAAGATGTTAAAAGACTATTAAAAGAAGCTCCTGATGGTATAATTGGTTTGACAGTTCCTGGAATGCCTGCAGGAATTAATGTTCCAGGAATGGAAGTTAATAATGAAAAAGCAAACTTTGATGTTTTAGCAATTGATTCTAATGGAAAATCAAGTGTTTGGGCACATTATGAGTAGTATTTGTCAATAATTTTTATTTTAATTAGTACATGTTAATCAATTCTTATTTTGAAATATTTTTTAATTCTTTTATTTCTTCTTTTCAATGGCTTATAGGTTTAATTCTTTTTGATGGAATATGGTATGAAAATTTCTTTTGGGGAATTATTTTAATTTCTTTAATTGTATGGTTACTTGAAATAATTTTCCCATGGAGGAAAAATCAAAAAATTATTAGAAAAGATTTTTGGCTTGATGGCTTTTATTTAGTTTTTAATTTTTTTATTTTTTCAACTATAATAAGTGGTGTTTATGAAATAATTTATCAATTTTTCATCTCTCAGGGAATTGAAATGAATGCTTTAAAAATTATTGATTTAAGCTCTTTTCATATTTCAATTCAATTATTGATATTTTTTGTAATAGTTGATTTTTTTCAATGGATTGCCCATTTTTTTCTTCACAAAATTGATTTTTTGTGGAATTTTCACAAAGTACACCATTCTGTAAAGGAGATGAGTTTTTCGTCTCATATGAGATACCATTGGATGGAAAATGTTATTTACAAACCTTTTAAAACTATTGGTGTAATGTTGATTGGAGGGTTTGAACCTGAACAAGCTTATATAGTTCATTTTATTGCAATTACAATTGGCCATTTTAATCATTCAAACATAAAAATTTCATGGGGACCTTTAAAATATATATTTAATAACCCAATAATGCATTTATATCATCATGCAAAGAACACTCCTCAAAATAGAGTAGGGGTCAATTTTGCAATTAGCTTAAGTGTTTGGGATTATATTTTTAAAACAAATTACGTGCCTGAAGATAGTGGAAATGTACTTTTAGGTTTTAAAGGAGATGAAAAATTTCCAGATAAATTTATAGACCAAAATCTTTATGGAATTTTTAATAAAAAAAAATAAACTAATTATTAATAGATAATCTGTTTTTTCTATTTGCTAGCTCCCACGCTGTATGAAAAATTAATTTTGTTCTTTTTTCAAGTAACTTGTAGTTTATTTTATCAGCAGTATCAGAGGGTTCGTGATAATCTTCATGAGTTCCGTTAAAATAAAAAATAACTGGAATATTATTTTTTGCAAAATTATAATGGTCACTTCTATAATAGAACCGGTTGGGATCATTATCATCATTATACATATAATCTAGTTTTAACTGTGTATACTTAGAATTAATATTTTCAGAAATATCATGAAGTTCTTGACTGATTTTATCTGAACCAATTAAATATATGTAATTTGGATCTTTATCTTTTCTTTTAGGATCAACCCTGCCAATCATATCTATATTTAAATTAGCTATCGTATCCTCAAGAGGATAAAGAGGATTGTTTACATAATATTGAGAGCCAATAAGCCCTTTCTCTTCAGCAGTTACATGTAAAAAAATAATTGATCTTTTTGGAGCGTGTCCGTCTTTAACTGCAAGAGCGAAACTTTGAGCTATTTCAAGAATAGAAACATTGCCTGAGCCATCATCATCAGCACCATTATAAATTTTTCCATCATGAGTTCCATGGGCATCAAGATGTGCAGATATAACAATATATTCGTTTGGAAACTCTGACCCACGAATTATTGATACGACATTTTCTGAGTCAAAGACACCAGATCTAATGAATTGTTTACCAAGGTAGTATTTTCTAGTTTTAATATTTTTAATGTATTGAAAGTAATTGTCTGTTCCTTTAGCGGGATCAATGGAATTTCTTATATAAAATTCTCTTAAAAAATCAACGGCAATTTTTTGTCCTTTTGAACCTACTTCTCTTCCTCCAAAATAATCTGAGGCATAAACATATAATAACTCTTTTAGCTCCTCTGATGTAATTTTATTGGAGTAATTTATCGATAAATCAGATTGGGAAAAGAGGTAAAAGCAGAATAAGAAACAAAAGATAAATTTTTTCACAATATTTTTTGTTTAATTTATTAAAATATAATATTACTTAGAAATAATTTTTAAGATTCCATCCCATAGCTTAATTCTCATTTTCATTGCTTTTTTTGAATAATCTAAAGCTTCATGCCATTTTTTCTTATCTGATCCACATAAATCATTAACCATTTCTAAAGCTAATGGACCGTGTTCGTCTGAATCCAATTCAACATGTCTTTCAAAATAATAAATTAAAGGCTGAATATTTATTTTATCATTTATCTTTATGTTTTTTATAATCTCAATAAACATATCTGGAATCAAATCTTCTCTACCAAAAGTAAAAACAGCAGATGTTATATGAGGCTGATTTAATGAAATAATATTAAAAGTAAATTTTAAAAAATTTTCAATAAATAAAGGAAGATTTTCATTTTCAATATTTTTGTCTGATGTTAAATTAATATCCCAGTTTTTAATTAAAGATTTTATTTTATTAGAATCACTTTTAATTAAATCCATTGAATTTAAATACATTTCATAGTGACTCATGGGATTTCCTTTATGATCTATATCTGACTCTTCTCCCCAAACTATTTCATTTATAAGCCTAGATGCTTTTTGAAAGCCTTTTGGTTTCCATGGTATTGAAACGCAGGTTAATTGTAATTGCAACTTTTTTAACAAAGACATGAAATCCCATACAGCAAAGACATGATATTCAGTAAAAACTTGAATATTTTCAATAGATTTTATGGATGAATATAATTCATGTTCTTTAAGTTTTTTTCTATAAGGAGCTAGTTCTTGTTTAAATAAATTTATCATTTGTAATGATCTATTTTTTAAGTTAGCAAATATAAATTAATATCATAAAATAGAAAATATGGATTTTGATGTTTTGTTTTTATTTTTTATTACTTCAATTACACTTACATTAAGTCCTGGTCCAG
>CACEKG010000008.1 GCA_902560065.1 uncultured Bacteroidota bacterium
TAATTTTTTTGATATTTTAACTATTGGTTTTGGAATTAGAAATTTTATTGATTTAGATAAAGGATTAAAAGAAAGTTATAGGGTATTAAAAAAATCCGGATATATTATAATCTTAGAGACTTCTTTACCAAAGAAAAAATTTATAAAAGTTATTTATTTAATTTTTTCTAGAATATTTATTCCAATAATTGGAAAACTTTTTTCAAATAATCCAAAAGCTTATAAGTATTTGCAAGAATCTACAGAAAAATTTTATTCAGTAAATGATGTTGTAAAAAAATTATCACATATAGGATTTAGAGAAATAGAAACTAGATCAAAGTTATTAGGAGCTTCTACAATTTACGTTGCTAAAAAATGAATTTTTATTTTGTTAGATCCATGAATCCCATGGAATTCTTGATAGGAGAAAGATTAATCCAAGACCATAAAACATGCCAATGCGTAAAAACTTTTTGGAAGAGTCTAATTGTCTTCTATGAAGAGACCAACCCAATGTTATAAATATAATTGCAACTATATTTATTAATGGATGTTCAATAAGATATAATCTACTTTCAGCATTTTTCAAAAGGTCCATTCCTATTTGATAAAACTGTTTAAACCAAGGGGAAGTAAAATAAAGAATAAGTCCTATTAATAACTGGATATGAGAAAAAATTAATCCAAATAAACTTAGTCTTAAATCTTTTGTATTAAAAGCTCTTCCAGAAAATTTAGCGATTATAGAATTAATTACTATTAAAGTGAGAATGATTATAACTAAAAAAGCCCAATATGAATGAACTGTTTTTATAATATTATAATACATTTTTTAATTTATTATTTTAAAAAAGATAAATTTAATTTCCTCTTCCAGTTTTTCTTACAGCAAAAGATTTCCTTTTTGATTTACTAGAAATAACATTTTTATTTTTTTTTCCTTTAGAATTATTTAATTTACTATTACCAAAAAATTTACTTGTCATTTTTATTGTTTTATGTAAAATTAATAAAGTTAATTTTATTCTATAATCATACTTTCAGGATTCCATTTTATTACTTTTTTTTCAAAATAACTTTTATTTGCTAAAAGAGCAGCTCCGGCAGCCCTTAAGCCAAAGGTGGGATTTTGAATAATTTTTCCGTTACCTCTAATTGCTTGAAAAAAATTATAAAAATGATCATAATGACCGCCTTTATAATTTGAAGGTGCTTCCCATAAAGATTCACCATAATTTTTAGGCTTAACTTTATTTTCATTTTTTTTCTTTGTGTAACTTTTCTTTATTTTTTTTTGGATTTTTTCTGTAAATGCACTTAAAGAGTAGTTACTAGGAATTTCCCCTTTTTTTGACCTAATAAGTTTACAATAATTTGAACTCACTTCCATTGCTCCTTCTGTCCCTATAAGTTTAAATCCGCTTCCTCCTCCTGAACCTGATATAAAATTTACTCTTAAAGAAGCATTAAATGCTTCATGGTTTTTTGTCTTAGGGTAATCATAAAGACAAATATTAATATCTGGAACATTTCTTCCATCTTTCCAGTAACGAAGGCCCCCTGTTGAAAGTGCTCTTTTTGGACCATTAGAACTTATAATATAATTTAAACTTGAAAATGCATGTACAAACATATCACCAGCTACTCCAGTTCCATAGTCTTGGTAATTCCTCCATCTAAAAAAACGTTTAAGGTCATAAGGAACTTTAGGTGTGTCTCCAAGAAAAAAATCAAAATCAATAGACTTTTGATCTGCATCAGGAGGTATTGGATATTGCCAAGCTCCCTCAATAGAGTTTCTATCATTAAACATGTCTAACATGACAATTTCTCCAATAGCACCATCTTCATACAATTCTTTAGCTTTTTCATTTCCAAGAGAGGACATAGTTTGACTTCCAATCTGACAAACCTTTCCAGTTTTGTTATATGTTTTTATAATGTCATGCCCTTCATTAAAATTCTGAATCATAGGTTTTTCACAGTAAACAGCTTTTCCAGATTCCATACTATCAATAGTAATTCTTCGATGCCAATGGTCTGGAGTTGCAACAATAACGGCATCAACATCTGTTCTATTTAATATTAACCTATAATCACGACTAACAAAAAGATCTTTACCCCAAAGTTCTTTTGCTCTATCTAATCTTCCATTATATAAGTCACATACTGCTATTAATTTTACACCTGGGACTTGTAATGCCACATTTGTATTAATAATTCCTTGAATCCCACATCCAATTAATGCAATATTTATTTGATCATTTGAAGTAAAATTTTCAAATTCATATGACCTATCAAGAGTTAACTTTTGTGTGTAATTATCAGAAATTAAATATGGAAAAGAGGGTATTATTGAAGAACTTAATGCCATTTTTTTAATAAAAGATCTTCTTGTTTTACCTTTTGTCATAATATTTAAAATTTAGTTTTTCAATATTAAATATACCAAAACGATATTTTCTAAATATTTTTATTCTGAATTTTTGATTTCCATTTTATTTGCTCAATAAATTCTTGAACTCTTTTTTTAGTTTTTTCTTATATTGAAAATTATTAATCATAAATCAATTTAAAATGAAAAAACACTTTTATTTTTTAGTTTACTTGCATCATCTTTTTTGTTTTCTCAAAATGTTTATTGGTATGATGTTCTTCTTGAAGTAGACTCTAAAGACAATAGTACAGTTACAAATTTAGTTGATGATTTTTATTCAAATCATAATAAATCTAATGAAGTAACGGTTGAGTTTTCAAGTATTCCATTGAAAGGTGCCAGTGAAAACGCAACACATATTATTAGTATTTCAAGTAAATCCTCGAAATCTTTAGCGGATTTTAGAAATTCTTTAAAAGGACCAGCTTGGGATTTATATATATCAAAAATGAATAATTATGTTAAAAAAGCTAGATCAGCTGCTGGAAAAGACCTATACAGTATAGGTTCTTATAATGATCAACCAATTGGACAAGCCTGGGTTTTTAAAGTAGAAAATTATAATTTAAATACTTTTGTTACTGCTTTTACCAAACTTGTTAATTCTATTAAATTTGGAGGATCTGTTGGAGTTGGTCAAATTATTCATGGAACTGATAATGGTGAAACCGTATATATATATGGTACATATTCTGATTTAAATTCAGCTTTTAGTTTTGGCCCAAAAAATGATGGTGAAGCTAAAGCCTTTAGTGAATTTTCAAAAGCTATTAAGGGTTCAGAGTATTCAAAGACTTTTACGAGAGTTTTAATAAATAGATATTAACGACAAATTTTTATAAAAATGAATGTTTTAATTAAAGGTAGATGTAATAATTATGATTCTTGGAGAGAAGTTTTTGATGGTCATAAAGCAAGAGCAGAAGTTTGTGACGAATCAAGAACATTGGTTGGAAAAGTTGATGATAATCATTTTATAGTTATGCTTTTTGATGTTGATATGCCAAAAATGCAAGAAATGATGTCTGGTCCTGAATTAGAAGGACTAATTAAAGAACATGGAATTGAGCAAGAAATGTTTGCTTTTTCTCCAATGAATTAATGATATTTTTCTTAACAAGAACTATTTTAACCCTCTAATTAATTTTAGGGGGTTTTTATATATTTACATTAATTTTTTAAATAAATAAATTATGAAAGCACATACAACAAGCTTGATAAATGCAATTGCCTTAATATCGATGGGAACTTGGGGCTATATAGACTCAGATGGAGGTGCAGTTACTGCGTTAATTCCTGTAATTATTGGAGTAATACTATTGTTAGTTAATAATGGTGTAAAAAAAGAAAATAAAACAATTGCTCATATTGCAGTTTTACTAACTTTTATTGTATTATTAGGATTAGTTATGCCGCTTAAAGGTTCAATTGAAAGAGGTAACTCAATGGGAATTATTAGAGTTATTATTATGCTTATTACCTCACTTCTTGCCTTAATATCCTTTATTCAAAGTTTTATAAAAGCTAGAAAAGCAAGAGAATCAAAATAATATTTTTTGTTTTATCACTTAATACCGTTTTCAATAATCTTAAGGTTTGGGATTAAACCAAGCTAAAAATTTAATTTCTTTTTTGAACATTTTTATTCTGAATCTTTGCTTTCCAACTTTTTTTGTTCAATAAATTCTTGAACTCTTTTTTCAGTTTCTTCAGCATATCTTTCAGTAAAAAAATATAAAATCGCCAGGCTTATTGAACAAATAATAAAAATTATGATTTCTTTTTTTTTCATATTTCTAAAGTAGATAAAAGTATAGACTTAGTTTTTTTTAAAAAAATTTAATTAATCTATTAAAATTTTCATCATTGCTTCAGCAGACTCTTTACCTATTATGTCAATCCGATCTTTTGGTGTATCATCACCTATTTCATATGTTATACCTACGGCTTTATGCCCATATAAAAACCAACCTTTAGAAACAGGTTGTTTGCTATTACTAGCCTTTTCATTTACTTTATAATTAGGAATTCTTTTCTCCAAGTCAGAAAACCATTTGGGTAAAAATTCTGGTAATGCGGTCTCTTTTCTTTCTTCGTTGGTATAGAAAACATCATAATATGTAGAATGAAAGTCCAGTCCTAATAAAAGTTTTGAATTGTTTTTCTTAAGTACTTTTGTAATGTATTGAACTGTAGTTTTTATTTCAGGTTGATGGTAAAAAGACCAATCCCTATTTGTATCTACTCCCCCAGCATTATGTCTCCAATGACCAAGATCAACGCCATCTGGATTCATAAGCGGAAAAGCTAAAACCCTATATTTATCCAAAAAAATTGATGAGATTTTATTTTCTTTAAGTATAGTATTTAAAAATACTTTAAACGCAAAATAACCGGTTACTTCTGGAGGATGTTGACGAGTTAATATAACAATAACAGGCTTATTTTTTGGGACCCCTTTGTATATATCTAGAACCTTAAAGGGTCTATTTAATTTAGTTTTACCAATTTCTTTAAATTTAATATAACTTTCTTTACCTGAAATTAATTGATCTACCCATTTATATACTATACTACTTGTGTGTAATTCTTGTCCCGAAATGATTTTAGGGTTATCATTTATTTTGATAGTTAATGAACTAAGATTATCGTCAAATTTAAAATTTAAAGAATCAGCTGTTTTCCAGATACCATTGGACTTAATTTTAGGAATATAACGATGTTTAAAATTTTTGGGATATTGAAATTTTAATAAAACTTTTTTTGATGAGGAACTCCAAATTTTAAAAGCGTAATAAGGGCTGTCATTTATTGGTTTATTTTCCGGCAGAATAGATAAAATATATGTGCTATCATTTAATTGATTAACATTGTTTAAACGAGCCCCTTCAAATTTATTTGAAAAATACACTCCTGATTCATTAAATGAGAAAACTCTCTTTTTTTCAAAACTTATTTTTTTGGTTTTTGTATCAACAGGCTCTTTGAAAAAAACTTTAGGTGTTGAAAAACAACCAATTATTAAAAAAAAGATTATAAAATACTTTAATTGAAATTTAGTTATTGATTTCATGATTTGCTTTCCAAATTAAATTTAGGGTTTTTATTTCTTGGAATTAATGTAAATTAAGCAAATAGCAACTATGATGCTACAAATTATAAATACCCAATTAACCCAACCAATTTTTTTCATTTGAATTAAACCTATTATAGCACCGGTTCCCATAATGAATCCACCGATTAAGATTATTCCAAGTCCAATGTCGCTTTTTATATCAAAAAATATACCTCCAACACCCATTATAATGAGTCCAATACTAATTGGATATTGTGGATTCAGGTTTAATAGTCTTTTCATGTTTTTTTATTTTTTTTTGATTTGAGATACATCAAATAGAATGAAGCTAACATTATAATTCCACCAAGATAACTTAGGGGAATGCCTAAAATATTATCGGACATTCCCATGAAGAATCCAATGAAGAAAATTATCCAATTTTTAGCAATTATAACTTCTTTAAATCGTTTAAGATCCATACCCCTAAGCTACAAAAAACCTCCATATTATCTTAAGGTAGTTTTTTGTAGATTAGCAACTTATTAATCATAAATCAATTAAAATGAAAAAAGTATTTATTTTATTCTTTGTTTTTATCCTTAATTATTCTTTTGGACAACAGAGAATGTACGTAGGTCTTCATTATGTAACTGTAAAAAATGAAGATGCACAAGCTCATATTGATAGCGAAAAAAATTATTTTTCAAAAATGCATAAAGCAGCTATTGATAATGGTAATAAAATAGGATGGGATATGTGGAGATTAGAAAATCCAAATTATAGAGAGCCACACACAACATTTGTATATGCCCATCTTGAAAATCCAGATAATGAACCTAATATGCAAGGAGGTAATAATATGTTTTCTGAAAGTGAAATAAACATGGTTCGTAAAAAATGGACTGACAGAGTTGTAAAATCTGGTTATGTAATGACTTCATATAAAGGCGGTTTTGTTCCAGCAGCTAATCAAGATCCTCCAAAATATGCTGTTTTAGATTGGATGATGGTTGATCCTATTGATTTTTACGAATATGAACAAACTGAGTTGAAGACTTTTTTGCCAATGCAAAAATCTAACAAAATTGTAAAAGGTTGGGGGTTGCACAAGGTTGTATCTCCAAGCAATAATAATTTAGAAGCTTCAAACTATGTAGTTGCAAGATTTTTTGACTCCATGTCAGATATTTATAATATGATGGATCAAACCAATCCATTAAGTAAAAACATGAAAGCTACAATGAAAAATATTATGGATTTAAGAAAAATTAAAAGAAGTCAAGTTTTGAGTTTGGTTTTATCTGAAAGATAAAATTTAAAACCCTCCCTAGTGGAGGGTTTTTTTGTAAATTAATTTAAATTAAAAAAACAAACAAAATGAAAAAATTAATTCTTGTTTTACTCTTTTTGCCGCTAATTTCTTTTGGGCAAAAAATTAAAGGAAAAAAACTTTTCTCCATTAAAGCAGGTGTTGGAGAGTGGCAATCCTCTGTTGGAGAATATTTAAATTTAAAGACTATCTACGCACCTTATACTAAAGGAGTTTTTGATGGAATTGCTAAAGGAAAAGTTCTTCCAATCGGAGGAGATTATCCACTTTATTATCAGGAAAATGGTAAAACTTTTTCAGATTTAGATATTGATATGGTTTTACTAACTGAGGATAATGAAAAAATATATTGTAAAGCATCAGGTGTTTTTAATTATGTTACCGAAACTTTTGAATCATTAAAATTTCAAACTCATTGGCGTTTTAGAACATCAAGTGAAAAGTATAAATATTTGAATGATGTAATGGGGATTGGATTTGGCTCAGTTTTATCTGCTGATTCTGAATATAATTTTCAACACGATATCTATGATGTGCATTTGAAATAGTATTTCTAAATTAACCCTCTAATTAATTTTAGAGTTTTCCTTTAATTTATGGATAAAAACAAACTAGTAAAGGTTTTGGGTTTTACAGCATTCTCAGTTCTTATTATTGCTTCAATTATAAACCTTGTAGATGGAGAATATTTTGAAGCATTGGGATGCTTTTGTCTTGCTTTAAGTCTTTTTGTTTTTCCACAATGGTATAATAATAGAAACTAACCCTCTGGTGAAGCAAAATTTCAATTTAGAAATAAATTGATTAATAGTAATTAGGGGGTTTTTTTATTTTGTTTTTCTATAACGTATATAAAGATTGACAAACCTATAACTATTACAATTGTAGCTATTATTAAATGGCCGATCAATTTTGGTATTTCAAATAGATTTGTTGTTTTACTTATTATACGAGCAATAAAACTTATAACCCAAACTACGGTCAAATAATCTCTTATAGATTTTAGTTTTTTCATTTTTCTCTAAAATTTAAATCACAAAAAGTTCTATAGAGTCATTTATAGCTTTTCATGTTTGTCCATTACTCAACTTCCCTGTCTGACATATTCCTCTGATATAAATATGCTTTCTTGATTTTACCATCCACAATTTGCGCATCAAATATTCTTTGAAAATTATTTTTATTTTCACCTTCACCAAAACTTGTGTTTAAGCAGGTAGTAACCCAATTTTCTGAAGCTTTATTTTTAAAATTGATATCTGAAGAAATAGACCATAATATCTCCCACTTGGCATTTGGAAATTTATCTAAAAATTGTTGAGACATTTCTATATGTTGTTTACTCCCTTCAATAACTTGTCCAGTGTTAGCAAATCCTAAAAAATCTTCGTGTTCTAAACTTTCAACTGTTACAAGATCCTTATTGTTGTAGCCTTCAAAGTATTTTGTGATTATATCTAAAGAAGCTTGATTGCCAACAGTAATATTTACTTTTTCCCCCTCATCAAATTCGTATCCTAATATGCTTGGCTGATTAGAATTACTACATCCAAAAAGTACTAATGAACAGATTAAAATATAAGTGTTTTTGAGTTGTGTATATTGGTTTTTCATAATATGTTTTTTTTAATGAATTTACAATATAGTAAGTTGTTTAAGTTTTGTCAAATAAGAAACGTTGATCTTCTTTATTAACTTATATCACTCCAATTATCTTTAGGTTTTTTGTAAATTTAAATAATGATTTTTAAAAAATATTTAAAAGACCCTTTATCTACTATTGCTGTTAATACTACAATTTTCATTGCGGGTTGCCTTTTTTTTGGTTCTATTGCTTTGTTTGGAATATTATCTGAATTATTAAGTGATAATGATAATCCAATTCGTAATCAACATATCCAACAACACAATAACGAACAAGTAAAATATGATAGAATGATTCAGCTATTAGATTCCATTAATAACAAATTGAATAAATAAAAACATCAAAACCATATGAATCCCTCTAATTAACTTTAGGGGTTTTTTTTATCTTTAGTTTTAAATACAAACAAAATGAAAAACATATTAATTATTTTTTTTTCGCTTTCTTTTTTTTCTTGTGTTATGGTTCGCTTTCCTCAAAAAGTAAATATTGAAATAAGTGTTCCTGATGATATTGATGTAAATAAAATTGAAATATTAGTTGATACTTTAGTTTCAAAAAACAAAAAAATAAAAAGAAATGTAGAAGTTTCGATAAACAAAGAAAAAAATAAAAAAGAAAGAATATTAATAATAAAGGATAAGGATACAATAGTTAATCAACGGTAATAATAAAGATTTTATGCAAGAACCCATACATCTAATTAACTTTAGCGGGGTTTTTTTATCTTTAGTTTAAATACAAACAAAATGAAAAAGCTATTACTTATTTTACTTTTAGTTCCAATTGTTTGTTTTGCTCAAGATCCGGAATATAATATAAGCTCCTATTTAAATATTGGAGAAAAAGCACAAAATATTCATCATATAGGTGATGCTTGGCTTAATTTTTTGAGTAAAGCGGATAAGGATTATAACTATAATGTTGTAATGGCTACATTTAGTCCAGACTCAACATTAGATTGGCATAAACATTCAAAGGGACAATTATTAATTGTTGTAGAAGGTGAAGGGTACTATCAGGAGCGTGGAAAAGATGTAATTGTTATAAAAAAAGGGGATGTAATAAAAAGTGCAAAAAATATTGAACATTGGCATTCATCAACTCCCAATAGTAAAGTTTCGTATATCGCAATATATGATAATGAACCTACAATTTGGACTGAAAAATTAACTAAAAAATATTATGATAATATTGACTAAAAGTTAATTAGATGTATGGGTTAGTTGTAGTTTACAAAAAATCATTGTACTATAAAATTAAAATATGTTTTAGGAAACGGTTCTTTTTTCAAAGTAAAATGCCACCATTCTTTTTCGTAAGGAATAAAACCTGACGATAATAAAGTTTCTCTTAAAAGTTTTCTATAATATTTTTGTTTTTTTGATAAATGAGAATAATTGTAGTTTGAAATATCACCAAAAAAATCCCATTTACTTCCCATATCAACTTCTTTTCCTTTTCTGTTTCCTTCAAGATAAACAAGTGTAAGGTCAATTGTGCTTCCTCGACTATGACCACTTTTTTTAGCAATGAAGCCTAATTCAAAAAGTGAACTTTTTTTTATTTCAGGATAGTATACATTTTTATTAATAGTATCTTCTTTAATTTTTGACCAACGAATAAAATGATTTACCGCTTTTTGAGGTCGATAGGCGTCAAAAATTTTAATACCTAAACCAAAAGAATTAAAAGTTTTTTGAGCTATTTTAAGTTTATCTGCCATTTTAGTAGTTCCTATTGCCCTTTTTGTTATATAACCATCAATAGGTTTCCCCATAAAATTATTAGTAGTTGAATATCTTATGTCAATAATTAAATTAGGAATTACTTTTTTTAAATCAATAAAACCTTTAGGAATTTCTTGAGATTTTATAAAAAAAGAAATAAATAATAAAAGCAAAAAAATCTTTTTCATTTAATAAAAATAAAAAATCCTGAACTTAATGAAGAGATTAATATGATTTTGAAGTTTTTATTTATTCAATTTGTTATTAATGGAATCTAATAGCTGAATCATTCTATCAAATTTTATTTGTTCGTTTGAAAACTTGTGGAGAAGATGGGACTCGAACCCACGACCTCTTGACTGCCAGTCAAGCGCTCTAGCCAGCTGAGCTACATCCCCATTAAATTTTTTTAGCTAACCATATTTTGCCATTTGGATAGCTATAATCTTCTATTGAACCTTCTTTCATTGTAATACTGTATCCAGGTTTTTTAGGAGGCATATATGCGGCATTTTTAATTATAACAGGTTCTTTAAAATGCTCATGTAAATGGTCCACATATTCTGTTACTCTATTTTCAGTTTTTCCACTGATTGATATATAATCTATTATAGAAAGATGTTGTACATATTCGCATAAACCAACTCCTCCAGCATGAGGACAAACAGGAATATCATATTTAGCAGCCATTAATAATATTGCTAAAACCTCATTTACCCCTCCAACTCTGCAACTATCAATTTGACAAATTCCTATAGCATTTGATTGGATTAATTGTTTAAACATAACTCTATTATGACAATGTTCTCCTGTAGCAACTTTAATAGGGTTAATAGATTTAGCGATTTTTGCATGACCCAATATATCATCTGGATTAGTAGGCTCTTCAATCCACCAAGGATTAAACTTTGAGAGTTCTTTCATATTTTCAATAGCTTCATCAACATCCCATTTTTGGTTAGCATCCATCATAATTTTAATGTCTGGACCAACTTCATCTCTTATTATTCTGGCTCTTCTAATATCATCTTTTAGATTTGATCCAACTTTCATTTTTATATGTTTAAACCCATCTTTCTTTGCTTCTTTGCAGAGTTCTTTTATTTTTTCATCTGAATAGCCTAACCAACCTGCTGAGGTTGTATATGCAGGTTGACCATTTTTAATTAAATTTTGAATTCTAATATGTTTTGTAGATTCGTTTTTCTTAAGTATTTCTATAGCTTCTTTTTTAGTTATAGCATCACTTATATAACTAAAATCAACACATGAAGCTAATTTTTCTGGAGTCATATCTGCAAGAAGTTTCCACAAAGGCTTTCCTTCAACTTTAGCATATAAATCCCAAACAGCATTTACAATAGCCCCTGTTGCTAAGTGAATTATTCCTTTTTCAGGCCCTAACCATCTTAATTGACTATCACCTGTAATCATTTTCCAAAAACTTGCCATATCTCTAGTAAATGATTCTAAATCTCTACCAATGATTAAATAAGAAAGGGATTTTATTGCTTCTATACAAAGTTCGTTTCCTCTTCCTATTGTAAAAGTTAAACCATGTCCTTCCAATTTAGGATTATTTGTTTTTAAAATAATATAAGCTGCTGAGTAATCTGGATCCTTATTCATTGCATCTGAACCAATTAAAGAATCACTTGTAGGAAACCTTATATCTTTGGTTTCTATTTCTGATATTATAATTTTATTAGACATATTAAACTTCAATAATACTCTTGAACAAAAGTAAATTTTTTACATTTAAACAATAAAAACATTTTATGATTAACAAAAAATTAATTTTATCAAAAAGACCAATTGGAGTTCCAAAAAAAGATACATGGAACTTAATTGAGGAGGAATTACCTAATTTAAAAGAAGGAGAGATGTTAATTGAAAACCACTATGTTTCTCTTGATCCTGCAATGAGAGGTTGGATAAATGAAACAAGATCTTATATAAAGCCTGTAGCAATTGGAGAAGTTATGAGAGCAGGGACTATAGGAAAAGTGATTGATGTAAAAGGTAAAACCTCTTTTAAAAAGGGGGATTTTTTATCTGGATGGGGAGGAGTTCAGAAATATTTAATTTCCAAAGGTGAAGGACATTATCCAATTAACCCTAAAAATGACAATCTACCCATCTATATTGGTTCTCTTGGGATGCCAGGAATGACAGCTTATTTTGGGATTTTAGAAGAAGGAAAAATAAAAGAAGGAGATGTTGTTTTAATTTCTGGAGCTGCAGGTGCTGTTGGAAGTCTTGCAGGTCAAATAGCAAAAATAAAAGGATGTAAGGTTATAGGTATTGTTGGTGGAGAAAAAAAAGCTAATTATATAATAGATGAATTAGGGTTTGATGGAGCAATTGATTATAAAAAAGATAATGTTATAAAAGATATAAAAAGAGAATGTCCAAAAGGAATTGATGTATACTTTGATAATGTTGGTGGAAAAATATTAGATAGTGCATTAATTTATTTAAGGATGAATGCTAGAATAGTTATTTGTGGTGCAATTTCTCAATATAATAATGTAAAAGCTGAGGGACCAAATAATTACCTGTCATTATTAGTTAATAGGGCAACTATGAAAGGGATGATAGTTTTTGATTATGCTCATAAATATAGCGAGGCAATGAAAGAAATATCTAACTGGATCGATCAAGGAAAAATTAAAAGTAAAGAAGATATTTATTACGGAATAGAAAATTTTTATGAGACATTTTTAAGACTTTTTAACGGAGATAAACTTGGAAAATTAGTATTACAAATCAAAAAGTAAAAATGTTTAATAAATTAATTTTTTTTTCAATTTTTTTAATATTACATAATCTATTTTCCCAAGAATTAACTGGAAAAGATCTGTTAGAAAAGACAATTAATTTTCATGATCCAAAGAATAATTGGACTGATTTTCAAGATTCTTTTACAGTAAAAATGATTACTGCGGATGAAAAAATAAGAGAAAGTTTAATCGAAATAGACCTTTATAATGAGTTGTTTAGTATGTCTGTAACTAAGGATCATAATAAAACATTCACTGTTATTGATAAATCAGAATGTAAAATCATTTTTAATGGTAGTGAAAGTTTTTCTAAAGAGGATGAAAAAAAGCATAGATTAACTTGCAAAAATGCCTTTAAAATGAGAGACTATTATACATATTTATATGGTTTACCAATGAAATTAAAAGACCCTGGAACAATTTTGGATCCAGTTGTTAAAAGAAAAAAATTTAAAGAAAAAGAATATTTGGTCTTAAAAGTAACTTACGAGGAATCTGTTGGTAAAGACACATGGTATTTTTATTTTAACCCATTAACTTATGCTATGGAAGTATATCAATTTTTCAAGGATGAAAGTAAAAATGACGGAGAATATATTATTCTTGAGGATATAGTTGAAGTTAGTGGAATTAAAATGCCAAAAATCAGATCTTGGTTTTTTAATAAGGATGATAAATATCTCGGTAAAGATATTTTAAACTAAAGTTTCATAAACATTTTTTTACTTAAGTTTTTAATGTTGTAATTAAAAACATATTTTAGTAGTAAATCGTAAATCAAATTAAAATGAAAAAATTAATAATAACACTTATAGTTTTTGCTTTATTCGCTAATTGTACAACACAACAAAATAAAAATGAAGCAGAGGCTGAAAAAACTTTATACATTGAGTGGTTTGGAGAAAATGAAATGGCCAATAATATGGTTATGTCAGGAATGAATCATTTTAATAATATTGAGTTTGAAAAATCTTTTGTTTTTTTTGAAAAATCAATTGCTTTAGATTCCACTCTTTTTGCTTCTCATGCTATGTTAACTGCTTTTTCTTTACCTAATTCTGAAGAACAAGAGTTTCATTATAATAAGGCTAAAGAATTAGTTTCAGACAAGAACGTAAATTCTAAATTGTTTGTTTCACTTTTAGACACAAAAAATAAAAATGGAAAAAGACATATTCTAGGCCTTGATAATAATAAATATGATAAATGGGTTAGTATGCATAAGAATGAACCAAAAGGACAATTTATTAAATTTTGGTATTCAAGAGGAATTGATGATATCAAAGAAAGAGAAAAAGCTTTGCTAGATCTTCTTGAAGAGTTTAAAACTAAAAATATAGATTATGGACCAATATTGAATATGCTAGGATATCATTATGCTCAAAATGGAGATCCAGAAAAGGCAAAGGAGTTTTTTGAAAATTATATTAAAGTTAGACCCAATGGATATAATGCATATGATTCAATGGGAGAATATTACTTTAATTTAAAAGATTATAAAAAATCAAAAGAATACTATATGATGGCTTTATCAAAATATCCGCCAGCTAATAGTGCTCAAAATAAAATAAGAGAGATTGATGCAATGAAGTAATATCTTAAACAAAAAAACCCCACTTTATTAGGTGGGGTTTTTAATACTTTTTGCAAAAAAATTATTGTTCAGCTACTGCAAATTTTATCGCTTTAAAAATAGGTTGATTTCTCCATCCATCAGGATTATAAGAATTCATTTTTGATTTTTTTGCTATAGAAGAGGGAAGTGAGAATCCTACTCTATATTTCATAAGACTTTCAAGACTATCAAACATGTCCCATGTAACAACACTAGAGGTATTCATTCCAGAAGGAGCTAATTTTCTACCAACACCCCAATTAACCATATTTAATTTAGACATGTTTTTAGAAAAATAATTTTTCCAAAGAGTTTTATTTTCAGAAATAAAACCAGAAAGATTTTTTGGTTTTGCAAAATTAAATTGAATATGTGTACCAAGACCAACAGCAATGCTCACTTCGTCTTCAAAAATATGCCTGCTATCAGCAGTCCATGAATATTTTGAATTTAGAGCTTGAACTATTGCTTGCTCTTCTTTAGATAAAACATTTGAAACATTATTCCACCAAGAATTTTTTGGACTTAGTATTGCAGAAACATTAGAGTTTGACTGAACAAAAAGATAATTCCATCGATCTTCATCGTTTATACCATCCCATGTGTGTCTTTTTAAAAAGGCCCAGAATGCAATGTCTCCCTTATTAACTGCATTTTGAGCAACTTTTTGCATGTACTCAGATTGAACAGTTTCGAAAGCTTCTAAATCACCTTCTACTTTAACGAAGTGCATAGAAAAGGTTTGATAAACTTGAGCATTTATTGAAATGCTAAACAGTAAAATAGTTGTATATAGTAGATTCTTCATTTTAAATTTATTTACGATTAAACTCAAAAGTAACTTTTAAAACGAAATTCTAAAAAAAATTATCCAAATAATTGGCCTAGGATAAATCCAATTATAAAAGAAATTATAACTAAAACCCTGATATCAACTCCTAAGGATTTTGCAGAATCATCAATAAATTGAAATATTTTATCTTTTAAACTCATTATTTTCAAATATAAAAAATGTAGGGGATTTATTTATTTTGGCTGATCACTTAGATTAAGTTTTTTATTTAATGAGAGAACTTTGTTTGCGTCATAATTTTCTTTGCTAAGAATTTCTAGCTGTTTGTTAAGTAGAGATTTTTTGTTTTCAAAATTCTCACTCCATGATTTCATTTGAGTTTCAATAAAACTGACTGGTAATGAATTATAACTATGCTCCATTGAGGAAAAGACTGCTTTAATTTGATTTGGGATCCAAGAAATTATTGGAGTTCCACCAGTGGCTCTTGGATAAGCAGTATTCTTCATTATATATTTTTGTACAAATTGCCAATGACCGTTTCTAAAAAGGTATATCTCCTCGAGTATTTCAAGTAAAATTTTAATACCAGAATAATTTTTTTGTTTTATTAAAAGTTCACTAACATTATTTTCTTTTTTTGAAAAATAATTTTTTAAATCTTCTAGAAAATTTTGGATACATTTTGGCCTATAACTTCTTAAATCTTGAAGGTATCTAGTTAAGTCATTTTTGGGGTAATGATTAATAATTCCTGTGAATATATCCATCATTGGTATAATATTATCTTGAGCTCCTGTTTGTCCTCTATATTTCATAGGAGTTTTTGAAACACCTTCATATACTAAACCTTTACCAAAAATTTCCTCATTACCTTTTATTCCCATTATAAAAATTCTAAAATCATTGTAGTGTTTCCATCTTGAAGCAATCCACATAAGTTGTCTTCTTTCATTAATTTTTTTCATTGTTGTTAATGAGAGTGATAAAGCTTTATTAGTGTCCTTTATAGTTTTGTGATTTTTTTGAAAACTTATAACGGATTTAACCAAATCAGGAGAGTATTGATTTATATCAACATGTAACATTATAAAACCTCTTTCATCAGGAAGACCAGAAAATTTAGCAGCCATATTTAAGTTTTCCCAATTAAAACCTTCTTTTGGATTTTTTTTAGAATAGTTACCCAAACTATAAGCATAGTGATAATCAAGCCAGGGATAAACATTAATTTTTTTAGAAACTTTAACAAATGGTTCTGCAATTTGTTTAGGTAGGATATTATTTGCTTTTCCGTATTTGCCCGTTTTAATATAGTTAAAATGAGCAGGAGCTAAAGTAAATGCAGAAGATATAAAAGCATATGATCTAAATAATGCTTGTAGTATAAAAGGGTTTTTTTCTTTCTCAACAAGGTCAATATAGTTTGGTAATTTAGCAACTTCAATTTCTATAGAACCTTCTTTTGACAAAAGACCGGGAGTTTTATCATCCTTGAAAATAGGCATTGAGTCAATTAGTTTTTGAAGGTCTTTAAACTGATAAGGGAGTTTAAGAAGAGGCTCTTTTTTTGGTAAAAACCCAAATTTTTCACTTACATCAAAAAACCCATCGGTATATTTGTTGAAATCCATTCTACAATTTACATTTTTTAAATACAATATTAGTATTCTAAATATCTAAACTAATTATTTCATAATTTGCATACACCAATTTTTTATGAAAAGACTAAATTTATTTTTAATATTATTTTCTTCATTAATTTATTCACAAATTGATATTGATGGTCAGTTAAATTTTCAGGGAAACATCGGTTTAGATGATGATAAAATTTTATTTAGTGGATTAAGATATTTACCAGAATTGAACTATGATTATGAATTAGATAGCTTAAAAACTTTTACGGTTCAGTTGGCAGGGAATTTATCGGCTTCAAAGTTTTTCAATAGTCAAAATAAATCAGATCAAGAAATTGATTTTTCTCCATACAGAATTTGGGCTAGATACATATATAAACAAACTGAATTTAGGTTAGGTCTTCAAAAAATTGATTTTGGATCAGCCATATTATTAAGACCTTTACAGTGGTTTAATGAAATTGATCCAAGAGATCCTTTAAGGCTTACAAATGGAGTATACGGAATCCTCTTTAGGCAATATTTTAATGACAATTCAAATATTTGGCTTTGGAGTTTATATGGAAATGAAAAAACAAGAGGTTTTGACTTTTTACCAACTTTAGAAAATAATCCTGAATATGGTTTTAGGTATCAAAGAATAATTAGAAATGGTGAAATTGGGTTTTCTTATCATAATAGAAGAGCTGGCCAAGATTATCAAAAAATTATTAATCCATATATGAAGAACCCTGAATCTAGATTTGGGTTTGATGCTAAATGGGATTTTGGAATAGGACTTTGGTTAGAATCAACCTATATAAATAGGAAAAAAGATATAGGTAATTTTTCAAAACAATTTCTTTTAACATTGGGTTCTGATTATACTTTTGGAATAGGAAATGGTTTAAATATAATTGCTGAACATCTTATTACTGGATATGGAAAGAGTAATATTTTTAGACAAGAAAAAACAGAATACTCTGCTATAAATGTTTCATACCCATTAAATCTTTCTCAAAGTTTTAGTTTTTTATATTACCACCAATGGCAAACAAGTAATAATACTTTTTTGATGAATTACCAATATCAATTCGATAAATTCGTGGGGTATTTATTGGGATATTATAATCCAAAGTCACAAGGAGGAATCCAACAAAATGAAATAATTAATACATTTGCTGGACCAGGAATACAATTTTTAATTGTTTTTAATCATTAATAATGAAAGAAAATTCCATTATTAAAATTAATCAAATGAGTAAAGGGTATCCTATAGGAGGGAAAACCTTTATGGCTTTGAAAAATTTAACAATTTCATTTAATGAAGGAGAGTTTGCTGGAATTGTTGGTCCAAGTGGATCAGGAAAGACGACACTTTTAAATATTATAGGTTCCTTGGATAAGCCTACTCAAGGAGAGGCAATTGTTCTTGATCAAAATATATCTGATTTAACTCACAAAAAAGCAGCATATTTAAGAAATATAAATATTGGATTTATTTTTCAAGTTTTTAATCTTCTTCCAGTTTATACAGTATATGAAAATGTTGAATTTGCATTATTGTTACAACAATATAGCGGTAAAGAAAGAAAAAAAGCTGTGATGGAGGCCCTGGATTGGGTTGGCCTTACAAGTCATGCAAACAAAAAACCGGATAAATTATCTGGAGGGGAAAGTCAAAGAGTTGCTATAGCTAGAGCTATGGTTAAAAGACCAAAAATTCTTTTGGCTGATGAGCCTACCGCTAATCTTGATTCTGAAAATGCTCATGAGATTTTATCTACAATGAAAAAGCTTAATAAGGAATTAAAGACGACATTTTTATTTTCTACCCATGATGAAAAGGTTATGGGTTATCTAGATAGAACGATTCATTTAAGGGATGGAAATATTGAAAAGGATATAATAAAAAAGAGTTAATAATGAAGTTAGCTTTTACACTTTCAATAAAAAATATTTTTGGAGCGAAATTAAGAACATTTCTAAATGTTTTTGTTTTATCTTTTTCTTTTGTTGTAATTATTGGGCTTAAAGGAGTTATGGATGGATGGGATGATCAAGCTCGAAGAGATTCTATAAATTGGCAATTTGGACAAGGACAGTTAATTCATGAGGATTATGACCCATTAGATTCTTTTACGATATTGGATGGTAAAGGACTTATTCCTGAGAATATTTCTGGACTTACTCCAATTTTGGTACATCAAGCTTCAATTTATCCTCAAGGAAGAATGTTAGGGGCTACCATTAAAGGGATTGATCTATCCCAAAAAAGTGTTTTATTACCTACTAAGGCGCTTATAAATTCAAAATATAATTATCCAGTTATCATAGGAAAGAGAATGGCTGAATCTTCAAAACTATCTATTGGCGATGAAGTTTTAATTAGATGGAGAGATAAAAATGGCACTTATGATGCGAACCGAATTACAGTTGTAGATATTTTTGACTCTAACGTTCCTGCCATAGATTCAGGTCAAATTTGGATGTCAATTGAAACTTTATGGCAGATCACAGGATTAAATAATCAAGCTTCATTTTTTATAGCAGATAAAAACTATAAGCATAAACCTATAAATTTTTGGAAATTTAACTCACAAGAAGAGTTGTTAAAACCAATTTCTGATTTGGTTGCTCAAAAAAATGGTTCACAATCAGTAATTTATTTTTTATTACTTACGATTGCGTTATTAGCAATTTTTGACACACAAGTTTTATCCGTTTTTAGACGCCAGAGTGAAATAGGGACCTATATTGCACTAGGGATGACTCGTCAAAAGGTTATAGGAATTTTTACTTTTGAAGGGAGTTTATACAGTGTTCTTGCACTGATACTTGCTACTATATATGGTTTTCCACTTTTGGCTTGGTTTGCTGATGTTGGTTTTGCAGTCCCTCCTGCTGATCAAAAAATGGGAATCCCTATAGCCGATACTATATTTCCAATTTTTGGCTTAAAGTTAGTTTTCGGCACTATTTTTCTTGTCTTATTTGCTTCAACAGTAGTGAGTTTTCTTCCAACCAGAAAAATATCTAAACTTGATCCTATATTAGCTCTTAAAGGAAAGAAACAATGATAAAATTTTTGATTAAAGGAATATTAAGAGATCCAAGTAAAAGTATTATACCAATTTTTGTTATCACTATAGGTGTTATGGTAACTGTTCTTATTTCTGGGTTGGTTAAAGGTATATTATCAGAGGTTGTAAATAAAAATGCAAATTTAGATACGGGTCATTTAAAAATAATGACAAAACCTTATGCTGAAAATAAAGATCAACTTCCAAATGATTTAGCAATATTAGATTTATCAATTTTGAAAGAGTCTTTAGAATTAAATTATCCAAATGTTGATTGGGCTCCAAGAATAAAATTTGCAGGGATAATTGACGTTCCTGATAAAAATGGAGAAACTAAAATTCAGGGTCCAACTCTGGGTTTAGCATATTCAATTCTTAATACAGAAAGTAAAGAACTTAAAAGGCTAGGAATAGAAAGTTCCTTAATAAAAGGGGAAATACCTAAGTCAGAAAATCAAATTTTGATCAGTGATGAATTTGCTAATAAGTTGAGTTTAAGTTTAGGAGATGAAATAACATTTTTTGGCTCTACAATGGAGGGAAGTATGGTTTTTGAAAAAGTTATAATGTCTGGTACTATAAGATTTGGCACACCTCTTTTAGATAAAGGAAGTTTTATTATGGATTTATCATATGCTCAAAAAATATTAGATATGGAAGATGGTGCAGGGGAGTTATTAGGCTTTTTAGATAATGAAATATATAATCCGATAAGGGCTGAAGAAATTAAAAAAGATTTTAATAAAAAAAATATAAATAATTTAGATGAATATGCACCTATAATGTTAACATTAAGGGATCAAAATGATCTTGCTCCAACATTAGACTTAATGGATTTGATTACAGGCATTTTTATTATAGTTTTTGTTTTAGCAATGTCTTTAGTCTTATGGAATACTGGATTAATGGGAGGACTTAGAAGATATAATGAATTTGGAATTCGCCTTGCCCTTGGAGAATCTAAACCTAAAGTTTATAAATTTTTACTTATTGAATCATTAATAATAGGAACCATAGGTTCATTTATAGGAACCATTTTAGGAGTTTCCTTTTGTTATTATTTTCAGGAGGTAGGACTTGATTTTAGTGATGAACTTGCAGGAACATCAATAGTAATGCCTTCAATTATGAGAGCTCACATATCTATTGATTTATTTTTTATTGGATTTATTCCAGGTCTTATTTCTATGTTTTTAGGAACAGCCCTTTCAGGAAGAGGAATTTTTAAAAGAGAAACAGCAAGATTATTTAAAGAATTAGAAGTTTAAAATATTAATATCAAAAAAATTTCAAATATGAAATTAACACTTAAAATTATACTAGGATTTTTCGTTAGTGTAAACTTATTTAGTCAAAATAAAACTTTTCCAACTGCAACTTCAGTTATAAAAAAGATTGATTTTAATATGCTTTCAAAAAGTCAAATTATTAATTCTGAAATGATTGTTTATGGGAAAAGAAAAAGCAGAACAATTAGATCAAGAGGATATTCAGAAGGATTAAATAAAAATTTTACAGAGTATTTATATCCTGAAAGAGAAAAAGGAACAAAAATGTTAAGATTACAGGATAGACTATGGATATATTCTCCTTCTACTGATAGAATTATTCAACTTTCAGGTCATTTATTAAGGCAATCTCTCATGGGTTCAGATTTGTCATATGAGGACATGATGGAGGAAAGAAAATTATCAGAAATTTATAATGCTACAATAGTTGGTGAAGAAAAAATAGAAGATAGAGATGTATGGAAAATGGAGTTAACAGCTTTAGTCGATGATATAAATTATTTTAAAAGAATTCTTTGGGTTGATAAGCAAAGATATGTTCCTTTGAAAGAAGATTTATTTGCTAAAAGTGGGGAATTATTAAAAAGAATTTCTTTTTATAATTATAAAAAAACAGATGGGAGATGGTATCCCAGAAAAATGAATTATAGGGACATGTTAAAAAATGGAAAAGGAACAGATTTTATTGTTAATGAAATAAAATTTAATGTTTCAATACCTGATCAATATTTTTTAAAGTCAACCTTAAAAGAATAATTTTATAGATTAGTTAAATATTAATTATAAATCAGTTAAATATGATGCCAATTAAGCACCTGCTCCATATAAAATCAAAAAAAGATGAAGTTTTCGATGCTCTTTCTCAGCCTGATAAAATATCTAAATGGTATACTTCAATTGTTAAAGGCAAATTTAAGTTAGATGAAATAGTAATATTTGAGTTTGTTAATTTTGCTACTTTTAAATTTAAGATAATTGAATATGTTCATAATGAGCTTTTAACTATGGAGTGTATTGAATCTGACATTCCTGTGGAAGGACATGTCATGAAATATGAATTAGATGAAAATGATGGCAAAACTAGAGTTCGTTATTCTTACAATGGATTTTTAGAAATGGACGATTCTTATGCAAACATGAATTTTAGTTCAGCAAAATATTTAGAAAGTTTACGTCAATTTTGTCAAAAAGGAGTTGGAGAAGCTTTTGGATCTAAAAATTATCGTTCTTAATTTTTTAGTTTTAATCTAAAACTTATTTATATGATTTTTGTATAATTGTAAATTATTAACCATAAATCAATTTAAAATGAAAAAAATATTATTTCTATTATTAATTCCTTTTTCAATTTCTGCTCAAGTAGTTAGCGCTGATTTTGTAGTAATTAATGAGGGTATGGATTCCAGTTATCATGATCTTGAAAAAATCTGGAGTGTTTATCATATGGAGTCTATAAAAAAAGGCGAAAAAGCAGCTTGGTCAGTTTGGAAAAGAACCCCTAGAGAGGGAGACAATGAAAAAGCTGCAGACTATGTTATTTTTAATCAATTTTCTTCAAAAGACCAACATGATAAAATGTTGAATAGTTTTGATATGAAAAAAGCGACTTCAATAATGAAGAATGGACTTAAGGGTAAAATGTCATCATCAAAGATCAATAAAACCCTTAATAAAAACATCAAAAAAGAAGTTAGAAATTACACACTTCAACTAGTAGATGCTTTTCCTTTGATGGGAGGCGATATTAAAGTAGGAGATAAAATGAACTTTGCAACTATGATTCAAAAGGATGAGAATTATGAAGAATACGAATCTAAAGTATGGAAGCCAGTTTTTCAAAATGAGGCTTTAAGAGGTAATTTCAAATGGTGGGCTTTAACAAGAATAGTTGACAGAAATGATAAAGCTTATAAGCCTCCAACTCATTTAGTATGGAACATTGGAGTTGAAAACGCTCAAGATTTCATGCCTGTTAGTGACTTTATAGATCAAGAAATGAGAGATTTAAGAGATTCATACAGAGAAATGGGAAATACTCAAGAATTGACTTTAGTTTATACTTCTAATAACTAAGGCTAAATTTATTTTATGTTAAAAACCCTTTCAGGAAAGAAAGGGTTTTTTTATGCTATTTATTTGGTAATCCTGGGGTTGGGTTTTCATAAAACACCCAAGAATCTAAATTATTTGGATCTCTACCCATTGAAATATCTGTTGTTTGACTTTCATAAGTATAAGAATCAATAACAGTTACCCCATCAGCTTCTAATAAAACAATAGACTCTCCACTTCCTTTTAGTTTTTTACTCATATGAAGAACTCCTTGTTCTTGGTCATCATCACACCAAAGGATTAAATACCCTCTTGGAGGGATTGTAGTTTTACTTGAATCTGTATTTGGAATTAAGTAAGGTTTGTCGTCATTTGGAGTGTCAGAAAAGTACATTCCACCAATATCTATTGATGAATTGGAATCATTATATAGTTCAACCCAATCATCATACTCTCCTTCTTGGTCAGCACAGCAAAAATCATTACTTGCAAGGAATTCATTGATTATTAATCCCCTGCCATCATCATCCTCTGATTTACTACAGCCTACAAAAAATAATAATATACTTATAAAAAAAATTAAAGGATTTTTCATTTTAATATGTTATGGTTATTATTCAAAAGTATTATTTATAAACTTTATTGGCAATTAATTTTCCTATATAATTACCAATAGCTATACCCATGCCTCCCATTTTAACAGCACAATAAAGATGTTTAGAGAGTTTTTTTACAATAGGTTGTTTATCAACTCCCATTCCCATAATTCCACTCCATTTTTGCTCAATTTCAAAATTTGTTTCAGGAAGAATAGTGTTTTTTAAAACATCTAATAATTTGTTTTGGATTTTTTCATTAAAGCCGAATTTAGTTGTCTGTTCTCTTTTTTTATCAAGATGCCTCCCGCCTCCCAGTAAAATTCTATTATCAATATTTCTAAAGTAATAATATCCTCTATCAATGTGAAAGACTCCTTTTATTTTAAGATTTGGAATAGTTTTAGTAATTAAAACCTGAGCTCTTGCAGGATTTAAATCAACATCAATTAGTTTTTTTGAGAAACCATTAGTGGTTATTATTACTTTTTTTGCATTTATTATAAAATCATCATTAATCTTTACTTTTCCATTTTCATTAACTTTTTTGACAGTTATTCCAGTAATGATTTTTCCACCCATACTTTCAGTATTTGAAATTAGGTTCTTCATCATAACCCCAACATCAAGTTGAGCTTCGAAAGGATTATAAATACATTTTTTCAATGTATTTTTAAAATTATATGGAGTTTCAATTATAGAAAATACATTTTTCTTAAAAATGGGATTCAATAATTTATTTAAATATTCAATTTTCTCATAACAATCATCAAAGATTATTTTTTGATCATCAAAAAATAATTCATATCCCCCATGGCATTTATATCCAATATTTTTATCTCCAATATTTTTTCTAAGTAATTTAAGTCCATCCCAACGAGATTTAATTAAAGAAATAACTTCCTTTTCATTTAAATTTTTAAGATCATCCAAAATTTCAGTAGGACTTCCAAAACAAGCAAAACCAGCGTTTTTTGTACTTGCTCCTTGAGGAAGAAATCCTTTTTCAAGAATCAAAAGGTTTTGATTGGGATTTTTTTTGAGAATTTCGATTGCAGAACATAAGCCAACAATTCCACTACCAATAATTAAGGTGTCAATATTATTAAACCATTCTTTTTTTTCCCAGTAACTTAAATCCATAATCTAAAATAGCATTAATCTTATAACGATTTATAATTAATTAAATTTGGATGTTATATAATTATTCTTTTTTAAACATTAGTAATTTAATGAAAAAGCTTTTAAGTGAACAATTCGGTATTAGTCCAAAAGAGATAACTAAAATTAATGGCTATGATAATTTAAATTATTTAGTTAAAACTGATTCAAGTAAATATATCTTAAAAACTTATGAAGATCTTTCTTTAATTGACTTAATTCAAGCGGAAACTAATGCCTTACTTTTTTTAAAGAATAAATTATATCCCAAACCTATTCCTTTTTTAAGTGGAGAAAATGTCAAAATAATTAAAATTAATGGTAGTCTAAAAATTTTTAGACTTTTATCTTTTTTAGAAGGAAAGTTCCTCGGAGAAATTAACCAAACAAAAGAAACAATAATTTCATTTGGAAAGTCATTGGCGAAACTTAATAAAAAGCTTATTGATTGGGGAGATATTCATATAAAATCTAGAGAATTAGAATGGGATATGAGACAATATCTTGTTTCTAAGAGTTATTTGAATGAGATATCATCTAAAAAAACTCGAAAAATTATTCATTATTATATGAATCAATATGAAAGTAATGTAGTTCCTTATTTTCTTGAGTTAAGAAAATCTACTATTCATAATGATGCAAATAATTGGAATATTTTATTTAAGGGAAATGATGTTTCAGGAATTATTGATTTTGGAGATATTTCATATTCTCATTTAATAAATGAATTGGCTATAGCGATTTCTTATACATGCTTTAATAAAGAAAATCCTTTAGAGTGGGCTATTACTCTTTTGAAATCATATAATGAAATATTGCCGCTCAAAATTAAAGAAGTAGAAGTTTTATATTATACCATTGCTATGAGATTATGCATAAGTATTAGTAATTCTAATCATAATCAAAAACTTAATCCAGAAAACAAGTATATTTCAATAAGTCAAAAGCCTGCTATTGATTTACTTTGGAAATGGATTAAAATTAACCCAATTAAAGCTGAAAATAAATTTAAGGAAGCTATTGGAATGAAAGTTGAAAAAATTAAATCATTGAAGCAAATGACTAGTAGAAGAAAAAATTATTTTGGTAAAAACCTTTCATTGTCTTACGATAAACCAATTTTGATGAAAAAAGCAGCTTTTCAATACATGTATGATTTATATGGTAATACATACTTAGATGCTTATAATAATATACCGCATGTGGGGCATTCTCATCCAATAGTTGTTGAAGCTTCTCAAGAACAAAGTGCCGTTTTAAATACAAATACTAGATATCTATATGAATCTTTAGAAGAATATTCAGAAAAATTAATTTCACTTTTTCCTAAAGAATTAAATAAAGTTTTTTTTGTCAATTCAGGAAGTGAAGCGAGTGACCTTGCTATAAGAATGGCTAGATATCATACTAAAAATGAATCTGTTGTTGTTATTGAAAATGGATATCATGGCCATACTCAGACGGGAATGGATATTAGTGATTATAAGTTTAATAATAAAAAAGGAACAGGTCAGAAAGATTATATTTTAAAATTAGATATACCCGATACTTTTAATGGAAAATTTAAATCTGAAGATAAAGATGCAGGATTTAAGTATGCTAAAGACGCTTTAAAAATATTGAATAAAAATGAAGATTCAATTGCTGCATTTATATGTGAACCCATACTTAGCTGTGCAGGTCAAGTTCCACTAGCCAGTAACTATTTAAAAAACTTATATCCCAGCATAAGAAAAAAAGGAGGGGTTTGTATTTCAGATGAAGTTCAAACAGGTTTTGGCAGATTAGGTAAGTGTTTTTGGGGATATGAATCTCAAGACGTTATTCCAGATATTGTAGTTTTGGGTAAGCCTATGGGTAATGGGCATCCGATTGGAGCAGTAATTACTAATTCTGAAATCGCAAACTCTTTTTCAAAAGGCGTGGAGTTTTTTAGTTCTTTTGGCGGGAATCCTATTTCTTGTAAAATAGGTATTTCAGTACTTGATGTTATAAAGATGGAAAATCTTCAGAAAAATTCTCAAGAAGTTGGAAGTTTTTACATAAAACAATTATTTGATTTAAAAGAAAAATATCCTTCAATTTCTGATATAAGAGGATCAGGGTTGTTTATTGGTATTGAATTTTCAAATCCAAAAAATATGACCCCAGACTCAAAAAAAGCACAACTTTTAAAAAATGAATTAAAGAATAATGGAATTTTAGTTGGAACTGATGGGCCTTATAATAATGTAATTAAATCAAAACCTCCTTTATGTTTTTCAAAAAAGAATGCGAAAGAAGTTGTTGAAAAGATAGATATGATTTTGAAAAAAATTAATTAGTCAATAGAAGACCAATAAGCCAAGTAAATAAAAAGTAGTTGAAAAGGGGCTCTTATTATAGCAATTTCTTTAGTTATGTTTAAAGCAATTTGTGCTTTTTCACTATTAATTAAATAAATATTGGCGGGAAATACAGCAATTAATAAAAGAATTAACCCCCAAGAAGATAATTTTCTATATTTTGTTAAAAGACCAAACCCGAATAATATTTCAAAAAATCCACTTATATAAACTAATTCAAGATGCCATTTCAAATATGGAGGCATAATAGCTAAAAAATAATCAGGATCAGTAAAGTGTTTAATGCCTATGTATATATAGAAAAAAGCCATCAAATATATTGTGATTTTTTTAAACATTTGTATTATTTTTATACATACTATTAAATAATTACACTTTTAAATTTTACATCAAAATTTATATATTGTAAATATAAATTTTAAAAATCATGAAATATATCAAAATAATTCTATCTCTTTTAATATCGATAACAATACTAAATGTTTGGTTGATTAGATTTGATAATGATTCTATTTACAGAGGGGGTGAAGCAACAAACATGATTCAAGAATTTGAAGAATATGGATTAAATGAAAGTGTAGTTTATATAGTAGGATTTTTTAAAGTTTCTGCTGCATTATTTTTATTGCTCGGTATATATTATAATAAGTTATTATTTCCATCTGCTTTAACTATTTCATTATTTATGATTGGTGCTGTAATAATGCATTTTAAAGTTTCAGATGAGTTGATAAAATATATGCCATCTTCTATATTGTTATTTTCTAGTTTAGGTATAATTTATTTAGACAGGTTTATTAAGGCTTAGTTTATGAATAGAATTTTTTATCTATCTATTGTAGCGGCATTAGCTGGTTTTATTTTTGGTTTTGATACCGTTGTGATTTCTGGTGCTGATAAAAAATTACAGTCTCTATGGGGGTCTTCTGATTTTTACCACGGAGCAGTTGTTATGGCGATGGCTCTTTGGGGAACTGTATTTGGAGCTTTGGCAGGGAGTTATCCAACTAATAAATTTGGAAGAAAGAATACTTTACTTTTGATAGGAATATTATATGTCGTGTCAGCTCTAGGATCAGCCCTAGCAATTAGTTCTGAATTTTTTGCGTTTTCAAGATTTATAGGTGGAATTGGTATTGGAGTTTCAACAATCGCAGCTCCAGCATATATTTCTGAAATTTCTCCTTCTAGTAAAAGAGGAAGTTTAGTTGGGTTATATCAGTTTAACATAGTTTTTGGAATTTTAATTGCTTTTTTATCGAATTATTTTTTAAGTAATTTAGGAGAAAATTCATGGAGATGGATGATGGGAGTTGAATTTTTCCCTGCTATTATTTATACAGTTTTAGTCTTTAATATTCCTCAAAGTCCAAGATGGCTTATACAAAAAGGTAAAACAGAATTAGCAAAAAAAATTTTAAATCAAATTTCACCAAATGAAAAAATTGAAGAATTAATAACTGAAATTAAAAATGAAAAAGTTGATAATAGAGAAAGTATTTTTCATTTTAAATTTAGATTTTCACTTTTGCTTACTTTTTTTATTGCTGCTTTTAATCAATTATCAGGGATAAATGCATTTTTATATTACGCTCCTAGAATTTTTGAAGAGGCAGGCTTAGGAGAAAGTACAGCTTTATTAAGTTCAGTAGGTATTGGATTAGTAAATTTAATTTTTACTTTTATTGGGATTTCATTGATTGACAAATTAGGCAGAAAACAATTAATGTATTTTGGGTCATTTGGTTATATAATTTCATTATCCTTGGTTTCAATTGCATTTTTTTTTAAACTTAATCCGATTTTAATACCAATTTTTTTATTTGTTTTTATTGCTTCACATGCTATTGGACAGGGAACCGTAATTTGGGTATTTATTTCTGAAATTTATCCAAATCATTTAAGAAGTTCAGGACAATCATTTGGATCTTCAGTGCATTGGGTTCTTGCCGCTTTAATTCCTTCAATGATACCCATATTGTTTTCGAGTATAGGAGCAGGTTTTGTTTTTCTGTTTTTTTCTTTTATGATGATTCTACAATTAATATTTGTTTACTATTTGATGCCAGAAACTAAAGGAATATCTTTAGAAGAATTGAGTAGAACTTTAGCAAAAAAAAAATCATAAAAAAAACCTTCGTTAGTTTGAAGGTTTTATTTTTTTAAAATGGTTTATGGTTAGAAACCTTTTATTATTAAGTAATTAATCGCTAAATAAATAAAAATAGTTTTAAAATGCAACAAAAATATTTTAAAAAAGATTTAAATAAAAAAAGTATATTTAAATAAATTAAATTATCATGATACGTAAAATAACTTTAGAAGAAAATGAAATTCCAGATAAGTGGTATAATATTATTGCTGATATGCCAAATAAACCTCTTCCTCCATTAAATCCTGGAACTCTTGAGCCAATTGGACCTGAAGCTTTAGCTCCTTTATTTCCAATGGAATTAATTAAACAAGAGGTGTCTCCTGAGAAATGGATTGATATTCCAGATGAGGTTCGAAATATATACTCAATGTGGAGGCCAACTCCTTTATTTAGAGCATATAATTTTGAAAAGGCATTAGATACCCCAGCAAAAATTTATTATAAATATGAAGGTGTAAGTCCTACAGGATCACATAAACCAAATACTGCTGTTGCTCAAGCTTATTATAATAAGCAAGAAGGAGTAAAAAAAATAACAACTGAAACAGGAGCTGGACAATGGGGAAGTGCTTTGAGTTTTGCTTGTCAACATTTTGGAATTGATTGTGAAGTTTTTATGGTTAAGTTATCTTATGAGCATAAACCTTATAGAAAAGTTATGATGAATACATGGGGGGCTAAAGTTCACCCATCTCCTTCTAATGCAACAGAAGTAGGTAAAAAAATATTATCTCAGGATCCTAATACTACCGGTTCACTCGGAATAGCTATATCTGAAGCTATTGAGGTAGCAGCTAGTGATGAACACACAAAGTATGCTCTAGGAAGTGTTTTAAATCATGTAAAACTTCATCAAACTATTGTGGGTCAAGAGGCTTTAAAACAAATGGAAAAAGCTGGAGATCTTCCGGATATAGTTATTGCTCCATTTGGAGGTGGTTCCAATTTTTCTGGATTAGCATTTCCTTTTTTAAGGCTTAATTTAGAGGAAGGAAAATCTATTAGATGTATTGCTAGTGAGCCTTCATCATGTCCAAAATTAACAAGAGGAATTTTTCGTTATGATTTTGGAGATACAGTTGGGATGACACCATTACTTCCAATGTATACTCTAGGACATGATTTTGTTCCAGCTCCAATTCATGCTGGTGGACTTCGTTATCACGGAGCAGGTGTTATTGTTAGCCAATTATTAAAAGATAAAATAATAGAAGCTAAGTCTCATGATAATTTAGAGGTTTTTTCAGCAGGTGTAAAATTTGCTAAGGCTGAAGGAATTGTTCCGGCACCAGAAGCTACACATGGAATTGCAACAGCAATTCATGAGGCTGAAATATGTAAAAAAGAAGGAAAAAGTAAAACAATATTGATCAATTTGTGTGGTCATGGTAATTATGACATGAAAGCTTATGAAGATTATTTTGAGGGAAAAATTGTAAAACATGAGTTATCAGATGAAGAAATTAAATCTTCATTAGATAAACTCCAAACACCTACTATTCCATAAATTAAGAATTTATAAAATAAAATAGGTTTTAAATTTTACTTTAATGAAGATCGATTTCTTTAAAGTTATTCTTAATAAAAGATTTCCATTGGAAATTAGTAGAGGAGTTAGATCAAATTCTGAAAATCTTTTTGTAAGAATTGAGGAAAATGGAATGGTAGGCTGGGGAGAATCTGCTCCTGGCGAATCTGAAGGTGCTTCAAGTGTAGATGAAGTTAAAAGCCTTTTAGATAGGTTTGTAAAAACTGGAATTAAAGGAAATACAATTTCATCCCTATATGATAGATCGAGGGAGATGGGAATCGCACCCTGTGCCTATGTTGCAATAGATACTGCTCTTTGGGATTTGAAAGCTAAAAAAGCAGGTCTTCCTTTATACAACCTTTTAGGATTTCCTAAGCCTTTTGTCCCTACATCAGTTACTTTGGGAATTAATTCACCAGAGGTTATCAAAGAAAGGATACCAATTATTATGGAAGGAAAATCTATTAAATCGCTTAAAATAAAATTAGGCTCTCCAAAAGGAATAGAAGCTGATATGGAAATGTTTGAACAAGTTTTAGAGAGCACAAAAAATTTTAAAGTAAGTCTGAGAGTTGACGCAAATGGAGGATGGAATGTAACAGATGCTATTAAAATGATGAAATGGTTGTCTAAGAATGATGTAGATTATGTAGAACAACCACTAGAAGAAGGAAAGGAAGCAGATTTAAAATATATTTTTAAAAATAGAGCTTTGCCAATTTATGTTGATGAGTCATGTAGATTTTCAGACGACATTTTTTCATATTATAATTATGTTGATGGAGTAAACATGAAATTAATGAAATGTGGTGGAATCACAGAGGCATTAAGAATTATTGATACTGCAAAGTCCTTGAAATTAAAAACTATGATTGGATGTATGAGTGAATCTTCAGTGGCAATAGCTGCAGCAGCATCTATTTCAGGAGTAATTAATCATATTGATTTAGATTCACATTACAATTTAAACCCAGACCCTTCTGAAGGAGTAGAAATGATTGATGGTATAACAACTCCAAAATATATTCCGGGACATGGTGCTATTTTAAAATCAGAATTTTATGCTTAATTCAAAAGATAGAGTTGCAATATACATGGAATCTAACTTAGATAGTGATTATGGAAAAATGGGAATGGGTGTTATTAGATATCTTTCTAATGAAATAACGTGTATAATTGATTCTAACCATGTTGGAAAAAGTATTAAATCTTTTATTAATACTGATAGAAAAATTCCAATAGTTGAATCCCTTGAAATAGCCCTAGAAAAAAAATCAACAGTATTAATTTTAGGAATTGCACCTTCAGGTGGAAAAATTCCAAAAGAATGGAACCGTATCATTGAAAAAGCATTAAAAAACGGTTTATCTATAGTTAATGGTTTACATGAATTATTATTTCCTAGATGGAAGGATTTAATAAAAAAAAATAAAAATCAGTGGATTTGGGATGTTAGAATGCCAACATTTGTTCCCGATATCGCAACTGGAAAAGCAAGTAAATTGAAGAATAAAAGAATTTTATTTATTGGAACTGATATGGCAGTAGGTAAAATGACAGCAGCTTTAGAAATATATAGTTTTCTTAACAAGCAAAGTAAAAATGTTGGTTTTGTTGCAACTGGACAAATTGGAATCACATTAACAGGAAATGGAATACCTTTGGATGCATTTAAAGTTGATCATGCTTGTGGAGCTGTTGAGGCTGCTGTTCTAGAAAATTCCAAAAAGGAAATTGTTTTGATAGAAGGTCAAGGGTCATTATTACATCCTGGAAGTACAGCTACTCTTCCGCTTATGAGAGGATCTTGTCCAACACATTTAATTCTTTGTCATAGAGCAAATAAAAAAACATTGAGAAGCCCAAAAAATATAAAAATTCCAGATCTTAAAGAGTTTATTTATTTAAATGAATTATTGTCAACTGTTAGCGGGACTTTTCCAAAAGCTAAAGTTATAGGAGTTGCTTTAAACACATCACATCTAAGTCATAATAAAGCGATTTTAAGTGTAAATCAGTTAGAAAAAAAACTAAATATAATTACAACCGATGTTGTAAGATTTGGTCCTGATAAAATAGCTAAAGCAATTTTAAAAAGTTAATACATTTTTTTTCTGTCTACAAGGTTTAAAAGAGTTTTGTTTTTATTTAATCTATCAAAATTTTCCATTACCTGTCTTACCCCTTCATCAGAATATGATAAACTGGCAATATGCGGAGTTATTTTAATTTTTGGGTGAGACCAAATTGGACTATCTTTTGGAAGAGGTTCTTTTTCAAATACATCTAAAAAGGCTCCACTAAGCTTTCCATTATTAATAGCTTCAATTATATCTTTTTCAACGTGAACTTCTCCTCTTGACACATTAATTAAATAAGTTTGATTATTAATTTTTTTAAAGAAACTCTTATTTAATAACCCTTTAGTTTGGGGAGTTAAAGGAACTGTGCAAATTAAAACGTTAATCTTTTTTAAAAACAAGGATAAAGAATCACCATAAAAAGATTTAAATGGGGTAGATTTTTTGTTTTTGCTATATCCAAAAACATTAAAATCTAAAGAGTACAATTTTTTTGCTACATCCATTCCCAGATGACCAATACCAAGAATTCCAATATTAACATTTCTTTCATCAATTTCAAATTGAGCCCAATGTTTCTTTTTTTGAGCATAATCATAATCATACCAATTTCGATGATAATTTAAAACAGCCATTATTATATAATTACTCATTGAAAAAGCCATTTGTTTATCTACAATTCTACATATGGGTATTTTAGATGAAATAGTTTTGTCAGAGATTATATTATCAACTCCTGCACCCATAGAAATAATTAACTTAAGATTCTTAAATTTTGAGAGAATACCATGTTTCTGTTTCCATACCATTGCTAGAGTTACCTCTTCAGGGGTTTTGGTTTTATCTCCAATTAAAATTGGAATTTGAGGATAAAGTTTTTTAAAACTATCAGTCCACTTTTTTGTTGGTATTTCAGGAGCTATAATTACAAATTTCATGAATAATTAAATTTATTTACAGTGATGATCAGCAGCTTTAGTTGCTATCTGTTTATTTGGTTTTATGTTTACTTTGTAACCAAGAGAATTTGCCCATCCTTTAGCAGCTGAAATTAATTTGTGGGACTTAAAGTTTTCATTTTCGTTATAATCCATATCAATTTCAACTTTAACACTAATTTGTTTTGTTAACCATTCAGCAGCATCAATACTATCTTCAGCCTCTTTCCATAATCGTGTCCACATATCATTTATGATCGAGACTTTCTTTTTATTAAGAATATAGTGCACTCCTCTAGTTCCTAATTTATATGCTATTACTGTTGCATAAAAAGTTTTTTTTCCAACACTTTGAGAATCTGATCCAATATGAATTTCAGCATAGGGATATTTTTTTATTATTTCTATAGTGTGCTGAAGAGGATCAATAATTTTTCCTTTTATGTCTTTGAATAGCATCATGGTCTAAAACTAAAATAAAAATATTATTTTGGCATGTAGTTATAATAGTTTTTAAAATATATTTTGTCAAATTCATATTTTTATTTTGCTTTAGCAGTTGGTGTAGCTTTGGGTGCTTGGGGGTCATATATGGCCGAAAGAAGAAATAGATCTAAAAATTTAGGGTTTTTATTAGGATTCTTATTTGGGGTAATTGGGATAATTATTATAATGTTATTAGGCTCAAAAAAAAATCAAGACTTTTCTGAGGGCCAGAAAAATTGAATATCTTTTTTTAAACTAGAATTTAATGAATAATAAACTGGACAAGTTAAAGCAGCTTTTTCTAAAACTCTACGAATTTTAATGTCAAAAGTCTTTTTAAAATGAATATTTATAATAATTGAATCTATTCGTCGAGGATTTTCCCCCATTATTTTTTTTACTTCTGCAATTGTACCCCTAATATCAATTTTAAATTGTTTTGCTTTAATGCCCATAATGGTTAAAAGACATGAAGCCAATGCAGTAGCGACAGTATCAGTTGGAGAAAAAGCTTCACCCTTTCCATGATTATCTATTGGAGCGTCAGTTATTATAGAGTTGTTGGATGCAACATGAGTAGATTGTGTTCTTAACTCACCCAAATATTTAACCTTACTAGTCAAATTATAAATATTACAATTAATTAAAGTATAGCTAAAAATAAGTAACTTTAATATCAAACATGTGATTTTAATTAAAAAAATACTATGAAATTAAAATTATTACTTAAAGTAATATTTTATATAATGTCAATTTTGTCATTTACAGTTGTAGGATTTATGTATACTAATCTAAGTTTTATTGATTGGCCCTATTTATGGGCGGGCATATTTTTTTTTATTATTCCCTTGTTTTTAAATTTTAATAAATATTTAAAAAAATGAAAAAAATATACATACTAATAATTCTAATCTCATTTACAAAAAATTACAGCCAAACTAAAAGTTCTTTAAAAAAGAATTTGATTTCAAATATTGAAGATCAAAAAAATGATTTAGTTAAAATTAGTGATAAGATATGGGCTGCAGCTGAAATTGCATTTCAGGAAAAAATTTCATCTAAAACATTAATTGATTATGCAAAACTTAATGGATTTGATGTACAAGTTGGTGTTGCTCAAACTCCAACAGCATTTGTTGCTACTTATGGTTCTGGAAAACCTGTAATTGGAATATTAGGAGAATTTGATGCTCTACCAGGAATTTCTCAAAAAGCTATTCCAGAAAAGATTGCATTGGAAGATGGTGCGGCTGGTCATGGTTGTGGTCATAATCTTTTTGGAACAGCGAGCTTAGGTGCTGCTGTTGCTATAAAAAATCTAATTTCTAGTGGAAAATTGAAAGGGACAGTTAAATTTTTTGGAACACCAGCTGAAGAAAAATATTTTGGAAAATTATGGATGGCAAGAGAGGGTCTTTTTGATGATCTTGATATATGTGTAGACTGGCATCCAGCTGATAATATTGAAGCAGATGTTCAGAGTTCTTTAGCATTAATTGATTTTAAAGTAGAGTTTTTTGGTCAAACAGCACATGCTTCTGCCGATCCATGGAATGGAAAAAGTGCTTCAGATGCCCTTGAGCTTTATACTCATGGTATTAACATGTACAGAGAGCATGTTAAACCTACAGTTAGAATTCATTATCATATTCAAGATGGGGGACAAGTTGTTAACGTGGTTCCGGATTATTCTAGAATATGGGTTAGAGTTAGAGATATAAAAAGAGAGGGTATGAATGAAGTATATCAACACGTTAGGAAGATGGCTGAGGGAGCTGCAATTATGGCAAATGTTGATTATAAAATTAATTTAATTTCTGGTATTCATGAAATTCTTCCCAATAGAGCTGGAGGTTTTGCTGTTCAAAAGAATCTAGAGTTTCTTGGAGATATTAAGTACTCTGAGGAGGAGAAAAAATTTGCATATAAAATTCAAGAAGCTACAGAAAAACCTATGGTAGGAATTGATGGTAAAATAAAACCAATGAGGCTTACAGAGGAGAAACCAATGGGTGGTTCTACAGATGTTGGAGATGTAAGTTTTTTAGTTCCAGTTGTGAGACTTGGAGTTACAACAGCACCAAAGGGAACACCCTGGCACTCATGGGCTGTTGTTGCTTCTGGGGGGATGTCAATAGGTCATAAAGGGATGATATTTGCTTCTAAGGCATTAGGCATGACAATGATAGATTTATTTACAAACTCTAAATTAAGGGATGAAATAAAAAAAGAATTTAAATTAAGAAAAGGTGATTATGTATATGAACCAATGCTTCCTCCAGGACCTCCTCCAATTGGTGAGGAATAAATATTTTAAATCCATGATCTTTTGATCATTTCTTTATTTACCTTTTTTGAAAGGTAAATTATGGCAACCATATTAGGAATTGTCATTAAAGCAAATGATAAATCTATCAGACCAATTACTAATTCTACAGTAACGACTGAAGAGAGGATAATAGTAAAAATATAAAGATAGTTGTAAAAATGCCCGTATTTTATACTAGTTAAAAACCCAAAACATTTTACTCCATAATATGAATAAGTTAATAGGGTAGAAATTCCAAAAATAAAAACCATTAACATTAATAATTCATCACCAAAACCAAAGAAGAGTAATCTAAAAGCTTCTAATGTAAGAACAATTCCATTTAAACTTTCATCAAGATAAGCTCCACTTATAATAACTATTAAACCTGTAATTGTACATACTAAAATTGTATCTAGAAGAGGGCCCAACATAGCTACAAGACCTTCATTAGTTCCAAGTTTTGACTGTGATTGACCATGGTACATTGGAGCATTACCAACACCACTTTCATTTGAAAAAACAGCTCTGCGAACACCTAAAATAATAAGTCCCCATAACCCTCCAGTTACTAATGTGTTTATATTGAAAGCTTCTATAAAGATCAATTTAAAAGTTGGAACAACAAGATTATAATTATATGACAAAATAAATAAACCCATAAAAAAGTATAACCCTACCATTAATGGTACAAGACTTGAGGTTACTTTAACAATTTTTTTTAAACCACCAAAAATGACGAAAGAGCTTATTATAGCCAGAATAATTCCTGTGATTAATTTCCACTGAAAATCACCAAGTGAAATATAATCATTTGGGTTAATTACATTAATATATGTTTGGGTTAATTGATTTGCTGTAAATGCTGGAAGAACTCCAAAAAGACCTGCAATTGAAAAAAATATAGCTAAAAATTTACCCCAATTTTTAATTCCTAATGACATATAATACATTGGCCCTCCTAGAATAGTTCCATCATCATTTAATTTTCTTATTTGAACTGATAAAGAGCAAGAGTAGAATTTAATAATCATTCCTATAATTGCAGTGACCCACATCCAAACTAAAACTCCAGGACCACCCATGTGAATAGCTATAGCTACCCCAGAAATATTTCCTAAACCTACAGTAGCAGCTAATACTGCTGATAAAGCTTGAAACCTAGAAATACCTTTATTTTTATTTTTAGAAAGAAGCAACTTAAAAGCGAATTTAATTTTTGTTAATGGATAAAGTTTACTAACTATACACAAATAAATTCCACCACCTAAAACAGCTATTAACATAAACCATTCTAATGAACTAATTAGCTGGTTTAAAATATTTTCAATTATTGTTATAAAATCATTCACATTGAAAAGTAGTTATTAAATTTTGTTTTAAAAAAAAAAAATTGAAACTTTAATTAAAATTAATTTTTATGCAAAATAGAAGAAATTGGATTAAATCATCATTAGCATTGGGGGGTGTTTTAGTTTCTCCATCAAACTTTTTAACCTCTGAAGAAAATGAATTATTTAGGCCTAGAGACCTAGAAAAAGTAGTCAAGCTTAGTTCAAATGAAAACCCTTATGGTCCATCAAAAAAAGTGAGAGATGCTATTAATAAATCATATAATTATGCCTGTAGATATCCATATTCTTATTCTGATGATTTAGAGGAAATACTAGCAAAAAAGCACGGTGTATCAAATGAAAGTGTTATTGTTACTGGAGGTTCAACTGAAGGGCTGAAGGTTACGGGACTTACATTTACAAGCAACGGAGGAGAAATAATATCAGCAAAACCAACTTTTCTTGCTATGATGGATTTTGCTAAACAATGGGGGGCCTCCATAAACTGGGTCCCTGTAAAAGCAGATAAAGGATATGACTTGTCTGAAATTGAAAATCGAATTTCCAAAAAAACAAAACTTATTTTTTTATGTAATCCAAATAATCCTACAGGAACTTTAATTCCATCAAAAAAATTATATGATTTTTGTGAAACAGCAGCTAATAAAACAATTGTTTTTAGTGATGAAGCTTATTATGATTATATCGAAGATCCTAATTATCCATCAATGATTGATCTAATTAAAAAGAATAAAAACGTAATCGTTTCAAAAACATTTTCCAAAGTTTATGGAATGGCAGGATTGAGAGTTGGGTATTTAATTGCAAAACCTGAACTCGCAAAAAAAATTAGAGAAAATATTGTTGCAAGGAGTAATGTTCTTGGAATTGAAGCGGCTAAAGAAGCTCTTAATGATAAAGAATTTTATACTTTTTCTTTAAAGAAAAATAAAGAATCAAAACAAAGGATATATTCTTTATTAGATGAATTAAATTTAAATTATGTTAAGTCTCATACTAATTTTATTTTCTTTCACTCAAAAAGAAATATAAAAGAATTGGGACCACAAATGATTAAAAAAGGAGTTAGAATAGGTAGGCCTTTTCCTCCATTTTATGATTGGTGTAGGATTAGTACGGGGACATCAACTGAAGTTGATAGGTTTATTAAAGGAATGAAAGAATTATATACTTGATTTTATTTTTCTTTAACTATAATATAGGTAGCTTTAACTCCTGTTGCTAGATTCCATCTGTTTGAGCCTATTAAATTTCCTTGATCATCAAAAACTCTTACCTCTGCTGTATTTGGTCCTGATGTTCCTTGATTCAGTGCAACAAAATCTATTTTATTAAAACCAACCATTAGATTTAGCGAAAGGGCAACAAATTGTTCTCGAAGTAAAATTCTTGAAATAACTTCTTTATCATTTAACATTATTTTAATTAAATCACCATCAGGAGATTCATGATCTCGTAATGCAATTTGAACAAATTCCCCATTATTTTTAAAATCTCCTAAGTATTGATCAACTCTAAAATTATTTGGGTTTTGATCTTCTTCTTTTTTCTTGTTTAATTTTTTTAAATATTTTTTACTAGGATCAATAAATTCCTCATTTGGGTTATTATTTGGATCCTTTTTGAAAGGATCTTTATTTAAAAACGGACTTTCTTCTTTTGGAGCAAATAGACTAGGAGAATTATTTTGATTTGGAATAAAAATTTTTTTGTTGACATTTTCAGAATTTATTTGAGCACTAGCTTGATGATTTAAAATCAACATAAATAAGAATATATAAGCATATGATATATTTTTTTTCAAAATCATTTTAGAATTTAAAACTAACTAGTAAACTTTTTAATTATTAATAATTTTAGGACCAATTTAAGTATAATAATTTTATATTTATCATCTTAAAATTATATTGAAATGCAGTTATCTACTCTTGATTGGTCAATACTTATAGTCTTTTTTGTTATTCTTTTATCTATCGGGTTTTTTGCTTCAAAAAAAGCAGGTAATAGTGTAAATGAATTTTTTCTTTCAGGAAGAAATATGCCATGGTGGCTTTTAGGAATTTCAATGGTAGCTACTACTTTTTCAGCAGACACTCCCAATCTTGTAACTGATATAGTAAGAACAAATGGTGTTTCTGGTAATTGGGTATGGTGGGCTTTTTTATTAACTGGAATGCTTACAGTTTTTGTATATGCTAAGCTTTGGAGAAGATCGGAGGTTTTAACTGATCTAGAGTTTTATGAGTTAAGATATGGTGGAAAAGGAGCAGCTTTTTTGAGAGGGTTTAGAGCAGTATATTTAGGGGTTTTTTTCAATATTATGATTATGGCATCAGTTTGTCTAGCAGGAATAAAAATAGGCAGTGTTATGCTTGGACTAACTCCAACACAAACACTTTTAATTGCATCTTCAGTAACGGTACTTTATAGTTCTTTGGGAGGACTAAAAGGAGTTATTTTAACAGATTTTTTTCAGTTTACTCTGGCTATGATCGCTACATTTTGGGCAGCAGCAGTAATTGTTAATTTACCTGAGGTTGGGGGATTGGGAGAACTTATTTCTCATCCTGAAATTCTTCCAAAATTAGATTTAATTCCTGATATTTCTGATAGGGAGTTATTTTTAGTAGTCTTTCTCTTACCTATAGCTGTTCAGTGGTGGAGTGTTTGGTATCCTGGAGCAGAACCTGGCGGAGGAGGATATGTTGCTCAAAGGATGCTTTCAGCAAAGGATGAAAATCATGCAGTTTGGGCTACCTTACTTTTTAATTTTATGCACTACGCTGTTAGACCATGGCCATGGATTTTAATTGCCCTGGCATCTTTAATTGTGTTTCCTAATCTTGACGATTTACAGTTGGCTTTTCCAGAAATTAGTAAAAGTATAATTGGCCATGATCTTGCTTATCCAGCTATGATGACTCTTTTACCATCAGGTCTTTTAGGGCTTCTTTTAGCTTCTTTAGCTGCCGCTTTTATGTCAACAATTGCTTCACACTTAAACTGGGGGTCATCTTATGTTGTTAATGATTTTTATAAAAGATTTTTTGAGCCTGAAGCGTCAGAGAAAAAACTAGTTTTATTGGGGCGAATTACTACTGTTTTGTTAATGCTTTTTTCTTGTTTAGTGGCTCTTTTATTAAGTAATGCCCTGCAAGCATTTGCTATTTTATTACAAATAGGTGCAGGCACGGGATTACTTTTCATTCTAAGATGGTTTTGGTATCGAATTAATATTTATAGTGAAATATCTGCTATGATTATTTCTTTTTTAGTGGCTTTTTATCTTCAAATAGTTCATCCAAGAATAGGTTTTGATCCAATATCTACTGAGGGTCAATTAATTTTAGGGGTCGCTATTACAACATTTTCATGGATACTAATTACTTACTTGACTCCTGAGGAAGATAAAGAAGTATTAAGAGATTTTTATAAAAAAATTCAACCAGGGGGCAAAGGTTGGAAAAAAGTAGTAGACCAAGCCAAAGATGATGGCATAGATTTAATAGGGAAGAAAGAAGCTTGGGATGTTCCTACTGGAATTTTATGTATGGTACTAGGATGTTTTTTTATATATAGTATTCTTTTTTCAATAGGATATTTACTTTATTCAGAATATACTTTTGCTATAATATTACTTACAGTATCTATTGTTTCATTATTCTTTTTACAAAAGGCTTGGAAGAGATTAAAAATGCATTAACCCATTATTATTCCAGCAATTGATGCTGATATTAATGAAACAATTGTTCCAGCAATCATTGCTTTTAAACCGAGTTCTGTAAGCATTTTTCTTCTTTTAGGAGCTATTATACCTATTCCACCTATTTGAATTCCTATCGAAGCAAAATTTGCAAAACCACAGAGCATGTAAGTTGCCATAATTACAGATTTTTGATAAGTAAAATGAATATTACTATTTATGTTTTTTAGATCAACAAGCTGAGTATATCCAACAAATTCACTTGCCACGAGTTTAATTCCTAATAATTGTCCCATTATTGTAATATCTTCTTTAGCAACTCCAATTAGCCACATCAGAGGTGCAAATAAATATCCCAACAAAAATTCAATGGAAAAGGAATCGTAGATAGTATTATTTTCTATCCATGAGTTAATTCCAAAAAGATTTCCTAAACCAGATAACCCCCCATTTATCATTGCTATTAAAGCAAGGAAAACTAAAAGCATTGCCCCTACATTTACAGCCATTTTAATTCCTTCGCTGGTTCCTGCTGAAATTGAGGATAAAAAATTATCACCAATACTTACATTTGAAATATCAATTTCTGAAACAATATTTTCAGTTTGAGGATAAATTATTTTAGAGATTACAATAGCACCAGGAGCGGCCATAACTGAAGCGGCTAGCAAACTTTTGGCAAATTCTAATTTTAATGTAGGGTCATCTCCCCCTAAAAATCCTATATAAGCTCCTAAAACACTTCCTGCTACTGTAGCCATTCCACCGACCATAACCAGAAATATTTCTGATCGATTCATTTTATTTAAATATCCTTTAATAAGTAATGGAGCTTCAGTTTGACCTAAAAAAATATTACCAGCAACAGATAGGCTTTCTGACCCTGAGATATTTAGAAGTTTTGTTAGAACCACAGCAAATAATTTTACTATTTTTTGAATAATATTGAAATAGTATAAAATTGATGTTAGGGCCGAAAAAAATATTATAATGGGTAATGCCTGAAAAACAAAAATAAAACCATATTTTGAGGTATCAGCTAGTTCTCCAAAAAGCATTTCAATTCCTGATCCAGTATATTCTAAAAGTTTT
>CACEKG010000009.1 GCA_902560065.1 uncultured Bacteroidota bacterium
ATTCAAAATTTTTGATAAAGTTTATAAATCTTCTTTTTCAGAAATTATATCAAAACTTGAAAATTATAATGGTCTATTAATAATTTCAAGAATAGATACTGAAATTGAAGATCATCATTTAAATCAATTATTTAGTAATCTAGCAAAATGTAATGTTAAGTATATTTTTTTTATACCAGCTCAATTATTAAATTTAAAATCTTTCTTGTTAGAAATTTGGGTAAGAATTAAATGTAAAATATTAATGAAGAAACCAGTATATTGCGGCTACACTAGATCTGAAAATCTTTTTAAAAAATTTTGGAGAAAACACTATAAAACTATTAAATTAAGAGAAAATATATATTTTTTAAAGCTGATATGATAATTCCTTTTTTTTCATTTGATTATTATGATAAAATAAGAAAGGAGGTTTTAGATTCAATTTCAAGAGTATTTGACTCAAAACAATATGTTCTTGGTGAAAATATATTGAAATTTGAAAAAAAATACTCTCAACTAAATAAAATAAAAAATGCTATTGGAGTTTCTAGCGGTTTAGATGCTTTAATTATATGCTTAAGAGCTTTAAAAATTGGAAAAGATGATGAGGTCATAGTTGCATCAAATGCATATATAGCATGTTGGCTGGCTATTTCAAATGTTGGAGCTAAGATTATTCCAGTTGAACCTAATGAGAAAACATTTAATATTGATGCATCAAAAATTGAAAAAAAAATCACCAAAAAAACTAAAGCAATTATGCCTGTTCATTTGTATGGTCAACCATGTCAGATGGATGAAATCATGAAAATTGCAAATAAAAATAATTTATATGTTATTGAAGATAATGCTCAAGCTCATCTTTCAAAATTCAATAATCAATATACTGGAACATTTGGAAATATAAATGCAACTAGTTTTTATCCAACAAAAAATTTGGGAGCTATGGGAGAAGCTGGGTGTGTTACTACAAATGATGTGTATTTAGGAGAATTTTCTAAGGCATACAGGAATTATGGTTATACTAAAAAATATGAGTGTAAAATTATAGGAAGAAATTTTAGAATCGATGAAATTCAAGCTTCAATTCTTAACGTTAAAATTAAATATTTGAAAAAATTAAATCAAGAAAGAATTTTTTTAGCAAAAATTTATGATGAAAATTTAAACTCAGTTTTAAATATAAAAATCCCATATAAAGATCCTAATTGCGTTCATGTTTATCATTTATATGTAATAAGAACAAACAGAAGAGATGAATTAAAAAAATATTTGTATGATAATGGAATAGAAACTTCAATACATTATCCTATTCCTCCTCATTTACAATTGGCATATAAATATTTAGGATATAAAAAAGGAGATTTTCCAATTGCAGAGGAAATTTCAGAAACTAGTTTAAGTCTTCCTCTTTATCCAGGTTTAAAGAAAAAGGATATTTTATTCATATGTAAGAAAATTTTAAATTTTTTTAATTGAAATATTTTTGCACATACTTCGATTATAATTATTTTTCTTATGCTAAAGCACTATCATTTTCCTTAGAAAATCATATAGATAATTATATTTTAATTATTATTTGCATGGATAAAAAAGTTTATAATGAATTAATTAAAAATCCATTTCCAAATTCTAGAATTTTTTCTCATGATGAATTGATTGAATTTAAACCAATTTTAAAGGAAATAATAAAAAAGAGGTCCAAAGTAGAATATTATTTTACTTGTTCATCTCAAATTTGCGAGTTTACTTTTAATAAGTTTCCAAAGATTGAATTATTAACTTATGTTGATTCAGATATATATTTTTTTGATTCTCCTGAACCAATTTTTAATGAAATAAAAGACTACTCAGTTGGAATAATAGAACATAAGTTTCATTGGACAGGCTTTTATAAAAAAAAATATGGAAGATTTAATGTTGGATGGATTAATTTCAGAAATGATAAAATTGGAAGAAGTTGTTTAAAAAAATGGGCTGAAGATTGTATCGATTGGTGTTATCAAAGATTAGAGGATAATAAGTATGCTGATCAAAAATACTTAGATAATTGGCCTAAAGAATATGATAAAGTTAAGATTATTGAAAACCTTGGAGCTAATCTAGCAATTTGGAATATTAAAAAGTATAAAATTACATTTTTAAAAAACAAAGTATTAGTTAATAATTATCCTTTAATTTTTTATCATTTCGCTGGATTGAAGCAAATTCATTCAAATGTATTTAAGACTAATTTAAGTAGTGCATATATAAGTTTAAAAGGCCCTATTAAAAATAATATATATTTACCCTACTTAAAAAAAATAAAAAATTTTCAAAAAAAGAATATTATTATTTCTAAAAAAGAACTGAGATTTTCAAATTTCGTATCTTTATTATCTAATATTTTAAAATCACTTCGATCTTTATTTTTTTATGATAAGATTGAATTAAACTAAGCATTGTGTCTTCCATATTACTTATTACAGGCGGTACAGGTTCATTTGGAAGTGCTTTTTTAGAAAAAGCCTCTAGATTATCGAGATTTAATGAAATTAGAATATTCTCTAGAGATGAAAAAAAACAAGATGATTTAAGAAAAAAAATAAATAATGAAAAGATAAAATTTTATATTGGTGATGTTAGAGATAAATATTCTGTTAATAATGTTGTTAAGGGTGTAGATTTTATTTTTCATGCAGCAGCTCTTAAACAGGTTCCTTCTTGTGAGTTTTTTCCTATGGAATCTGTTAAAACCAATGTTATTGGAACTGATAATGTTTTATCAGCAGCGGAAAGATTTATGGTAAAAAAAGTTGTAATTCTTAGCACTGATAAAGCAGCATATCCAATTAATGCAATGGGAATGAGTAAAGCAATTATGGAAAAAGTAATGATTGCAAAATCTAGAAATCTTGATGGTTCCAAAACTATTTTTTGTGGAACTAGGTATGGAAATGTTATGGCTTCAAGAGGTTCAGTTATCCCCTTATTTATAGATCAGATTAAACAAAATAAAACATTAACTGTTACAAATAATAAAATGACTAGATTTATGATGACTTTAGATGATGCAGTTGAATTAGTTCTTTATGCTTTTGAAAATGGTGATCAAGGAGAATTATTTGTCCAAAAATCGCCGGCTGCTGATATAAAAACACTAGCTCTAGCATTAATAGATTTGTATAAATCTAAATCTGAGATTAAAGAAATAGGTATAAGACATGGAGAAAAGATGTATGAAACTTTAGTTACAAAAGAAGAAATGTTAAAGACCCAAAACTTTGATAATTATTTTAAAATTGTGTCGGATAATCGTGATTTGAATTATGATAAATATTTTTCAAAAAGCCCAGAATTCAAAGGTAATTATGATGAATATAATTCAAATAATACTCATAGACTTGATCATGAGGAAATGAAGAAACTACTACTGAAGCTTCCAGTTGTAATTAAAGATTTAAATATTTAAAATTGAAAGTTGGTATAACAGGACAATCTGGTTTTATAGGCTGGCATTTATATCAAACAATAAGATTTAAATTTAAGGACTTCAAATTAATTGATTTTAAAAAAGAATTTTTCTATAATTCAAATGATTTAGATCGTTTTGTTTCTATGTGTGATATAATTTTTCATCTTGCAGGCGTAAATAGAGATGATGATGAAAATAAACTTTACAAAGAAAATATCAAACTCGCATCTTTTTTAATAGAGTCAATAAAAAAAACTGGTTTTAAAGGCAAATTAATTTTTTCTTCTTCATATCAAGAAGAAATGAAAAATGGCTATGGTAGGGCAAAAAATGAAATAAGAAAAATGTTTATATCAGAGTCAAAATTAAATAATTTTAAATTTTCTGGTCTTTTAATTCCAAATGTTTTTGGACCTTTTTCAAAACCTAATCATAATACTTTTATAGCAACTTTTTGCAATAAAATTATTAAAGGTAAAACCCCTAAAATAATTCAAGATTCTTTAGTGTCATTAATATATATAGATGATTTAATTTTTGAAATAATTAAAGAAATAAATAATGACTCAATTAATAAAAAGTTAATTAATCCGGAAATTAAAATTAAGGTTTCAAAGGTATTAGTCTTGATAAAAGAGTTTTACAGGACTTATTTTAATAAACATAAACTTCCAGAAATAAAAAATAAATTTTCGGAGAATTTATTTAATACTTTTTTAAGCTTTATTGCAAAGGAAGATTATTATCCTGTTTATTTAAAAAATAATATTGATGCAAGAGGCAGTTTTTTTGAAATAATTAGACAAGAATCGAGAGGACAAACATCTATTTCGTTTACTTTACCCAATATAATAAGAGGAAATCATTTTCATACAAAAAAAATTGAGAGATTTTGTGTAGTTAAAGGAGAAGCGTTAATTAAACTCAGGAAAGTAGGAAAATCTAAGGTTATAGAATTTGTCGTTTCAGGATCAAAACCATCTTTTATTGACATTCCAATTTGGCATACACATAGTATTGAGAATATTGGTAAAGATGAACTAGTTACAGTTTTTTGGGTAAATGAACATTATGATGAAAAAAATTCAGATACATTTTTAGAGATTGTTTAAATTTAAAGATTATGAAAAAAATTAAAATTGTAACAATAGTTGGAACTAGACCTGAAATAATTAGACTTTCTTCTGTTATAAATCAATTAAATTCAATTAACTCCATTAATCATATTTTAATTCATACAGGACAGAATTATGATTATAATTTAAATAAAGTTTTTTTTGAAGACTTAAAAATAAAATCCCCTGATTATTTTTTAAATGCTGCAAGAGAATCTGCTTCTCAAACTATAGGACTTATTATTGAAAAGATAGATCCTATACTTGCTAAAATTGAACCCGATGCTGTTTTAGTTTTAGGTGACACAAATTCTTGTTTAGCAGTTATTTCTGCAAAAAAAAGACAAATCCCAATTTTTCATATGGAAGCAGGGAATAGATGTTATGATCAAAGAGTACCTGAAGAAATAAATCGAAAAATTGTTGATCATATTTCAGATATTAATCTTACTTATAGTGATATTTCAAGAGAATATTTAATAAAAGAGGGATTTCCAGCTGACAGAATAATAAAAACTGGATCTCCAATTTTTGAGGTATTAGAAACTCAAAAAGACAAGATAATGTCTTCAAAAGTTCTTAAAAAATTTGATTTAGAAAAACATAAATATTTTTTAGTTTCTTCCCATAGGGAAGAAAATGTTAATTATAAAAAAAGATTTACAAGTTTAATGGAATCATTAAATAAAATTTGTGAAATATATAAAATGCCAGTTATCTTTTCTACTCATCCAAGAACTAAAAAGGTTATTGATGAAATGAAAATAAATTGTAATGATTTAATTAAGTTTGTTGATCCACTAGGGTTTAATGATTATAATTTTTTACAAATTAATTCTTTTGTTGTATTATCAGATAGCGGTACAATTTCTGAAGAGTCTTCAATATTAAATTTTAGAGCATTAAATATTAGAGAATCTCATGAAAGACCTGAAGCTTTTGAAGAAGCCTCAGTTATGATGGTAGGACTAGATTTTAAAAGAATAATTCAGGCAATTGAATTAGTTTTAAAACAACCTGTTGGTCAAAAAAGAGATTTTAATTTAGTGAAAGATTATAGTTATAATAACGTATCAAAAAAAGTTGTAAGAATAATTCTTTCATACATTGATTATGTGAATAGAGTCGTATGGCAAAAAGAATCTTAATTTATACTAATCATTATTTTCCTGAAAATTTTAAAATTAATGATGTAGTTCAATGGTTAGTTGATGAAAAGTATATTGTTACTGTTATAACAGGAAACCCAAATTACCCTAAAGGCAAATTATTTAAAGAGTTTAATAAATTTGGTAGTGTTTTCAAAAAGGATAACTTAAAAATTATTAGATTACCACTAATTCCGAGGGGTAAGGCAAAAAAAATTAATTTAATATTAAATTATATAAGTTATTTTGTAAGCGCTTTTTTTTATACTTTATTTTTAATATTATTTAAAAAAAAATATCAATTTATTTTAGTTCACCATACAAGTCCTTTTTTTATCGCAATTCATCCTTTGTTTTATAAATTTTTTAAAAAATCAAAAATATTTTTATGGGATTTAGATTTATGGCCTCAAACTTTAAAAGCATTAAAAATTATTGAAAATAAGTATTTATTAAATGGATTAGAACTTGTTATAAAAAACATATATAAATATTATGATTATGTTTTTATTAGTTCTAAATCATATATAAGTATTGTTAAAAAAAGAATTGAATTAAATAAAGTAATTTATTTTCCTAATTGGGCTGATCTTACAATTGAAAAATCATTTAAAGAAAAAATTAATGATAAAATTTTTTCAAATGAAAAAGTTAATTTATTGTATGCAGGAAATATAGGAGAAGCACAAGATTTTAACACATTGATTAATGCTTCAAAACAAATTAACAATAATAAAATTAAATTTATTATTTTGGGAGATGGTAGGTTTAAAGATGATTTTGTTGATATAGTAAATTCAAATGATTTAAATGAATATTTTACCTTTTTAAATTCTGTTTCTAATAAAGAGGTGTTAAAGTATTTAAATTCTGCTGACTTTCTTTATCTTTCATTAAATGATTCAAAACTTTTTAATATGACAGTACCCGCAAAACTTCAAACATATATGGCTGTTGGAAAACCTATAATAGCAAATATAAATGGAGAGGGAGCAGACTTGATAAGAGATTCAAAATGTGGTTTTGTTGCAGACTCTGGAGATTATAAGGGTCTAATTAATATTTTTCATCAAATTTTAAAACTCTCAAAAAATGAGGCACTGAAAAAAGGATTAAGCGGCAGAGAGTTTTATCAAAAATATTTTAAAAGTGAATTAAGAAAAAAAGAATTACTTGAAATTTTAAATTAGATTTTTTTGAAAATGAAAAACATGAATTATGGCTAGATTAATTGATTTTGAAACTTATGTTGATAAGAGGGGAAGCCTAAGTGTTATAGATAAAGTTGTCCCTTTTCAAATTAAACGAGTTTTTTACATATATAATGTTGACGGTTCAAAAAGAGGTTATCATAAACATAAAAAAACAATTCAATTAGCTTTTTGTATTACTGGAAGTTGTGATATTTACATTAAAAAAAATAATAAATTGGAAAAATTTTCGATGAATAAATCAAATTTTGGCTTATTGTTAGAGCCCAATGATTTTCATTGGATGGAAAATTTTTCTAAAGATGCAATTTTAGTTGTTTTAGCATCAGAAAATTTTAATCCGGATGATTATATTTATGATGAAAAGTAATTTAATTTTTTTTATTAAGATTATAATTTTTTAAAATTTATGAAAGGTATTATTCTTGCTGGGGGTTCTGGATCGAGATTGTTTCCAATTACAAAAGGAGTTTCAAAACAATTATTACCTGTTTATGATAAACCAATGATTTATTATCCTTTATCAGTTCTTTTATTAGCTGGAATAAAAGAAATTTTAATTATTTCTTCTACTGAAGATCTTTCTTCATATAAAAGATTATTAGGAGATGGTTCAAAATTAGGAATAAAATTATTTTATAAAGAGCAATTAAATCCAAACGGATTGGCTGAAGCATTTATTTTAGGGGAAGATTTTATAGAAGATGACCCAGTTTGCTTGGTTTTGGGAGACAATATTTTTTATGGAGATGGATTTTCAATTCAATTGGAAAAAATAGTTTCAGATATAAATAGTGATAAAAACGCTTATGTTTTTGGATACTCAGTATCTGATCCTCAGAGGTATGGTGTAATCTCTTTTGACAAAAATGGTAATATAAATTCGATTGATGAAAAGCCTGAATTTCCAAAAAGTAATTATGCAGTTATTGGGCTTTATTTTTATCCAAATACAGTAATTAAGTTTGCAAAACAAGTAACACCCTCTAAAAGAGGAGAATTAGAAATCACCTCAATTAATGAAAAATTTTTAAAATTAAATAAATTAAAAGTTGAGTTACTAGGAAGAGGATTTGCATGGTTAGATACAGGTACTCCAGAGTCTTTAATGGAGGCGAGCCAACTTATTAAAGCTATTGAAAAGAGACAAGGTCTGAAGGTTGGGTGTATTGAAGAAATTGCTTTTAATAAAGGATATATAAGTAAATCACAATTATTAGATTTATCAAAAGGTTATGACAATAGTTATGGAGAATATTTATTAGATTTAACTTCTTCATAAAAAACAATTAAATGAATTCTGATTTATTTCGTGGTTTAGAGATATTAAAACCTAAATTTTTTAAGGATGAACGAGGATATTTTTTTGAGAGCTTTAATAAAAAGGTTTTTAAAAAGAAAATAAGTCATAAATTATCTTTTTGTCAAGAAAACGAATCTTTTTCCAAAAGAGGAGTTATAAGGGGATTACATTATCAACTACCCCCATTTGCCCAAAGTAAACTAGTAAGAGTTGTTCATGGAAAAGTATTAGATGTAGTAGTTGATATTAGAAAAGGTTCACCAAGCTTCGGTAAATGTTTTTCAAAAGAGTTAAGTGCTGAAAACAGAATACAATTATTTATTCCTAAGGGTTTCGCTCATGGTTATATTACTCTAAGTGATTTTTCAATTTTTTCTTATAAGGTTGATAATTATTATAATGAAAAAAGCGAAAGAGGAATTTTATATAATGATTCATTATTAAATATTGATTGGAAATTAAATAAAGAAGAATTTATTCTTTCTGAAAAAGATCAAAATAATCCCATTTTTTCAAAGGCTGAATATTTCATTTTTGAAAATGATTAAGGTTTTAGTAACAGGATCTGAAGGACAATTAGGCCAAAGTTTAAAATTGGTTTCTAAAAATTATTCAAATATTGAATGGAATTTTTTCTCAAAAAAGCAGTTAGATATTCGAAAATTTGATCAGATAATAAGAGTTGTATTAAATAAAAAAATTCAAATAATAATAAATTGTGCTGCTTATACAAATGTCGAAAATTCAGAAAGAGAATTTACTAAGGCATTTGAAGTAAATTCAAATGGAGTAAAAAATTTGGTTAATGTTTGTGAAAAATTAAAATTAAAATTAATTCATATCTCAACAGATTATGTTTTTGATGGAAAAAAAAATGGAGAATATCAAGAAAATAATAAAACTAATCCCATTAGTATTTATGCCAAATCGAAATTTGAAGGAGAAAATAATATAATAAGATCAAATTCTGAAACTCTAGTTATAAGAACCTCTTGGTTATTTAGCCCTTATGGAAAAAATTTTGTTAAGACAATAATTAAAAGATCTAAACATGATGGTGAAATTAAGGTTGTTAATGACCAGTTTGGTAAACCCACATATGCAATGGATTTAGCTCAGGTGATAATTGCATTAATTCTTAACAAAAATTCTTTTAAAAACAAAGTATATCATTTTGCTAATTCTGGAAAAACTTCATGGTATAATTTTGCTAAAAAAATTATAAGCTATAAAAAAATTGAATGTAAATTAGTTCCAGTCAGTTCCTCTTTTTTTAATTATAAAGCTATTAGACCAGAAAATTCTACATTATCTACTAAATTTATAGAAAAAAGTTTCAATTTAGAAATTCGTTCTTGGAATTTATCCTTGAAAGATTGTTTAAAATTAATAGATGAATAAGATTTTAATTACAGGTGGTTCTGGGTTTATTGGAAGTCATGCTGTCGATAGACTTTTAGATTTGAATTATCATGTTGTAAATTTAGATTCTTTAACATATGCAGCAAATTTGAAAAATAATCTTTTTGCTGAAAAAAATTCGAATTTTACTTTTATTAAAGGAGATATTAAGGACATTAAATTTTTACATCAACTTTTTGAAAAATATAAATTTAACAAGGTTATACATTTTGCTGCAGAATCTCACGTGGATAATTCAATTAAAGATCCATTTAACTTTGTGAAAACTAATGTTGTAGGATCTTTAAATCTTCTTGAAGTTTGTAAAGTGAATTGGAAAAACAATTTTACTGATAAATTCTTTTATCATATTTCTACAGACGAAGTGTTTGGTAGTCTTAATGAGGTTCAAGAATCGTGGAAAGAAACATCACCCTATGACCCAAGATCGCCTTATTCTGCATCAAAAGCCTCATCAGATCATTTTGTTAGGGCTTATTATCATACTTATGGATTACCAATTAAAATTTCAAATTGTTCAAACAACTATGGCCCAAGACAGCATAAAGAAAAGTTAATTCCTTTAATTATTAATAATATAATTCATAAAAAACAACTTCCAATTTATGGAGATGGCAAAAATATAAGAGATTGGTTGTATGTAGATGATCATATAGATGCAATTGACGTTATATTTCATAAAGGAAGAATTGGAGAAACATATAATATTGGCGGAGAAAGTGAAATAAGAAATATTGATTTAATAAATAATATAATTATCAAAATTGATAAAAAGTTAAATCGAGAAAATGGATTTTCAAAAAGTTTAATTTCTTATGTAAATGATAGATTGGGACATGATTATAGATACTCTATAGACATATCAAAAATAAAAAATGAATTAGGTTGGAAACCTAAAACTTCTATTGATAAAGGAATTGAAAAAACAATTGATTGGTACATTAAAGATATTTAGTTTGATTAATGATGTTTAATTAGACTCTTTAATTTGAATAAAAATATTATATTTGCCAACCAAATTTGTATAAATGTATGCAATTGTAGAAATAGCAGGTCAGCAATTTAAAGTTTCAAAAGATGACAAGTTATTTGTTAATCGTCTTCCAGAAAATGAAGGAGTAAAAGTTTCTTTTGATAACGTTTTTCTTATTGACGATGGTAAAAATGTAAAAGTAGGTGATCCAAAATTATCAGGAGCAAAAGTAAATGCAAAAATTTTAAGTCATTTAAAAGGAGATAAGATTATAGTTTTTAAAAAGAAGAGAAGGAAAGGTTATAGAGTAAAAAATGGTCATCGTCAATTCTTAACTCAACTTTTAATTGAAAATGTAATAGAAAAAGGTGCTTTAAAAAAACCTGAAGCTAAAACTAAGAAGGTTATAGAACCAAAATCTAGTTCTAAAGATTTAGAATCAAAAAAAGCAACTTTAAAAAAAACAGTTTCTTCTAAAACTAAATCAAATTCAAAAAAGAAATCATTAAAAAAATAAAACTTATTTAAATGGCACATAAAAAAGGAGTTGGTAGTTCTAAAAATGGAAGAGAGTCTCACTCAAAAAGACTTGGTGTTAAAATTTTTGGAGGTCAGGTTGCAAAGGCTGGAAATATAATTGTGCGTCAAAGAGGTACAGTTCACTATCCTGGAGAAAATGTTTATTTAGGAAAGGATCATACCCTTCATGCCAAAATTGACGGATCTGTTAAATTCACAAAAAAACATAATAATAAGTCATACGTTTCAATAATTCCTAATTAAATAAATAAAGAATATTAATACCTATAATATTCTGGTTTAAAAGGACCTTTCGGGTTAACTCCAATGTATTTTGCTTGTTCTGAAGATAAATCCTCAAGCTCAACGCCAAGATGATTAAGATGAAGAGAGGCAACTTTTTCATCTAGATGTTTGGGGAGCATATAAACTTTATTTTCATATTTTTTTGAGTGATTCCAAAGTTCTATTTGGGCCAAAACTTGATTTGTAAATGATGTACTCATAACAAAACTAGGGTGACCAGTTGCACACCCCAAATTAACTAACCTTCCTTCTGCCAAAATAATTAATTGTTTATTATTTTCTAGTGTATATAAATCAACTTGTGGTTTAATTTCAGTTTTAGTATGCGAATAGGTTTTATTTAACCATGACATATCAATTTCATTGTCAAAATGACCAATATTACATACTATAGCTTTGTCCTTTAGTGCTAGAAAAGATTCCTTTTCAATAATGTCTTTATTGCCTGTTGCAGTAACTACTATATCAGCAGATCCAATAACATTAGAAAGTTTTTTAACTTCAAACCCATCCATTGCAGCTTGAAGAGCGCAAATAGGATCAATTTCAGTAATTGTAACAATTGCTCCTGCCCCTCTAAATGATGCAGCGGTTCCTTTTCCAACATCCCCATATCCACATACAATAACTCTTTTGCCAGCTAACATAATATCAGTGGCACGTCTTACAGCATCAACGGCACTTTCTTTACAACCATATTTATTGTCAAATTTAGACTTTGTAACTGAGTCATTAACATTTATAGCAGGAATGGGTAATTTACCTTTGTTCATTCTTTCATACAATCTAAGAACTCCTGTAGTTGTTTCTTCAGAAAGTCCTTTAATATCAGAAATTAGTTCTGGAAATTTATCAAAAACCATATTTGTTAAATCTCCTCCGTCATCTAAAATCATATTTAAAGGTTTACGGTCTTTCCCAAAAAAGAGAGTTTGCTCTATACACCAATTAAATTCATCTTCATTCATTCCTTTCCATGCATATACTGGGATATTTTTTTTTGCTATAGCAGCAGCAGCGTGGTCTTGAGTTGAAAATATATTACATGAACTCCAAGTAACTTCTGCTCCTAGATCAATAAGTGTTTCTATCAGAACTGCAGTTTGGATTGTCATGTGAAGACAACCAGCTATTCGAGCACCATTTAGTGGTAAAGATTTTTTATATTCTTTTCTTAACGACATTAAACCAGGCATTTCTTTTTCGGCTAATTTAATTTCCTTCCTACCCCATTCAGCAAGTTTTAAATCTTTTACTTTATAAGGAAGGGATTTTGTTTTATTTGACAGTTCCATATAATTATTATATTAGTTTGCAAAATTACGACCTTTCTTTAAATTTTCAAATGCCAGTATTAAAAAACTATTTGGGAAAAAATGCAAATCAACATTTCAAATTATATTTTTGGAATATTATAGAGAGTGAAGAGGACTTATATGAAGGTTTGAAATTTAATTCAATCTTAAAAGAAAAAATTAATAAAAAAAAATCTTTAGATCATAGAAAAGGGATTTTATCAATTAGACAATTATTAAAAAAAACAGGTATTTCTAATGAAAATCAATATTATGATGATATTGGCAGGCCATTTTTAAATGACGGAAGACACATTTCATTTTCTCATTCAAAAAGAGTCTCAGGATTAGTAATTTCTGACAAAGAAATTGGAATTGATATTGAAAAGAATCAATCTAAAATTTTAAACATATCTCAAAAGTTTTTAAATACAAAAGAAAAAAATTTTTTAATAAAAAAAGATGTGTCCCAAATCACAAATATTTGGACAGCTAAAGAAGCTGTATTCAAAGCTTTTAAAGTAAACGGAATTATATTTTCAGAACAAATTGTTATTGATCCTTTTGAAAAAAATTCAACAGAAGGTTTAGCAAGGGTTTTTTATAAAAATCAAATATTTAAATTTCAATTATTTTTTTTTAAAATCAAAAATTATTCTTGCTCTGTAGCACTATCTTTGCAATAATGGAAATATCAGTAGAAATAACATTAATTCCGATAAATAAAAAATATAAATCAATAATTAAAAAATTTATAAAAACAATCCGTAATTCAAGTTTTAAAGTAATAGAGACTCCATTGAGCACTCAAATTTTTGGAGATTATGATTTATTAATGGAATATTTAAATAAGGAAATAAAAAATGTATTTAATAATGAAGATAATGTTATAGTTCAATTAAAGTTATTTAATATTGATAGAAGTGATTACAGATCAGATTTTTGATTATTTTTTTAAACCTTATGAAGGATATTATGTTTTCGATATTTTTCTTGAATTCATAGCAGTTTTTTTAGGAATTTTAAGTGTAATTTTTGCTAAAATGAATAAAATTGCTGTTTATCCAACAGGATTGATATCTACCGGAATTTTTGTTTATTTACTTTTTCATTTTAAACTTTTAGGAGATATGATAATTAACGCGTATTTCTTTTTTATGAGTATCTATGGATGGTTTTATTGGAGCTATAAAAGAGAAGGACAGATAATTAATAAGGTTTCATATAGCTCAAATAAAGATTATGTAGTTGTGGCATTGATTTTTTTAATTAGTTTAATATTAATTTCAATAATTTATAAGTTATTTAACGTATTTAACTCTTGGTCTGCTTATATAGACACTTTAACAACTGGGATATTTTTTGTTGCAATGTGGCTAATGGCAAGAAGAAAAGTTGAAAGTTGGATTTTTTGGATTATAGGAGATATTATTTCTATTCCTCTTTATTTATATAAAGGACTTGCGATAACAACTATACAATATTTTATATTTACAATTATTGCTGTAATGGGGTATAAATCATGGGTAAAAATATACAAAGAGAGAATACCTGTTTAAAAATTGTTTTATTTGGGCCAGAGTGCACTGGGAAAACTACGTTAGCAAAGTTGTTAGCCAATCATTATAAATCACAATGGGTTCCTGAATTTGCTAGAGAATATCTTCAAAAAAAATGGGATAAATTTCAAAAGGTTTGCACAAAGGAAGACCTATTAAAGATTGTTTCAGGGCAATTAAAAATGGAAAGCAATAAAATCTCTAAGGCAAGAAATTTTTTATTTTGTGACACCAATATTTTGGTGACTAGGATATGGTCAGAAACACATTTTGACGGATATTGTGATCCTGAAATAATAAAATTAAGTGAGAAATTAAGTTATGATTATTATTTACTAACATCAATTGATGTTCCATGGAAAAAAGATGATTTAAGAGACAGACCATATGATAGAGAAAAAATGTTTTCTTATTTTAAAGAGACTCTAGATAACAACAATAAACCATATTCAATAATAAAAGGTTCTGTTGAAGAAAGATTAAGAAATAGTATAAAAATTTTAAATAATTTATGATTACTATTTATTAAATTTGTAAAGTCTCTGAAGGGGTGCTAGAAATAGCTGAGATTATACCCATTGAACCTGAACAAGTAATGTTGTTTAGGGAAATTAAATAGGATTTAATCCCCTTTTTTAAAATTAAATAAAATGAAAATTTTAAAAATAAATTTTATTTTTATTATAATACCACTTGTTTTATCTGCTCAGAAAGTTCAAGTTAAAGATTCAATTTCTACAATTTCATTAAATGAGGTAAATGTAGAAGGAATTAGAGTTTCAACGGATTCACCAATAACTTATACTAATTTGTCAAAAGAAGATTTAAAAACAAGAAATTTAGGGCAGGACATACCAGTTTTATTAAATTTTTTACCATCAGTTGCAACTTCAAGTGATGCGGGAAATGGAATTGGCTATACTAATTTAAGAGTTAGAGGGATAGATGCAACTAGAATTAATGTTACTATAAACGGTTTCCCTTATAATGATTCAGAGTCACATTCTGTTTATTGGGTAGACTTGCCAGATTTTGCCTCAAATGTTGAAAGTTTTCAATTTCAAAGAGGGATAGGTACCTCAACTAATGGAACAGGAGCATTTGGAGGAAGCATAAATTTAAGATCTGATTTTCTTTCAGAAACTCCTTTTTCTGAAATTTCTTCCAGTTACGGAAGTTTTAATACCTTAAAAAAAACATTAAGATTTTCAACAGGTCTAATAAATAAAAATATAGAGTTTTCAGGTAGATTTTCCCAAATTGATTCTGATGGATATATTGAACGAGCAAAATCTGATTTAGAGTCCTATTTTTTGCAGTTTGTTTATAAAAACAAAAACACATTATTTAGAATTTTAGGATTTGGGGGACAAGAAATCACTTATCAATCATGGTATGGGATAGATTCTTTTCAACTTAAAAAAAATAGAAGATATAATCCTGCTGGAGAAATTTATGATGAAAATGGTAATAAGACTGGATTCTATAATAATCAAGTTGACAATTATAAACAAAATCATATTCAAGTTTTATGGGATAAAGAAATAAATTCTCTAACTAATTTTTCATTAGGATATAATTTTACTCATGGGTATGGTTTTTACGAGGAGTACAATGATAAATGGTATGTTGAAAATATTTCTTTTGGTGATGAAACAGATTTTAAATATTTAAATCTTGAACCTTTTGAAATTGGAAACAAGTTTATTTCTAGTACAGAAAATATATCTCAAAAATGGTTAGATAATTTTTTTCATGCTTTAACATTCAGGTTAAATTATATTAAGAATTCTACAAAGTTAAATTTTGGAGGATTTTATTCGGTATATGATGGAGATCATTATGGAAAGATAATTTGGGCGGACAATATTCCATATGATTTAATAAATAATAAATTTTATGAAAATAATGGCATAAAGAAAGAGTTAAGTTTTTTTATTAAACTAAAAGAGACTATAAGCGCTAAAACTTCTATATTTTTCGATGCTCAAATTAGAACGTTAAATTATTCGATAAATGGAACTATTAAAGGTCCAGAAATATTTAAAGTAAATGATTCTTTTACTTTCTTCAATCCTAAAGCAGGAATTATTTTTAACATTAATGATTTAAATAACTTATATTTTTCTTATGCAAATGCAAAAAGAGAACCAAATAGATCTGATTTTAAAAACGGTAATCCAGTTTCGGAAACATTAAATGATTTTGAGTTTGGATGGAGATATATCAATAATAATATTAAAATAAAAGCTAATTTATATTGGATGGAATATTTTGACCAACTTGTTCTTACCGGAGCTATAGATGATGTTGGATTACCCATAAGAGAAAATATTGGTAATTCAAGAAGAGTTGGATTAGAAATAGACTCATTAATTAATTTAAATAAAAGTTTGTTCTGGATTTTTAATTTTTCATTAAGTTCAAATAAAAATCTTGACTATTTTTTTGAGAGGGACGGAATATTAAAGAGTTTAGGTAAAACTAATTTATCCTTTTCTCCAAGTTTAATCTCAGCTAGTCAATTAAATTATAAAATTTCAAAAAATCTAAACTTTATTTTATTATCCAAATATGTATCAAAGCAATATATGGGAAATATTGATTCAAAACTTTCAATACTTCCTTCATATTTAATTTCAGACTTAAATTTTTCTTATATAATTGAACCATTGAAGATTTTAAAAAAAATTAGTTTATCTTTTTTGGTAAACAACTTTTTAAATAAAGAATATATTTCAAATGGTTATTTTTACACTTTTGATGATACATGGTCTGATCCAAATTTAATTAAAACAGTTGAGGGAGTTGGATTTTATCCTCAAGCGAAAAGAAATTTTTTAATAGGTATTTCAATTTTATTTTAAAAGTTTGTATGAAATTGAAAGTTGAAAAATTATTTTCCTCAATTTTGAATTTTTCATAGTATCAAGAATTTTATTCCCAATAAACATTATTTTAAATGACTTATTATATTGAACACCCATTTCTAAACCATAACCTTTACTTAATGAATTTAATTCATTATCAAAAAATATTTCTCTATTTTTTTTTAAAGATTTAGTTAAAAATAAGTTTGTATAACTCCAAAAAAACAAACTAGTATTATTTAGCGGATCATCAATTATTTTTTTTTGAATTAATGAACCAATATTTATATAATTTTCAAAAAAAGCCTTATTATCAAGGGGAAAGTAAATTGCTTGTGCTTCAATTAATTTTTTCCCAATCTTAACACCTAAACTTAAGTTAAGATCTTCTTTAACCTTAATGGGGATTAAACTATGAATATTTAGATTAAAACGACCTCCAAAGGGGTTTAAAACACTTGATAAAGTATTTAATTTATCATCTTTTTTGCCTGAGAAAAAAGTACGAGTTGAAAATAAAGTTAAATAAGAATTAAAACTTTTTTTTGTTTTATAGCTTAATTTAAAAGCTTCAATTGTAGCTGAAATATTCATATTTGAATCTAAATTTAAAATTCCTTGTTGAATATATTTAAAAGAAAAGGTTTTAGTTTCTTTTCTTTCTCCAATATAAAAATCAAAGTCTAGCTGTTGAGAAAAAATAAATTGATTAACAAATAAAAAAAAAATAACTTTTTTAAGCATTTTATATTTATAATTTTAGTTACTAATTCTTAAAATGTTATTATATAAATTAGTTTGATAGTATAATAACCCAAAAGGATTTTTCAAGTTTTTATCAGTGTTAATTAATTGTCCAGTAGCTAAACTATATTGATAATTTTCACAATTACATTTAGCTAATACTCCTTCTATTTTAAGCTTTGAACAGTCTTTTAATTTATGGTTTGAACAAGATGCCTCCCATGCTAAATATGAGGTGTTATTTAAATTAAAGATTATAACTCCATTTAATCCAATATTTAAAATTTTCTTACTACCACCAATGTATCTTAAAGGATCAAATTCGGGCAGGTTCAGGTTAATTTCATAATCAATTTTCACATTATTTAAATATGGATTTCTTTCAATTTTATTTTTTTCACAACTATAAGTAATTAGGATTGTAAGAAACAAAATTTTTCTTTTGATTGAAGATATTTTAAAAAATGTTGTCAATTAATTATATTTGTTAGTCCACCTTATAAAACAAGGAGGATTTTTCTTTTTATAAGAAAACGTAAAAAAAATGAGTAAAGTATCTTATTATACAGAAGAAGGTTTAAAAAAATTACGAAAAGATTTAAATTATCTTAAGGATGTTGAACGGCCTAAAGCATCTAATGCAATTGCTGAAGCTAGAGATAAAGGAGATTTAAGTGAGAATGCAGAATATGATGCTGCAAAAGAAGCACAGGGAATGTTAGAGCTGCAAATATCTAAGTTAGAAAACACTCTGGCAAACGCAAGATTAATAGATGAATCTGAGTTAGATACTTCTAAAGTTTTGGTTTATTCTTCAGTTGAGGTTAAAAATCAATCAAATGGTTTAGTGATGAATTATAAATTGGTTGCTGAAACGGAAGCTGATTTAAAAGCTGGCAAAATTTCTGTTGAGTCTCCTATAGGAAAAGGGTTGTTAGGTAAAAAAGAAGGGGAAATTGCAGAAATAAAAGTTCCAAATGGAATTATTAGGTTGGAAATTAACAAGATAACAAGAGATTAATTTGCCTTCGATCTTTTCAAAAATTATCAATGGGGACTTACCTTGCTATAAAATAGCAGAAAATAAAAATTGTTTTGCATTTCTTGATATTAATCCAAATTCAAAAGGACATACTTTATGTGTATTAAAAAAAGAAGCAGATAAAATTTTTGATTTATCTGAACATGAATATATTGAATTAATGATGTTTTCAAGGCGTGTAGCTTTAGCAATTAAAAAAGTTGTTTCATGTAAAAGAATAGGCATTAGTGTTATTGGTCTTGAAGTTCCACATGTTCATGTTCATTTAATTCCTTTAAATGAAATGTCTGATGCAAAATTTATTAAAAAAGTAAAATTATCAAATGATCAATTTGAAAAATTGGCCTATGAAATAAATAAAAATTTTATATAAAATTTATTTGTTTAACAAAATTTGAAATAAAGAACCTTTACCAATTTTTGTATTTTTTACATTTATTTTTCCTTTATGAAAATCAACTATAATTCTTTTAGCTAATGATAGTCCCAATCCCCAACCTCTTTTTTTACTAGTAAAACCTGGGGTAAAAATTTTGTTGATATCTTCATGTTTTATTCCAACCCCATTATCTTCAATATTAATTTCTATTGTATTAATTTTTTCTATAAGTTCAATTGAAATTAATCCTCTACCTTTAATTGCATCTATACTATTTTTAATTAAATTTTCAATAGTCCAACTTAATAGTTGATAATTAAATGGTATAATCAAATCTTTTTCTGGAATCTTTATTTTAAAATTAATATGCTCTGAGCTTCTTTTTTTTAGATATATGACGGTTTTACTTATACAATTATTAATACTATCTTTTTTTAATTCAGGTATAGATCCAATTTTAGAAAATCGTTCACTTATAATTTTAAGCCTTTCAATATCTTTTTCAATTTCAATTATTGACTCAGATTTTTTCTTTTTTTCTTTTAATAAAGTTATCCATCCCATCATTGAAGTTAAAGGCGTACCAATTTGATGAGCAGTTTCTCTTGCCATTCCAGCCCAAAGACGATTTTGTTCAGAAATTTTTGAGGTTTTAAAAACAAAATATAAGACTAACATAAAAAGTAGAATTATAAGTAGTAGAGCAAGAGGGTAATACTGTAATTTTTTTAATGTTAAAGAATCCCCATAATACAATTTGTGATCAACAATTAAAAGCCCTTCTTTATTTCTATATTGAATTAATATAGGATCGTTTTCTTTTTTTATTTGTTCAAGCTTTTTATATAAATAGGTTGAATCTTTTAAATTTGAATCCCATTGAATATTTCGGACTTCTATAATTTTATTTTTTTCATCAACTTGAATAATAGGATTGGTTCCAGACTTTTGAATTACTTCAAAAGCAAGATTATTTAGATTTTGATTTTCTATATAATCAATTTGAGCCATAGCCCAAAGTTGCATTTTTGTTCTTTCCTCTTTACTAAGATTTTTAAATAGCACATTAGTGTTCCATAATATTAGGACAACAATAGCAAATGAAATTATTAACCAACTATTATTTAAATAATTTTTAATTTTAGAAATCAAATTTTATCAATATTATCTTAAACTAATATAATTAATGTAATTTAAAAATATGTTTTATTCTATTTTAGGAATGATATTTAGTTTTGTTACTTTTATAAGCAATAAAAAATAAATAAAATGGAAATTACTGGAAAGATTAAATGGATTGATGAAGTTAAGACATATGGTTCAAATGGATTTAGAAAAAGAGAAATTGTTATTACAACACAGGAGCAATACCCTCAAAATATAATAATTGAGTTTGTACAAGATAAATGTGAACTTTTAGATTCTTATCAAATTGGTCAAGATGTTAGAATTGGAATAAATTTAAGGGGAAGAGAATGGGTTAATCCCGAGGGTCAAACTAAATATTTTAATTCAATTCAAGGTTGGAGAATTGATCAATTAGATCAAGGAGCTGAAAATGATGAATCAATCCCAGCTCAAAAACCTTTTGAAACAACAGAGTTAGATAAGAATCAAAATGATAATGAAGAGGAAGATGATTTACCTTTCTAATTTTTTTTTAAAAGTTCTTTATGTCTAAAGCATGACGTTAAATGATCATTTACAAGTCCAATAGCTTGCATGAAAGAGTAAGTAACTATTGGTCCAACAAATTTAAATCCTCTTTTTTTTAAATCTTTTGAGATAATCATTGACAATTTTGTTTGTTTTGGAATTTCTTTTTGATTTTTAAAGTTATTTTGAATAGGGATTCCATTTACAAACTTCCAAATATAATTAGAAAAGCTTTCTTCTTTTTTTTGAATTTTAATGAATGCTTTTGCATTTGAAATGGTTGATTCAATTTTTAATTTATTTCTAATTATATTTTTGTTTTTCAACAAATTATTAATTTGAATTATATCGTATTCAGCAATCTTTTCAATATTAAAATTTGAAAAGGATTTTTTTATAAATTCTCTTTTATTAATAATAATTCTCCAACTTAAACCTGTTTGAAAAGTTTCTAATATTAAAAACTCGAATAAACTATTTTCATCAAAATTGGGATTACCCCATTCACTATCATGATAATACTGATTTTTTATGTCACCTAAACACCAGGTACAACGTTCCAATATCATTTTAAATATTTTGAAAATGTAAATTTACAATCTAAACTAAAGAAACTCTTGCAAATGATTCTACTTTAATACTTTCTGAAATAGTTTTTACATATGAATTAACAGAAACTTTATTGTCCTTAATATAAGCTTGGTTTAATAAAGTATTGTCTTTAAAAAATCTTTTTAGTTTTCCCTTAGCAATATTATCAAGCATAGATTCTGGTTTTCCTTCTATACGTAATTGTTCTTTTGCAATTTCAATTTCTTTTTCAATAATTTTTTTATCAACGTTATTTTCATCAAGTGAAATAGGATTCATAGCCGCTATTTGCATGGCAATATTTTTTGATAATTCTTCAGATTTTTCATTTTTTTCAGACAACGAAACTAAACTGGCAATTTTGTTACCAGCATGAACATAAAATCCTACATAATTATTATCAATCCTTTTAAATTCTTTCAATTCTATTTTTTCACCAATAATACCTGTTTGTTCAGTAAGTTTTTCCTTTAATGAAATACCATTGAAATCAGCATTTAATAGGGAATCTAGACTTTTATGATTTAATGCTAAATCAGCAATTTGATTTGCTAATTTTATATAATCTTCATTTTTTGCAACAAAATCTGTTTCACAGTTTAATGAAATTATAATTCCAGAAGTATTTTCAGAATTTACTTTTGCTAGGACAACACCTTCGCTGGATTCTCTATCAGCTCTATTTGCTGCAACCTTTTGACCTTTTTTTCTTAAAAAATCTAGTGCTTTGTCAAAATCCCCCTTTGATTCAACAAGAGCATTTTTACAGTCCATCATTCCTGCTCCAGTAGTTTGTCTTAATTTATTTACTTCAGACGCAGTTATATTCATAATAAATTATTTTTATTTCTTAGATATTTCTTTTGGGTCTTCTGATTTATCTTTTTTTTGTTTACTATCATTTTCAATAGTTTCAGACTTCATTTTTTTCAAATCAGATTCATTTAGATTATTTTTTTCCTTATTTCTTTCATTTAAACCATCTGAAATAGATGAAATTACGATTTCTAAAATTTTTTTAATTGATTTTGAAGCATCATCATTTGAAGGTATAACATAATTAATTTCTTTTGGATCAGAGTTCGTGTCTACCATTGCGAAAATAGGAATTTTAAGTTTTTGGGCTTCTTTAACAGCAATATTCTCTCTAGTTGTATCAACTATAAAAATCGCTCCAGGAAGTCTAGTCATTTCTGATATTGACCCTAAATTTTTTTCAAGTTTATTTCTAACTCTATTTATTTGAAGTTTTTCTTTTTTTGATAAAGTTTCAAATGTTCCATCATTTTTCATTCTATCTATAGAAGTCATTTTTTTAACAGCTTTTCTTATTGTAACAAAATTTGTCAACATACCTCCAGGCCATCTTTCAGTTATATATGGCATATTTACTGATTTAGCTTTTTCTGCAACTATATCTTTTGCTTGTTTTTTTGTGGCAACGAAAAGAATTTTCCTTCCTGATGAAGCAATTTTTTTTAAGGCCAATTTTGCTTCATCAATCTTTGCAGCAGTTTTATATAAATTTATAATATGAATACCATTACGTTCCATATATATGTATGGAGCCATACTAGGATTCCATTTTCTAGTAAGATGTCCAAAATGAACACCAGCATTTAGTAAATCATTTACGTCTATTTTTGTCATTTTTTATAGTTTACGTTCTTAAATTTTAGCAACACATTTAAAAAAATATGTTTAGATGCTAAACTAATAATCCGTCATTACGGTAAAAGCAAAATTTATTATCTCTTAGAAAATTGAAACTTTTTTCTTGCTTTTTTCTGACCAAACTTTTTTCTTTCAACCATTCTTGGATCTCTTGTAAGAAGACCTTCTGTTTTTAAAACTGGCCTATATTCTTCATTAATCTTACACAGTGCTCTTGATATTCCAAGCCTTATTGCTTCAGCTTGACCATTATTACCACCACCTTTTACAATAACTTTAATATCATAATTTTTTTCAGTATTTGTTAGTATGAAAGGTTGTGAAATTTTAAATTGAAGTGAAGCAGTTGAAAAATAATTATTAAATTTTTTATTGTTAATTAATATTTCCCCTTTTCCTTTATCAATATAAACTCTAGCTACAGATGTTTTCCTTCTACCTATTGTGTGAATAGTTTCCATTATAAAAGATCTTTAATATTAATTTTTTTAGGCTTAAGAGATTCATGTTTATGTTCGCTTCCCTCATAAACTTTTAAATTTCTATATATAGAATCACCCAACTTGTTTTTTGGAAGCATTCCTTTAATAGACTTTTCAACTAATTTAATTTTATTTTTAGCGTGAATTTGGATTGAAGTTTTTAATTTTTGACCTCCAGGATATCCTGAATGACTTATATATTGCTTTTGATCCCATTTTTTACCAGAAAGGGATATTTTACTTGCATTAATAACTATTACATTATCTCCACAATCAACATGAGGGGTGAAATTAGTTTTATATTTACCTCTAAGAAATTTAGCAATTATACTACAGGCTCTTCCCAAAGGTAAATGCTCAACATCGATTAAAATCCAATCTTTATTGACATTTTTCTTGTTTGCAGATAATGTTTTATAACTTATAGCGTCCAATATTTTATTTTTTCTATTTATAAGGGCCTGCAAATGTACAATTATATCTTATAAAAAAAAATCTCTATATGTTTATATTTTATATTTGTTAATGAGCTTCCAACCAATTATTTCCAACACCTATTTCAACTATCAAAGGAATTTCTAATTTATACGCATTTTCCATTTCTTTTTTCACAATGGATTTCAAGAATTCTAATTCTTTTTTATGAACATCAAAAACTAGTTCATCATGAACTTGAAGTAACATTTTAGATTTTAATTTTTCTTTTTCAATAATATTTTGGATATTAATCATTGCTAATTTTATAATATCAGCTGCGCTTCCTTGAATTGGAGCGTTTACAGCATTTCGCTCATCGGCACTTCTAACAATAGAGTTTTGAGAATTAATATTTCTAAGATATCTTCTTCTACCTAAGATAGTTTCTACAAAACCATTATCTCTTGCAAAGTTTATTTGATTATTTATATAATCATTTAATTTTGGATAAGAAGAATAATATAAATCTATTAATTCTTTTGCTTCAGTTCTATTAAGATTTGTTTGTTGACTTAATCCAAAAGCAGATACTCCATAAATAATTCCAAAATTAACCGTTTTTGCATTATTTCTTTGTTCACTAGTTACTTCATTAATATTAACATTAAAGACTTTAGATGCTGTTGATTTGTGAATGTCTTCATTATTTTTAAAAGCTTTAATCATACCTTCATCATTACTTAAAGCAGCAATTATTCTTAATTCAATTTGAGAATAATCAGCAGCCATTAAATAATAGTTGTCATTTTTTGGGATAAAAGCTTCTCTTATTTTTTTACCTCTATTAGTTCTAATTGGAATATTTTGAAGGTTAGGTTTATTACTACTTAGCCTCCCTGTGGTTGCTACAGCCTGATTGTATTCAGTGTGAATTCTTTTTGTTATTTCATTTATTTCCTTAGGTAATGCATTTATATAAGTGTTTTGAAGTTTTTCAAGAGACCTCCAATCCAATATTAAAGAAACAATTGGGTTTTCTTTTGATAAAGCCAATAATGTTTCTTCAGAAGTTGAATATTGACCAGTTTTTGTTTTTTTTGGTTTATCAGTTAATTTTAATTTTTCAAAAAGAATAATTCCAAGTTGCTTTGGCGATGATATATTAAATTCTTCACCAGTCTTTTTATAAATTTCCAATTTTAGATCATTTAGGTTTTTTTTGATTTCTCTAGATTGACTTTTTAGACAATTAACATCGATATTTATACCTTGAATTTCCATTTTAGTCAATACATTAAGAAGGGGTATTTCAATCTTTTTAAATAAATCTATAGACTTTTCATCTTTATGTATATTTTCAAAATGTAGTTTTAATTGAAGAGCAATATCTGCATTCTCAACTAAATATTCAGTCTGACTTGAAATATCAAAATCTTTTATAGATTTTTGATTTTTCCCTTTAGGTCCAATAAGTTCTTCAATTAATTTTGGAGAATATTCTAAATAAGTTTTGGACAAGATATTTAAATCATGTCTCATGTCAGGATTGATAATGTAATGCGCTATCATAGTATCATATAAAGGACCATTAACTAATACATTATATTTATTTAAAATTTTTAAGTCATATTTTAAATTATGCCCAACTTTTTCAATTTTTGTATTTTCAAAAAAAGGAATAAAATAGCTTAGTATCTTTTTGGCCTCAATTTCGTCCTCTGGAATAATTAAATAATATCCTTTATTTTTTGACCAAGAAAAAGATATACCAATTAATTTTGCTTGAAGGGCACTAACTGAATCGGTTTTAGTATCAAAACTTACTGTTTTCTGTTTGCTTAACTCTTCAATCAAAATTTTATATCCTAATTGAGTATTTACATACTGATAAAAACAAGTTTTATGCGATATGGTATTATTTTTTTTATCATCAATTCCTCCCTCTGATTGATTAAATAGATCAAATTGTTTTACAATTTTTTTTTCTTTCGAATTAGTTTTATTTTCCGATTCAGAATGAGTTTCATTTATATATATTTTTTTTAAACTTTCAAGTAATCTTCTAAATTCTAATTCATTAAAAATTTTTTTTATTTCTTCTATATTAGGATTTTCCATTTTGAATTCAGAAGGTGTAAAATTTATAGGAACATCAAGAATAATTTTTGCTAACTCTTTGGAAATAATACCTAATTCTTTATTAGCTTCAATTTTTTCTTTTATTTTACCCTTTAGATCATTTGTATTTTTTAAAAGAGTTTCCATGGAACCATATTCTTTTAAAAATTTTTTAGCAGTTTTATCACCAACTCCAGGTAAACCAGGAATATTATCAACTGAGTCCCCCATCATACCCAAATAGTCAATAACTTGATCAGGGTTTTCTATATCAAATTTTTTTTTAACCTCAGGGACTCCCCATATTTCAATTTCATTTCCTAATCTAGCAGGGCGATACATAAAAATATTTTCAGATACCAATTGAGCAAAATCTTTATCAGGTGTAACCATAAAAATTTTAAATCCTTTTTTCTCAGCTTTTTTAGCAAGGGTTCCAATTATATCATCAGCTTCGTAACCTTCTTTTTCAATGACTGAAATATTCATTGCCTTTAAAATATTTTGAATATAGGGGACTGCTATTTTTATAGCTTCTGGTGTTTCTAAACGATTTGATTTGTATTCATGATAGATTTCTTTTCTTGTTTTTGACCCTCCTTTGTCAAAACAAACTGCTAAATTTTTAGGTTTTTCTCTTTTTATAAGATCAAAAAGAGAATTTGTAAAACCCATTATAGCAGAAGTATCCATGCCTTTGGAGTTAATTCTTGGGTTTTTAATAAAGGCATAATAGCCTCTAAAAATTAAAGCATATGCATCTATTAAATAAAGAGTTTTTGGGTTTGACATTGATTATAATCAATTAATTTTTAATAGTTTTATTTTTATTTGGAATTTAATCAAATTACTTGTAAACTTTCAAATCTTAGAGTAAAATTTCTTTATGGAGTTAGATGACTTATATTTTATGAATCAAGCTTTATTAGAAGCAGAAAAATCTTTAGAAAAGAGTGAAGTGCCAGTTGGAGCTGTAATTGTTGTTGATCAAAAAATAATTGGAAGAGGTCATAATTTAATAGAAAAATTAGAAGATGCAACTGCTCATGCAGAAATGCAAGCTATAACTGCAGCTTCAAACTTTTTAAATGGAAAGTTCTTAGATCAATGTACTTTATATGTTACATTAGAACCATGTACAATGTGTGCAGGAGCACTTTATTGGACTAGAATAAATAGAGTGGTAATAGGAGCGATGGATTTCAAAAGAGGATACTCTAGTTTGGGAATTAAGCTCCACCCAAAAACTAAAGTCTCTCATGGAATTTTGGCTGAAGAGTCTGAAAAACTATTAAATGATTTTTTTTATTTGAGACGTAATAAAAAATAGCAATCATAAAAAATATAATTGCTATTTTATTTAGATTATGTAAATTTTATAGTAGGGAGATTTGAGAAGCTTGCTTCCCTTTATTTCCTTCTTCTTCTACATATTCAACTTTATCTCCCTCTTTAATTTTTATATCATTAAGGGATGAAACGTGAACGAAAATGTCTTCTTGAGATTCGTCATTGGTAATGAAACCATAACCTTTAGCTTCATTAAAAAATTTAACTGTTCCAGTCATTATTTATTATTAAGTATTAGCCTATAAAGGTATTGATAAGTTTTAATTTATTCATTGTTAATTTAATTTTTCTTTTTCCTTTTATCAAATTCTAATTGATTTTTAATCTTTTTTATATTTTCTTCAGTTAATGTATAATCTTTTAATTTTTTCCCATTCCATCTATCATATAAAAAAAGAGGCATAAAAATAAAAACTCCTATTAAGACTGTAAATCCAATAATTTTATCCCCAACTTCATATTTTAAATATGTTTTGTAATAAAAACCAATTATTAGAGAAAAAATTTGGATTATAAAGAAAAATTTAAGGAAGATTTTCAATTTATTTATTTGATTTTAATAATAATGAAAGTTCATTCAGTTGTTTGGAATCTATTTCAGATGGAGCATCTATCATTACATCTCTTCCATTATTATTTTTTGGAAAAGCAATAAAATTTCTAATTGTTTCTTTCCCTTTTAAGATTGCAACAAGTCTATCCAGACCAAAGGCTATTCCTCCATGAGGGGGAGCTCCGTATTGAAAAGATTTCATTAAAAACCCAAACTGTCTTTCAGCTTCTTTATCTGAAAACCCAAGAATTTTTAAAATTTTTCTTTGAAGTTCTGTGTCGTGAATTCTAATAGATCCTCCACCAATTTCATTTCCATTAATAACCAAATCATATGCATTTGCTTTAACTTTTTCAGGATTACTATCTATAAATTTTATATCATCAGCTTTTGGAGAAGTGAATGGATGATGCATAGAATTATATTTTTTCAATTCCTCATCCCAATAAAAAAGTGGAAAATCGGTTATCCATACCGGTGCAAAATCTTGAGGATTTCTTAAACCTAAATCTTCTGCCATTTTTAATCGAAGATTTCCAATTTGAACTCTAGATTCCTTTTTTTCACCTGAAATAATTAATATTAAGTCCCCTGGGGTAGAATTACATTTTTTTATCCATTTTTTTATTTCAGACAAATTAAAAAACTTATCAACTGATGATTTTATATTATTTTCAGATTCATATTTAACCCAGACTAATCCATTTGCTCCAATCTGAGGCTTTTTAACCCAATCTGTTAGATTGTCAATTTGCTTTCTAGAGTATGAAGCTGCATTAGGAACAGAAATAGCAACAATTAATTCTTCTTTATCAAATACATTAAAACCTTTATTTTTGGCTAAAGAATTTAGCTCATGTATTTTCATATCAAATCTTATATCCGGTTTATCTGTTCCATAATTTAAAATTGCTTTTTCATATTTAATTCTCGGAAAAGATGTAACAGTTTTGTTATTAATTTTTTTTATTAAATAAACAATTAGTGATTCAAATTGATTTAATATGTCTTCCTGATTCACATATGACATTTCACAATCTATTTGAGTGAATTCTGGTTGTCTATCAGCCCTAAGATCCTCATCTCTAAAGCATTTTACAATTTGAAAATATTTATCTAGCCCACCCACCATTAAGAGTTGCTTAAAAGTTTGAGGGGATTGAGGTAAAGCATAAAACTCTTTGGGGTTCATTCTCGATGGAACAACAAAATCTCTTGCACCTTCTGGAGTTGATTTTATCAAACAAGGAGTTTCAACATCAATAAAACCATCTTTTGAAAGAAAGTTTCTAACTTCCATAGTTACTTTATGTCGAAAAATTAAATTGTTTTTTATTGAATTTCTTCTTAAATCAAGATATCTGTATTTCATTCTTAGCTCTTCTCCACCATCTGTTTTATCTTCTATAGTGAAGGGAGGTGTTTCAGATTTATTTAAAATATTAAGTTTTTCAACTAAAACTTCAATTGATCCAGTTACAATTTCAGGATTTTTTGATTCACGCTCTAAAACGACACCACTAATTTGTATTACATATTCTCTATTAATTAATTGAGCTTTTTCATAAACTTCTTTGGATGTTCTATCATTATCAAAAACTAGTTGAGTTATGCCATAACGATCTCTTAAATCAATCCAAATTATAAACCCTTTATTTCTTATTTTTTGAACCCATCCAGATAGAGTTACTTTTTCTCCTTTCTGGTTTAATGAAAGTTCACCACAGTTATGAGTTCTATACATAGTTAAGACAAAAATAGAAAACTTAGATAATCTAAGACTAATTTATTTTATTATAAAAGTTTTTTGAAGTGGTATTTTAGATTTTGAACTATTAGAAATGTTGATGGAACAATTATTAATGTTAAAAATGTTGCAAAGCTTAACCCAAAAATAACAGTCCAAGCTAAAGGGCCCCAGAACATTACATTATCACCACCAATATAGATATTGGAATCCCAATTAGTAAATAATGAGAAAAAATCAATATTTAATCCAATTGATAAAGGAATTAACCCTAGAATAGTTGTAATGGCAGTTAAAATAACAGGTCTTAACCTAGCAGCACCACTATCAATAATTACATTTATCAATTCTTTTTTTGGTAAGGTTTCCTCTTTTTTGATAGATAATTCTTCCTTTTTTATATCAATTAGAAGTTGTGTGTAATCTAAAAGAACAACCCCATTATTTACAACTATTCCAGAAAGCGAAATAATTCCCATCATTGTCATCAGAATTACAAAAGGCATTTTAAAAATAATTAACCCAAACAAAACTCCAGTAAAGCTCAAAAAAATTGAAAGTAAAATTATCAAAGGTTTTGATATAGAATTAAATTGAAAGACCAATAAAATTAGTATCAAACCTAATGCAGAGAGTAATGCTTTGGATAAAAATGTCATATTTTTTTCTTGTTCTTCTATTTCACCCGAAAACTTATATTCAATATTATTAGGCAAAGAAAAATTATCTAAAGATTTTTTAACTTTATTAACAACATCATTAGCATTATAACCTGCCAAAACAGAGGAATATAATGTCACGACTCTTTGCATTTTTCTGTGTTTTATAGCACTGAAAGAAGCTGAGTTTTCTTTTGTAACTAATGCTGAAACAGGAATTTCTTTGATCTTTCCAGAAGATTGATCTCTAAAAATTATATTTTGATTAAATAATGCGTTATTATCATACCTGTAATTTTTATTAAACCTCACATTTATATCATAATCTTCTCCATCTTTTCTGAAAACACCTGCTTTAGAACCAAATAATGAGGTTCTTAAAACTTGTCCAATTTGGGAAGCAGAAATGCCAAGTTCACCAGCTTTCTTTCTATCAACAATTAATTTTAAACCAGGCTTATTTTTATTAACATCTATTTTTAATTCTTCAACACCATTAATATTTTCTTTATTAAGAAAATCTTTCATTTTTTTTGCAGTGTTAATTAATCTTAGATAATCATTTCCTGTTATTTCTATAGTTATAGGATAACCAGCAGGAGGACCTTTAGCATCTTTTTCTACTGACAAAGAAATCCCTGGAAATTTTCCGATTAATTGTTTTTGGATTTCCATTCTTAGTTCCTCACTTGAAATACCATTTCTGAATTTATATTCTTTCATGCTAAGTGTAATCTTAGCTTTATTTGGCATTTCGTTTGTATTTCCATTATCTGTTTCAGGATTACCAGCTCCTTCACCTACTTGAGAAACATTTGATTCAACAAGGAAATTAACTTTTCCATCACTAAACTTTGGTCTTTCTATTACTTTGAAAACTTCTTTTTCAATTTTTTTTGCAGTTAAATTTGTTTTATTTATTGCAGTTCCTTCTGGATACTCCATATATATCATAATTTGAAGAGGATCATTATTAGGAAAAAATTCAATTTTTGGAGGAAAAAGAACAAATAATATTAACGAAAGAAATAACAGTAAAAAGGTACTTAATAAAAAAACATATGGCTTTATTCCATTTAAAGCAAAACTTAAAAATTTTCTATAATTTCCTTCTAACCAAACTAGAAAGGTTTTTTGAAATTTTAAAGCTAATTTTTTTATTACAAATTTATATATCCAGAACAATAAAGGAATTAAAAGCATTAGTGAACCTAAACCTCTTAGTTTTCCAGGACTAAAAATTAAGATAATTCCAATTAAACCTAAAATTAAAGTCAACTTCCAAAGTTTTTTTAATCCTATTTCTCTTTCACTAGTTTCCATAAATTGAGAAACTAACATTGAATTAAAAAATATTGCAACGATTAATGAAGAACCTAAAACAACTGAAAGAGTAATTGGAAAATAAATCATGAATTCACCCATTAATCCAGGCCAAGCTCCTAAAGGGATAAATGCTGCAATAGTAGTTGCTGTTGATATTATAATAGGAAAAGCTATTTCACCTATTCCTTTTTTTGCAGCTTCGATTCTATTTAGCCCCTCTTTCTCCATTAAACGATAAACATTTTCTACAACTACTATTCCATTGTCAACAAGCATTCCAAGACCCATAACTAATCCAAAAAGAACCATTGTATTCATAGTATAACCCATAAAAGACATTATCATAAATGACATAAACATGGACATAGGAATTGCAAAACCAACAAATAAGGAATTTCTAAATCCTAAAAAAAACATTAGTACTGATACAACTAGAATTACTCCAAAAATTATATTATTAACAAGGTCACTAACTTGATTTAAGGTAATATTTGACTGGTCATTTGTGATTGTTATTTTAAGATTATTAGGTAAATTGAGTTTTTCAGAATTATCTATAATCTTTTTAATTTCATTGGAAGCAATAATTAGATTTTTACCTCCTCTTTTTACAACGTCTAATAGTATAGTTTTTTCTCCAAAAGATCTTGCATAGGAGGTCTTATCTTTTTCTTTAAATGAAATATCTGAAATTTCATTAAGATATACAGGCCCTTTATCAGTTTTAACTACAATATTATTTAATTCAATAGGGTCCTTTATTTCCCCAATTAATCTAACATTTCTTCTTTGATTATTTGAAATAATATTTCCAGCTGAAATTGTAGAATTTTCTTTATTAATAGAATTAATTATATCATTAAATGAAACCTTTGAAGCAGTCATTTTGTATATATCAACAGCTACTTCTACTTCAAACGGTTGAATTCCTCTAATATTGACTTCTTTAACTTGAGAAAGTTGTTCAATTTTATTCTGAATTATTTCTGCATAATATTTCATTTTTTCTACTGGATAATCACCGATTAGGCTAATATTTAACATGGGTCTTAATTCGGAAAAGTCAAGTTCAAAAATACTTGGTTCAATTTTTGCGTTATTAAAAACTGGCCAATCTGCACTTGTTGTAACTCCATCGACAAGATCTTTTGTTTTTTGTTTTGCATCTTCAATAGAAATATTCTCATCAAATTCAACATCAATAATGGAAAAATCTTCGGAGGAAGTTGATTTAATTTCAACTAAATTTTTAACACTTTTTAAAGCATCTTCCAAAGGGATGGTTATTAATCTTTCTATATCTTCAGCTGTATTGCCTGGGTAAACTGTGCTTACAAAAACTTTAGTATCATTAATTTCTGGAAAACTTTCTCTAGGCATTGTAAAGTAGGAGGAAATCCCAAGAATTAAAAAAATAGACATAATAACATAAACTACGGTCTTGTTATTTATTGCCCAATTTGAGATAATAAAATTTCTATATTTTTTTTTCTTCATTACACCTAATTAATATTTTTAACTATCTGATTATCATCAACTATCATGGATCCTTCATCAATTATTGTATCATCAACTTTAAGTCCATTTAAAATTTCAGTTTTTTCATTTGTGCTTTTTCCCAATTCAATAAAAACTTTTTTTGTTTTATAAAGGGATTTTTTTTCTGTTTTTAAAAGTTTAAAAATATATGGTTGTCCTTCTGCATTTTCATTAATTATTTTAGTTGGAATCATTATTGCATTTTGATTATAATAATCCGTAATTAATATTTTAGCAGCTAAGTTTGGTTTAATTATATTTTTAATATTTTTTAAAGGAGCCTCTATTCTAAATGTTCTATTATTTGGGTTAATATAATTTCCAGTTTGATTTATTTTAGTTTTTTGAGATGAATTAAGAACTGGAATTTTAACAATTGCCTCACTTCCAATTTTGATATTAGGCAAGTGATTTTCAGGGACTAAAGCCTCAACATACATATTATTTAAATTTATTATTCTTAAAATTGGAGATACATAAGGGGTTAAAATTTGGCCTTTTTTCCCTTTAATTTCATCTATAATACCTTTAAAGGGTGCAATTATTTTTGTTTTTGATAATCTCTTCTTCATTTGATCAACCATTTTTTTTTGAGATTCATATTTAGCTTTTGATTCTAAATATTTAATTTCTGATCCAATTTTTTTATTCCATAATCTTTGGGTTTTTTCAAAGTTTATTTTTGAAAGAGAAAATTGAATTTTTAATGTTTCTAATTCTTCATTCAAACCAGAATCATCAATAATAGCTAAAAGCTGTCCTTTTTTAACTTGCTGACCTTCAGCTACATAAATTTCTTTTAATTCTCCAGATAATTCAGGGAATAAAATTAAATTCTGTCTTGTATTAACATTTGCTTGAATTTCAATTTTGTGATTAAATGGTTCTGAGGAAATTTTAATACCAGTAACTAACTGGACTTTTTGATTGTTAGTTGTTTTGTCAATTGAAAAGTTGATTTTTTTTAAATCTTCATTTAATTCATCTATTTTGTTAACAATTTTATTTTTTTCACTTTCTAAAAATTCAATGTTATTTTTTTCAAATTCTATTTTTTGATCTTTTTCCTTCTCATCGTTGCACCCAATATTAAAGAAAAATAATAGTAATAGACATAATGTTTTTTTATTCATTTTCATTTTTTTAATTGTTAATTAATGATTCAAGATTTATTTTTTTAACTATCATGTTTTGAATAGATTTTAAATAATTGTTCTGTGAATTATATAATTGAAGTTGAATTTGTCTTAATTCAAAACCAGTTATAATACCTTCAAAATATTTAAGTTGATTTTTATTTTCTATGTTTTCAGCCAATGAAAGATTTTCTTGATAAGTAAAATAATTTTCTAAAGAAAGGCCATAGTCATTGTATGCAGCCTTTAATTCTAAGTCTATCTTTTCTTTAGTTTCTTCAAGATTTATTTTAGCTTGTTCAAAAGATAATTTAGCCTTTTGTGTTTTTGCTGATCTTGCAAATGAACTAAAAATTGGTAGTTTTATACTCAATCCAAATACTGAGGATCCAAACCATTTTTGTCTTTGGTCAGAAAAAGTAAACTCATCATTATTTCCTGTATAAAAACCATTAATAAAAGCAGATATTGATGGTAAATATTTTGATTGTTCAAGTCTGTACAATAATTTTTTTGAATCTACATTATTTTCGGCAATTCTAACATCTATATTCTTACTGATATCTGAGGTTTTAGTATTTTCATTTTTAATCTGAAATAGTCCATCATTTATTATCTCTTCTAATGTATTGCTTAAAAGTAAAAGATCTTCAGATGAATATCCTAATAGCAGCTTTAACATCCCCAAGGTTATTCTTTCAATATTTTCTGAATATCGAAGCTGAGAATTTACCTCAGATAATGTTAGTCTTATTTGCTCTACACTTTCTTCTTCATCAAACCCACTTCTAAATAGTTCTGTAGTCTCTATAAGATTTGATTCTAAACTAAGTTTATTTTTTTTTAAAAATTTAATATTTTCTCTAGTTAGTAAAACTGAAGAATATGTTGAAACAATATTTTTTTTGACTTCTATAATTGTTTTCTCACGAAAATTTTTTGATTCTTCAAGAAATACTTTTATAGCTTGTAGACCAACTAAGTATGATCCATCAAATATTAATTGATCTAACTTAAGACCGGCATTTATATTTTGTTTTGTACCAAAGCTAACTTCAGCAAAATCTCCTTTATTACCTCCAAAAAATTCAGCAGGAATTAAAGAAATAGGTTGTTTAATAAAATTTTGGTAGTCAACAGATGCTTTTATTTGAGGCAAACCTGTTGCTATTGTGTTCCATTTTTCTTTATAAGCTTTTTGAACTTCAAGATTTGCAGTTATAATATTTCTGTTATTTTTAATTCCAATTGTTAAAGCTTCATCTAAAGATAGGGTTTCAATAGGACTCTTATCTTGAGAAAATAAAATAAACGAGGAAATTAAAAAAACGACTAAAATTTTCATTAGCTATATTTTTGTTTATAGTTTTTAAGAAGAGATAAACCATTTTTTGTCGAAATTGCTCTTAAGTGATATTCAAAAAAATCTGTAATTAATTCATCAATTTTGTATTTATCTAATGGAAAAAGAGTGATGTCTCTAATACCTCTTAAACCATTAAAATAAATTCTAGTAATAAATTTAATTCGAATTTCTTTTCTAAAAAGACCCATTTTTATACCTTTTTTTAAACTTTCTTTAAACATTTTATTAAAAATTTTAAATTCTTTTTCTTTTAATTCATGATATATTTCTGGGTAATATTTTTGAAGTTGGTATTGAGGAGAAGTTGTTTCATTACTAAGGTGTTGTAATAATTCTTTCTTTATTAGATAAACTTCCATTATAGGATCTTTTGCAGATTTCTTAATTTCAATTATGCTATTCATCACTTCATTATATTTCATGCTAGTAGAGGCTCTAACTAACATTTCTTTATTTTCAAAATATTCATAAAGGGTTTTTTTTGAAATACCCATTTTTTTAGAGATATCATCCATTGTAATACTTTTAAACCCTAATGAGAGAAAAAGTTCAGTTGTAATTTTTATTATTTCTTTTTTCATTTTAAGGTTGCAAAATTAAACAAATAAACTTTATAAACCTAAAGAGTTTCCAAAGTTTTATTTCATTATTTCTAATTCAAATTGGTTATTTTTACGAAAAAATTATGATTGATTTTTACAGAAAATCTTTTCTTAATTATTTAGATTCTCAAAATTTAACAAAGTCTAAATCAAATTTATATGAACCTATAAATTATTTATTAAACCTTGAAGGAAAGAGGTTTAGACCAATATTAACATTAATTTCTGCAGATTGCTTTGGGGGAAAAATAAAGGATTCACTACCTGCAGCTCTTTCGGTTGAGCTTTTTCATAATTTTACTTTAATGCATGATGATATAATGGACTCTGCTCCTCTAAGAAGAGGAAAAGCTACTGTTCATGAGAAATGGAATGTAAATGCTGCAATTTTATCAGGAGATGCAATGCTTATTAAATCATATGAGTCTTTACAGTATTATAAAAAAGAATTACACATACTGCTTTTTGAATTATTAAATAAAACTGCTCTTGAAGTTTGTGAGGGACAACAATTAGATATAAATTTTGAAACTAATGAAAAAGTTACTTTTGAAGATTACATAAGAATGATTAAATTAAAAACAGCGGTTTTAATTGCTTGCTCTTTAAAGATGGGTGCAATTACAGCTGGGGCATCAAAAATTGATTCTCAATTAATTTATGATTTTGGAATCATAATAGGACTTGCATTTCAAATAAAAGATGATTTTTTAGATATTTATGGAGATTTAAAATCTTTTGGAAAGAAAATAGGCGGAGATATTATAGAGAATAAAAAGACAATATTATTTCATAATGCTTATTTAAATACTTCCACTGAAAATAAAGCTATTTTAAAAAAATATTTTTCTAATTCTTATGAGGGAAATATAGAAACTAAAATTAAAACTGTAAAACAAATTTTTACTGATTCTGGTGCAAAGTCAGATACGAAAAATTTAATAAAAGATTATTTAGAGCAAGCAAAAAGAAAAGTTAATGAGATTTCAATTCAAGACAAAAAGAAAAAGATATTGATAGATTTTGTTGATAATTATATCTCTTTTTAATATTTAAATAAGTTTTTAAATAAAGCTTTGATAAATAAAATTTTAATAGACCAAGGAAAAGAATACATTATTTTTAATTCATCTATGAGATTTGTTTTTTCATCAAGGAAATTTAAGACTTTATAGGGCTTATTGTTTCTAAATAAACTGGAAAATATTTTATCACCTAAATGATTATAGTTATATAAGACATCGATTAAAATTAAATCATAAAAATTAAATCTAGACCTTAAATTAAACTTTGATAAATCTTTTTCTCTTTTTAAAAAATTAATTAATAGTTCAGTTTTATTTATTATATTTTTAAATGTGTAGCCTGAACTGGCTTTGGTCCATCCTCCAGCTGTACCGATAAATAAAACTCTTTCACTATTGTGTTTTTCAAAAGGATAACAAGTCATGGGAATAATTCCTTTTTCCTTTTCTAAAATTTTGTAAGAATTTATTCCTTTATTAGCCAAATATTGTTTTAAAACTTTTTCATATTCAGATTTTTTTAGGACTGATTTAGAAAATAAAGTAAATTCAATCAATGCTTCTTTAGATTTAAAAGGAAGGATGTATATAAACCTAGTTTCATTTTTTTGATTTATACTAAAATCCATTAAAGTAGGCTCATTTTCATCAAATAAAGGTTTTTCAGTTTTTATAAACCATCCTTCAAAATGTTGTTTTAAATAAGGAAATGAAGAGTTTTTTAGTATATCTTTTTTTAATATACTAGAAAAGACATATTTACCAAAAAATTTTTTGGTATTAGTATGAACAACAACTTCATTTTTGTCATTTATAATTTTTTTTACTTCTGAGTTTATAATTTTTATTTGTTCATTTAATTTTAATTTTTCAAATAATTCTTTATAAAAATCACTCGACCTGATTGTTTTATATTTAAATGGGTTTAAATTAAATTCTAGATTGGTATTAAAGGATATAAATTTTGCATTGGTCCATGATTTAGAGACTAAATCATCAAACTTTCCATTTTTCCCCTCCCAAAAACTCCAAGTTCTATCATTTAAGTTTTTGTTTTCTTTCTCTATTAATAAGATTTTTTTGTTTGAGAAGTATTTGTCATCTAACATTGAACTTGCAAGAATTAATCCTGAAGCTCCAGCGCCACAAATTATATAATCATAAATTTTTTCATTCATAAGAAGAAATCAAAAGTAATTAATTTAATTTTTTGATATTAAAATATTTAGATTGGTTCTAAATATATTTAAACTAAATTTGTAGACCACATTATTTAATGGAAGATATTTTATCATACTTTGAGTCACTTAATCCAATTAAGGGAGCATTTATTGCTACTTTATTTACATGGGGTTTAACAGCTCTAGGAGCCTCTTTAGTTTTTTTTGTAAAAACTATGAACAGAACGTTTCTTGACGCGATGCTTGGTTTTACTGGTGGTGTTATGGTTGCTGCAAGCTTTTGGAGTTTATTGGCTCCAGGAATTGAAATGAGTGAGGGAGAAGGTTTTG